>CAJJCS010000001.1 GCA_905182755.1 Aequorivita sp. HC6-5
GTGCTTTTTTCCTGCTTGCAAAACTCTATTGGTGTCTGCAACAGAGAAATATCCTTTCTCACAGAAAACATCTACATAATCTGCTAGGTTTTCACTGGCGATTTTCTCCATCATTTCTCCACAAACCAAATCCAGGTAGCCATCCTTATTGTCTTTGAATTCTGGGGGTATAGCGTGTGCTCCTAGAAAAGTTGTCTTTACTGTAATGTTGTATTTTTCTCCTAATTGTTTTGCCACGCGTAGCATTTTCATCTCTGCCTGTGTGGTGAGTCCATAACCGCTTTTTATCTCTATTGCTCCCGTGCCTTGTTGTATGACCTCTTGTAGTCTTTTTTCAGACTGGGCAAATAATGCTGTTTGGGTGGTAGCCTGTAGTTTTTTTGCAGAGTTGATAATACCACCGCCACTAGCGGCAATTTCTTGATAACTGAGCCCATTAATTCTATCCACAAATTCTTGCTCTCTATTGCCTGCATATACAAGGTGTGTATGACTATCACACCAAGATGGTAAGACTGTTTTCCCAGAACAATCAAGGGTTTTAATGTCTTGAAAATTTGGCATTTCGCTCATATTTCCGAAGCTGTGAATCACATCATCCTCTACCAATAACCACGCATTTTCTAGTCTGGGAAGCTCTTTCATCTGTGGGCCACTTACTTTTTGTGTAGTAAGAGGTCTAATTTGAAGCAGCATTGCAATGTTTTTTAACAATAATTTCATGTTATAAATATAGCAAACCTTGAAAGGTTTTAATACCTTAGAGCTTTAATTTTTTTGTTTTATGAAAAGAAAAAATCTAGGGATCAATACCATTTGCACCCATGTGGGTGAGGTTAAAGATACTCAGTTTCAAGGTGCTATTTCTCCTTTATTTATGTCTAGCTCCTACCAGTATGATGGTGTGGATGTAAAACGATACCCGAGGTATTTTAATACGCCAAACCAAGAAGGCTTAGGTAAGAAGATAGCGGCGCTAGAGAAAAGTGAAGCAGGAATGATTTTTAGTAGTGGTATGGCGGCAGTTAGTCACTGCTTGCTGGCTTTTTTACATAAAGGAGACCATGTTGTTTTGCCTCAAACCCTGTACGGAGGCACCTATAATTTTGTGGTTGAAGAATTTCATAAATTTGGTATAGAGTTTACTTTTGCAGATGGTTTTACTGAAAAAGATTTTGCAAAAGCGATTAAAACAAATACCAAAGTGATTTATGCAGAAACACCCAGTAACCCACTGATGAAAATTACAGATCTGGAAATTATTGCACGTCTTGCAAAACAACACTCTTTGGTCTCTATGATAGATAACACTTTTGCATCTGCTATCAATCAAACCCCTGCAGATTTTGGTATTGATATTATGATTCATAGCGCCACCAAATACATGGGAGGCCATAGTGATATTTGTGCAGGAGCTGTTGCCGCATCATCTAAACACATGGATGTTATCTGGAATATTTCAAAAAACATAGGGGGTAGTTTAAGTGATTATACCGTTTGGCTTTTGGAGAGAAGTTTAAAAACCATGGCACTACGCGTGAAGGCGCAAAATAAAAACGCAAAGAAAATGGCCAAATGGTTGGAGAAACATCCATTGGTAGCCAAGGTATATTACCCTGGATTAAAAAGCCATCCAGACCACGCATTGGCCAAAAAACAGATGAAAGGATACTCGGGCATGTTGTCTTTTGAGTTAATTGATAGTCTAGATCCTAACAAATTTATGAAGCAATTAAAACTAGTAAAACAATCTATGAGCCTAGCAGGTGTGGAGTCTACAATTTTGTCTCCAACCCATACAAGCCATGCCTTATTGAGCCCTCAAGAAAGAGCCCATCAAGGAATTGCAGATGGTTTGCTTCGTTTTTCTGTAGGGATCGAAGAAAAGGAAGACTTACTTGCAGATTTTACACAAGCCTTTGAAGCGCTCACAAAAAAAAGTAACTAATTATTTTAATACTCTTTATTATGAAACTAGATATATTAGCAATAGGCGCACATCCAGATGATGTAGAGATGAGTTGCGGTGGTACCATTGCCAAAGAAATAGCCAAAGGGAAAAAAGTTGGTATTTTAGATCTTACAAGAGGTGAGTTAGGAACTCGAGGTAGCGCAGAAATTAGAGACCAGGAAGGAGCTGCCGCTGCTGCAATTTTAGGTGTTTCAGTAAGACATAATTTAGCCCTAGCAGATGGGTTTTTTCAAAACGATGCAGAGTCCCAGTTAAAAGTGATTCATTTTTTAAGAAAATACAAGCCAGAAATAGTACTGTGTAATGCCACCGATGATAGACACATAGACCATCCAAAAGGAAGTGATCTTGCAAGTAATGCCTGTTTTTTAAGTGGTCTTAAGAAAGATAGAGACCAAGGATAATGGTGAGATTCAAGATATTTGGAGGCCAAAACAAGTATATCATTACATACAATGGAAAGATCTAATTCCAGATTTTGTGGTAGATATTACAGGGTATCAAGAAATAAAACTAAAAGCTGTGCACGCCTATGAAAGTCAATTCTTTGATGCCAAGAGTAAAGAGCCAATGACTCCTATTGCCTCAAAAAATGCTACAGATAGCATGGAATACCGTGATAGAAATCTAGGGAGGCTCATTGGAGTTCATGCCGCTGAAGGCTTCACCATAGAGCGTTACATAGGTGTAGATTCTATTTTTGATTTAATATAAAATCAAAGAAGAATTTCTTAACAACTGATGGCTAGTTCAATAAAGAAAAAGCCCTAATTTTTTTATTTTTTTAATTGCAGATAGAATTCTAATATTCTATCTTTGCACCCGCTAAAGTATCTAATGCTTAAGTGATTTTGCTAACTCTTTAAAAAGAGCGCTACATGGTGGTTGTAGCTCAGTTGGTTAGAGCGCTGGTTTGTGGTACCAGAGGTCGCCGGTTCGAACCCGGTCTTCCACCCAAAAAGAGTCTTCATGAAAATGAAGGCTCTTTTTTATTTTAGAACTTTTTACTTTATTTATTTCGGCGGAAATATCTTCGAGAAAATATACCCTACAATCATTGCAAGTAAAAAGGAAGGTGCCAACACATCTAGTTCTTTAAAATAAGGGCCAATTGTTTCCATTTCTGAAACGACAAACTTAAAGAAGATTACAGACAAAAAACCAGTAACCATAGAGGCCATCGCACCTTTTTCTGAGTATCCTTTCCAAAATAATGATAGGATAATTACAGGACAGAAGGTAGCTGCAATACCAGACCAACCAAAAATCATAATCCAGAAAACTTGCCTGTCTGGATATAGATTATATAATAAAACGGCAATACCAAGTGCGGCTAGCGCCATTACAATAGTGACCCCTCTTGAGAAATTTGCTAAGTCCTCATCTTTTAAATCTGGTCTAAATATTTTTTGATAAAAATCTCTCGTAACAGCACTAGAGGCTAGTATGAGTAATGAATCAATGGTAGACATAATTGCCGAGAGTACTATAGCAATAAAAATAGCCACTAAAATGGTGGGTAAAAACTCATTGGTAATCATGCTTAGCACATCTTCTCCTCCTGTACCCAATATAGTTTCTGGGTCTTGTCCTTGCTCCGTGAAATAAATTCTAGCAAGAATACCAATGGTAACTGCAGCGGCATCTGTTAAGAGCGTAAAAAGTAGCGCAACCCATTTTCCTTTGTCTATTTCATGTTCGCTTTTAATTGACATAAAACGAACATACACTTGTGGTGAGCCTAAAAAACCAAGCCCAATCATAGAAAACCCTAGTATGGTAAATAAGTTCATCCATGGATCATCACTTCTTCCCATGAGTTGTGTTAAGGTTGGGTCTATAGCATTAAGCCCTTGGGTAATTCCAGCTCCATGATCCATAGAGAACCAAACCACTATTGGAAGTAACACCAAACCAAAAAACATCAAAACACCTTGAAACATGTCTGACCAAACAGCCGCTACAAAACCTCCAATAAATATATATACCAGTACAATACTAAAGCCAACAAGTACACCAATACGATAATCAATACCCAGCATAGACTCAAAAGCGATGCCCGTCACATCCATTTGTGATGCTACGTAAATAACAACAAACACTACAAGAACAGAAGCTGCAATTACCCTTAGGGTATTTGTAGAGGATTTAAAATGACTTTGCAGATAATCTGGTATGGTTATAGACTTGTAGCTGTCTGACATTCTTTTGAACTTTTTGGCCATAAATTGCCAGGATATAAAAACCCAAGAAGTTCACCGGCCACTACCCAATATCCAGAATACCCCGCTATGGCACCCATTCCTGTAAGGCCAATTAAAAGCCATCCAGATTCTCCAGTTGCTCTGGCAGAAAATGCAACAGCCCAAAAGCCCATCTTTTTTCCGCCCAAATAATAATCACTCATACTCTTTACTCTTCGAGAGGCAATTATTCCTATTAAAAATAGAATAGCTACATAAATACCTAGCACGATAATTTTTGTGATCATTTTTTATTTTTTAATTAAGCACTCCCTGCAGTATGCCGGGGAGTATTGTATTGCTGTTTAATAATACCTTACAAACTACATATGATCTCCAAAGAAAATAGCGTTCATTAATAATTTATTTGTACCGTACCAAAAAGCTCTAAAATTAGTATTGTCTGTAAAATAGAGTACATTTCCACGCCCAAGGTTTGCTTTTTTAAAGGGGACCGTATTTTTTAATAACTCCAGATTTGGCAAAGAAATATAACCACTAAGCAGTGGGCTAGCAGTATATTTTATAGGGTTATTATAGCTGTTTTTATCTGCCTCTATAAATAGTGTGGTATTTCTAAAAACAGGAAGGTTTTTGTTTTTGTATCCAAATGCAATAGGGTGGGAGCGGTCTAGAGTTGTTTGGAAAATAGCTCCTCCAATATATTGTGCACCGTTGTAGTTTGATCGTTGTTCAAAACTTATATCAGTGGCCGTGGTTTCATTGCTTTTAAATGTCATTTTCATGAATTCATTTTTTTCTAGCCACTTACCAGCACTTTTATAGCCAATAAGTGTCCCGCCGTTTTGAACCCATGTTTTTAATTTTTCAGCAGCATCTTTGTTTAAAGCATTGCCTCTAGTGGCTGGCATTATTATATCTGTATACTTGCTAATATCTACTCTTCCAAAGTTTTTTGTGTCTAGTTTTGTGATGTGCATGTCATAGCGCTGGTCAAACAAGTGCCAAATTTCTCCAGCATCATAAGGGTTAATACCATCACCAACAAGCATGGCCACCTTTGGAAGCTTTAGTGCTTTGAATTGATTGCTTCCTAAATTTACTTTTTGAGTTTGCCCAGAATTTGCAGGGTCTATAGTAACTCCTGTTTGTGCAACTATTTCCTCAATAGCCTCTGCTATATCTTTTGGCGAGAGGTCTTGATTTTGAACAGGAATTAATATGGTTCCGTAGTCATACTCCTTGTTCTTGACTGGTAAAGGGAGTCATACCTACTTTGGCCCGTATTCCTTTTTTTAAAAGCATGTTAAGGGCTTTGGGCGTATAGTAATCATGCCATTGCATTAGATAGCCATACCCCGAATATTTTGGAGCAGTGGCACCTGGTTTTGTTAAGGTTGTTATTTTCTCTCCCACCTTATCAGTAGGTATGTCTTGATTATAATCTAGATTAAAGGCTAAAGGGAGTGTCCAAGCGCTAACATCATAAAACAAACTGTCTTTAAATTTGGTTCTTTTTTCAAACATGGCATTTATAAGCCTGTGCTGTCTTTGATTTTTTGGCACGGCATAACTACTCTCTTTAGTGTAGCGCTTCCCCTTTGAGGTGAAATCATTGGCTATTTTATGTACCTGGATGTTTTGGCGCATTAGTATTTCGGCTAGATGATAGGCTTTAGAGGGGTCTTTTTCATCTCCAAACACTATAGCATCAGCCTTTGCCGCTTCTTTAAAGGCTTGCTGGTAAAATTCTTGTTGGTAGGATAGTATTTTTTGACGCATAGCAACAGCCGCCTCGAGAGTTGAGAGTGCTGCTGTAAATTGATTGCGAATAGTAAAGGGGAAGGTTAAGATGCCGTTCACGCTTTCTTGGGCATGACCTCTGGAGGATGCCTGTTCAAACAAAATACCGATACTTCCATTGATATCTGGAAAGGTGGATCCTTTTCCGTAATAGAAGTCATCAAAACTTTCTTTAGAGTAATAAAAGCTGCCAATTTTGTCAAAAGCAGTTGCGTGATAGGTGCCAATTTCTCCTGTTAAGTCTTGATTTTGTTGAGGTGTTAATGGATGTGTTCTCGATGGAATACCGGGCTGAAAAAAGAAACTAGAATTGGTTCCCATCTCGTGGTGGTCTGTCAAAATATTAGGCATCCATTTATGGAACGTTGCAATACGAGCTCGGCTTTCTGGTAATTGTACTGGCAGCCAATCACGATTCATGTCAAACCAATAATGATTGGTGCGCCCACCTGGCCATACCTCATCATATTCTCTATCATTTGGGTCTGGATTGATGTTTTTGCTTTTATTAGTGTTGGCCCAATATGCAAAGCGCTGCAGCCCATCTGGGTTGTAAGATGGATCAAATAAGATAACGGTGTTGTTAAGTAGTGTGTCTATGGCTGGTCCTTGTGCTGCGGCCAAATAATAGGCTACTGCCAGAGCTGCGTTAGATCCGCTAGGTTCATTTCCGTGGATAGAAAAACCTTGTTGAACAACAATAGGCATCTCATTGATATTTGTAGTGCTAGGTTCTTTTTGAGTTAACTCAAGATGCTGCTGTCTAATGGTTTCAATGTTTAAGTGGTTGTTGGCAGAGGTGATGGTAAGCAGCAGTAGTGGGCGGCCTTCAAAGGTAGTGCCTCTGTCTTCTATGGTGATTCTATCACTACTGCTTGCCAGAGTGTACATGTATTGTACTAGCTTGTCATGAGTGATGTGCCAGTCTCCAACTTGATGGCCTATACTGCTTTTGGGAGTTGGAATGTTTGGATTATAGTTAACATCTGATGGAAGATAATAATCAAGATTTACGCTATAGTCTTGTGCTATGTTATTTGAGATTCCTAGTAAGAGTACTACTACTAAAAGGGTATATTTTTTCATTGGTGTTTCTATTTCATTACCTAGTAAAAATACAAAATCGCCAACATTTAGAGCCTATAAAAAAGAGGATAAAAAAAACCGACCTTAAAATGCTAGGTCGGTTTTTTATTTATAAATAGTTATTTAATGTTTATATATCATCAAAGTCTAAATCTGTAAAGTTTGTTTTTGTAGGTTGATCTTCGCTAAGGTCTGAATCTTCAGATATTCTGCGCTGGTTTGTCTTCTTGTTTTGTGTAGTCACTGCGGTGACGCTCACTAATTACTTCTTCACCTTTTTCTTTGATAACATAATCTATCATTTGTTCCAGGTTGTCTTTAAACTCATGAAAGTCTTCCTTGTAAAGATGGAGATTTGTGTTTTTTGTAATGAAAAGAACCATCATCGTTAGTGAATTTTTTACTCTCTGTAATGGTTAGGTAATAGTCACCAGCTTTTGTGGCTCTTACGTCAAAAAAATAAGTGCGTCTTCCAGCACGCATTACCTTGCTAAATATTTCTTCTTGCTCCATCGAATATTTCTCGCCCATAATTATAAAAATTTCTGATATTTATTTCTATTCAAAAATCATAAAAAAAAATAAAAGCCGCAACTTAAAGTTAGATTTCTTTTTCGGTACGCTGTTTTAAGTATAATTCTTTGTAGTATCCAGGTGTGTTTAGCAAGTCATTGTGAGTACCTTGCTGTATAACGCGACCCTCTTCTAAAATTATGATTTTATCAGCATTTTTGGCAGAAGAAACCCTGTGACTCACAATAACGGTAGTTTTATTTTGAGAAATACGTTGTAAATTGCTGAGGATTTCTTCCTCTGTTTCTGTGTCTACTGCAGATAGGCAGTCATCAAACAATAAAATAGCAGGATCTTTTATAAGGGCTCTGGCTATAGACACTCGCTGTTTTTGCCCACCACTTAAAGTGATACCTCGTTCGCCTAATATAGTTTGGTAGCCTTTTGTAAATCCTGTAATATTTTTGTGCACTGCCGCTAAGGTTGCTGCTGCGATTACTTGTTGGTCTGTAGCGTCTTGTTTTCCGAATTTTATATTCTCGCTAATACTCTCGCTAAATAAAAAAGCATCTTGAGGTACAAAGCCAATACTACTGCGCAAACTTTGTAAATTAAGATCTTTGATTGGGGTATTGTCTATAAAGAGTGTTTGGGGAGCTGTATCATACAAGCGAGCGATGAGTTCTAAAATAGTAGATTTTCCAGATCCGGTATTACCTAAAATGGCAATAGTTTCTCCGGGCTGTACCGTAAAAGAAATGTTTTTTAATGCCTGAATGTTTGTATCATCATAGGTAAAACTTACGTTCTTAAAAGCAATGCTGCCTTTTATGGGTGTTGCTGTTTTTGATGTGTTAACAATTGCAGGTTCTGTTTTTAAAAATTCATTGATTCTTTTTTGAGAAGCCTCAGCTTGTTGTATCATAGAGGTAACCCATCCTACAATTGCTACGGGCCAGGTAAGCATATTTACATAAATTAAAAAAGATACAATGGTTCCAAAATCTTGAATTTCGCCACTAATAAATTTAGAACCTCCTATGTAGATAACTAGAATGTTGCTCGCCCCAATTAAAAGCATCATTAGAGGAAAAAATAAAGCTTGAACTTTGGTTAAATCTATGTTTTTTTCTTTGCTGGCTTGAGAAAGACTCTCAAATTCTTGCGTTGTGCTGGGCTCAATACCATAGGCCTTAATCACACCAATACCACTAAAACTCTCTTGTGTAAATGTGGTAAGTTTAGATAAGTATTCTTGCACCACGGTAGAGCGCTTATGAATGGCAATACTAAGTCTGTAAATCATTATAGACAACACAGGTAAAGGAGCTATTGCATAAAGTGTGAGCTCTGGATCTGAGAGAAACATATAGCTAATAACTACCACAAACAGTGTAATGGTTGATGTACTATACATAATGGCAGGACCAATATACATTCTTACCTTACCAACATCTTCGCTTATGCGGTTCATTAAATCTCCGGTACGGTTTTGTTTGTAAAAGCCTAAAGATAGTTTTTGGTAGTGCTGGTATACTTCGTTTTTTAAATCAAACTCTACTTTTCTAGAAACCACAATAATGGTTTGGCGCATCACAAAAGTAAATATTGCCGCCAATAGTGTTGCTCCTAGTAATAAAATAATATTTATAAGTAATTCTTTTTCTACAGTTGCAATATCTGTAATTTTACCATTAATCTTTTGTTCTACAATAGTTATAGAGTCTCCCACTTTCATTGGTATTGCCAATTTGAAAATAGCAGCAATAACTGTGGTGACAAGCCCCAGTAATAATCTGCCTCTATATTTGTGTAGGTACTTATTTAGGTACTGGAGTTCTTTCATGCAGAGCAAGAGGTTTTATTAACAAATTCGCATTTTAGGCTTAATGTCTTTGATATATGAACAGTAATATAGTATTTTCGCGTACCCTTTTTAAGGATTTGAAAAAATAAAACCTATGAAAACAGAAGTTGTTTCAACTAAAGATATAAAAAATCTGGGTCCAGTTTTTGGCCAATTATCTTTTCAAGATCATGAGCAAATTGTTTTTTGCAATGACAAAGATACAGGATTAAAAGCAATAATTGGCATTCATGACACGACCCTAGGACCTGCTCTTGGAGGTACTAGAATGTGGCAATACAACAATGAACAAGATGCTCTAAATGATGTTTTGCGTCTCTCTAGAGGTATGTCTTTTAAGTCTGCAATTACAGGTTTGAATCTAGGTGGGGGAAAAGCTGTTATTATTGGAGATGCCAAAACACAGAAGACACCAGAACTTATGTTAAAATTTGGTGAATTTGTTCATAGCCTAGGCGGTAGGTATATAACGGCAGAAGATGTTGGAATGGCTACTAGTGATATGGATTTAGTAAGAACAGTAACACCTTATGTAACTGGTATTAGTGAAGAGAAGGGTGGCGCCGGAAATCCATCACCAATTACAGCATACGGTACCTTTATGGGTATGAAAGCTTCTGCAAAGTATGCCTTTGGCACTGATGATCTTGAAAATAGAGTTGTATATGTTCAAGGAATTGGAAATGTTGGTGAAGCCCTTGTAGAACACTTAAGCAACGAAGGTGCAAAAGTATTTATTAGTGATATCAATCAGGCGCGTCTAGAGCAGGTAAGAGATAAGTACAGTGTAGAGATTTACACAGGTACTAATCTATATACCGAGCAGATGGACATCTATGCACCTTGCGCTTTAGGAGCTACTTTAAATGATGCTACAATTGGTCAATTAAAGGCCAAGGTAATTGCCGGGGCTGCAAACAATCAATTAGCAGATGAAAATAAACATGCTGTATTATTAAAGAAAGAGGGATTGTGTATGCGCCAGATTTTTTAATTAATGCGGGTGGTATTATTAATGTATACGCAGAACTTGAAAACTACGGTAAGCAAGAGATTATTCGCAAAACAGAAAATATATATACCACAACTTTAGAGATTTTAAATAAGGCTGAACTTGAGGATATTACAACCCATCAGGCTGCTTTAAATATTGCGCAAGCAAGAATTGATGCAAGAAAAGCAGAAAAAGCTTAATCAGTTTTTTTAAAGTATTATCTTTGCCCTGCACTATATAAGGTAGTGTAGTTTAGTACTATTTCTGGTTACAGAAATTTTAATATCAATAATTTTTTAAGTTCTTTCATACTATGCTAACACGAAGACACATACGGGTAAAGGTTTTGCAATCTATATATGCACTGCGCCAGAGTAATAACCCAGATCTTGAAAAGCAAGAGAAGTTTTTGTTTTACAGCATTAGACCAAATGCTTGATTTATACGCTTTGTCTTTACAGCTACTTGTTGAAATGAGAAAAGCGGATAGAAAATTCTTGGTAACTTCTCAGCAAAAACATTTAGCAACCAGTGAGGAAAAGAATTTCAGCACTACCTTTTTAGATAATAAGGTGTTAGCTTTAATTGAGCAAAATGAAGATCTCTCAAACTACATTGAAAATAAAAAGCTCAACTATTGGGACCTAGATGGTGAGTATGTAACCATACTACTTAAGGATTTAAGAGCAAAAGACTTTTACAAAGAGTATATCCTAAAACAAAATACAAGCTTCAAAGAAGATCAAGACTTTCTAGTAAGTCTTTTCAAAAAAGTGATTGCTCCTAGTGACAAGTATTACGAATATATTGAGGATAAAAGACTTACTTGGGTAGATGACTTTCCTATAGTGAATACCGCCTTGGCTAAGATGTTGGCGAAAATTTCAGAAAAAAACGTTAGCACCATACTCTTGCCAGAATTATATAAAAACCAGGATGACAAACAATATGCCAAGCAGTTGTTTACTAAAGTTGTTCTTAACGATGAAAAGTTAAGCCAAGAGATTGAGGGTAAAACTCCTAATTGGGATAAAGAGCGTATTGCAGAAATGGATATGATTATCTTAAAAATGGGTATTGCTGAGTTTTTACATTTCCCGTCTATCCCTGTTCGAGCTACTATTAATGAGTATTTAGAAATTGCTAAGGAGTACTCAACTCCTAAGAGCAGCATTTTTATTAATGGAATTTTAGATAAGCTAGTCAAAGAATTTGAGACTTCTAAAAAGTTGAATAAAATTGGGCGTGGACTTCGATAGTCTATAAAAAATACTTAATTTAGCCGCACTTAAAAATCTTTAATTATTTATACTATGAAAAATTCAATTTTAGCAATAGCTGTAATCGCATTATTTGCATTTACATCTTGCAAGAAAAACGCTGCAGATAGCGTAGTTGAGACTAATGTTACTCAAGCAGCAGATCGTGATTCTAAAACTGGTGAATTTCCAGTTATGACATTTGATGAAAAGCAATTTGACTTTGGTGAGATTACTCAAGGTACTCCAGTAGAGCATATCTTTACTTACACAAACACTGGAAAAAGCAATCTAGTTGTTGTAAACGCAAAAAGTAGTTGTGGTTGTACAGTACCAACTTTCACAAAAGAACCAGTTGCTCCAGGTGAGTCAGGTGAGATGTTAGTGAAGTTTAATGGTAGTGGAAAAAACCAAGTTAGCAAAACCATAACAATCACTGCAAATACACAAGCAGGAAAAGAAACACTTATGATCAAAGCTTTTGTAAACCCTAAAGAGGGAGCAGCAGCTGTACCAGGTGTTTCAAAATAATATAAAATAGAAAAATTATTATGGGAGATTTAACCCAAATGTTACCTTTACTTTTGTTATTTGTTGTGATGTATTTCTTTTTAATACGTCCGGGTTTACAAAAACAAAAGAAAGAAAAAAAGTACCTAGAAGCACTTAAAGCCGGTGATAAAGTTGTTACCAAAAGTGGATTACACGGTAAGTTACTAAGTCTTAATGATGACGGTACATGTGTGATTGAAACAGGTGCAGGTAAAATGAAATTTGAAATTTCTTCTATCTCTATGGAGATTAGTACAAAAGTAAATACTACTGTAGCTAAGAAATAATTATCAATATTTATTCTATTAAAAAACCTCTAGTTTGTACTAGAGGTTTTTTTATGGGTATTCATTTTTTGATATACCATTGTTATTGTTTTTCTTCTCCAACAAGTTGCGCAATGTTAATAATTACTTCAATAGCTTTTTGTATACTCTCTACAGGAACATATTCAAACCTTCCATGGAAATTGTGTCCACCAGCAAATATGTTGGGACAAGGCAAACCTTTAAAGCTAAGTTGAGACCCATCTGTTCCTCCACGAATAGGTTTTATTAAGGGCTTAATACCAGCTTGTTCCATTGCTTTTTGAGCGATGTCAACAATGTGCATTACGGGCTCTATTTTTTCGCGCATGTTAAAGTATTGATCTTTAATCTCAACAGATACACACGGCTCTCCTAATTGTGAGTTTAATTCATCGGCGAGCTTGAGCATCATTTCTTTTCTAGCCTCAAAGTGTTCTTTATCATGGTCTCTTATGATATACTGCAGTTGTGTGCTGTCTACTTCTCCAGTTACACTATATAGATGGAAGAACCCTTGTCTATCTTGTGTGTGTTCTGGTGTTTCAAGTCTTGGCAGAGAATTAATGTAGTCTGTAGCTATGTACATGCTGTTTACCATCTTTCCTTTTGCATATCCTGGATGTACTATTTTTCCTTTTATAGAAACTAGTGCGCCGGCGGCATTAAAATTCTCATATTCTAATTCTCCAACCTGGCTTCCATCCATAGTGTAGGCCCAATCTGCTCCAAATTTTTCGACATCAAATTTATGGGCACCACGACCAATTTCTTCATCTGGAGTAAACCCCACCCGAATCTTTCCATGTTTTATCTCTGGGTGTTGCACTAGGTATTCCATGGCGCTAACTATTTCAGTAATACCAGCTTTGTCATCTGCTCCTAATAAGGTAGTCCCATCTGTGGTAATAAGGGTTTGCCCTTTGTATAATAATAGGTCTTCAAAATAGGAGGGAGATAGAATGATGTTTTGCGCCTTATTTAAAACAATATCTTTTCCATCATAATTTTCTATGATTTGAGGCTTTACATCCTTTCCCGTAAAATCTGGAGTGGTGTCAAAATGTGATATAAACCCAATTGTTGGTACTTTATGTGGCACATTACTTGGCAATGTGGCCATGATGTATGCATTGTCATCTATGGTAACATCTTGTAAACCTATATGTTTTAGTTCTTCAACTAAAGCATTGGCAAGATCCCATTGTTTGGCAGTACTGGGAGTGGTTTCACTTGTTGGATCACTTTCTGTATCAACAGTAACGTAACTTATAAACCTATCTATTAGGTGCTTTTTATCTATCATAATATGCGGCGTTTGTTCTTGAAATTTCTTAAAAAAATCGCTTGTTAAAAATAAACATATTCACAATAACTAGTATTGACTTTATACCTTATTTTTGCAGTAAGATTTCTCGCTATGTATAAAACCATTTTACGTCCTTTGCTTTTTAGTTTTGATCCAGAAAAGATACACTACTTTACTTTTTCTTTGATTAAGTTGGCACATCTCATTGGTCTTGGAGGTTTGTTTAGAAGTCTTTACCAAATTAAACATCCTGCATTAGAGAGAGAATTGTTTGGATTGAAATTTTCAAATCCAGTAGGTCTTGCAGCTGGATTTGATAAAAATGCTGTCTTGTATAATGAGCTAGCAAATTTTGGTTTTGGTTTTATTGAAATTGGTACTACCACACCTTTAGGCCAAGAAGGAAATCCTAAAAAGAGATTGTTTCGTCTCAAAGATGATAAAGGTATTATTAACAGAATGGGCTTTAATAATAAAGGCCTAGATAAAGCTATAATTGAGCTTAAAAAAAACAAAGGAAAGCTTATAATAGGAGGTAACATAGGTAAAAACACCCAAACACTTCCAGAGCACTATACCCAAGATTATCTTACCTGCTTTAATGCGCTCCACCCATATGTAGATTACTTTGTTTTGAATGTAAGTTGTCCAAATGTGGGAAGTCATGCCAAATTAAATGACAAAGAATATCTAGAAGAATTAATAGGGGCAGTACAACAAGCAAATAAAAAATTTGCAGCTGAAAAACCAATTTTATTAAAAATAGCCCCAGATTTAAATACCGCACAGTTAGATGAAATTGTGACACTTGTTTTGCAAACCAAACTCGATGGTGTTATTGCAAGCAATACCTCTACAAATAGAGAGGGACTTTCTATCTCTCAAGAAGAATTACAACAAATTGGTAATGGAGGTTTAAGTGGCCAACCAATTAAAGACAGAAGTACAGCAGTTATAAAACACTTGTCCACACAAAGTAACAAAGCATTTCCAATTATTGGAGTAGGAGGGATACATAGTCCAGAAGATGCTTTAGAAAAAATAAATGCAGGTGCAGATTTAGTGCAGATTTACACAGGTTTTATCTACGAAGGACCTCGTTTAATAAAAAACATTAATAAGGCTATTATTTCTCAAACCGCATAACAAAAAAAAATGTTAGAAACCCTTCTTTCGTTTGTTGTTGCTACCTGTCTTTTAGCGCTAAGCCCAGGGCCAGATAATATGTATGTGTTAACTCAGTCTTTAGCAAACGGTAAAAGAAGCGCTCTGGCTATTACAGCTGGGCTGATAAGCGGCTGTATTGTTCATACTACTTTGTTGGCTTTTGGAATTTCTGCAGTTATTACAACAAACCCATCTCTTTTTTTTGGCATAAAAGTGCTAGGAGCATTGTATTTATTATACCTAGCCTATGCTGTTTTTAAGAGTGATGCAACCCTTGAGTTTTCAGAAAATGCACCTAAGAAGAGCTATGGTCAATTATTTAAACAAGGAGTAATCATGAATTTATTAAACCCTAAGGTAATGCTCTTTTTTCTTGCCTTATTCCCTCAGTTTTTATGGGAACCACAAACAGATACTGTGCGTCAATTTTATATTCTAGGGGTTACTTTTATGGTGGTAAGTTTTATTGTTTTTGCAACAATTGCTTTGCTAGGGGGGAGTGTTTCTTCTTTTTTAAATAAAAACAAGCACACTGGAGTCTTTCTAAAGTGGTTGCAGATTTTGGTGTTTATAGCAATTGCTGCCTTTATACTAGTACCGTAATGTTACTGTGCCAATCCAAATTGGTTTACCACAAGAGTGCATTTAGAGCTGCATGAAATATCTATAGGCGCTGTCCATTGTGTTCCTTGGATTTGTTGGAGTGTGATTCCTGAAGTGTTTTTTTGAACCTGAAATAAAAATGCGGAGCCATCAGCGGCTTTTTTATTGTTTGCAATACCATTTACACCTATGAGTGTGCTATTGTCTTGTACTGTGATTTTTTTCCAATCACACCCTCCATTGCATGCTAGGGTAGTATTGTTACCGTCTATTTCAATAGTAATTGAAAAACTAGTAGCTGTATTTGCGCTTAATTGAGCCGTCACTTGAGATGGCAAGGCGCATAAAGCAACAAAAAACAATAATACAAGGGTAGGTTTTACAAGGGTTTTCATAGAATTTTTCTTTTGGTAAATATATTAAAAAAATGACAACTAAAATTTCTAGTAAAAAGTAATACATCACTTTTGGTTATCTACACATTTTACTTTTATCTTTACCAAGATGCAAGACGTGAAACTTATAGAATGTCCAAGAGATGCCATGCAAGGTATTAAAGATTGGATACCCACCCACAAAAAAGTTCAGTACATTCAATCTCTATTGAGTTGCGGCTTTGATACCATTGATTTTGGTAGTTTTGTGTCTCCAAAAGCCATTCCGCAAATGGTGGATACTGCCGAGGTTTTATCTGGGCTAGATATGTCTTCTACCCAAGACCAAGTTACTGGCAATTGTTGCTAATGTAAGAGGAGCTCAAGCTGCTGTAGCACATCCAGAAATCACGTATTTAGGCTATCCATTTTCTATTTCAGAGAATTTCCAGATGCGTAATACCCACAAAACTATTGCACAATCTATAGCTACTCTTTCTGAAATTTTAGAGCTAGCTGCTGCTTCAAACAAACAAGTGGTAACCTATCTTTCTATGGGTTTTGGAAATCCTTATGGAGATCCTTGGAATCTTGACATTGTAGGTCAGTGGGCTCAGAGGCTTATCCCAGATGGGAGTTACTATTTTATCGTTAAGTGATACGGTAGGGACCTCAACTCCAGAGAGTATTTCTTATTTGTTTTCAAATTTAATTCCTAAATACCCCAATATTGAGTTTGGAGCGCACCTGCACACAACCCCAAGCGCCTGGCACGAAAAGGTTGATGCTGCTTATAAAGCAGGTTGTAGAAGATTTGATGGTGCAATTCAAGGCTTTGGCGGTTGCCCAATGGCAAAAGATGAGCTTACTGGAAATATGCCCACAGAAAAAATGTTAAGTTACTTTACCTCTCAAAAGGCGAAAACTAATATACGCACCATGAGTTTTGAAAGTGCCCACAATACCGCAAGTGATTTATTTAATAACTACCATTAAAAAATAAAACCCCTAATGAATAAGGTTATATCCTCAAAAAGTTTACAAATGTTTAATAACATGCACAAATCCTTCTTTGGAGTGTTGTTTATGTGTGGTCTTTTTTCTTTAGTAGTAACTAGTTGTAAAACTACGAAGGTTTCACAGGTCCAAAAACAAAACACTGTTACCGTAAAGCTCATACAGGTTAATGATGTATATGAAATTGCGCCTCTGGGCGGCGGCAGATATGGAGGGATGGCCAGAGTAGCTCATATTAGTGATTCTATTAAAAGGCAATTCCCAAATAGTTATCTTGTAATGGCCGGAGATTTTTTAAACCCCTCGCTTCTTGGCACTCTTAAAGTTGATGGTCAACGAGTAAAAGGACGCCAAATGATTGAAGTGATGAATGCCATGGATTTTGATTTGGCCACTTTTGGAAACCATGAGTTTGATATTAAAGAAAATGAGCTGCAGCAGCGCCTTAACGAAAGTGATTTTAATTGGGTGTCTGCCAATGTGTTTCAAAAAAGTGGGGACTCGCTTGATGTGTTTCATAGCATTAAAAAAGGGGATAGTATTGCAATTCCAGAGACCCTTTATTATGATGTAGACGCCCGTAACCCCAAATACTCCAGTTACTCCACCTCTAAAGTGCGTATTGGTTTTTTTGGTGTCACCATAGATTCTAACCCAAAAGATTTTGTGTATTATAGTGATTATTTATTGGAATCTAAAGCTGCAGTGAATACTCTTAAAATGGCAGGCAGTGATATCATTATTGGGTTAACACATCTCAAACTAGCTCAAGATATTCAGGTGGCAGAAGCCTCACCTAGTATAGATTTTATAATGGGAGGTCATGAGCATAATAATATGCTTGTGCCTACAGGTGGTGCAACTGTTGCTAAGGCAGATGCCAATGCAAAATCTGTATATGTGCATACCTTAGTCTATGATTTGGTTACAAAAACATCGGCTATTTCTTCTGAATTAGTTCTTATCACAGATAAAGTCCCTTCCTTGCCAAGGGTTCAAAAAGTGGTTTCTAAGTGGGATGCTATTTTAGAGCAAGAAATTAAAACCGTTGTAGATAACCCTAATGAAGTTATCTATAAAGCTGAAGATTTTCTTGACGGTACAGACACTCCCACTAGAAGTACGCAAACCAATTTAGGGGTACTAATAGCCCAGGCTATGAGTAAGAGTTTTAATACTCCTGTAGATGGAGCACTTGTAAATGGCGGCTCTTTTAGACTAGATGATGTTTTGCAAGGAGATATAGTGAGTCTAGATATATTTAGGGTATTGCCCTTTGGTGGAGGTGTTTTAAAAGTAGCACTTACTGGAGCTCTTCTTCTAGAGGTGTTAGATTTTGGACTTGCCAAGGCAGGAACAGGAGCGTACTTGCAACGCTACGGTTTTGATCAAAAAATGGGAGTTTGGTATATTAACAATGAGGCTATTGATGCTTCACAAACCTATAACATTGCTTTTAGTGATTACCTTTTGAAGGGTTTTGATATTCCTTTTTTAACGCCAGAAAATCCAGGTATCATAAACATTTATAGCCCAACAGAGTCTGAGCCTGCCTATGATATTCGCAGGGCGGTAATTACATTTCTGAAAACTTTGTAAAACTATTTTTTAGATTACTTTAGAATAATTCTAAGTAATATTTATGTAATAAAAACACATAAACATGAAATATTTAAAATACTTTTCAATACTATCACTACTAACTTTAGTTGTAATACAGTTTATAAAACCAGATAAAAACAACCACGGATACCAGTCTGTGTCTTTGTTTGAAAAAGAAACAGTTCCCACAAAACAAATTGCAATGATTCTTAAAAATAATTGTTATGACTGTCATAGCGATCAAACAAACTACCCTTGGTATAATAATATTTCCCCAATAAATTATTGGTTAGAGGAGCATATTAAAGATGGGAAAAAACATTTTAATGTTTCTGCATGGGATGCATACAGCGCAAGAAAAAAAGATCACAAACTTGAAGAACTTATAGAGTATGTAGAGCAGGGTGAGATGCCTTTAGATTCTTATACCTGGTTGCATGGTGATTTATCTAATCAAGACACCGAAACCTTATTGCAATGGGCTCAAATTTCACGAATAGAATATCAAAAACAGATGCTTGAGTTAGCCAAATAAGTATTTAAATCTTTTTTTAAAAAATAGTCACTTATTTTTTTTAACATAACCCCTTGTAAATAAATGCATTAACACTTTATTGATAATTCTTATTTAAATTTAATCTAAATAAACTTGCATAAACCTAAAATCAGTTTTATTTTTGTGCTTGAATTAATCAACTATTTATAATAAGTCTTAATAAGAATAACATGAAAAAATTAGTATTACTATCCATTTTTGTTGCTTCACTTTTCACATCTTGTGCAAGTGATGATGATAATCAGTCTGAAAACGTTCCTACTCAAGTTGAAGCTCCTGCAGATTATACTTTTACAAGAAATAATGAGACTACGGTAAAGTTTACTGGTCAAACTACACGTATTTTTATGGCAGAAGAAATTATTACTGCCTTTAAAAGTGTAGACGATCAAACACAAGAATCACTACAAGCAATGTTCGCTCACCAAGAAGGAGCAGAAGATTTTTCTGATCCTGAATTAAATGCCTCTGGTAAAAGTGTGCGTAGTAAAACTGCTGCATCTTCAGATTACTTTTCTGCCAATGCAACAGAAGCAACTGAAATTAAAGCAATGTTTGACAACTACATCAGTATTCAAACAACAGAAGTTTTCGACAACTGGAGTACTGTTGCAGCTCCTGGAGTTGCAGGTCAAATTGCTGATGGCTCATCCACACGTTATGTTGGAGCAAATGGTCTAGAATATAATCAAGCATTTGCAAAAGGGCTAATAGGAGCTTTTGTAACAGACCAGATTTTAAATAATTACTTAAGCCCTTCTGTCTTGGATGGTGGTGATAATGTTTCTAATAATGACAGTGATGTTACAGATGGAGATAATAATTATACTACCATGGAGCATAAATGGGATGAAGCTTATGGATATTTATTTGGTGGTGTTCCAGAAGAAAGCCAATCTAACCCTCTTCCAACTATTGGTGATAATGATAGTTTTTTAAATAAATATGTTGGAAAAACTAATAGCGACCCAGATTTTAACACTATTGCGCAAGATATTTTTGACGCATTTAAATTAGGTCGTGCAGCTATTGTTGCAAAAAATTATCAGGTAAGAGATGAGCAAGCAGCAATACTTCAACAAAAAATATCTGAAGTGATAGCTATTCGTGCTGTTTACTACCTACAAACGGGTAAATCATCTATTGAGTCTGGAGATTTTGGTGCTGCATTCCATGACTTGTCTGAGGGGTACGGTTTTCTAACTAGCCTTCGTTTTACCAGAGATACTGAAAATGGAACATCTATTTTCACTAAATCTGAGGTAGATGGTTTTATTTCAGATCTTATGAATGATGGTCCAAATGGATTATGGGGTGTTACTCCAGCTACTCTTGATGCTATTTCTAACGAAATTGCATCAAGATTTAGTTTTACTGTTGCTCAAGCTGCTAGTTCTAATTAATTGTTAAAGTTTATCAAGCAACTGCTTTTATGTAAATGAAAGCAGTTGCTTTTGATTATTTTTGTAGAAAATTAAATATGAAGAAGAATATTATTTACGTTTTATTTTGTTTTTTAGCTTTTGTAAGTGCTTGTGGTGAAGATGACACCTCAGATTCTCAACCTACAGATTCTTATGATCGTGGTGCACTGCTTTTAAATTGGGCTGATAATATTATCATACCTCGTTATGATAACTTTGCCACCTCACTAAACACTTTAGTTACTACCTCACAAAGCTTTGCAGATTCTCCAAGCTCTTCTAGTTTAGAAGAAGTAAGAGCATCTTGGTTAACTGCTTACAGTGCGTTTCAAAAGGTGTCAATGTTTGAAATTGGTAGGGCAGAAACTTTAAACTATAGAAATAGACTGAATGTTTATCCAACCAATACCAGTGAGATTGACGGATATATATCATCCAACACTTGGAATCTTGAGTTACCCTCTACCATAGATTCTCAAGGTTTCCCGGCCTTAGATTATTTGCTTTATGGTTTAGGTACAGATCAGGAAACTCTTGATAAATACACCACAGATGAAAATGCATCGAGCTATACAATGTATCTATTGGATTTGGTTACCACTATGCAAACACTTACCAATGAAGTAATTTCTGATTGGGAAAATGGGTATAGAGAAACCTATATTACAAACACAAGTTCTTCTGCATCAGGAGCCGTAGACCAGACTGTAAATGCATTTTTATTTTATTATGAAAAAGCACTTCGTGCAGGGAAAGTAGGGATACCAGCAGGTGTTTTCTCTGAAACTTCATTACCACAAAACGTTGAATCTTTTCACAACCAGTTTGTTTCAAAATTGTTGTTAACTCAAGCACTTTCTGCAACAGTAAGCTTTTTTAATGGAGAAGGTGCCACCGCAGATTTCCCATCAAACGGCTTTAGTTTAAATTCGTATTTAGAGGCATTAAATACAGTAAAAAATGGAAGTGATTTAAGCACCTTGATCAACGATCAATTTCAAGTAGCATTCTCTAAAATTGAACTACTTGATGATAATTTTATTGAGCAAATTACAAACGATAATACAAAAATGCTACAGGCTTATGACGAATTACAACGTAATGTAATTTTAATGAAAGTAGATATGTTACAGGCATTGAGTATTGATGTCAACTATATTGATGCAGATGGCGATTAATGAAATCAAGCTATAATAGGTATATCACCAAGCAAACAAAGGCTGCCCCATTGGCGGTCTTTCGTATATTATTCGGTTTTATGATGCTTGCAAGCATTATTCGCTTTTGGAGTTTTGGTTGGATAGAAACCCTATATATAGAGCCAATTTTTTCTTTTTCATACTATGGTTTTCATTGGCTACCAAATCTAGGACAGTTTACTTATCTTCTTTTTATAATTTGTGGTGTTTCGGCCTTTTCCGTAGCTATTGGCTATAGATATAGATTAGCAATAGTACTATTTTTCTTAAGTTTCACTTACATAGAGTTACTAGACAAAACAACCTATCTCAACCATTATTACTTTATTAGTTGTTTAAGCTTTTTGCTTATTTTTTTACCTGCCAATTGTTATTATTCTTTAGACGCGCTGCGTTTAAAAAATATACGAGCTAATACTATCCCTGCTTGGTCTATAAACAGTATTAAATTGCTGCTTTGTATTGTTTATTTTTTTGCGGGCCTTGCTAAGCTAAATAGTGATTGGCTTTTAAATGCCATGCCTTTACAAATTTGGTTGCCTTCAAAGTATGATATTCCTTTTCTTGGTGATCTTTTGCAACAAAGCTGGATTCATTATGCTTTTAGTTGGGGAGGCGCATTTTACGATTTAGCGATTCCTTTTTTATTGCTATGGAAACCAACTCGGTCTATTGCATTTATTTTTGTAGTTATATTTCATGTCCTAACACGTATACTATTTCCCATAGGGATGTTTCCATATATAATGATTGTAAGCGCCCTAATCTTTTTTGATGCTACATTTCATGAGCGCATACTTTCATTTTTCTCCTGGCTTCTCAAAAAAATACGGTTATTTAGGGTAGTAAAAGTAAACGATTTACAAAAAGAAAAGAGTGCTAAAATTGCCTCTTATGTTGTAGGACTTTTTATAGTAGTTCAGTTACTTTTGCCCTGGCGATATGTATGGTACCCAAAAGAATTATTTTGGACCGAAGAAGGATATCGTTTCTCTTGGCGTGTTATGTTAATGGAAAAAGCAGGATATGCACAATTTATAATCAAAAACACAAAAACAGGAAGTCAATTTGCTGTAAATAACAGTGATTTTTTAACACCATTTCAAGAAAAACAAATGAGTACACAGCCTGATTTTATTTTAGAGTATGCTCATTATTTGGGCACACATTTTAAGTCTCAAGGGCATCAAAACATAGCAGTGTACGTGGAAAGTTATGTGGCCCTTAATGGCAGGTTGAGCCAACCTTTTATAAGTCCAGAGGTTAACTTGCTTGACCTAGAAGATACCTTTAGGCATAAAGATTGGATTTTAGAATTTAATGACACCATTCAAGGCATATAATTTATGAAGCACGTTAGCTATTATTTGGTTTTGTTTTTTTTGATGTTTCATTGCGTTATGTATGGGCAATATACAGTTACGGGTATTGTAATTTCTGAAAACACTAACACTCCTGTCCCAGCTACAGAGGTGTATAACACAACTCTATCTAGTGCTACAGTTACAAACAACTTAGGTGTTTTTACTTTTGAAAATGTTCCAGCGGGCACCTATACATTTGATGCTTTTTCTTTTGAATATAAAGTTGTCCAGGCCATTGTTGATATAACAAAAGATACCTCTCTAACTATTGTGCTTCCTAGGTTGGGCGAAACTCTAAATGAGGTTGTTATCACAAAACGTAAAGAAAGAATTTTTGCCCTTCGAAATCTAAGAGATATTGAGGGAACGGCAATTTATGCTGGTAAAAAGAGTGAAGTAGTTGTACTAGATAATCTTACTGCAAATTTAGCAAGTGGAACTGCTAGACAGATCTATGGTCAAGTTGTAGGATTAAACATTTACGATAACAATGATGCAGGATTACAACTTAATATTGGAGGGCGTGGACTTGATCCAAATAGAACATCCTCTTTTAACACGCGTCAAAATGGATATGATATATCAGCAGATGTTTTGGGATATCCAGAGAGTTATTATACGCCCCCAGCCGAAGCTATTGAACAAATAGAAATAGTTCGCGGTGCAGCATCTTTACAGTATGGAACTCAATTTGGAGGACTTATCAACTTTAAGTTAAAAATGCCAGACACTTCCAAAAAAATCAGTTTAGTTTCAAGGCAATCTATAGGCAGTAATGATTTGTTTACTAGTTTTAATAGTCTAAGTGGTACCTCCGGGAAGGTTGGTTATTATAGTTATTTTAACTACAAGAAAGGCAATGGTTTTAGACCTAATTCTCAGTTCGATTCTTACAATGCATATGCTCATATAGATTACAGCTTTTCTGAAAAAACAAAAGTGTCTTTTGAGTTTAGTTTTTTAGATTATCTAGCTCAGCAACCTGGAGGTCTAACAGATGCACAATTCGAGCAACAGCCAAATTTTAGCAATCGAACACGTAATTGGTTTGATGTAGATTGGAAATTGTACTCCCTTGCTTTACAGCATGCTATATCATCAAAAACTGATATTAGTATTAACATATTTGCACTTGATGCCTCTAGAAAGTCTGTGGGTTTTAGAGAAAACAGGGTGTCTCAGGTAGATGATTTAGAGGCTCCTAGAGATTTAATTGTTGGTAATTTTAGAAACTGGGGTGCAGAAGCACGTTTTTTAACAAGATATAATTTATTTAAGACAGAGCAAGCGCTATTGATTGGCGCCAAATATTATCAATCAAATAATAAGGAGCGTCAAGGGCCTGGGAGCACTTCAGCAGATGCTGATTTTAATTTTGCAGATATCGAGTTTCCTGAGTACTCAAGACAAAGTGATTTTACTTTTCCAAACTTAAATGTTGCTTTATTTGCCGAGCATATTTTTAAACTTTCTCAAAAACTTACAGTAACACCAGGTGTAAGAGTTGATTTTATAAAAACACAGAGTCAAGGAGTGTATAAAAATATTATTTTCGATTTAGCGGGTAACGCTATTTTAAATCAAACCATTCCAGATAATCGTAGTTTTGATCGCAGTTTTGTTTTATTGGGAGTTGGAGCTAGTTATAAGGCCTCACATGCTACTGAAATATATACTAATTTGAGTCAAAATTATAGATCTGTAACCTTTAGTGACATAAGAATTACGAATCCTTCATTAACAATAGATCCAAATATCACCGATGAGCAAGGGTATACTTTTGATTTGGGTGCGCGTGGAAAGTTTAAAAATTTCCTTAGGTATGATTTTGGTTTATTCTACCTTAGTTATCAAGACAGGTTAGGTGTTGTCGTTAGAGAGGTTAGTGATATACAGGATGAACGTTTCAGGGGTAATATAGGTGATGCCATAACCTATGGTTTTGAGGGTTTTGTTGATTGGAATGTTTGGGAAACATTCTCGTCAAACGAAAACTTTAGATTAAATACATTTTTAAATCTTGCATTTACAGAGAGTCAGTACATAAAATCTCAAGAAAATAACGTAGAAGGTAAACAAGTAGAGTTTATACCAAGAGTAAATTTAAAAACAGGTATTAGTTTTGGTTATGGTGATTTTTTGAGCAGTGTTCAATACACCTATTTAACCAAACAATTTACTGACGCCACAAATTCTCCAAGAGACTTTAGCAGTCAAAGCGGTGTGATTGGTGAAATACCATCCTATGATATTTTAGATTTTCGCTGTCATATACTTACAAGAGATTTAAAATTGAATCTGGCATTAATAACATGCTCAATACAAATTATTTTACAAGAAGAGCGACAGGGTATCCAGGCCCTGGTATCATCCCAAGTCAGCCAAGAACCTTTTATGGATTATTGCAGTTTAAGCTGTAGGAGTGTTTTATATTCTAAGAAATCAAATTCACAATAAATAATAGTATATTTACACGCAATTAAACACAAACAACGTTGTATGTCTTTTCAGCGTTTAATCTTGATTGCAATGACCGCACACGAAAACAAAATTATTGGAGAAGGCCTTACCTACGATGATGTACTTTTAGTACCTGCTTTTTCTGAAGTTCTACCTAGAGAGGTCTCTATAAAAACTCAATTTACTAGAAACATTACCTTAAACGTACCAATCGTTTCTGCAGCTATGGACACTGTTACAGAAAGCGCTATGGCTATTGCTATTGCAAGAGAAGGAGGTATAGGTGTTTTGCATAAAAACATGACTATTGACCAGCAGGCCGCAGAGGTTCGCAAGGTAAAGCGTGCAGAGAGTGGTATGATACAGGATCCTGTAACACTTAACAAGCACAATACTGTTGGCGATGCTCAAAAGACAATGCGAGAGTATCGTATTGGTGGTATTCCAATTATAGATGAGGCAGGAAAGTTAATTGGTATTGTAACCAATCGTGATTTACGTTTTGAAAAAAACTATGAAAGAAAGCTGGAAGATATCATGACCTGCGAAAACTTGGTAACTGTTGCCAAAGGAACTTCATTACAAGAAGCAGAGGCTATTTTACAGCAAAATAAAATTGAAAAATTACCAGTTGTTGAAAGATGACGGAACGCTTTTAGGGTTAATTACCTTTAGAGATATTACAAAACTTACCTTAAAGCCAACGGCCAACAAAGACACCTTTGGTAGGTTGCGTGTTGCTGCCGCTCTTGGTGTTACCCCAGATGTCGTAGAGAGAGCAGAGGCTCTTGTAGCCGCTCATGTAGATGCTGTTGTTATAGATACAGCTCATGGACACACAAAAGGAGTGGTGCGAGTGCTGCAAGAGGTGAAAGAAACGATTTCCAACCCTAGAGGTAGTAGTGGGTAATATAGCAACTCCAGAGGCTGCAAAGTATCTGGTTGATGCTGGTGCAGATGCCGTTAAGGTGGGTATTGGTCCTGGATCAATTTGTACCACACGTGTGGTTGCTGGTGTAGGATTTCCACAGTTTTCTGCGGTACTAGAAGTTGCTGCGGCCATTAAAGGCTCTGGTGTTCCTGTTATTGCAGATGGAGGTATACGCTACACAGGTGATATCCCTAAAGCTATTGCTGCTGGTGCAGATTGTGTTATGTTAGGATCTTTACTTGCAGGTACAAAAGAGTCTCCAGGAGAAACCATTATTTTTGAAGGTAGAAAGTTTAAGAGCTACCGCGGTATGGGTTCTGTAGAGGCAATGAGACAAGGTTCCAAAGACAGATATTTCCAGGATGTTGAGGATGATATTAAAAAATTAGTACCTGAGGGTATTGTAGGGACGTGTGCCTTATAAAGGGGAGCTTCTTGAGAGCATGACACAGTTTATTGGCGGTTTAAGAGCTGGTATGGGATATTGCGGGTCTAAAGATGTTGCTACATTAAAAGACACTGGAAGGTTTGTTAAAATAACCGCTAGTGGTATTAATGAGAGCCACCCCCACGATGTAACTATTACCAAAGAGTCTCCAAATTATAGTAGATAGAAACAAAACATTTTATATATAAAAAAAGCCTAGAATACGTATTCTAGGCTTTTTTTGGTTTGGATTTGTACTACTGTTTTATTAGCTTGGCTTTGTTTAGCTTGGTGCAGCTTTTTGCTTTACAGCTTTGGTAAAAGTAGTGGAGGCAATGACAGATCCCCATCCTAGGTGCATCTCTACATGCCAGTTGTCTGCACTCAGTAAAAGCAATAGAGAACGCTTCTGTTTCACCTTTAGTGATTGTAGCTTGCATTGTAGCTACATCATATTTTTGGTTGTAGTAGTAGGCTCCCCATAGGTTAATTTCACTATTAATAATCACGGTCCACTCTTTCTGGCCAGGGATTGTAAATAAAGAATAGGTTCCTGGCTTAATTAGTGTTTTTCCAGCCATCATTGGCTTGTAAAATGTAATTTGGGCTGCTTCATTAGCGCCCGTCCTCCAAACCTCACCGGTTGGGGCTAGTTTAGATAATGCTCTTCCTTTTAATTGTGGTCTAGAGTAGGTTACTTTTACAGTTTTAGCAGAAATTTTATAGCTAGATGGAAATGAAGCCACATCCATAGGGCTTTTGTCTAGTTTTTTAAATTCTTGAGAAAAGGTGAGTTGACTCGTCATTAAAGCAAGCGCAAAAAAAAGGATTGTTGATTTTAAATTTTTCATGTTGTTTTTTTAATTTTTGTTGAGTTTTTGTTTGTCATTTTAAAACAAGGAAACTACACTAGATATGTCTTGTTTTTATCTAAGAATAACACCATTGCAAACTACATGTTTTCTATAAAAAAAACAGAAGTGTTTTTCACAATTATTTGTTAATAACTTAGCCGCTAAAGCCTCCCTAATTACTAGGTATTCCTATCGGTTTGGTTATATTTGTTAAGGTTGTTAAAATGGAGCATAAACACGGTGATTATAGTAGGTGTTTTTAGCTGTTTTTTTAAGGCCGTCATACAAACATTTTGAATTTAAGTATTTATGAGCGAAGAACAAAATAAAGGTAATTATGGTGCAGATCAAATCCAGGCCCTAGAGGGTATGGAACATGTTCGCATGCGTCCATCGATGTATATTGGAGATGTAGGTGTTAGAGGATTGCATCATTTGGTTTATGAAGTAGTAGATAATTCTATTGATGAGGCAATGGGCGGATATTGCGATACCGTTAATGTTTGGATCAATGAAGATAATAGTATTACTGTAACAGATAATGGTCGTGGTATTCCTGTAGATATTCACAAAAAAGAAGGCGTTTCTGCTCTTGAAGTTGTGATGACTAAAATTGGTGCTGGTGGTAAGTTTGATAAAGATTCTTATAAAGTATCTGGTGGTTTACACGGGGTAGGTGTTTCTGTTGTTAACGCCTTATCTGGTGCTTTAAAAGCAACAGTGTATCGTGAAGGTAAAATTTATGAGCAAGAATATGAGCGCGGAAAATCAATGTATCCTGTAAAATCTGTTGGAACAACAGATTTTCGCGGAACGATGGTTACTTTTAAGCCAGATCACGAGATTTTTCAACAAACATTAGAGTTTAACTATGACACCTTAGCAAATCGCTTAAGAGAGCTTTCTTACCTAAACAAAGGACTAACTATAACACTAGAAGATCAAGCGTTTTACAGAAGAAGATGGGACTTTTAAAGGAGAGACCTTCCACAGTAAAGAAGGTTTAAAAGAATTTATTCGTTTTTTAGATGGAAATCGTGAGATGTTGATTGGCGATGTAATCTCTATGGAAGGAGAAAAAATGGTATTCCTGTGGAAGTTGCCATGGTTTATAATACCTCTTACACAGAAAACCTTCATTCTTATGTAAATAATATTAACACACATGAAGGAGGAACACATTTAAGTGGTTTCCGTCGTGGGTTAACAAATACATTAAAGAAGTATGCAGATGCTTCAGGGATGTTAGATAAATTAAAGTTTGATATTGCTGGAGATGATTTTAGAGAAGGATTAACAGCTATTATATCTGTAAAGGTTGGAGAGCCTCAATTTGAAGGGCAAACCAAAACAAAATTAGGAAACCGTGAGGTAACCTCTGCTGTGAGTCAAGCTGTTTCTGAAATGCTTGAAAATTATTTAGAAGAAAACCCTATTGATGCTAAGGTGATTGTTCAAAAAGTAATTCTGGCAGCAACCGCAAGACATGCAGCTCGTAAGGCTCGAGAGATGGTGCAACGTAAAACCGTAATGAGCGGTGGTGGTTTACCAGGAAAACTAAGTGATTGCTCAGAGCAAGATCCAGAAAAATGTGAAGTTTTCTTAGTCGAGGGAGACTCTGCAGGTGGTACAGCAAAACAAGGGCGTGATAGAAAATTTCAGGCAATTTTACCCCTGCGTGGAAAGATCTTGAATGTTGAGAAGGCCATGCAGCATAAAGTGTTTGAAAATGAAGAAATACGAAATATATTTACAGCCCTTGGTGTAACCATTGGTACAGAAGAAGATAGTAAAGCGTTAAACCTTTCTAAATTAAGATATCATAAAGTAGTCATTATGTGTGATGCCGATGTGGATGGTAGTCATATTTCTACTTTAATACTTACGTTCTTTTTCCGTTACATGAAAGAACTGGTAGAAAATGGATATGTATATATTGCAACACCCCCTTTATATTTAGTTAAAAAAGGAGCCAAGAAACAATATGCCTGGAATGATGCAGAGCGTGACACGTTTATGAAGGAATTTGGTGAGGGTAGTAAAATCCAAAGATATAAAGGACTTGGTGAGATGAATGCCAGCCAATTGTGGGATACCACCATGAATCCAGACTTTAGAACCCTACGTCAAGTAGTTATTGATAGCGGCGCAGAAGCAGATAGAGTATTCTCTATGCTTATGGGTGATGAGGTACCGCCTCGTAGAGAATTTATTGAGAAAAATGCTGTATATGCCAATATCGATGCTTAAAAATAATCTTCTAAAAATAAAAGCAATACACTGTATTGCTTTTATTTTTTTATTTCCGGTGATAGCTGCTTCTCAAAATACATACCTTACAGATGTAGAAGATTTTTTGGTAGACATGCTTTTAATTAGTAATAAATATGTCTCTCCAGCAGCAGAGGCTGCGGTGTATCAATCTACAGGGTCTTGGTATAGTTCTGCCAAGAGTTTAGATTTGTATGAGGTAGATGTGTCTATGCACGTAAATGCCTTGCCTGTTTCTGATGCTCAAAAATCATTTGTAGTAAATGATTCAGACTTTACTCGTCTAGATATTAGAGATGCCCAAACCGCCCAAGTGCCAACGGCTCTAGGAGGAGAAACCAGTGTGTTTTATGATTTTACATTAGGCGGTGATGACTATGAGCTACAAACCTTTGAGGGTGCAAATCAACAGGTTTTTTATTATCCATACCTGCAAGGCTCTATTGGCCTTTGGGGGCAAACAGAGGTAACATTACAGTATGTCCCGCAGGTGAAAATTGATGCCTCTGGTTACAAAACCTTTGGAGGTGCTATAAAGCATAATATAAGCCAGTATTGGTTAGGTAATACTCCAGACACGCAGGCGCTTCAAGTAGCGGTGCAAGTGGTCTACTCTTTATTTGATTCAAAAATTTTCTTTGACGGTTTTGAGATTACTTCTACAGATCCAGATCAAGATGCATTGGCTGTTATTAATTCGTTGACTGTTGATGCTAATGCTTTTACGGGGCAGCTGATTGCCTCAAAAAGAATTAACAAATTTGAGTTTGTGGGCGCTTTGGCTGTTTCTGCAAATCAGTTTACATATACAATGGGAGGAGAGGGAGATTTTTTATTAGGGCTTTTGAATGATGCCTTTACTGCCCTAGAGGATACCAGTTCTATGCTGCGTGGTAATATAGGAGTGAATTATCACATGCATAATTGGTATTTGGCGTCAAACGTGACTATAGGGAAGTTTATAAACACCAATTTATCAATACATTATAAATTATAAAGAACTCCTTATATTTCTTACTTATAGTTGTATTTTTGCATCGAAATTTTTGAATCATCAAATTTCAAAAAAACATTAAATTAAGTTTAATTCGGTTTGTATATCAAACACAAACCATAAATAAGATTTCCGCCATCGCGGAACATAGATATGAAAGTAACAGTTGTTGGTGCAGGTGCCGTAGGTGCTAGTTGTGCAGAGTATATTGCAATTAAAAATTTTGCAAGTGAGGTCGTTTTATTAGACATTAAAGAAGGATTCGCAGAAGGTAAAGCCATGGATCTAATGCAAACAGCTTCACTAAATGGTTTTGACACTCGTATTGTTGGGTCTACCAATGATTACAGCAAGACAGCAAACAGTGATATTTGTGTTATTACAAGTGGTATACCTCGTAAGCCAGGTATGACTCGTGAGGAGCTAATTGGTATTAATGCAGGTATTGTAAAAATGGTTGCTACTAGTTTGGTGGCACATTCTCCAGATACTATCTTAATTGTGGTGAGTAACCCAATGGATACCATGACGTATTTGGCGCATAAAGTAACAGGATTACCAAAAAATAGAATTATTGGTATGGGTGGAGCTTTAGATAGTGCTCGTTTTAAGTACCGTCTAGCAGAGGCACTAGATGCTCCTATTAGTGATGTTGATGGAATGGTAATTGGTGGTCATAGTGATAAAGGGATGGTTCCTTTAACACGTTTGGCTACAAGAAATAGTGTTCCTGTAACACAGTTCATATCTCAAGAGCGTTTGGACGCAGTTAGAGAAGCAACCAAAGTAGGTGGTGCAACACTAACAGGTTTACTGGGTACTTCTGCTTGGTATGCTCCAGGTGCTGCAGTGTCTGGTTTAGTGCAAGCTATTGCTTGTGATCAGAAAAAAATATTTCCATGTTCTGTACTCTTAGAAGGTGAATATGGGCTTACTGATTTATGTATTGGAGTTCCTGTAGTTTTGGGTAGATCAGGAATCGAAAAAATTGTAAACATAGATTTAAGTGATGCTGAAAAACAACACATGCAACAAAGTGCTGCAGGTGTTACTAAAACCAATGGTTTGTTAAGTTTCTAGTACCACTATTTTAATCTTATTATATTGATAAAGACTGTAGCAATACAGTCTTTATTTTTTTATATTTGCCAGTATGCAAACAAAATGGTATTTACGCTCCTTTGTAATTCTAGTTGTCCTTATAGGGCTTACTCTAGAGCAAATCGCGCAACCTAATCAACAAATAGTTGTTGAGTTTGCTGGTGATAGTGTTAGTCTCTCTAGTGCTCAAAATACCATAGCAGCTGTAACAAATAAGTTGCAAGCCATTGGTGCCAAAAGCATAAAAGTAAAGCAAGGCGCAAATGGTGTTTTAACGATATCCTACTACAGTACCATAGATACAGAAGCTGTAAAGGGTATGCTTTCTTCAAAAAAAGAAGTGCTTGAAGGAGTTGCCTCTGGAAGTAGCTCTCCTAAAAACCAAGCCCCTCCTTTTGACACTTCATCTAACTACAAGCTAGATGTCTATGAAATCCATCAGCAGTATGATATAAAGCCAGATTTAAACGGGCTAGTACTTACTTTTGAGGGTAAAACCCATAGATACTTCATCGCAAAGGTGTATGGTGCTATTGGTGGCAATCAAATTGCGCAACAAAATAAAATCACTACCGTATCATTTATAGCACAAGGTGCTGTTTCATTAGTTCTTACTGATTTTTCTTACAAGATTCCACAAGTAAGAGCAGGCCCAATAGTTTAAAAACTGTAGCGCTTATTTTCTTTAAAAGTTTCTGAAGTACATCATACTATCTTTACTTAGCTACACATCTTAATTACGCTATTTTAGTGTTTTTTGATGCCAGAGAACAAATTCAACTATTTTTATTTTTAATACATAGTGTCAAATCGGGCAATACTTTTTATATTCGCCCGACAAAAAATTGACAATAAAACAACAACAACATGCAAAATAAAGGACTCATTACAATGTTTGCGATTTTGTTTGGTTTGGTAAGTTTATACCAATTATCATACACATATCTTGCAAATACAGTAGAAGACAGTGCAACTCAGTATGCAAATGCAAAGTTCACTAAAGATCAACCAAATCAAAGAGCAGCTGCAGAAGCTGCGTATCTTGATAGCGTTTCTAGTTACCCAATAATGATGGGTATTGATTACAAGACTGCTAAAGAAAAAGAGCTTAATAAAGGACTTGATTTAAAAGGTGGTATTAATGTTATTCTTCAGATTTCTGTTCAAGACATCTTAAAAGGATTATCAAACAATACTAAAGATCCTGCCTTTAATCAAGCACTTGCAAATGCAGGTGAATTACAAAAAGATTCTCAAGACACTTTTTTAGAGTCTTTTTATATCGCTTTTGAAGCCCTTGATGGTGACAATGTACTGGCATCTCCAGATATTTTCTTCAACAAAGGATTGGAAGATGATATTAATGCTACTATGACCAATGATGAGGTAAAGAAAGTAATTAATAGAAAGATTGATGAGTCTATCACATCGGCTTTCGAAGTACTACGTAAGCGTATAGATAAATTTGGGGTAACACAACCAAACATTCAGCGTTTAGGAAACTCTGCACGTATATTGGTAGAATTACCAGGCGCTAAGGATAAAGAACGTGTTTCTAAGCTATTACAAAGCACAGCACAACTTGAGTTTTGGGATGTGTACAAGAGCGAAGAAATGGCAGGGTTTTTACAACTTGCAAATAATAAAGTAGCTGAGCTTGCAAAAGCAAATGAGGCTCCCGATACCCAGGTTGAAAAACTAGATGCATCAGACACACAAAGTACTGTTGATGATTTACTTGCTGGAGAAGAAGTAGAAGAAACAGAAGAGGCGCTTGAAAAAGCAAATCCTTTATTTTCAAAATTAGTTTCTCCTGGATTTAACGGTCGTCCTGTACTAGGAACCTTTAAATTAAAAGATACTGCTGTTGTTAATTCTTACCTGCGTATGTCTCAAGTAAGAGCCTTATTGCCACAGCAACAACGTTTCACTAAGTTTATATGGGAAAAGCCTGTAGAAACTGAGCTAGTAGACGGAACTACAATAATGACTTCTGGCCTGTTCGCTATTAAAGGTAATAGAGACATGAGAGCTCCACTAGCTGGTGGTGTTGTTACAGATGCTGCTCAAACCTATGACCAGTTTAGCAATGCTGCTGTTTCTATGCAGATGAATGGTAAAGGAGCTAAGATTTGGGAAGAGATGACCAAAAATGCAAATAAAAATTCATCACAAATTGCTATTGTCTTAGATGATATTGTATACTCTGCACCAGGAGTTACTTCACCAGGAGGGATTGCTGGAGGTAGAAGTGAAATCACTGGAGACTTTAGTATCACAGAAGGACAAGATTTAGCAAACGTTTTACGAGCGGGTAAATTACCTGCCTCTGCAGATATTATTCAGGCAGAAGTTGTAGGACCTACTCTAGGGCAGGAAGCCATTACAAGTGGTATGATTTCTTTTGGTATTGCACTACTTCTAGTATTGTTTTGGATGGTTGGTTATTATGGTAAGGCCGGAGCTTTTGCTGATGTTGCCCTTATAGTAAACATTCTATTTATTTTTGGAGTACTTGCAGGTCTTGGAGCTGTATTAACCTTACCTGGTATTGCCGGTATTGTACTTACTATTGGTATCTCTGTAGATGCTAACGTACTTATATTTGAGCGTATTCGGGAAGAGCTAGCAAAAGGTAAGTCTCAAAAAGATAGTATCAAGGATGGTTTTCAAAATGCATTGTCTTCTATTTTAGATGCCAATATTACAACAGGACTAACAGGTTTAATTCTATTGATATTTGGAACTGGACCAATTCAAGGTTTTGCAACTACCTTACTTATAGGTATTCTTACCTCTTTGTTCACTGCAATTTTTATAACAAGATTGTTTATTGATAGTTATACCAAAAACGGGAAGCCATTGGCATTCTCTACATCAGTTACAAAAAACTTGTTTAAAAATGTGAATATTAATTTCTTAGGGAAACGTAAGATAGCCTATGTGATTTCTGCTATTTTAATTACAGTAAGTATTGGATCTTTGGTTACAAACAGCCTTGATCAAGGTGTTGATTTTGTTGGAGGTAGAACATACACTGTTCGTTTCGCTCAAGATGTAGATGCATCAGCGGTAGAACAAGATTTAATTGCGCAATTCAATAGTGCAGAGGCCAAAACCTATGGAGCTAATAACCAGTTAAAAATTACTACAAAATACAAAGTAGGGGAGACTGGATCTGAGATTGACAACGAAGTACAAGTGAAACTTTACGATGGTGTAAAATCATACCTTCCACAGGGCATGACCTACGATGAGTTTAGAGAAGATAATACGGCAAAGATTGCTGGTATTATGGAGTACTATAAGGTGAGTCCTACTATTGCAGATGATATCAAGAAAAATTCTTTTTGGGCTGTATTTGGATCTTTATTTGTAGTGTTCTTGTATATCTTAGTTCGTTTTAGAAGATGGCAATTTAGTTTGGGAGCTGTAGTAGCTGTATTCCATGATGTATTGTTGGTGTTAGGAGTTTTCTCTTTAACACAAAACATTATGCCATTTAGTATGGAGATTGACCAGTCATTCATCGCTGCGATATTAACAGTAATTGGATACTCATTAAATGATACCGTGGTTGTTTTTGACCGTATTAGAGAGTACTTTAATGACAATCCAAAATGGGCATTTAGTAAAGTAATTAACAGCGCATTAAATAGTACATTAAGCCGTACGTTAAATACCTCTTTAACTACATTAATTGTACTGTTGTGTATCTTCTTTATTGGAGCAGAATCTATCCGAGGACTTATATTTGCCCTTATGGTAGGTGTTGTAGTAGGAACCTACTCTTCACTGTTTATTGCAACTCCAGTGATGTATGATACTGTGAAGAAAAAAGCTAGTGACTTACTAGAGGTTAAAACCCAAGAGGTAGAAGCATAAGCTACTATTTTTAAGCATATATAAAATGCCTTCTGGTTTTCCAGAAGGCATTTTTGTTATTATATATAATAGGGCAGGGCTGTGGCTAGTCAAAAAAAGTATACCGCTATTTAAAGGAAGTTGTTTGCGTTAGATTAAGTCCCTTTGAGTGTCATAGCGATAGAAGGTCGTCTGTATAGTGAATGCTTTTTATAGTTTCACTAGTGTTTTGTCTAATAACACAAAGCCTGCCATCAATTATTAAGCTAATTTCTTGGGTGCCTATCTAGTGTTTTCTTTACAAAGAACAGTGAAAATTCTAAGACCTAAAATAAGTAGCTAGCCTAAGATAAGGGGTCGCTGTTGTATGTTTTTTTGTAGGATTGAACCATAAAATAAACACCGCACAAAACAAAAGGAATACTAAGCCATTGCCCAGTATTTAAAAGCCAGTCTCCTCTAGTATCTACTTGGGCTTCTTTCACAAACTCTACAAAGAATCTGACGGTCCATAAAAGCACTAAAAACAATCCAAACAAAAATCCAAGTTGTTTGCTTTTATCTGTTTTCCAGTAAAAGTATAAAAGGGTTAAAAACACAAAAATATAACCAAAAGATTCATACAGCTGTGCGGGATGTCTAAAAGGCACACTTGCCAATATTTCTGCAAATTCTGGATCATTTGCTATTGCATCATAGGCTTTGTTCGGGTCTTTAATTTTTGTAATAATTGTTGCTTGTCTTGCTCCAATACTGTCTTTTAAAAATTGCACTCCCAGCGGGAAATCTGTAACTTCTTTCCCAATAATTTCAGAATTAATAAAATTTCCAATTCTCACAAAAATAGCGCCACTTGCCACAGGTATCACCACGCGGTCAAGAATCCAGAGCATTGGTTTTTTAATTACATTTTTACTATAAAAATACATAGCAACAATCACTGCAATAGCTGCTCCATGAGATGCCAATCCTCTAAAACCTGTGTACTCAATCTCTGGCACAAACCTAAAGGGTAAAATAATAGACAATGGGTCTTGAAACACAAGCTCGCTTTGGTAAAAAAGCACATGGCCAATACGTGCTCCAATTAAAATTGCGAGCACCATGTATATAAAAAGACTGTCTAAGTTTTTTTCGCTTTCTTGCTCTTTTTTGTATATTTTTTTAATGATATACCACCCTAAAGAGAAGGCCACCACAAACATTAAACTATAAAATTGGATTTTAAAAAAACCAAGGTCAATGCCATCTGTTGGATTCCATAGTAGTGTTAGTGCTTGCATAAAGTATTGATTTGTTATTTAGTAAATATACTATTTTATTGATTTTAAAATTCTAAACGGTTCTATTTCTTTGGAGGGACTGGGTCGTGTCCATGACTGCCCCATGGGGCGCACCGGGCAATTCTTTTTAAAGATAACCAGCCTCCAATTAAAACACCATGTACTTCTAATGCTTGTAGTGCATAATTAGAACAACTAGGAGTGTATCTGCAGGTTGGGGCAAATAAAGGAGATATGAGTCGCTGGTAGCAACGAATAATAAAAACAAAAGGTGCTATTAGAATGTTTTTTACCAAAATAAGTGTGCGGTTTTTTTTCTGAAACACAACTATTTACAGAAGGTTTTAGCTTAAAGAAAACGAAGTTCCTTCTTTACCATCTTTTAATTGTATGCCTACCTGTTGCAAATCATCACGTATTTTATCGCTAGTTGCAAAATCCTTGTTATTGCGTGCTTGGTTGCGCAGTTCTATTAACAATTCAATGGCTCCAGATAGTTTATCATCATTTCCTGCCTCCATAGAAGTTTCATCTGTAAGGCCAAGTACATCAAATATAAACCCATGCATTGTTTTTTGTAAAACCTGCAAATCTTCTTTGGTAATTGATGCTTTTGCTTCTTTTAGTGTATTTATATGCTTAACGGCCTCAAAGAGTTGTGCAATTAATATAGGGCTGTTAAAATCATCATTCATGGCATCATAGCAGGACTGTCTCCAGGTAGTTATATCTATACTAGAGCGCTCGCTGTGAGATATCTCACCTATGCTTTTATAGGCGTCCATTAGTTTGTTATATCCCTTTTCACTGGCAATTAAGGCATCATTACTAAAATCAAGGATACTTCTGTACTGGGCTTGATACATAAAAAATTTAGCAACCCCGGGAGAAAACGATTTGCTTAATACAGTATTGTTTCCAGAAAATAATTCAGCGGGAAGAATATTGTTTCCTGTAGATTTTGCCATTTTCTTACCATTTAGGGTAAGCATGTTGGCGTGCATCCAGTAATTTACAGGAGATTTTTTATGAATGGCTTCACTTTGTGCTATTTCACATTCATGGTGCGGAAATTTTAAATCCATACCGCCTCCATGGATATCAAATTGTTGTCCAAGATATTTTGTACTCATGGCTGTACACTCTAGGTGCCAGCCAGGAAAACCTTCACTCCAAGGAGATGCCCAGCGCATGATATGTCCTGGTTCGGCTTTTTTCCAAAGGGCAAAGTCTTGTGGGTTTTTCTTTTCAGATTGCCCCGCCAAAGCTCTTGTGTTACTAATCATATCCTCAAGATTTCTACCACTAAGTTTTCCGTAATGGTGGTCTTTATTGAATGTAGTAACATCGAAATATACAGAACCATTTACTTGGTATGCATAACCTTGTTTTATTATTTGTTCTATAATTTCAATTTGTTCTATAATGTGTCCTGTGGCAGTGGGTTCAATACTTGGTGGTAGGGCATTAAACTTTGCCATAGTTTGGTGAAAATCTACGGTGTATTTTTGCACCACCTCCATAGGTTCTATGTTCTCCAACTTTGCTTTCTTTGCTATTGGATCCTCGCCGCTCTCTCCATCGTTTTCTAGGTGTCCTGCATCTGTAATGTTACGTACATACCTAACTTTATAATCAAGGTGTTTTAAGTACCTAAAAACCAAATCAAAAGATAAAAATGTTCTACAATTTCCCATATGTACATTGCTGTAAACAGTGGGTCCACAAACATACATTCCTACCGCTCCTTTGTTAATAGGGCTAAACTTCTCTTTCTTTTTTGAAATAGAATTATAGATAAAAAGTGTTTGTGTTTTATGTAGTGCCATTTTTTTATTGCTAGATGCGTTTACTTTAAGTATGCTTCTGTGTATTATCAATTACTATTGAGCATGCTATTTTCTAAAGTATAAAGCTACTAAAAAGAAGTGTCAAATTTAATATAATCTAAAAACTCTCTTTTAGTGTTTACATTTTTAAAGGCGCCACCAAACTCGCTAGTTACTGTGCTGCAATCTACATCACGAATTCCTCTTGAGTTTACACACAAATGTTTTGCGTCAATTATGCAGGCAACATCCTGAGTATTTAATACCTTTTGCAGCTCTTTTACAATCTGTATAGTTAGGCGCTCTTGGACTTGTGGCCTTTTAGCATAGTAGTCTACAATTCGGTTCATTTTACTAAGTCCAACAACAGTCCCGTTTGATATGTATGCAATGTGTGCTTTTCCAACAATAGGAAGTAAATGATGCTCACAGGTAGAGTATAAAGAGATATTTTTCTCTACCAGCATTTCATTATACTTATATTTATTTTCAAAAGTGGATGCTTTTGGTTTTCTATCTGGGTGTAAGCCGCCAAATATTTCACTCACAAACATTTTGGCAACTCTTTTTGGAGTGTCTTTTAGGCTGTCATCAGTAAGATCGAGGCCCAAAGTATTCATGATGCGCTCTACATCTTGAGTAATACTATCTATTTTATCTGCATCACTGATGTCAAAAGCATCTGCTCTTAGCGGAGTTTCTTGACTTGCACTTTGGTGATCCAAATGATTTTCTTCTGAAATTTGAAGCTCGTTTTTTATTCCCATTTCTTATAATTTGTAATATCTTAAATACAGATGCAAAGATAATAAAATACCTATATGCAATCTACCTATTAAGGGCCATTATTTTATGGTACAATATAGTTGTGTTTTCATAAAATTTTCTTAATTTTCAAACGTTATTTATGCGCTATGAAAAAACTGAATTTAGGTAATTTACTACTACTTATAGCAATGCTTTTGCTTGCTTTTACAAATGCATTTTCACAAGGCCCTGGCTGTCCTAATGTATACGCTGGTGAAGACGCCAATGTGAACTGCGCAGGTGGCGGTTGTGTTGATTTATCTGCAACCTTTCTTGAAACTGGTGAGACAACTAGTTACGAAGTCACACCAATACCATACGAGCCCTTTCCTTTTATAGGCGGTACAGCTGTATCTGCAGATACAGATGATGTTTGGTCACCAGCTATTGATTTGCCTTTTAATTTTTGTTTTTTTGGTGGCACATATGATGAAATTAACATAGGTTCTAACGGAGTAATTTCTTTTGATATTGAAAATATTTCTGTCTTGAAGGGTCCAGCTGCAATTTAATGCATCTATTCCTAGCCCAGCATTGTTTAGAAACACTATTTTTGGTGTGTATATGGATGTTAATCCAGCGCCTAGTCCACCAACTTCAACCATAAACTATCAAGTTTTGGGTGAAGCTCCTTGCCGTACCATGGTAGTGAGTATGCCAAACATATTTTACTTTGGATGTAATGAACTGCGCTTAACCTCACAGATGGTTATTTATGAGACCACCAATGTGGTAGAAGTTTATGTGTTAGATAGACCTTCTGGTTGTTTCTGGAATGATGGTAATGCCGTTATTGGTATTCAGAACCAGGCAGGTAATCAAGGATATACTCCTCCAGGGCGTAACACTGGAGATTGGTCTGCAAACTCTGAAGCCTGGCGTTTTACTCCAAATGGCCCATCAAATGTTGCTTTTGAGTGGTTGGATTCTGCAGGAGAGGTTATCGGAAATACCCCAGACATTACTGTATGTCCAACTGAGGCAGAAGTCTATACGGCCCGTGCATCATACCTTAACTGTGATGGTGCTATCACTGTTGTTACAGGATGACGTATTAATCACTACTTCAAACCCTTTTACGTTAGATTTGGGAGAAGATCAACAAACATGTGATGCTACTGTCGTTTTATTAACTGCAGATACAGCTGGGACTCCAGGTCTTTCTTACCAGTGGTTTTACAATACAGTATCTCAAGGGCCAAGCACCGTTGGAGATGATACTTTTACAGTTACTGCTCCAAACTCTGGTGTTTATACTGTAGAGGTTTTTGACCCTGCAGACACCACATGTGTCTTATCAGATGAGATTAACATTACTTTTAATAATCAACCTATTGCCAATACCCCTGATGATTTATTTCAGTGTGATAATGGCATCAATGCAGGTGTTTTTGATTTAACCGTTAATGATGCGGTTGTTTTAGGTGCTCAAGTACCTACAGATTTTGTAATCACCTATCATAATAGTTTGTTTGACGCTGGTAGTGGCGCCTCACCTATTTTAAATCCAACAACCTACCTTATAACGGGTACAGTAGAGCAAATATTTGTACGTATAGTAGATAGCACTGGTACTTGTTTTGATACAGAGTCATTTTTTATCAACTTTTTTCCAATTAGTGTATCTCTTGGAGAGGACATAGAAACCTGTTCTACTGATGATATTATTCTTACTGCAGATACTGCTGGGGCTGTTGGACTTTCGTATCAGTGGTTTTACAACGCAGTTTCTCAGGGCCCAAGTACTCTTGGGGATGATAATTTTACAGTGACTTTCCCAAACTCAGGAACGTACAGTGTTGAAGTTTTTAACACCTTAGATGCAACGTGTATTGTTACAGATCAAGTAGAGGTTACATATAATAACCAGCCCATAGCCAACCAGCCTGATGATTTGTTTCAGTGCGATAATGGTATTAATACAGGCATTTTTGATTTAACCGTGAATGATGTAATTGTTTTAGGCGCTCAAATACCTGCAGATTTTAACATAAGCTATCACAATACTGCTGCAGATGCTAGTAGTGGTGCTTCCCCTATTTTAAATCCAACAACATATCTTATAACGGGTACGGTAGAGCAAATATTTGTTCGTATTGTAGATACCACAGGTACTTGTTTTGATACAGAGTCTTTTTCATCAACTTTTTTCCAATTACTGTATCTTTAGGCGAAGATCAAGAAACCTGTACTACAAATGATATTACCCTAACTGCAAATGCTGCAGGAGTTGTTGGACTTTCGTATCAGTGGTTTTACAATGCAGTTTCTCAAGGTCCAAGTACTATTGATGCTATTACTTTTACGGTAACGGCTCCAAATTCTGGAACGTATAGCGTTGAAGTTTTTAATCCCTTAGATGCAACCTGTATCGTTACAGATCAAGTAGAGGTTACTTATCTGGATCCCCCTGTAGCAAACCAGCCCGATGATTTATTTCAGTGTGATGATGGTGATCAACACAGGTATTTTTGATTTATCGGTTAATGATGCTGTTGTGCTAGGTACACAAGATCCATTAGATTTTGAAATTAGTTATCATAACACAGCCCCAGATGCTGCAAGTGGCGCAGCACCTATACTTAATTCAGCTGCATACCCTATCACAGGAGCTGTTGAGGAAATATTTGTACGCATAGAGACTGCAGATCAAACAGATGCTTTTTTAGAAGATTTTGGGACAGGTCTTGGTAGGGTAACACATCCATATACAAACCAGACATTTAACGGAGCAGGAGGGATGAATCCCAACGATTATGTTGTAACAAATACCTCTACAGACCTTAATCCTGGTTGGCATCAAGATATGGAAGACTATACCGTTGGTGATACAAATGGTAGAATGATTTTCTTTGATGTCTCTGAAGATGTAAACCAAATAGAACTATACAGAAGAGATTTTACAGTTCCGGCTAATACAGATCATATCTTTGATTTCTCGATGACCACTATGTATGACACAGATACTAATTTGTGTTCAGGCACTGGAGTTCCCTCCAGACTTATCTACCAAGTTCAAGATGCCTTTGGAGCTGTCTTGGCAACAACAACAACTGGTATTGTTGAAAATGGTCCAAATCCAGATTGGAATACCTACGCGATTAATTTTAATACCGGAGTTAATACAACAATTCAAATAGTATTGCTAAATGATTTTTTTGGTGCCTGCGGAAATGATTTGGTTATCGATGATATTAACGTTATTAGTTTAAATACCTGTTCTGAAACAGCTTCATTTTTCATCAATTTTTTTCCTGTCAGTGTTACCTTGGGCGATGATCAAGAGACTTGTACTACAGATGATATTATCTTAACTGCAGATACCGCTGGTGCTCCAGGGCTTTCTTACCAGTGGTTTTACAATACGGTACCTCAAGGTCCAAGCACCGTTGGTGATAATACATTCACTGTTTCTTCTCCAAACTCTGGAACGTATAGCGTTGAGGTCTTTGATCCTATAGATTTAACCTGTGTTGCCTCAGATGAAATAGAAATATTATACAATTTACAACCTATTGCCAACGAGCCTGATGATTTATTTCAGTGTGATGATGGAAATAATACGGGTATTTTTGATTTAACGGTTAATGATGCTGTTGTTTTAGGTGCTCAAGACCCTACAGAGTTTGTAATAAGTTACCATAATTCTGCTGCAGATGCTGCAAGTGGAACTGCGCCCATTGTTGCTTCTGGAGCGTATCTTATTACTGGAGTATTAGAGCAAATTTTTGTACGTATAGAAAATGCAACAGGAACTTGTTTTGCTACAGAATCATTTTTATTAAATTTTGCGCCTGTTTTTGCTGGCCCTATGACAGATATAGGCTTCTGTGATTTAGATGGGGATGGATTTCTTTCCGTTAACCTTCCAGAGTTAAAAGACGCTGAAGCTCTAGGTGTTCAAGATCCAATTTTCTTTGAAGTTACCTATCACAATACCCTTAATGATGCTAATACAGATGTAAATCCATTACCGCCAAATTATACCGTTTTTGCTCCTGGTGAAACTATTTTTGTTCGTGTTGAAAGTTTAGACACGTCAACTTGTTTTGCTGTTAACAGTTTTGATATTTCTATTGTTGTTGCTCCTGGAGCCACCATTCCAACCAAGTATAATATTTGTGACGAGTTACCCAATGATGGTTTTGGTATTTTCGATTTAACGACCAAAGATCTAGAGATTACCGGAGGTAACCCAGATGCAGTAGTGTCTTACTATCTTACTTTTGCTCAGGCTCTTGCAGGAACTCCTGCTATTGCTCCTGCCGATGCATTTATTAATACAGTACAAGGTTTTCAAGTAGTATATGCACGTGTAGATAATATAAACGCCACGGATTGTTCTAACATTGTACCCTTAGAGTTGCAGGTTAATGATGCTCCTGCCATTACAGATCCAATTACTGATTATTTTGTGTGTGATTTGGACGGTAACGGTATTGAGACTTTTGATTTAACGAGCAAGGATGAGGAGATTTTAAATTCTTTGGTAGATGTTACTTTAAGCTATCATGAGAATTTTGCAGATGCAGAAGCTGGGTTATTTCCTATCACTCCTGCCACGGGGTATGTAAGTCCTTCTGCTACTATTTGGGTACGCGCTGTAAACTATGAGGATGGAGATATTTCTAATGCTGCTTTGTGTGTTACTATAGGACAGTTTGATTTAATTTTAGGAGAGACTCCTTCTTTTAATATTATCCCAGAGATTGTAGCGTGTGATGATGAGATTGCTGATGGTATTACTGAGTTTGATTTAAACAGTTACAATGAGATTATCACTGGTGGTAATCCAGATGTTACTGTCACGTATCATGCCACCCAGGAGTTTGCCCAAGACGGTATTCCTGCCTTGCCTGTATTTTACACCAACACGACCAACCCTGAAGATATTTGGGTACGTGTTAGTGATGTAAGTGGTTGTTATGGTATTTTCATGAGTTCTTTGGTTGTTGTGCCTCGTCCAGAGATATTTGAGCCCTTGCCACTTATATACTGTGATGATGATAACGATGGTTTTGGGACCTTTATATTAACGGATGCCGATGAGCAGGTAGTAGGAGGTAACCCAGCGGGTAACCTTCAAGTTAGTTACCATGTTACATTATCTGATGCTATAAACGGGGTATTGCCTTTAGTTAGTCCTTATGATAATGAGGTTCCTTTTGATCAGATTATCTATGTTCGATTGTTTGATATTGCTTCGGGATGTTATAACACCACGATTCTGCATTTACTAGTAGAGGAGCGTCCAGCCATTACCGACCCACAGCCTTTGGTTGTTTGTGATACAGATGGAGACGGCATTGCTGTTTTTAATTTAACCTCTGCAGAGCCTGATATGCTTCAAGGCTTAACGGGCGGCCCTTATGTTGTGTCTTACTTTACAGACATGGCGATGACTAGTGCTATTGTGAACCCTTTTAGTTTCAGCAATAGTGTGAACCCTCAGACGATATATGTTACTGTTAGTGATACCAATAATGATTGTGAGAGTTTAACTACCTTAGAGCTACGTGTTGAGATCCCGCCACTGCTTGTCAATCCAACGCCACTGGAGCTTTGTGACCAGACCGATATTCTAGGGCCTGATGATGAGCTGGAGATTTTTGATTTAACCAGTAGGATAGCAGAGATAACAGGCGGAGATTTAAGTGTATCTGTTAGCTTCTTTGAGAGTTTTGCAGATTTGCAAGGTAACACCAACGCTATTGCAGCTCCAACAGCCTACCAAAATATAATTGGCGGTGTTGTTCAAAACCCTCAGACTATATGGATACGCGCCCAGGATGTAAACACCTCTTGTGTTATCGATACAGGTGTTGTAACCTTAGATTTGATTGTAAATCCACTTCCTTCACCAATACTACCAACGCCACTGGAGATTTGTGATATAGACAATGATGGTTTTGGCGAGTTTACCTTGACCGATAAAGATATTGAGATTATTGGCGGTGAGCCAGGAGTAATCGTTAGCTATCACGAGACGTTGAGTGATGCTCAGAATAACATATTCCCAATAGGGAGTCCTTACCAAAATATAGTAGCCAATCTTCAGTTTGTTTATGTACGTGCTACCTATGATGATGTTCCTCCTGCGTTAGGTACAGGTTGCTGGCGTGTTGTCAAGCTAGAGCTTGTTGTAAACCCAACACCTATCGTACCGATAGATTTAGAACCAATTATAGCCTGTGATCCAGATATGGATGGTTTTGAGGTGTTTGATCTCACCCAACGCGCAGCTATCATTTACGGTACTCAGGATGTAAGTCAGTACTCGTTAAGTTACTATTTAAGTGAGGTAGATGCCACAGCAGGCACCCCAGCTATTGCAAGTCCAAACACTTTTACCAATACTGTTAACTCCACTACAAACTATTTGGATCCGTTTGGAGAATGTAGATAGTGGCTGTTTTAAGTTGGGTAGTTTTGATATCCAGGTTGTTGATGGCCCCGAGGTTATACAACCCAACGCGTTTAACAAGTGTGATGATTTGGGAGAACCCTTTGATGGTATTACGACCTTTGATTTAACAACTCAGGATGCTATTATTACAGCAGGCGAGCCGTCTGTAGGAGTACAGTATTATGAGACCCTTGCCAACGCGCAGGCAGATATTGATGCTATTAACCCTGCCACGGCGTATGTAAACCAGGTAAACTTGCAAACGATTTATGTTCGTGTTACCGATGGTAATAGTTTATGTGTAGATACAAGTGTTACCCTTACCCTAAGGGTATTGCCAAACCCTCAGCCAGAACAGCCAGATCCTATTGCGCTTTGTGATACAGATGGTGATGGTCAGCAGGTGTTTGATTTAACCATTAGAGCTGCACAGATTTTAGATGGTGAGACGTATGATTTACTGTACTATGAGACAGAGCTGTTAGCTATAGACGGCGCGCCAGGCACACAGATTGTAGATCCTACGGCGTATACCAATACTAGTAACCCTCAGGATATTTACATACGTGTTACCAACCCTGGTTCAGACGCTTTGTGTTTTGAGATAGTTGTTTTAACGATATCTGTAAACACGCTTCCAGATGATGGTGTTTTATTGGATGATTATGAGATCTGTGAGCTTCCCTTTGATGGTATTTCTATTTTTGATTTAACGACAAAGATTCCAGAGATATTGGTGGGTCAAGATATGGTTAACAATGTGGTTAGTTTTTATGTCACCCCGGCAGATGCTACAGCAGGTGTAAACCCAATTCCAATACCTACCACGTACCAAAACATCACTAATCCTCAGGCTATCTATGTAGGTATTACTAATACGGCTACGGGATGTTATATAGGCGGCGTTCAGTTTTTCAACATTGAGGTGAAGCCAGGAGCTACAGCTACAGCGCCATTGCTTGCTTACACCTTGTGTGATCAAGAGGGAGAAAATGACGGTTTTACAAGTTTTGATTTAACCCTTCAGAGTTTATTGGATGAGATTTTAAATGGTCAAGACCCTTTAGATTATCTATTGACCTTCCACGAGACATTAGCCAATGCTATGGACGCAGAGAATCCTTTGGGTGCTAGTTATACCAATATTATCAACCCTCAGATTATTTATGCAAGGGTAGAGAACGCGTCTTCTGGCTGTTATGATGTTGTAGAAGTAATCTTGAAGGTAAATCAATTACCGGTAATTACCCTAGAGGAGAGTTATAGATTGTGTGTTGATCAAAATGGTCTTCCTATTGCCTCAGACCAGGGAGCAGCCTCACCACCAGTTATAGATACAGCTCTAGATGATACCCTGTATAGCTTTGAGTGGAGTATAGATGGTGTTGTTCAAGTAGGAGAGAGTGGCGCTAGTATTATAGCCACTACAGGCGGGGTGTATCAGGTAAATATTACACAGTTATCAAGTGGCTGCCAGACAGTAGTTAGTACTACGGTAACGGTATCACAGGCTCCGGTTACGTGGAGTTTTAATTTACTTAACGGGGCTTTTGCTGATAACCACAGTGTAGAGATATTGGCCGAGGGTCTTGGCGAGTATGTGTATAGTATAGATGGCGGACCCTTCCAGGAGAGTAATGTGTTTAGTAATGTATCTCCAGGGGTGCATACTATTACCATAAAAGATGCCAATGGTTGTGGAGAGGTTAGCTTTGATATAGGCGTTGTGGATTACCCTGATTACTTTACACCCAATAACGATGGATACCACGATACTTGGAATATAATAGGCATTGCAGAGTTTGATGCTACGGCAAATATTTACATCTTTGACCGCTACGGGAAACTGCTCAAGCAAATTAGTCCACTGTCGCCAGGATGGGATGGAACCTATAATGGTAATGCATTACCATCGAGTGATTATTGGTTTAGAGTAGAGTACACAGAACAAGGAATACAGAAAGAGATTAGAGGACATTTCAGTTTGAAGAGATAAGAAAAAATATTTTTTTAATTTAATATAAATCTTTAGCCTACTAAAGAAATTTATTTGTCATAATATGAAACATATTAAGCATATTTATTTACTTTTCACTTGGTTATTATTATTTCCTTTTGTTACTATTTATTCACAAGGTCCTGGGTGTCCTAATGTTGATGCTGGTCTAGATGTTAATATTGATTGTGCAGGTGGCGGTTGTGTTGATTTATCTGCAACCTTTCTTGAAACTGGTGAGACAACTAGTTATGATGTAACCCCCATCCCCTACGCTCCTTTTCCTTTCGTCGGCGGTACTAATGTTTCTGTAGGTGATGATGATGTTTGGTCTCCAGCAATTAATTTGCCTTTTAATTTTTGTTTTTTTGGTGGCACTTATGATGAAATTGTTATTGGATCTAACGGTGTTGTTTCTTTTGATTTAATTTCAAACCCCCCAAATGGCTTCTGTCAATGGGGTTTTACTAATTCTATACCAAGTACAGGATTATTTAGAAACACCATATTTGGTGTTTATATGGATGTTGATCCAGCCTGTTAGCCCAATTTCATCAACTATAAATTATCAAGTTATAGGTAGCGCACCCTGTAGAACAATGGTAATTAGTATTCCTAACGTCAATTATTACAACGGAATAGGAGATGTTGGTTGTAATAATCAAAGTTTAACTTCACAAATAGTTCTTTACGAAACAACTAATGTTGTAGAAGTTTACGTGCTTGAAAGACCTTCTGGTTGTTCATGGAATAGTGGTAATGCTGTTATTGGAATCCAAGATGGAACAGGTGACTTTAGGGTATACACCTCCAGGTAGAAATACCGGTGATTGGTCTGCAAGTTGGAGGCCTGGCGTTTCACTCCAAATGGCTTATCAAATATAAATTTTAATTGGTTAGATAGTACGGGTGCTGTTGTTGGTTCTACTCCAACACTTAGTGTGTGTCCATCTGATACAGAAATATATACGGCCAGAGCGTCCTATCTTAATTGTGATGGTCAAGTTACGGTTGTAACAGATGATGTTACAGTTACAACTTCGGAAATTATCAGTGTAGACTTAGGATTGGATCTTCAGACGTGTACTACAGATGATATTTTATTAACGGCCGATACAGCTGGTGCAGTAGGACTTTTTTACCAGTGGTTTTTCAATGGTGTTTCCCAGGGTCCAAGTACTATTGATGATAGTACATTTACAGTTACTGCTCCAAACTCAGGAACATATAGTGTAGAGGTTTTTAATTCTTTAGACACTAGCTGTATTGTTATAGATTCTGTAGAAGTTTTATATAAGGATCAGCCTATAGCCAATGCGCCTGATGATTTATTTCAGTGTGATGATGGTGTAAACGCAGGTATTTTCGATTTAACGGTCAATGACGCTGTTGTATTGGGCGCTCAAGACCCAGCAGATTATGTTATTAGCTATCACAACAGTGCAGCAGATGCCGCAGCAGACCTAGCTGCCATTACTACACCTACTGCGTATTTAATTACAGGCACAGTAGAGGAGATTTTTGTACGTATAGAGGATAGTACGGGTACTTGTTTTGCTACAGATTCTTTTTTCCTCAACTTTTTTCCAATCAGTGTAGACTTAGGATTGGATCTTCAGACGTGTACTACAGATGATATTTTATTAACGGCCGATACAGCTGGTGCAGTAGGACTTTTTTACCAGTGGTTTTTCAATGGTGTTTCCCAGGGTCCAAGTACTATTGATGATAGTACATTTACAGTTACTGCTCCAAACTCAGGAACATATAGTGTAGAGGTTTTTAATTCTTTAGACACTAGCTGTATTGTTATAGATTCTGTAGAAGTTTTATATAAGGATCAGCCTATAGCCAATGCGCCTGATGATTTATTTCAGTGTGATGATGGTGTAAACGCAGGTATTTTCGATTTAACGGTCAATGACGCTGTTGTATTGGGCGCTCAAGACCCAGCAGATTATGTTATTAGCTATCACAACAGTGCAGCAGATGCCGCAGCAGACCTAGCTGCCATTACTACACCTACTGCGTATTTAATTACAGGCACAGTAGAGGAGATTTTTGTACGTATAGAGGATAGTACGGGTACTTGTTTTGCTACAGATTCTTTTTTCCTCAACTTTTTTCCAATCAGTGTAGACTTAGGATTGGATCTTCAGACGTGTACTACAGATGATATTTTATTAACGGCCGATACAGCTGGTGCAGTAGGACTTTTTTACCAGTGGTTTTTCAATGGTGTTTCCCAGGGTCCAAGTACTATTGATGATAGTACATTTACAGTTACTGCTCCAAACTCAGGAACATATAGTGTAGAGGTTTTTAATTCTTTAGACACTAGCTGTATTGTTATAGATTCTGTAGAAGTTTTATATAAGGATCAGCCTATAGCCAATGCGCCTGATGATTTATTTCAGTGTGATGATGGTGTAAACGCAGGTATTTTCGATTTAACGGTCAATGACGCTGTTGTATTGGGCGCTCAAGACCCAGCAGATTATGTTATTAGCTATCACAACAGTGCAGCAGATGCCGCAGCAGACCTAGCTGCCATTACTACACCTACTGCGTATTTAATTACAGGCACAGTAGAGGAGATTTTTGTACGTATAGAGGATAGCACTGGTACTTGTTTTGCTACAGATTCTTTTTTCCTTAACTTTTTTCCAATCAGTGTAGACTTAGGATTGGATCTTCAGACGTGTACTACAGATGATATTTTATTAACGGCCGATACAGCTGGTGCAGTAGGACTTTTTTACCAGTGGTTTTTCAATGGTGTTTCCCAGGGTCCAAGTACTATTGATGATAGTACATTTACAGTTACTGCTCCAAACTCAGGAACATATAGTGTAGAGGTTTTTAATTCTTTAGACACTAGCTGTATTGTTATAGATTCTGTAGAAGTTTTATATAAGGATCAGCCTATAGCCAATGCGCCTGATGATTTATTTCAGTGTGATGATGGTGTAAACGCAGGTATTTTCGATTTAACGGTCAATGACGCTGTTGTATTGGGCGCTCAAGACCCAACAGATTATGTTATTAGCTATCACAACAGTGCAGCAGATGCCGCAGCAGACCTAGCTGCCATTACTACACCTACTGCGTATTTAATTACAGGCACAGTAGAGGAGATTTTTGTACGTATAGAGGATAGCACTGGTACTTGTTTTGCTACAGATTCTTTTTTCCTCAACTTTTTTCCAATCAGTGTAGACTTAGGATTGGATCTTCAGACGTGTACTACAGATGATATTTTATTAACGGCCGATACAGCTGGTGCAGTAGGACTTTTTTACCAGTGGTTTTTCAATGGTGTTTCCCAGGGTCCAAGTACTATTGATGATAGTACATTTACAGTTACTGCTCCAAACTCAGGAACATATAGTGTAGAGGTTTTTAATTCTTTAGACACTAGCTGTATTGTTATAGATTCTGTAGAAGTTTTATATAAGGATCAGCCTATAGCCAATGCGCCTGATTGATTTATTTCAGTGTGATGATGGTGTAAACGCTGGTATTTTCGATTTAACGGTCAATGACGCTGTTGTATTGGGCGCTCAAGACCCAACAGATTATGTTATTAGCTATCACAACAGTGCAGCAGATGCCGCAGCAGACCTAGCTGCCATTACTACACCTACTGCGTATTTAATTACAGGCACAGTAGAGGAGATTTTTGTACGTATAGAGGATAGTACGGGTACTTGTTTTGCTACAGATTCTTTTTTCCTCAACTTTTTTCCAATCAGTGTAGACTTAGGATTGGATCTTCAGACGTGTACTACAGATGATATTTTATTAACGGCCGATACAGCTGGTGCAGTAGGACTTTTTTACCAGTGGTTTTTCAATGGTGTTTCCCAGGGTCCAAGTACTATTGATGATAGTACATTTACAGTTACTGCTCCAAACTCAGGAACATATAGTGTAGAGGTTTTTAATTCTTTAGACACTAGCTGTATTGTTATAGATTCTGTAGAAGTTTTATATAAGGATCAGCCTATAGCCAATGCGCCTGATGATTTATTTCAGTGTGATGATGGTGTAAACGCAGGTATTTTCGATTTAACGGTCAATGACGCTGTTGTATTGGGCGCTCAAGACCCAGCAGATTATGTTATTAGCTATCACAACAGTGCAGCAGATGCCGCAGCAGACCTAGCTGCCATTACTACACCTACTGCGTATTTAATTACAGGCACAGTAGAGGAGATTTTTGTACGTATAGAGGATAGCACGGGTACTTGTTTTGCTACAGATTCTTTTTTCCTCAACTTTTTTCCAATCAGTGTAGACTTAGGATTGGATCTTCAGACGTGTACTACAGATGATATTTTATTAACGGCCGATACAGCTGGTGCAGTAGGACTTTTTTACCAGTGGTTTTTCAATGGTGTTTCCCAGGGTCCAAGTACTATTGATGATAGTACATTTACAGTTACTGCTCCAAACTCAGGAACATATAGTGTAGAGGTTTTTAATTCTTTAGACACTAGCTGTATTGTTATAGATTCTGTAGAAGTTTTATATAAGGATCAGCCTATAGCCAATGCGCCTGATGATTTATTTCAGTGTGATGATGGTGTAAACGCAGGTATTTTCGATTTAACGGTCAATGACGCTGTTGTATTGGGCGCTCAAGACCCAGCAGATTATGTTATTAGCTATCACAACAGTGCAGCAGATGCCGCAGCAGACCTAGCTGCCATTACTACACCTACTGCGTATTTAATTACAGGCACAGTAGAGGAGATTTTTGTACGTATAGAGGATAGCACTGGTACTTGTTTTGCTACAGATTCTTTTTTCCTTAACTTTTTTCCAATCAGTGTAGACTTAGGATTGGATCTTCAGACGTGTACTACAGATGATATTTTATTAACGGCCGATACAGCTGGTGCAGTAGGACTTTTTTACCAGTGGTTTTTCAATGGTGTTTCCCAGGGTCCAAGTACTATTGATGATAGTACATTTACAGTTACTGCTCCAAACTCAGGAACATATAGTGTAGAGGTTTTTAATTCTTTAGACACTAGCTGTATTGTTATAGATTCTGTAGAAGTTTTATATAAGGATCAGCCTATAGCCAATGCGCCTGATTGATTTATTTCAGTGTGATGATGGTGTAAACGCTGGTATTTTCGATTTAACGGTCAATGACGCTGTTGTATTGGGCGCTCAAGACCCAGCAGATTATGTTATTAGCTATCACAACAGTGCAGCAGATGCCGCAGCAGACCTAGCTGCCATTACTACACCTACTGCGTATTTAATTACAGGCACAGTAGAGGAGATTTTTGTACGTATAGAGGATAGTACGGGTACTTGTTTTGCTACAGATTCTTTTTTCCTCAACTTTTTTCCAATCAGTGTAGACTTAGGATTGGATCTTCAGACGTGTACTACAGATGATATTTTATTAACGGCCGATACAGCTGGTGCAGTAGGACTTTTTTACCAGTGGTTTTTCAATGGTGTTTCCCAGGGTCCAAGTACTATTGATGATAGTACATTTACAGTTACTGCTCCAAACTCAGGAACATATAGTGTAGAGGTTTTTAATTCTTTAGACACTAGCTGTATTGTTATAGATTCTGTAGAAGTTTTATATAAGGATCAGCCTATAGCCAATGCGCCTGATGATTTATTTCAGTGTGATGATGGTGTAAACGCAGGTATTTTCGATTTAACGGTCAATGACGCTGTTGTATTGGGCGCTCAAGACCCAGCAGATTATGTTATTAGCTATCACAACAGTGCAGCAGATGCCGCAGCAGACCTAGCTGCCATTACTACACCTACTGCGTATTTAATTACAGGCACAGTAGAGGAGATTTTTGTACGTATAGAGGATAGTACGGGTACTTGTTTTGCTACAGATTCTTTTTTCCTCAACTTTTTTCCAATCAGTGTAGACTTAGGATTGGATCTTCAGACGTGTACTACAGATGATATTTTATTAACGGCCGATACAGCTGGTGCAGTAGGACTTTTTTACCAGTGGTTTTTCAATGGTGTTTCCCAGGGTCCAAGTACTATTGATGATAGTACATTTACAGTTACTGCTCCAAACTCAGGAACATATAGTGTAGAGGTTTTTAATTCTTTAGACACTAGCTGTATTGTTATAGATTCTGTAGAAGTTTTATATAAGGATCAGCCTATAGCCAATGCGCCTGATGATTTATTTCAGTGTGATGATGGTGTAAACGCAGGTATTTTCGATTTAACGGTCAATGACGCTGTTGTATTGGGCGCTCAAGACCCAGCAGATTATGTTATTAGCTATCACAACAGTGCAGCAGATGCCGCAGCAGACCTAGCTGCCATTACTACACCTACTGCGTATTTAATTACAGGCACAGTAGAGGAGATTTTTGTACGTATAGAGGATAGCACTGGTACTTGTTTTGCTACAGATTCTTTTTTCCTCAACTTTTTTCCAATCAGTGTAGACTTAGGATTGGATCTTCAGACGTGTACTACAGATGATATTTTATTAACGGCCGATACAGCTGGTGCAGTAGGACTTTTTTACCAGTGGTTTTTCAATGGTGTTTCCCAGGGTCCAAGTACTATTGATGATAGTACATTTACAGTTACTGCTCCAAACTCAGGAACATATAGTGTAGAGGTTTTTAATTCTTTAGACACTAGCTGTATTGTTATAGATTCTGTAGAAGTTTTATATAAGGATCAGCCTATAGCCAATGCGCCTGTTGATTTATTTCAGTGTGATGATGGTGTAAACGCTGGTATTTTCGATTTAACGGTCAATGACGCTGTTGTATTGGGCGCTCAAGACCCAGCAGATTATGTTATTAGCTATCACAACAGTGCAGCAGATGCCGCAGCAGACCTAGCTGCCATTACTACACCTACTGCGTATTTAATTACAGGCACAGTAGAGGAGATTTTTGTACGTATAGAGGATAGTACTGGTACTTGTTTTGCTACAGATTCTTTTTTCCTCAACTTTTTTCCAATCAGTGTAGACTTAGGATTGGATCTTCAGACGTGTACTACAGATGATATTTTATTAACGGCCGATACAGCTGGTGCAGTAGGACTTTTTTACCAGTGGTTTTTCAATGGTGTTTCCCAGGGTCCAAGTACTATTGATGATAGTACATTTACAGTTACTGCTCCAAACTCAGGAACATATAGTGTAGAGGTTTTTAATTCTTTAGACACTAGCTGTATTGTTATAGATTCTGTAGAAGTTTTATATAAGGATCAGCCTATAGCCAATGCGCCTGATGATTTATTTCAGTGTGATGATGGTGTAAACGCAGGTATTTTCGATTTAACGGTCAATGACGCTGTTGTATTGGGCGCTCAAGACCCAGCAGATTATGTTATTAGCTATCACAACAGTGCAGCAGATGCCGCAGCAGACCTAGCTGCCATTACTACACCTACTGCGTATTTAATTACAGGCACAGTAGAGGAGATTTTTGTACGTATAGAGGATAGTACGGGTACTTGTTTTGCTACAGATTCTTTTTTCCTCAACTTTTTTCCAATCAGTGTAGACTTAGGATTGGATCTTCAGACGTGTACTACAGATGATATTTTATTAACGGCCGATACAGCTGGTGCAGTAGGACTTTTTTACCAGTGGTTTTTCAATGGTGTTTCCCAGGGTCCAAGTACTATTGATGATAGTACATTTACAGTTACTGCTCCAAACTCAGGAACATATAGTGTAGAGGTTTTTAATTCTTTAGACACTAGCTGTATTGTTATAGATTCTGTAGAAGTTTTATATAAGGATCAGCCTATAGCCAATGCGCCTGATGATTTATTTCAGTGTGATGATGGTGTAAACGCAGGTATTTTCGATTTAACGGTCAATGACGCTGTTGTATTGGGCGCTCAAGACCCAGCAGATTATGTTATTAGCTATCACAACAGTGCAGCAGATGCCGCAGCAGACCTAGCTGCCATTACTACACCTACTGCGTATTTAATTACAGGCACAGTAGAGGAGATTTTTGTACGTATAGAGGATAGTACGGGTACTTGTTTTGCTACAGATTCTTTTTTCCTCAACTTTTTTCCAATCAGTGTAGACTTAGGATTGGATCTTCAGACGTGTACTACAGATGATATTTTATTAACGGCCGATACAGCTGGTGCAGTAGGACTTTTTTACCAGTGGTTTTTCAATGGTGTTTCCCAGGGTCCAAGTACTATTGATGATAGTACATTTACAGTTACTGCTCCAAACTCAGGAACATATAGTGTAGAGGTTTTTAATTCTTTAGACACTAGCTGTATTGTTATAGATTCTGTAGAAGTTTTATATAAGGATCAGCCTATAGCCAATGCGCCTGTTGATTTATTTCAGTGTGATGATGGAGTAAACGCTGGTATTTTCGATTTAACTATAAATGACGCTGTTGTATTGGGCGCTCAAGACCCAGCAGATTATGTTATTAGCTATCACAACAGTGCAGCAGATGCCGCAGCAGACCTAGCTGCCATTACTACACCTACTGCGTATTTAATTACAGGCACAGTAGAGGAGATTTTTGTACGTATAGAGGATAGCACTGGTACTTGTTTTGCTACAGATTCTTTTTTCCTTAACTTTTTTCCAATCAGTGTAGACTTAGGATTGGATCTTCAGACGTGTACTACAGATGATATTTTATTAACGGCCGATACAGCTGGTGCAGTAGGACTTTTTTACCAGTGGTTTTTCAATGGTGTTTCCCAGGGTCCAAGTACTATTGATGATAGTACATTTACAGTTACTGCTCCAAACTCAGGAACATATAGTGTAGAGGTTTTTAATTCTTTAGACACTAGCTGTATTGTTATAGATTCTGTAGAAGTTTTATATAAGGATCAGCCTATAGCCAATGCGCCTGATGATTTATTTCAGTGTGATGATGGTGTAAACGCAGGTATTTTCGATTTAACGGTCAATGACGCTGTTGTATTGGGCGCTCAAGACCCAGCAGATTATGTTATTAGCTATCACAACAGTGCAGCAGATGCCGCAGCAGACCTAGCTGCCATTACTACACCTACTGCGTATTTAATTACAGGCACAGTAGAGGAGATTTTTGTACGTATAGAGGATAGTACGGGTACTTGTTTTGCTACAGATTCTTTTTTCCTCAACTTTTTTCCAATCAGTGTAGACTTAGGATTGGATCTTCAGACGTGTACTACAGATGATATTTTATTAACGGCCGATACAGCTGGTGCAGTAGGACTTTTTTACCAGTGGTTTTTCAATGGTGTTTCCCAGGGTCCAAGTACTATTGATGATAGTACATTTACAGTTACTGCTCCAAACTCAGGAACATATAGTGTAGAGGTTTTTAATTCTTTAGACACTAGCTGTATTGTTATAGATTCTGTAGAAGTTTTATATAAGGATCAGCCTATAGCCAATGCGCCTGATGATTTATTTCAGTGTGATGATGGTGTAAACGCAGGTATTTTCGATTTAACGGTCAATGACGCTGTTGTATTGGGCGCTCAAGACCCAGCAGATTATGTTATTAGCTATCACAACAGTGCAGCAGATGCCGCAGCAGACCTAGCTGCCATTACTACACCTACTGCGTATTTAATTACAGGCACAGTAGAGGAGATTTTTGTACGTATAGAGGATAGTACGGGTACTTGTTTTGCTACAGATTCTTTTTTCCTCAACTTTTTTCCAATCAGTGTAGACTTAGGATTGGATCTTCAGACGTGTACTACAGATGATATTTTATTAACGGCCGATACAGCTGGTGCAGTAGGACTTTTTTACCAGTGGTTTTTCAATGGTGTTTCCCAGGGTCCAAGTACTATTGATGATAGTACATTTACAGTTACTGCTCCAAACTCAGGAACATATAGTGTAGAGGTTTTTAATTCTTTAGACACTAGCTGTATTGTTATAGATTCTGTAGAAGTTTTATATAAGGATCAGCCTATAGCCAATGCGCCTGTTGATTTATTTCAGTGTGATGATGGAGTAAACGCTGGTATTTTCGATTTAACGGTCAATGACGCTGTTGTATTGGGCGCTCAAGACCCAGCAGATTATGTTATTAGCTATCACAACAGTGCAGCAGATGCCGCAGCAGACCTAGCTGCCATTACTACACCTACTGCGTATTTAATTACAGGCACAGTAGAGGAGATTTTTGTACGTATAGAGGATAGCACTGGTACTTGTTTTGCTACAGATTCTTTTTTCCTCAACTTTTTCATAACTATTGATACCATTCCAACCAAGTATAACATTTGTGATATACTTCCCAATGATGGTTTTGGTATTTTCGATTTAACCACTAAAGATTTGGAGATCACCGGAGGTAACCCAGATGCAGTAGTGTCTTACTATCTTACTTTTGCTCAGGCTCTTGCAGGAACTCCTGCTATTGCTCCTGCCGATGCATTTATTAATACAGTACAAGGTTTTCAAGTAGTATATGCCCGTGTAGATAATATAAACGCCACGGATTGTTCTAACATTGTACCCTTAGAGTTGCAGGTTAATGATGCTCCTGCCATTACAGATCCAATTACTGATTATTTTGTGTGTGATTTGGACGGTAACGGTATTGAGACTTTTGATTTAACGAGCAAGGATCAGGAGATTTTAAATTCCTTTGGTTGATGTTACTTTAAGCTATCATGAGAATTTTGCAGATGCAGAAGCTGGGTTATTTCCTATCACTCCTGCCACGGGGTATGTAAGTCCTTCTGCTACTATTTGGGTACGCGCTGTAAACTATGAGGATGGAGATATTTCTAATGCTGCTTTGTGTGTTACTATAGGACAGTTTGATTTAATTTTAGGAGAGACTCCTTCTTTTAATATTATCCCAGAGATTGTAGCGTGTGATGATGAGATTGCTGATGGTATTACTGAGTTTGATTTAAACAGTTACAATGAGATTATCACCGGTGGTAATCCAGATGTTACTGTCACGTATCATGCCACCCAGGAGTTTGCCCAAGACGGTATTCCTGCCTTGCCTGTATTTTACACCAACACGACCAACCCTGAAGATATTTGGGTACGTGTTAGTGATGTAAGTGGTTGTTATGGTATTTTCATGAGTTCTTTGGTTGTTGTGCCTCGTCCAGAGATACTTGAGCCATTGCCACTTATATACTGTGATGATGACAACGATGGTTTTGGGACCTTTATATTAACGGATGCCGATGAGCAGGTAGTAGGAGGTAACCCAGCGGGTAACCTAGTTGTTAGTTACCATGTTACTTTATCTGATGCTATAAACGGGGTATTGCCTTTAGTTAGTCCTTATGATAATGAGGTTCCTTTTGATCAGATTATCTATGTTCGATTGTTTGATATTGCTTCGGGATGTTATAACACCACGATTCTGCATTTACTAGTAGAGGAGCGTCCAGCCATTACCGACCCACAGCCTTTGGTTGTTTGTGATACAGATGGAGACGGCATTGCTGTTTTTAATTTAACCTCTGCAGAGCCTGATATGCTTCAAGGCTTAACGGGCGGCCCTTATGTTGTGTCTTACTTTACAGACATGGCGATGACTAGTGCTATTGTGAACCCTTTTAGTTTCAGCAATAGTGTGAACCCTCAGACGATATATGTTACTGTTAGTGATACCAATAATGATTGTGAGAGTTTAACTACCTTAGAGCTACGTGTTGAGATCCCGCCACTGCTTATCAATCCAACGCCACTGGAGCTTTGCGACCAGACCGATATTCTAGGGCCTGATGATGAGCTGGAGATTTTTGATTTAACCAGTAGGATAGCAGAGATAACAGGCGGAGATTTAAGTGTATCTGTTAGCTTTTTTGAGAGTTTTGCAGATTTGCAAGCAAACACCAACGCTATTGCAGCTCCAACAGCCTACCAAAATATAATTGGTGGTGTTGTTCAAAACCCTCAGACTATATGGATACGCGCCCAGGATGTAAACACCTCTTGTGTTATCGATACAGGTGTTGTAACCTTAGATTTGATTGTAAATCCACTTCCTTCACCAATACTACCAACGCCACTGGAGATTTGTGATATAGACAATGATGGTTTTGGCGAGTTTACCTTGACCGATAAAGATATTGAGATTATTGGCGGTGAGCCAGGAGTTATCGTTAGCTATCACGAGACGTTGAGTGATGCTCAGAATAACATATTCCCAATAGGGAGTCCTTACCAAAATATAGTAGCCGATCTTACAGTTTGTTTATGTACGTGCTACCTATGATGATGTTCCTCCTGCGTTAGGTACAGGTTGCTGGCGTGTTGTCAAGCTAGAGCTTGTTGTAAACCCAACACCTATCGTACCGATAGATTTAGAACCAATTATAGCCTGTGATCCAGATATGGATGGTTTTGAGGTGTTTGATCTCACCCAACGCGCAGCTATCATTTACGGTACTCAGGATGTAAGTCAGTACTCGTTAAGTTACTATTTAAGTGAGGTAGATGCCACAGCAGGCACCCCAGCTATTGCAAGTCCAAACACTTTTACCAATACTGTTACACCATTACAAACTATTTGGATCCGTTTGGAGAATGTAGATAGTGGCTGTTTTAAGTTGGGTAGTTTTGATATCCAGGTTGTTGATGGCCCCGAGGTTATACAACCCAACGCGTTTAACAAGTGTGATGATTTGGGAGAACCCTTTGATGGTATTACGACCTTTGATTTAACAACTCAGGATGCTATTATTACAGCAGGCGAGCCGTCTGTAGGAGTACAGTATTATGAGACCCTTGCCAACGCGCAGGCAGATATTGATGCTATTAACCCTGCCACGGCGTATGTAAACCAGGTAAACTTGCAAACGATTTATGTTCGTGTTACCGATGGTAATAGTTTATGTGTAGATACAAGTGTTACCCTTACCCTAAGGGTATTGCCAAACCCTCAGCCAGAACAGCCAGATCCTATTGCGCTTTGTGATACAGATGGTGATGGTCTTGAGGTGTTTGATTTAACCATTAGAGCTGCACAGATTTTAGATGGTGAGACGTATGATTTACTATACTATGAGACAGAGCTGTTAGCTATAGACGGCGCGCCAGGCACACAGATAGTAGACCCCGCGGCGTATACCAATACTAGTAACCCTCAGGATATTTACATACGTGTTACCAACCCTGGTTCAGACGCTTTGTGTTTTGAGATAGTTGTTTTAACGATATCTGTAAACACGCTTCCAGATGATGGTGTTTTATTGGATGATTATGAGATCTGTGAGCTTCCCTTTGATGGTATTTCTATTTTTGATTTAACGACAAAGATTCCAGAGATATTGGTTGGTCAGGATATGGTTAACAATGTGGTTAGTTTTTATGTCACCCCGGCAGATGCTACAGCAGGTGTAAACCCAATTCCAATACCTACCACGTACCAAAACATCACTAATCCTCAGGCTATCTATGTAGGTATTACTAATACGGCTACGGGATGTTATATAGGCGGCGTTCAGTTTTTCAACATTGAGGTGAAGCCAGGAGCTACAGCTACAGCGCCATTGCTTGCTTACACCTTGTGTGATCAAGAGGGAGAAAATGACGGTTTTACAAGTTTTGATTTAACCCTTCAGAGTTTATTGGATGAGATTTTAAATGGTCAAGACCCTTTAGATTATCTATTGACCTTCCACGAGACATTAGCCAATGCTATGGACGCAGAGAATCCTTTGGGAGCTAGTTATACCAATATTATCAACCCTCAGATTATTTATGCAAGGGTAGAGAACGCATCTTCTGGCTGTTATGATGTTGTAGAAGTAATCTTGAAGGTAAATCAATTACCGGTAATTACCCTAGAGGAGAGTTATAGATTGTGTGTTGATCAAAATGGTCTTCCTATTGCCTCAGACCAGGGAGCAGCCTCACCACCAGTTATAGATACAGCTCTAGATGATGCGTTGTATAGCTTTGAGTGGAGTATAGATGGTGTTATTCAAGTAGGAGAGAGTGGCGCTAGTATTATAGCCACTACAGGCGGGGTGTATCAGGTAAATATTACACAGTTATCAAGTGGCTGCCAGACAGTAGTTAGTACTACGGTAACGGTATCACAGGCTCCGGTTACGTGGAGTTTTAATTTACTTAACGGGGCTTTTGCAGATAACCACAGTGTAGAGATATTGGCCGAGGGTCTTGGCGAGTATGTGTATAGTATAGATGGCGGACCCTTCCAGGAGAGTAATGTGTTTAGTAATGTATCTCCAGGGGTGCATACTATTACCATAAAAGATGCCAATGGTTGTGGAGAGGTTAGCTTTGATATAGGCGTTGTAGATTACCCTGATTACTTTACACCCAATAACGATGGATACCACGATACTTGGAATATAATAGGTATTGCAGAGTTTGATGCACGGCAAATATTTACATCTTTGACCGCTACGGGAAACTGCTCAAGCAAATTAGTCCACTGTCGCCAGGATGGGATGGAACCTATAACGGTAATGCATTACCATCGAGTGATTATTGGTTTAGAGTAGAGTACACAGAACAAGGAATACAGAAAGAGATTAGAGGACATTTCAGTTTGAAGAGATAGTAAATAGCTATTATTTACAATCTACTATTTATCTAACAAAAGTATAAAAAGCTTAAATTTTTTGTATTTTGCGTGTAAAATTTATTTTGCATGAAAAACCTTTTATTTTCAATTGTTTTCTGGCTTTTACCAATTTCTTTAATTTCCCAGGAGCCCATAGAATTATTCCAACAATTTAATGGACAGTATGATTTTACGGCTTTCGGAAACACACTAAATTTAGCCGAAAATGGAGGGGGAGCAGGTTGTGATATCTTAACTGAAAGTTCTGCAGATTTAAATCTTCTGCCAGGACAAAATATTCTTGCTGCGCTTTTATATTGGGCCGGATCAGGTACTGGAGATTTTGAGGTACAGCTATCTAGGGGTTTAAATACGACAGCTGTTACTTCTTCAAGAAATTTCGCTTTAGATTTTCAAGGAAGACTTTTTTTTGGTGCATATGCGGATGTTACAAGTTTTGTTCAAACTGCTGGACAGGGAAATTACACACTTTCTAATTTAGATTTGCAAGCTGTCATACAGGGTGAGTATTGCCAAACAGGAACAAATTTTGGAGGTTGGTCTATTGTTGTAATCTATGAAGACTTAACACTTCCACTGAATCAAATATCCGTTTTTGATGGTTTTGATTATGTAGCAAATTCAAACCCACAAATTAATTTCACATTAGATAATCTTGATATTGCAAGTTCAGATTTTGCTAAAATTGGTTTTCTAGCTTGGGAAGGTGATGTAGGGATTGCTAATAATGAAACATTGCGTATCAATGGAACCATTATGAATAACGCATTAAACCCTGGTAATAATGCATTTAATGGTACCAATTCATACACTAATTCTTCCGATTTATATAACATGGATTTGGATTTTTATGATGTAGATGGTGTTGTTGCTCCCGGTGATACTGATGTTGATATTCAATTAACTTCTAGCCAAGATTTAGTTATTGTGCACAATGTGATAACAAGTGTGAACTCTGAACTACCTGATGCAACAATTGTTATTGATCAAATCGGTATTTTGTGTGACAATGGTGATCTCGAAGTAGATTATACTGTATTCAATGTAAACGCTACAGAGCCATTGGCTGCTGGTATTCCAATTGCCTTTTATGCAGATGGTTTGTTGGTGGGGCAGTCAATAACACTTACTGAGATTCCAATTGATGGCTTTGAGAGTGGCAGTGTTGTTGTAAATATACCCATAGGAACCCTGCCTGACCCTTTTACCCTAACTGCCGTTGTGGATGATGATGGAACCGGAACAGGAATTTTAAGTGAAAACAATGAAGATAATAATGAATTTGATGTCATTGTACAACTTTCTGAAATAAGTATAAACATTGGAGAAGATATTACCATAGCAAATGGAACTGCTCCTTGTGAAGGGTCAACTGCCACTATACAGACCGTTATTGTTTCTGGTACTTCCTATCAATGGTTTGTTTTTGATACAGTAACAGGTACTTTTGTTGTTATTGTTGGTGAAACAGGACCGGTACTTACTATTAATACTCCTGGTGAATACCGTCTGGAGGTTGTTACCTCTTCTGGTTGTATTGCCTCAGACGAAATAATCGTAGAGTTTTTCCCTTTACCAGAGCCTGGTGTTCCAGATGCCTTAACTATTTGTGATGATGATAATGATGGGGTTGCCTTATTTACCCTTACCGATGCTGATATTCAAATTATTGCTGGTGCTGCTGGTGTTTTTGTGCAATATTATGAAACACAAGCCGCCGCCGATACGGGTGATATTACTACTGCTTTAGTTTCACCATATCAAAACACTTCTAATCCTCAAATTGTTTTTGCTCGTCTTGAAAATGTAGCTGAAGGTTGTTTTGATACTGTTGCTCTTGAGCTTATTGTTTTTGATACTCCTGTTTTTATTGACCCTATTCCAGATTTTGTGCTGTGTGATGAAGACGCAGATGGATTTACTGTTTTTGATTTATCAAGTTGGGATGCTCAAGTAACACCAACTCCTGTAGATCTTGGAATAACTTATTATGAAACCCTTGGTGATGCACAGGCCAATACCAATGAAATTAATCCTGCCAACGCATATACCAATACAAGTTCTCCACAGATTATATTTGTTCGTCTAGAAAATACAGATGGTTGCTCTGCTATAAGTCAGTTCAACTTAATTGTAAATCCACTTCCTATATACACTACACCCTCTATAGAACCACTTTGTGATTATGATGGTGTTTTGGATGAGAGTACCGAGTTTGATTTAAGTGAGGTTACCACTATCACCACTGGTGATGATCCTGCTTTTGTTGTTAGCTATCATGAGAGTCTTTTAGAGGCAGAAGCTGGGACCCCAGTATTACCGCTGTTATATACCAACACTTCTAATCCTCAAACTATTTGGACGCGTATTGCAGACGCAGTAACAGGGTGCTTTATTATAGACAGCTTTACCTTAACTGTTTTAGATACTCCATTTGCAAACGTTCCTGTTTCTTTAAAGGAGTGTGATACAGATACAGATGGTATTGATGAGTTTGATTTAACCCAGGCCGATGCAGATATTATAGGCGGCCAGAGCGATGTTTTTGTAAATTACTATCTTACTTTGGCTTTGGCCGAGGCTGGAGATCCTGCCACGGCTCTTGCTTCTCCTTATACAAATACCACAAGTCCTCAAACGGTGTATGGAAGGATAGAGAAAACCTTTACGGGCTGTTTTGATATTACAGAGTTGGAGCTGATAGTTATACTAGCTGAGCCTTTACCTACCTATGAGCTTTGTGATGATGATGTTGCAGATGGTATTACTGTTTTTGATCTTACGCAGTGGGATTTTCAAATTGCTGCAGATCCTACAGGATTAGTAATCACCTATCACGAGACAGCTGCTGCTGCCTCTGCAGGTATTCCATTTATAGATCCTGCCGAGACCTACACCAATTTATCTAACCCTCAAGGCATGTTTGTAAGGGTTGTTAATACAGATGGTTGTGTTACCATAGGTACTTTTGATTTGTTTGTAAACCCACTTCCTCTTTTTAACGTTCCAACGCTATTTGAGCTTTGTGATGATGCTGTTGCAGATGGTTTTACGGAGTTTGATTTATCCTTAAAGGATACTGAAATTACGGGTGGAGATCCCAACTTAGGAGTAACGTATTATCTAACTCCCCAAGATGCTGATGCTGGTACTCCTGTACTGGTTTTACCTTATACAAACACGAGTAATCCTCAAACGGTATACCCTAGAATAAGTAATTTAACTACAGGTTGTTTTGATACCACAGAGCTGGATTTATTTGTAAATCCACTACCCATACCATTTCCTCCAGTAGCTTTAGAGCGTTGTGATAACAACGCAGATGATGTTGCTCTTTTTGATTTAACCTTGGCCGATGCAGATATTATCGGAGATCAAACAGGTGTTTTCGTAAATTACTACCTTACTTTGGCTGATGCTCAAGTTGGCGATCCTGCTACAGCCTTACTATCTCCTTATGCAAATATTAGTAATCCTCAGATTGTATTTGGCCGTATAGAGATTGCTGTTACAGGTTGTTTTGATGTTACTGAGTTAGAACTCATTGTATTGCCTGCCACAGATATTGGCGCTTTTGGCACCTATGAGCTTTGTGATGATCCTATCGCTGATCAGGCTACGACCTTTGATTTAACTACCTATGATACCATTGTGGTTGCAGATCCCACAGGATTAACAATTACCTATCATGAAACAGCTTTAGATGCTGCCGTAGGAGTGGGAGCTATACTACCTGCAGATGCGTATACTAATATCACTAACCCCCAGACTATTTTTGTAAGGATAGAGGATGTTGATGAGTGTGTCGAGCAAGGAACTTTCGAGCTTTTTGTAATCGCTCGTCCACTGTTTGATGTGCCATCTCCATACGCCTTGTGTGAAGATGATATTGCTGATGGCTTTACGCAGTTTGATTTAACGTTTAATGATGCTGCTATTTTAGGTGGTAATCCAGATTATTCATTGAGAGGGTATTATTTTAGTGCGGCGTTAGCCGAGGCAGGAGGGTTACCTTTACCAGATATTTACACCAATATTACCAACCCACAAATAATTTTTGTAAGAGTAGATGATGCCAGTACTGGTTGTTATGGTGTACAGCCTTTAGAGCTGCAAGTAATTGCTCCAGATGCTCTTGTTCCATCTACGTATAATATTTGTGACGAGTTCCAAATGATGGCTTTGCTACCTTTGATTTAACTACTAAAGATTTGGAGATTACCGGTGGTAATCCAGATTATTTTGTGACCTATTTTGAAACTCTTGCAGATGCCCAAGGAGTTGTTAATCCTATTATAACGCCAACGGCTTACGATAATACGGTACAAGGCTTTCAGATTATTTATGCCCGAGTGGTAGATGTTTTATTCCCTGATTGTTCTAGTATCGTAGCTTTAGAGTTGCAGGTTAATGATGCTCCTGCCATTACAGATCCAATTACTGATTATTTTGTGTGTGATTTGGACGGTAACGGTATTGAGACTTTTGATTTAACTAGCAAGGATCAGGAGATTTTAAATTCTTTGGTAGATGTTACTTTAAGCTATCATGAGAATTTTGCAGATGCAGAAGCTGGGTTATTTCCTATCACTCCTGCCACTGGGTATGTAAGTCCTTCTGCTACTATTTGGGTACGTGCTGTAAACTATGAGGATGGAGATATTTCTAATGCTGCTTTGTGTGTTACTATAGGACAGTTTGATTTAATTTTAGGAGAGACTCCTTCTTTTAATATTATCCCAGAGATTGTAGCGTGTGATGATGAGATTGCTGATGGTATTACTGAGTTTGATTTAAACAGTTACAATGAGATTATCACTGGTGGTAATCCAGATGTTACTGTCACGTATCATGCCACCCAGGAGTTTGCCCAAGATGGTATTCCTGCCTTGCCTGTATTTTACACCAACACGACCAACCCTGAAGATATTTGGGTACGTGTTAGTGATGTAAGTGGTTGTTATGGTATTTTCATGAGTTCTTTGGTTGTTGTGCCTCGTCCAGAGATATTTGAGCCCTTGCCACTTATATACTGTGATGATGACAACGATGGTTTTGGGACCTTTATATTAACGGATGCCGATGAGCAGGTAGTAGGCGGTAACCCAGCGGGTAACCTAGTTGTTAGTTACCATGTTACTTTATCTGATGCTATAAACGGGGTATTGCCTTTAGTTAGTCCTTATGATAATGAGGTTCCTTTTGATCAGATTATCTATGTTCGATTGTTTGATATTGCTTCGGGATGTTATAACACCACGATTCTGCATTTACTAGTAGAGGAGCGTCCAGCCATTACCGACCCACAGCCTTTGGTTGTTTGTGATACAGATGGAGACGGCATTGCTGTTTTTAATTTAACCTCTGCAGAGCCTGATATACTTCAAGGCTTAACGGGCGGCCCTTATGTTGTGTCTTACTTTACAGACATGGCGATGACTAGTGCTATTGTGAACCCTTTTAGTTTCAGCAATAGTGTGAACCCTCAGACGATATATGTTACTGTTAGTGATACCAATAATGATTGTGAGAGTTTAACTACCTTAGAGCTACGTGTTGAGATCCCGCCACTGCTTATCAATCCAACGCCACTGGAGCTTTGCGACCAGACCGATATTCTAGGGCCTGATGATGAGCTGGAGATTTTTGATTTAACCAGTAGGATAGCAGAGATAACAGGCGGAGATTTAAGTGTATCTGTTAGCTTTTTTGAGAGTTTTGCAGATTTGCAAGCAAACACCAACGCTATTGCATCTCCAACAGCCTACCAAAATATAATTGGTGGTGTTGTTCAAAACCCTCAGACTATATGGATACGCGCCCAGGATGTAAACACCTCTTGTGTTATCGATACAGGTGTTGTAACCTTAGATTTGATTGTAAATCCACTTCCTTCACCAATACTACCAACGCCACTGGAGATTTGTGATATAGACAATGATGGTTTTGGCGAGTTTACCTTGACCGATAAAGATATTGAGATTATTGGCGGTGAGCCAGGAGTTATCGTTAGCTATCACGAGACGTTGAGTGATGCTCAGAATAACATATTCCCAATAGGGAGTCCTTACCAAAATATAGTAGCCGATCTTACAGTTTGTTTATGTACGTGCTACCTATGATGATGTTCCTCCTGCGTTAGGTACAGGTTGCTGGCGTGTTGTCAAGCTAGAGCTTGTTGTAAACCCAACACCTATCGTACCGATAGATTTAGAACCAATTATAGCCTGTGATCCAGATATGGATGGTTTTGAGGTGTTTGATCTCACCCAACGCGCAGCTATCATTTACGGTACTCAGGATGTAAGTCAGTACTCGTTAAGTTACTATTTAAGTGAGGTAGATGCCACAGCAGGCACCCCAGCTATTGCAAGTCCAAACACTTTTACCAATACTGTTACACCATTACAAACTATTTGGATCCGTTTGGAGAATGTAGATAGTGGCTGTTTTAAGTTGGGTAGTTTTGATATCCAGGTTGTTGATGGCCCCGAGGTTATACAACCCAACGCGTTTAACAAGTGTGATGATTTAGGAGAACCCTTTGATGGTATTACGACCTTTGATTTAACAACTCAGGATGCTATTATTACAGCAGGCGAGCCGTCTGTAGGAGTACAGTATTATGAGACCCTTGCCAACGCGCAGGCAGATATTGATGCTATTAACCCTGCCACGGCGTATGTAAACCAGGTAAACTTGCAAACGATTTATGTTCGTGTTACCGATGGTAATAGTTTATGTGTAGATACAAGTGTTACCCTTACCCTAAGGGTATTGCCAAACCCTCAGCCAGAACAGCCAGATCCTATTGCGCTTTGTGATACAGATGGTGATGGTTTTGAGGTGTTTGATTTAACCATTAGAGCTGCACAGATTTTAGATGGTGAGACGTATGATTTACTGTACTATGAGACAGAGCTGTTAGCTATAGACGGCGCGCCAGGCACACAGATTGTAGATCCTACGGCGTATACCAATACTAGTAACCCTCAGGATATTTACATACGTGTTACCAACCCTGGTTCAGACGCTTTGTGTTTTGAGATAGTTGTTTTAACGATATCTGTAAACACGCTTCCAGATGATGGTGTTTTATTGGATGATTATGAGATCTGTGAGCTTCCATTTGATGGTATTTCTATTTTTGATTTAACGACAAAGATTCCAGAGATATTGGTTGGTCAGGATATGGTTAACAATGTGGTTAGTTTTTATGTCACCCCTGGCAGATGCTACAGCAGGTGTAAACCCAATTCCAATACCTACCACGTACCAAAACATCACTAATCCTCAGGCTATCTATGTAGGTATTACTAATACGGCTACGGGATGTTATATAGGCGGCGTTCAGTTTTTCAACATTGAGGTGAAGCCAGGAGCTACAGCTACAGCGCCATTGCTTGCTTACACCTTGTGTGATCAAGAGGGAGAAAATGACGGTTTTACAAGTTTTGATTTAACCCTTCAGAGTTTATTGGATGAGATTTTAAATGGTCAAGACCCTTTAGATTATCTATTGACCTTCCACGAGACATTAGCCAATGCTATGGACGCAGAGAATCCTTTGGGAGCTAGTTATACCAATATTATCAACCCTCAGATTATTTATGCAAGGGTAGAGAACGCATCTTCTGGCTGTTATGATGTTGTAGAAGTAATCTTGAAGGTAAATCAATTACCGGTAATTACCCTAGAGGAGAGTTATAGATTGTGTGTTGATCAAAATGGTCTTCCTATTGCCTCAGACCAGGGAGCAGCCTCACCACCAGTTATAGATACATCTCTAGATGATGCGTTGTATAGCTTTGAGTGGAGTATAGATGGTGTTGTTCAAGTAGGAGAGAGTGGCGCTAGTATTATAGCCACTACAGGCGGGGTGTATCAGGTAAATATTACACAGTTATCAAGTGGCTGCCAGACAGTAGTTAGTACTACGGTAACGGTATCACAGGCTCCGGTTACGTGGAGTTTTAATTTACTTAACGGGGCTTTTGCTGATAACCACAGTGTAGAGATATTGGCCGAGGGTCTTGGCGAGTATGTGTATAGTATAGATGGCGGACCCTTCCAGGAGAGTAATGTGTTTAGTAATGTATCTCCAGGGGTGCATACTATTACCATAAAAGATGCCAATGGTTGTGGAGAGGTTAGCTTTGATATAGGCGTTGTGGATTACCCTGATTACTTTACACCCAATAACGATGGATATCACGATACTTGGAATATAATAGGCATTGCAGAGTTTGATGCAAGTGCAAATATTTACATCTTTGACCGCTACGGGAAACTGCTCAAGCAAATTAGTCCCTTTAACTCCAGGATGGGATGGAACCTATAACGGTAATGCATTACCATCAAGTGATTATTGGTTTAGAGTAGAGTACACAGAACAAGGAATACAGAAAGAGATTAGAGGACATTTCAGTTTGAAGAGATAGTAAATAGCTATTATTTACAAAGTAAAAAACCTCTCCATTACATATGGAGAGGTTTTTTTGTAGCTAGGGTAGATGCCCGTAAACTAATAATCTAGGATTGTGTCTTATCCTTTTATACGGGAAGAACTGCTTCTTCTAGTAGTTGTTCTCGGTCTACTAATAGTAGAGCTTCTTTTAGGAGCAGCAGAGTTTGTATTACTTCTGGTGTTACTTCTTGTATTGTAATTACTAGTGTTTCTTTGGTTAGCGTTTTGATTATTATTATTATTATTATTTCTAGTGTTTTTGTTTGATCTACTTGAGTAGTTTGTTACGTTTCTAGAATACCTTTTGCTAGGTGTGTTTCTTGCGGTTCTAGCTCTTCTTGCAACCCTAGTACTTGATGAAGCTGTTATGTTATTTGTGCTTCTTCTTATGTTTTTTGTTCTGGCAATAGAAACACCCCTTGAGGCATCTCTCATGGAGTAACGATCTGTTCTTAGAGATGATCTACCGCCATAGTAATCTGAGTTTCTTCTGCCTCTACTAAATGCGTATCCGTTGTATGGATTTCCGTAGTAAGGGTTGTAGAAATTGTTATAATACCCTCCATAGTAGTATGGGTAGCCCCATCCATAGTATCCATAATAAGGGTATCCCCAACCGTATCCTATACCCCAAAAAGGGCTACACCAGTTGTATGAATATCCCCAACCTGAGCCGTACCACCAGTAAGGGCGGTTCCAACGTACTATTGGTGTATGGTCATAAATGTTTATTGTAATATCTTTACTGTTTTCTCCCCAAGCGCCATACTCATCCTCTTCTTTGGTTTGTTGTTCAACAATGTATCCATCTTTATTTATGCTTCCGGTAGTGGTGTAGGCGTCAATATCTGTAAATACGTTACCTTGTTCAAGGGCACCGTAAGCCTCTGTTTTTGAATTAAAATATTGTTTGTAATAGCTATCACTTGGTGGCTGTACCTTGGCTACCTCTTGGCTTTGTGTTGTATTTTGAGTATTGTAGCTAGTGTTACTGTCTTCAAAAGTAGTTTGTGGGTAACTTCCACAAGCATTTAAAAGCAGTGCTATAACACTAAGAACACTTAGGTGAACTATTTTTTTTAACGAAATAAAAGATGCTTGCATAACAGTAGTATTTTAATTGTTGAACATGGTAAATTTAGTTAGTTTTGCCGTAGTAAACTAATCAAAACAATATTTACAATATTTGTGCCAAACTCAAATCTATGGCTAAGAACTTAACAACTCGTGATGAGGATTATTCAAAATGGTATAACGAACTAGTTATTAAGGCAGATCTTGCTGAGAATAGTGGTGTTCGTGGCTGTATGGTAATTAAGCCCTATGGTTTTGCTATATGGGAAATGATGCAAGCAGAACTCGATAGAATGTTTAAAGAAACGGGACATCAAAATGCGTATTTTCCTTTATTTATACCTAAGTCATATTTCAGTAAAGAAGCAAGTCATGTAGATGGTTTTGCAAAAGAGTGTGCGGTTGTAACACATTACAGGCTTAAAACAGCAGAAGATGGAAGTATTGTGGTTGACGAAACAGCAAAGCTTGAAGAAGAGCTTATTGTGCGTCCAACCTCTGAAACTATTATTTGGGATACCTACAGAAAATGGATTCAGTCTTACAGAGATTTACCACTTTTAATTAATCAATGGGCTAACGTAGTGCGCTGGGAAATGCGTACCCGTTTGTTTTTGCGCACCACAGAGTTTTTATGGCAAGAAGGGCACACGGCACATGCTACAAAAAGCGAAGCCATTGCAGAGTCTGAGCAAATGATGAATGTATATGCAGATTTTGTTGAAAACCATATGGCGGTTCCTGTTATCAAAGGTTTAAAGACAGAAAGCGAACGTTTTGCAGGCGCTTTAGAGACCTATTGTATAGAAGCATTAATGCAAGATGGGAAGGCCTTGCAGGCAGGAACATCTCATTTTTTAGGTCAAAACTTTGCCAAGGCATTTGATGTGAAATTTGCAAACAAAGAAGGAAAACAAGAATATGTTTGGGCTACCTCTTGGGGAGTTTCTACACGTTTAATGGGCGCTTTAATTATGACACATAGTGATGATAATGGTCTTGTATTACCTCCAAAGCTAGCTCCAGATCAAGTTGTTATTGTGCCTATTTACAGAAATGATGAGCAGTTTGACGCGGTAAGTGACCTTGCCAATAATTTAATGAAGGATCTGCGCGCCAAAGGAGTGCGTGTTAAGTTTGACAAAAGAGATACACATAAACCAGGTTGGAAATTTAACGAGTATGAGCTTAAGGGTGTGCCTTTACGCATTGCTATTGGTCCTAAAGATTTAGAAAAAGGAACTGTAGAGATGGCAAGAAGAGACACGCTAACCAAAGAGATTGTAGAAACAACCGCTGTTGTAGCTAGAGTAGAAGGACTTTTAGAAGAAATTCAAGATAACTTATTTACCAAGGCTATAAACTACAGAACAGCGCATACTACACAGGTCTCTAGTTATGATGAATTTAAAAAAGTCTTGAATGAAAAAGGAGGATTTATTTCTGCTCATTGGGACGGCACTTCTGCAACAGAAGAGAAAATAAAAAAAGAAACCAAGGCAACCATACGTTGTATACCCTTAGACACTGATAATGAAGGCGGCACGTGTATCGTTACAGGAAAGGTTTCTGCTAGAAAAGTATTGTTTGCAAAGGCGTATTAAAATTTTTCAAAAAAAGTCTGTAAAGGGTTTGTTGCATATAAAAATGTTTGTATTTTTGCAGCCGAATTAAAAACAAACGGTCCGTTCGTCTAGGGGTTAGGACGCATGGTTTTCATCCATGTAACAGGGGTTCGATTCCCCTACGGACTACAAAAAAGTTAATAAAAACAATTATGGCAAATCACAAGTCAGCATTAAAGAGAATTAGAAGTAGCGAAACAAAGCGTTTACTTAATCGTTACCAACATAAAACAGCTCGTAATGCTATGAAGCGTTTTCAAGAACTTGAAGACAAAAAAGAAGCAGAGAAGACATTGCCTTCTATCAACGGTATGATTGATAAGTTAGCTAAGAAAAATATTATTCATAATAATAAAGCTTCTAACTTAAAATCTAACATGGCTAAGCACGTAGCTGCGCTATAGGTTGATTTTTACTTACAAAAAAAACTCCACTAGGAAACTAGCGGAGTTTTTTTGTGCCCTATTTTCTTGCCGGCACTTAATCAGATAATTAGGAGTATCTTTAATGTAACATTGTACATAAAAAAACAAGCTATGCGTGTTAAACTTTTCTGGAATAAGCTACATAAAGTACTGCAAGTGGGCCTTTGCCTTTTGTTTTTTGGATCTGCCCCATTACTAATAGTAATTGCTTTAGATGCCTTGTCTATTATAGATGCAGGTAATGGGCTGGGTTTTGGTCTTTTAACGCTGCTTACTTTTTACCCTTCTTTAGTTTTGATAGTGGTAGGGGGTGTGTTAACATTGTTAAAGAGAAGAAAAAATCCGCAGGTTAAGTTTAACTTTAGAGTTGTTTACCTACTAAAAACTATGTTAGACTAGGGTACAAGCTTGCTGTAATCACCGCCATTTCTGGCTATGTCTCTAACTATAGAAGAAGATATAAAACCATACTCTGGGCTTGAGATTATAAAAACACTGTCTATCCCATTTACTTTATCATTGGCCTGAGCAATGGTTTGCTCATATTCAAAATCTGTGGAGTTACGCAGCCCTCTTAAGATAAACTGAGCCCCTTGACTTTTACAAAAGGTAGCAGTTAACCCATCATAAGTAGCCACTTTTATGGCATTATTATTTTCAAAAAGCTGTTCAATGGCAGTTTTTCTATCCTGCAAAGACCACATATGTTTTTTTGTTGCATTACTACCAATGGCAATAATGATAGTATCAAAAAGCGGTAATGCTCTATTTATAATATCAACATGACCCAATGTTATAGGATCAAAAGATCCTGGGAATACAGCTATTTTTTTTGAAGTGTTTGACACGGTATTTGTTTTATAAAGTAAAGATACAGATTTTATCTCTTTTCTAGTCAAGGAGTTGCTTTGCTAGCGTTTGAGAGCTTATAATATTAGCCTTTAAGAGCATTTTTAAGTAGCATGGTAAAAAAAGATGTCAAGGGTATCTGGGCATCATCAAGCTGTTTTGGAATGATACTTTCTTTAGAAAGCCCTGGTGTGGTGTTTATTTCAATAAAGTATGGAATTCCATCTTGTATGATAAAATCACTGCGAGTAACCCCCTCCATGTTAAGTAGTTTATAGATGTGCCTTGTTAACTTGCTGCACCGCTTTTTTATCTTTATCTGAAATTCTTGCGGGTGTAATTTCTTGAGACTTCCCAAGATACTTAGCCTCATAATCAAAAAAGTCATTCTCTGAAACGATTTCTGTAGGATTTAAAACCTGTATTTGCCCTTTATCCTTGTAGGCGCCAACAGATACCTCTGTGCCTAAAAGTTCACTCTCAATAAGTACCTCTGTATCTTCTTTGTAGGCCTCAAGTAATGCCTTTGGTAGCATTTCAGCAGTTTGTACTCTACTAATACCAAAACTTGAACCAGCTCTATTAGGTTTTACAAAACAAGGTAGGCCAACTGTTTTTATTATCTCTGTGGTATCTATGGTGTCTCCCTCATTAATATAAATAGAGTTTGCGCACTTAATGCCGAATTTTTTTAAAACACTCAAGCAATCACGTTTATTGAAACTAAGTGCAGCTTGGTAAAAACCAGCGCTTGTTTGAGCTACGCCAATAAGCTCTAGGTAACAAGCAAGCATACCATCTTCTCCAGGGGTACCGTGTATGGTGTTAAAAACCACATCTGGAACAATACTATCTCCTTTGTAAGAGCATCCAAAATTTTCTTTATTAACGGCTGCTTTTGTTCCATCTGGCAATACATAGTGCCAATTGTTTTCTAGCACATGTACTTTATATACCTCATAGCAGGTTTTGTCTATTGCATTATAGACTACCTCTCCACTTTTTAAAGAGATTTCAAACTCACTAGAATAACCGCCCATGGCGATGGCTACTATTTTTTTATACATATCAAATATAAATTGCTTAGAATATCATAAATAGATGTTTGCTATCGTTTGCAATATAAAGCTTTCGCGAAAATATTATTTAAAGGTAGAAAGATACTAACTTTAGGTTTCATATTTTTGTAGATTAATAGTCAATGTATCAAATTTATGAAGTCTTCCTTTACAGCCAATCTAGTTAAGCAAGTATTATATGCACTTTTAGTGCTTATTACGCTTACCTTTTTGTTGTTTTGGTGGCTTAAAACAACGACCAATCATGGCCAGCAAATAGCCGTTCCAGACCTTTCAAAAATGACTGTAGTCCAGGTAGATGATGCGCTACAGGAGTTGGGTTTAAGAGCAGAGATTATGGATTCTGCAAACTACAATCCGCAGTACCCAAAATACTCTGTGATAGAACAGGTGCCAAGGCCAGGACACATGGTAAAACAAGATCGTAAAATTTATTTGGCTTTAAATCCATCTGGATATGTAAAAATTAGCATTCCAAAGGTATTAGGGCGTACCTTGCGCCAAGGGCAACCTACATTGTTGGCCGTTGGTTTTAAAATTGGAACTGTTACCACAAAACCTCATATAAGTGATCAAGTACTAGAGCTACGCCATAAAGGAATTAAATTAGCTACCGGAGATAAACTGCAGAAGACCTCTGTCATAGACATTGTTGTTGGAGATGGTTCTCTAAATAGATTTAAAACGCAAAAAAAGGATAATACTAAAGAAAATGAAGATGGAGAAAACTAGTGGACCGCAAAATATAGGTTCAGAGCGTGATGATTTATACGAGCATTTTAGATTTGTAGCAGATAAAGGACAATCTCCTTTAAGGGTTGATAAATACCTGATGAATAAGGTAGAAAATGCCACTAGAAGTAGAATTCAAAAATCTGCAAAAGATGGTAATATTTTTGTGAATGACATTATAGTTAAATCAAACTATAAAGTGAAGGCCAATGATGTTGTTACCGTACTCTTTGAGCATCCACCTTATGAGATGCTCCTAACCCCTGAAGATTTACCTATTGATATTGTATATGAAGACGATGCGCTGCTAGTTATCAACAAAGCAGCTGGTATGGTAGTGCACCCAGGGCATGGAAATTATAGTGGTACGCTAATTAACGCACTAGCCTTTCATTTTGATAACCTGCCAAATAATAGCAGTGATAGACCAGGGCTGGTTCATAGAATAGATAAAGACACCACGGGTTTACTTGTAGTGGCAAAAACAGAAGAGGCGATGGCGCATCTGTCTAAGCAGTTTTTCAATAAAACCACAGAACGAGAATACGTTGCTATTGCTTGGGGTGCCATGAAAGAGGAGCATGGAACCATTGAGGGGCATATAGGGCGTCATCCAAAAAATAGATTACAAAACACTGTATATCTTCACCAGGATGATCTAGATAAAGGAAAACCAGCTGTAACCCATTACAAAGTGTTAGAGCACCTTGGGTATGTAACCTTGGTTTCTTGTAAATTAGAAACAGGACGCACCCATCAAATACGGGTACACATGAAGCACATTGGTCATACCTTATTTAATGACGAGCGTTACGGTGGAAGTGCAATTTTGAAAGGAACTACCTTTAGTAAGTATAAACAATTTGTAGATAATTGTTTTAAGGTATTACCTCGCCAGGCACTTCATGCCAAAACCCTGGGCTTTATACATCCAACAACCAATGAGTTTATGCGTTTTGAAGCTCCAATCCCAGAGGATATGGAAGCTTGTTTATACAAATGGCGTAACTATTCCAAAAATAGTATCTCGTAATACCTTCAAGCTTTTTATTTATAAATAGTCGTGATTTTTTATTAATACCATAAATCAAAGCGGTACAGTTTCTTTTTTCTTGTTATTTTTACAGAAATTATCACTTGTATGAAAATTGTTGTATCTCCAGCCAAATCTCTAGATTTTGAATCTAAGCTCCCAACCAAAAGAGTAACTCAGCCACTTTTTTTGGACCAAGCTGCACAGTTAAATAAAAAGCTTGAAAGCAAATCAAAAAAGGCTATCAGCGATTTAATGCATATTAGTGACAAGCTAGCTGATTTAAACTACCTGCGTTATAAAGACTTTAGTACCCCTTTTACCCCTCAAAATGCAAGACCAGCAGTATTTGCCTTTGCAGGAGATGTCTATACAGGCCTAGACGCTTATAGCCTTGAGGAGCCTAAAATTGATCTTCTTAATGACACATTACGTATTTTATCTGGCATGTATGGTGTTTTGCGCCCTCTAGATCTTATGCAACCCTATAGACTAGAAATGGGAACTACCATGAGTGTTAACAAGGCTAAAAATTTATACGAGTTTTGGGGAACAACCGTTACTGATGCTATTAATGCAGAACTAAAAGAAGGAGAATTATTTTTAAATCTTGCAAGCGCAGAGTACTTTAAAGTGCTCCAGCCCAAAAACATAAAGGGTACAGTGATTTCCCCAGTATTTAAAGATTTAAAAAACGGTAAACTTAAAATCATCTCCTTTTTTGCTAAAAAAGCAAGAGGTAGTATGACCCGCTATGTTATAAATACCAACGCTCAAACACTGGATGATATAAAAGGGTTTGATTATGACGGCTATAGATTTAGCCAGCAAGAAACTACTAAGGAACATGCCCCTGTTTTTATTCGGTAGTTGGGTATAATTTATTTTTTGTAAATAACCACCACTTACATTGCTACCCAATTTTGGATCATCTGTTTTCCCTGGGGTGTAAGTACACTCTCTGGATGAAACTGCACGGCTCTTATATCAAGTTCTCTATGTCTTAGAGACATTATTTGTCCTGTCTGGTCCATAGAGGTAATTTCAAGGCTTTCAGGAAAATCATTTTGGTTTACAACCCAGCTATGGTATCTGCCAATTTCTATTTCAGGGCCTAGGTTTTTAAATAAAGGGGCATCTTTTACAATAACACGCGCTTTTGTGGCTACGCCATGAAATACCTCAGGAAGGTTGCTTAATGTGCCTCCAAACACCTCTGCAATGGCCTGTAGTCCTAGACACACACCAAAAATAGGTTTTTTCCCTGCATAGGTTGTGATAACTTGTTTTAAAAGACCTGCCTGTGATGGAATACCTGGACCTGGAGATAGTAGTATTTTATCATAAAATGATAAACTTTCAATATCAAACCGATCGTTTCTAACAACCGTTACCTTGCAATCTAAGTCTTCTAGGTAATGAACTAGATTGTAAACAAAACTATCATAGTTATCTATTACTACTATATTCATCTTTTACATTTTTGTTTCCTGAAAAAGGCACAAACTACACCACTTTTACTCTTTGTTACTTCAAAGATAGCAAAGAAATATTGATTGAAATGGCTATTAAAATTTCAATATACTGTATATTCTAATATCTTTTTTTGTGCCATTTTTTTATCTGTGTAACCTTTTGGTTTTTTTGGCGTTTATGTACTAGGTAATTATTATTTTTAAAAAAAAAATTACTATCGAAATGAATGATTTAACTCAAAGAGCATGGACACAGCAACTATCCTCAGATCCTGATGCTATACTTCTTGATGTAAGAACCCTAGAAGAGGTGCAACAGGGGCACATTCCAGGCGCCAAACACCTTGATATAATGAACGCCGGAGCCTTTATGGAAGGAGCCAAAGATCTTGATAAAACAAAAAGTTATTATGTGTATTGCAGATCTGGTGGCAGAAGCGGTCAAGCTTGTATGATCATGAATTCTATTGGTTTTGAAAAGGCGTACAATCTTATGGGCGGCTTTATGGAGTGGCAAGGAGAAAAAACGATTTAAAAAATGAAAAAATACATCACTTTAATTTTTGCTACAGTGATAACTCTAGCAAGTGTGTCTTGTAAAAATGCACAAAAAAATGATACTAAAGTAGCATCTCAAGCTATAGAGGTTATAGCCCCTAAAGCTATGTATGAAGTGCTTTTAAAAGACCCTAGTACCCAACTAGTAGATGTAAGGACCAAAGATGAGTTTGCAGTAAGCCATCTTAAAGATGCACAAAACATTTGTGTTACAGATACAGATTTTAAACAAAAAGTAGCACATCTTGATAAAGACAAACCAGTATATGTGTATTGTAAAAAAGGAGGCAGGAGTGCACAAGCATCTAAGATATTAAAAGAGCTTGGTTTTACTAAAATATTTGATCTTCAAGGTGGTATTACTAATTGGCAACAGCAGCAACTCTCTACCCAGAAATAACCCAATTATTAAATAAAATTCAATTAAAAAAAGGTGCCTATTTAAGGGCACCTTTTTTATTGAGATGTTCTACAAGGTTTATTGTTTAATAAACTTTATTGTTTGGGTTCCCTTAACAGTAGCTACCTGCAAAAAGTAAATACCTTTTATCAGCGATGATGTAGAAATAGTAATCGCTCCTTGATTTAAAGCTTCTATTTTTGGCTGGAGTATTATTTTTCCTTGCACGTCACTAATGCTAAGATTTTTGATGAGTACTCCCGGTTCATATTTTAGGGTGAACTGTTCAGCTACAGGGTTAGGGTAAAGCTGTAGTTTGTCTTGTAAAGCAAGGTCATTGGCTCCTAGAAATTGATTGTATAATATTTGCAAAGAATCTATAGGTTCTTCACCAAATGGCATTTCTTCTATGTTTAAACGTAAAAAAGGGTTGTCTATATCATCATCTGCTTTATACACCAATAAATATGCAGAGGTAGAGGAGGTGCCTCTTGCCAAACAACGAGAATCTGCTCCTGCAAAATTAGCGCCTTGCATGGCTGCCATTAACTTATCTGCGAGTGTTCCGCTGGCAGTGTTAAAGTTGGTTTGCATATTATTTAATACTGTCTGGTTTAATAAAATGTTTCCTTGTACACTATAGGTGGGCCCTTGGATGTCTTCTTTGTAATCATCGGTAGAGTCTCCCGTGAAACCTGCAGTTCTTGCCTCACCCGAGGTGTTAAAATCTGCAATACCATATTGTCTAAAAGCGGGATTAAAATTTTGAGAGTTACAAGAATCATTATCTAATAAATAGGCTATAATCTCATCTGGGCTTGCTCCATTTTCCATTTGGGTAATGGCATTATTTAAGTTGGAGTTTGGTATACAAACATAGGCTTGGCTATTTACACCACCACGGCCAGGTATAATCTTGGTGATAATGTCTATAATGCCTCCAAAATTTGCAGCGCCATCAACGCAGGATGCTCCTGCAGATCCAATATCACCTGTGGCAGGATCAACGGCTATAATAGAAAAAGTGTCTTGAGCCTGAGCTGTTACACATAGCAATGCAGCTATAAGTAGGGTATATAAATTTTTCATATGTATATATATTTTTATTCTAGAGGCAGGTAAAACCTCACCGTCACAAGTTCCAAAACCAATTCTAAGACCATCTTTTTGGCAATAGGCTGTCATTTTAACGGTATCTCCGTCATTAATAAATTTACGTTGGCTACCATCATTGAGTGTAAGTGGGTTTTGACCCTTCCAGGTTAGCTCCAGCATAGATCCATAACTGTCTTTGGTAGGTCCAGAGATGGTTCCGCTACCCATCATATCACCACTACGAAGGTTACAGCCGTTTACAGTGTGATGCGTTAATTGCTGCGCCATAGACCAGTACATGTACTTAAAGTTTGATTTACAGACAAGCGTTGGAGATCCATCTTTTGGCGCTATGGACGCTTCAAGATTGATGTCAAAATTCATAGGTCCGCTTTGATGCAAATAGGGTAGTGGCATCGGTTCTTGTTTAGGACCATGGGTTCTAAATGGTTCTAATGCGTCAAGAGTTACAATCCATGGAGAAATCGTAGAGGCAAAACTTTTACCTAAAAAAGGTCCAAGAGGTACATACTCCCATGCTTGAATATCTCTGGCACTCCAGTCATTAAATTGTACCAAACCAAAGATGTAATCTTCTGCTTCTTTAATTGGCACTCTTTTGCCTAAATCATTTGCATCTGTGGTTATAAATGCCATTTCTAGTTCAAAGTCTAGTAATTTACTTGGCCCAAATCCTGGAACACCGTCTTCTCCAGGTCTGGTTTGCCCATAAGGTCTTCTTACAGGTGTGCCAGAAGGAATTATAGATGAACTTCTACCGTGGTATCCAATAGGAATATGAAGCCAATTTGGTAGTAATGCATTCTCTGGGTCTCTAAACAAACTTCCAACATTGGTTGCGTGTTCTTTACTTGCGTAAAAATCTGTATAATCTCCAACATCTACAGGTAGCTGCATTTCAATTTGATCAAGTGCAAATAATATTTTGTCACAATGGGCTCTATTTGTTTGTAATTCTTGGTTGCTTTTCAAGAAAATATCACTGATACGATTTCTTACTAGTCGCCATGTTTTGCGTCCATCTGCAATAAAATCATTTAAACTATCTTGAAGGAAAATATCTTCTGTAAGGTCAATTCCTTTAAAGTATCCAAGTTGGTGTAAAGCACCTAAATCTATGGCGGTGTCACCAATACGGGTACCAATTGTGATGATGTCATCACGTGTTAAAAACACACCAAATGGGATGTTTTGAATAGGAAAATCACTGTTTTGTGGAACATCAATCCATGAAACTCTTGAGGGGTCGTTTGCAGTTAAAGGCATAGTTGTTAATTTCTGTTAGTAAAATCTACATCAAATATATAATTTTAAGAATAGGTAACGATTGCTTTTACTATTTTTGATATTTAATTAACACAAAGATAGTTTTACCGTTTTTTTTCTTCGGAAATAGTTTCAATTAATAATGCTATTTTAGTTTTAGATAGTACTATTTCTGATGATTTAAAAACACATAGCATTACACTTATTATTATGAAAAGAGACGAACAAATATTTGAATTAATCCAAGCAGAGCACCAGCGCCAGTTAGACGGTTTGGAGCTTATTGCATCAGAGAATTTTGCCAGCCAACAAGTTATGGATGCCGCAGGATCTGTACTTACTAATAAATATGCAGAGGGTTATCCCGGAAAACGCTATTATGGTGGTTGTGAGATTGTTGATGAGGTAGAACAAATAGCCATTGACAGAGCCAAGGCTTTATTTGGCGCAGCCTATGCAAATGTGCAGCCTCATAGTGGGTCTCAGGCTAATACAGCTGTTTTTCATGCTTGTTTAAAACCTGGAGATACTTTTTTAGGTTTTGATTTATCTCATGGTGGTCATTTAACACATGGTAGCCCCGTAAATTTTAGTGGAAGGTTATACAATCCAGTATTTTATGGTGTAGAGAAAGAAACCGGAATGCTTGATTATGATAAAATTGAAGCCATTGCAATAAAAGAACAACCTAAAATGATTATTGCTGGTGCTTCTGCCTATTCTCGTGAGATAGATTACAAGCGATTTAGAGCCATTGCAGATAAAGTAGGCGCTATATTACTTGCAGATATCGCTCACCCAGCAGGTTTAATTGCCAAAGGAATCATTGCAGATCCAGTACCACATTGTCATGTTATTACCACCACCACTCACAAAACACTTCGAGGACCAGCGTGGAGGCTTGATATTAATGGGTAAAGATTTTGAAAACCCATTTGGGATTACTCTTAAAAACGGTAACAAACGTATGATGTCTTCTTTGCTTGATAGCGGTATTTTTCCAGGAAATCAAGGAGGACCTCTAGAGCACATAATTGCTGCCAAAGCAATTGCTTTTGGAGAGGCTCTTACCGATGAAGTTTTTACATTACATGGTTCAGGTAAAAAATAATGCAGCTGTCATGGCAGCAGCTTTTATGGAAAAAGGATATGAAATTATCAGTGGAGGTACAGATAACCACATGATGCTTATTGATTTGCGTAACAAAAACATAACGGGTAAAGATGCAGAGGCTGCCCTTGGAAAAGCAGACATAACCGTAAATAAAAACATGGTGCCTTTTGATGACAAATCACCATTTGTAACTAGCGGAATACGTGTTGGTACAGCGGCTATAACTACTCGTGGTCTTAAAGAAAAAGACATGCAACAAATTGTAGATTTTATTGACGCTGCTATTACAAATCACGACTCAGACAGTAAACTAGATGAAATTGCTATTATGGTAAATAGCATGATGAGTGATAGACCCTTATTTGTTTGGTAAGCTATAGCTACTAATTTACACTCATAAAAAAACAGACACGGATTTTCCCATGTCTGTTTTTTTATGTGATATGTTTTTATCCCTCTGGAGGAAACTCTGTGCTTTGATAAGCGCCAGCATCTGCAGGATCATTCCTTGGAGTACCGTTAAGATCTAGAGGCACTAGATTAGAAATGCTAGGATCTGCGATACCTTCTGCTCCTGAGACGTTTTTTTCTATATTGAAATTATTTTCTCTCGTATTTTCAAAGGCAGGGTCAATGTTTAACACCACGCTACTATTAAACTCATATAATGGGTTTCCTTCAAAATTGTTATTAATGTCATTAAAACGAAGTAGGGTACTATTGAGTGAGAAGTTAAAGGCGGTACTTTCATTAATAGGAAATAAGCCTAACTCAATATTTTCACTTCCATAAATAATACAATTATTAAAATTTGCTTGTGTTAAATCAAAAGCAATAACCCCATTTTCTGTCTCCAGGCCATTATCTATTTGCAGGGCAGGAAATGATCTAAAACCATTAGACCAATAATTTACAAAAGAGCAGTGGTTAAAAGTGTAGGTTCCCTCCTAACGATAGCGCTAAACTTGATTGCCCGCTGTTGTTAATTACTAGGTTTTCTCCGTAGATATCTGCAGTTCGGGCAAGCAGCCCAATATTGGCAGAGTTGTATATTTGAGTATTTTTTAGGGTGAGGGTTCTATCTCCATCATTGCTATCCATGAGTATTCCAACAGAAGCATTTTTAATGGTAGTAAAACTAAACTCATTATTAGTGCTTCCTGCAGTACACCAAATAGTACCCCATTGTCCAGGTACATCTTCAAATGCAGGTTCAAGTCTATCACTTTCAAAAATAATCTCTCCCTCCATAGCCTCAAGATCTTGACTTTGAATTCCGTTTGCTTTTATGGAAGCCGTGTTGGCAACTAGTAACCCACTATTTTTATGGAAATGTATGCGCGCCCCTGGGTCTATAATAAGTTCATCACCCGGTCCAACTGCTGCATAGCCGTAAATTACATATGGTTTTTCATTGGTGAAATTCAACTCTGTATTGTCTAAGAAAAATCCTTCTATGTCAACGGCCTGCTCACCACTTCCTAGAGTTAATGTTTCGTAAATACCATTTCCTAGGTCTTCTGGGAACAAGAAAACAGCATCTTTCACTAGGGTTATTAATGTAACATCTTGTTGATTTCCGGCAGTGTCAAACTGTATTTTATCTTCATACAAGAACTCCAAGCCACCTCCAGGTAAGTTGTCTATATCAAGGGTGGTTTCTACAAAAACAAAAATACTATCCTTGGCCAGTATGTTTATGTCATTAAAAATCTTCCCTGGCAGGCCATCAACATTTAATCTGTACTGAGAATTTTCTCCCTCACCCAAACGTATGGTAGGAATGGTGATATCATCATCACTTGTGTTGTATACTTTAAGGTTGTAGGTACTAGAACCAATATTAGTGAAAACAGTATCCAAGAAAACAGTATCTCTTGAAAACTCAAGATTTCCTGTGCTTGGAACAGTTTCAAAATCATTACGGCAAGAACTCCATAGTACTATAGAGCAAAATAATACAAGGCCATAGACATACTTCATAAATGAAAATTTTTGATAAAAATATAACTTTTTATTGGGTGTAATATTGTAAAAAAGCAAAGATTTGACCTAAGGTTCAACCTCACAAAATTTGCTGCTAATTAATGCTGCTTTTTCAAGGCAGGGTAACACCTTACTTTTTTTCGAAAAATTCAATCTTAAAAAGCTTGTCCCAATTCTTACCCGTTACATAAATAATGTTTGGTTCTCCTCTGGAGGCAATACCATTTAAGACATTTAATTTATTGTGTTGCGTGACTTTCTTTTTTAGTCCTTTTAGGTTGATAACACCCTTTACAGCTCCGTTTGTAGGGTCTATTATAGCTATGGCAGGTTTTGTATAGATATTTGCGTAAATAGCACCATTGATCCACTCAAGTTCGTTTACATTATCTATTTTACTTTTGTTGGTGTACATTTCTATGTAGCCTTCTTCTGCAAGAGTCTCCGGGTTGAGTTTCCAAATTTTACTTGTACCATCACTCTTGTAAACCACTCGGCATTGCAAAGCCCCCAGCCTTGCTTACTTTTATTATAGGCAAATGTTCCTGTTTTTTCAAGGGTTTCTAGATTGTATATAAAACCCATAGATTCTCTCCAAGTGAGTTGATATAACTTATCTTTTACAATAGTAAGTCCTTCTGCAAAATACTGCCCATCAAGGGCTATGTTTTTTTCTACACGCCCAGTTTTATAATCTGTTTTACGAAGCGTAGATTCACCATATTGTCCCGTACTCTCATATAAAACATCTCCCACAAATTCTAAGCCTTGGGTGTATGCATTTATATCATGAGGATAGGTTTCTAAAATTTTATAATCATACACTATTGGCGCTTTAGATGACAGTACAGTAATTGATTTTGAAACACGATAACTCTCGCCACCGCTTTTAATTTCTGCACTTATTACTTTATCACCAAGAGTGGTGTTAGAGAAGTCAAAGCTTCCTTGAAAGGCTTCATTTGCTATTGTCTTTTCTCCGTTCACAGAATAGGTTACTGAATCAATAGAATTTCCTTTTTTACTTTTCACACTAAATTTTACAGTATCTATATTTGAAACAGCTTTCTTATTGCCTTGAATTTCTATAGAAAATAGCGTGTTTTGGTTTTGGTTTTTTGTACCACAACTGCTGCAATAAATTACTAGAAGTAGGCTTGCAAAGTAGGTCGTATATTTCATGAGTGTTGTTTGATATTTTATATTTTTTGAACTATACTATTTTTAGTATAACTGCTTAAAAAGCTATGGCAATATATTTATTATAAATGATTCTTAAAAATTGTTTGCAAAATTACAAAATGGAGTATATTTGCACCTGGCAAGTCCTACACAACTAGCTCCTGTAGAATCCCCCAGGGCGGGAACGCAGCAAGGGTAAATGGTCGTAGCAGTGTGATGTAGGTAGCTTGCCTTTTTTTATGCCTTTTATTTAAAATTATATATAAAAAAACGCTTTACAGATATGTAAAGCGTTTTTTGCTTTTCTATAGGTTTTTATTCTATAATTCCACCACAACTTACTCTTGCTCCTGCAGCTCCAGAGGGTTGAGATGTAAGGTCATCTTCACCTTGGTGTACAATAACTGCCTTGCCAAAAATATTTTTTGCTGGATCATCACAGCCAATACACCACTGATCTGTAGACATGCTGATGGCTCCAACACCATTGTTATCTACGGAAAAATTTCCGATATCTCCTTTGTGGTATCCTTTTTCAGAACCCCATTGGCCATGATTTTCAAAGGTTGGATTCCAGTGCCCTCCTGCAGATTTCCCATCTGGTGACGTGCAATCTGCTTTTTCATGAATGTGTATTGCGTGCAAGCCAGGAGTGAGGCCTTTCGCTTTAAAATCTAAAGTTACAATTTCACCTTTTTGTATAAAGTACGCTACTGCCTTAGATTTTTTTTCTCCCTTAGAGGCTAAGTTTATTTTTAGTTTTATTGTTTCTGTGTCTTGTTTTAAAGTTGATTCAATCATAGCAGCATGAGCCTCACCATCTTTTATTTTTGAGGTTTCTTTGGTATCGTTTTTACAGCTTGTGGCGCTTAAGAGTATAAGTACAACTAATAGAATATAATTTTTCATGGTGATAATTTTTAATTGTTAATCTATTGGCAAGTTACAATTTAACCTTTCGGCAAAAAAAAGATGCAGCGTTTTTTTAAAACAAAACACAAAGTAATACAACGCATTAAAGGTAATTTGATTTTGTAGACTTGTTTACTTCTTTTTATCTCTAAGATCGAGCTTATACCAAATACCTATTTGAAAACGATCATAGTTTTTGCCCGTAAAATGATTTTTTAAATACCCTACCTGCGCAGTAATATCAGTATTTAAATGATATCCTACTGCCGCATATAATCTGTTTTGACTAAAAACAGGTTCTTTTAAATTGATGAAAATTTCATCATAGGCAGATATAAACCAATTTTTGTAGATAGGGTAGGAGACTCTCAGTAAATAACGCACTCTATATTGCGTGTCATTGCCAGATATTGGGCTGTCTATAAAACGCTGTTCAAACCTGTACCTGTGTGTTGCCTTAAATTTGCCCAAAGTATTTTTACTAGTAAACTGCCCATATAGTCTATGCTCTAGGGTGTTTTGCTCACCGGTTGGTTCATTGAAGGTTCCATCTGTGGAAATATATCCATACCCTACACTAGCGGTTGTACTTTTGTTTATATGCCAATTTACTCCCGTTCTTAGCAGTAACTGATTAAAATTTGAACCAAACTCATAGGTTCTATACTGCACCTCTGGAGAGATACTAATTTTCTCTGACAGGCGTGCATTTCCAAAAAACATCATCCAAGATCCAAATTTATCTTGACCATTTTCTTGTGCCTTTGTGGTTTGAATTGTTACAAGTGTAATAAGCAGTAGTGCAATCGTTTTTTTCATTTCTTTAAAATATAATTTAAGGGTTAGGTGTTACTTTTTTAATTCTTACTAAATATTTTGGTGTCTTTAAATGGTTTTGTTTTCACCTTAGTCATGGCATCTTTATAGGCCAACCAATCTTTTTCAAAAAAAGCGTTGGTTTTATCAAGGGCATCATTGAGCTGGTCTTGGGCATGTTTTAGCAGCGTAATTTCTGTTTGGGTGATGCCATCTGGGCGGCTACCGCCATACCAACTTGCTGTTCTAATTCTATTTAATACCGTAACCTCAGGATTTCTAGTAATACCCTGGCGCTTATCTTCTTTACCTATATAAAGCGAGATAAGGTTTTCTATAGTTTCTGAAATTTCAGTACTTAAATCAATAGCATCTTTATGAAGCTTTTTGTCTTCTTTTTTTAGTGTTTTACTAAAATTAGTTGCGGTGTTTTTACTTTCTACCAATTGTTTTACAGCATCTGCAGCAATTTGGGTCATCTGCTGTACTGTTTTTGAAGTTGCATACCTTTGGTCAATTGCCTTTTGAGAAATAGCCAATCTTGGATCGCTAGCCACGGTAATGGTAGTTTGAGTAATCACACCATCGTTGGATAAAACAACGTTATAGTTTCCTGGTTTTACACTGCTACCACTTGGTTCATTTTTCCTTTTTCTTATTTTTCTTGAAGGTCTGTCTCCACCGGCTTCATTTAAATACCATGTCCATCTGTAAATACCAGAACTATCTGGAACTTTTCTTTTAAGAGTGCGAATCAAACGGTCCTGGTCATAAATTTTCATGTATATAGAATCACTAGAAGGCTTTTGCTCCTCAGAGCTGTCTACAGTTTCTGTAGTTGTTTGTTTTGCATTATACCAATAGCTAATGTGCGCCCCAAAAGCTTTGTTTTCTCCTTGGTACATTGCATCTGCACCAAACCTGCTGCCTGTTGGCTGCTGATAGGCTGCTTGATACGCTGTGGGTGGAGTAAATACTTTTAGCCTTTGTTCTAAAATGGCAGTTTCTTTGGCAATAGCTCTTAGTGGGCTAATGTCATCCAATACCCAAGCAGCACGTCCAAAGGTACCTATCACCAAGTCATTTTCTCTTTCTTGAATCACCAAATCTTTTACAGGTACCGTTGGGAATCCATGTGTCCATTTGGTCCAAGTTTTTGCTGCATTGGTAGAGTAATACAGCCCATCATCTGTTCCTAAAAACAGCAGGTTTTTTTCTTGAGGATCTTCTATAATACAAAGGGCATAACTCTGGGTGTCTTCTGGACCTAAAATTCTTGTCCAAGAACGTCCATAATTTGTGGTGCGGTATGCATATGGTGTATAATCAAAACGTCTATAATTGTTTGCAACTAGAAGCGCTTCGGCTTTATTTTTATTACTTGCTTTAATTTGGGTAATCCAACTTCCTTTTGGAAGGCCAGGGAGTTTTGAGATTTCCTCCCAAGTGGTTCCTGCATTTTTACTCACATGCACCCGGCCGTCATCTGTGCCGACATACAATACCTCTTTATCTAATGTTGAAGGCTCAATCACTAAAATGGTGGTGTGATTCTCGGCGCCTGTTGCATCCATAGTTAACCCACCACTTTGACTTTGTTTTTGTTTTTCTGGATCATTGGTGGTTAAATCTGGAGATATCACACTCCAAGTAAGCCCCTTGTCCATAGATTTATGTACAAATTGGCTCCCAAAATATATGGTACTTGCATCAAAAGGATCAATATTAATGGCGCTATTCCAGTTAAATCTGAGTGTAACATTTGGATCTTGGTGGGTTGGTTTTACCGTGTAGTTGTTTCCGGTTTGATGATCATACCTGCTAACAGAGCCTTGCTGGCTCATACTCCAGCCGTAGCGGCTATCATCCCTGTCTGGGACAACATCAAACCCATCACCAAAACTTATTTCTTGCCAATAGCTGTTTCTTATGCCTTGGTCTTTCCAAACATAGGCAGGACCTCTCCAGCTACCATTATCTTGCATACCACCGTATACATTGTACGGAAACTCATTATCTACATTGATATGATAAAATTGCGCTACTGGTATATTGCCAATAAAGCGCCAGGTTTTTCCTCCATCTCTGGTAATATTCATGCCACCATCATTACCATCTATCATAAAATTTCCGTTGGTTGGATGTATCCACCAGGCGTGATGATCTGGATGTACTCCGTTATCCACACCATAGGCAGGCATAAGTTGTTTAAAGTTTTTACCTCCATCTTCACTTACATTTACATAGGTAAACACAGAATACACTCTATTTTCATTTTGAGGGTCTACAAATATATCACTGTAATAAAAAGGTCTGTTTCCAATATCGCTTTTATCATTGGTCTTTGTCCAGGTAAATCCTGCGTCTGTACTTTTATACAGCGCATTTTTTTTGGCCTCTACCAAGGCGTATATTATATTTGGTTTGTTTGGGGCTATGGCAAGGCCAATGCGCCCTAGGTCTCCCTCTGGCAGCCCGTCTTTGTGAGTGCGCTCTTCCCAGGTTGTACCACCATTGTGAGTTATGAAAATTCCAGACCCTTCTCCTCCAGATGTAAAAAACCAAGGATCTCTTTTATGCTCCCACATGGCAACAATAATCTTGTTTGGGTTTGTGGGGTCCATGACCATATCAGCAACACCCGTTTTGTTGTTCTGAAATAAAATTTGTTTCCATGATTTCTCCTCCATCTGTAGTTTTATAAACACCGCGCTGCTCATGTTCACCCCAAGGAGAACCAATGGCGCCAACATACACTGTATCTGGATTGCTTGGGTCTATGAGTATTTTATGAATATGCCTTGTTTTCTCCAAACCCATAGTATTCCAGGAGTGGCCACCGTCTATGGATTTATAAACACCATAGCCGCCGTTTAGACTATTTCTTGGGTTTCCCTCTCCAGTACCTACCCAAATCACTGCGGGGTTAGATTGTTGAATTGCTAGGGCTCCAACAGAGGCTGTTTTTTCGTTATCAAAAATAGGTTTCCAAGTAATGCCACCACTGTTAGATTTCCATAAACCACCAGAGGCCGTACCTACATACATTACCTCTGGGTTATTGAGAACAACATCTATAGCCGTAACACGACCAGACATGCCTCCAGGGCCTATATTTCTTGGCTCCAGATCTTGTAAGTAATTAATAGGTAATTCTTGTGATATAACGGAGGCTGAGATGCAAATAAGCAACAATAATAGACTTTTTTTCATGGCTAGGTTTTCCTTTAAAAATAAGAATTAAATATAAACAAGCAAAACGTGATACTTGCGTTTGATTTCTTAAAAAACACTTAAATTTTTGGACGTTATTTCTATGGATTTTTTAATAGCAGTTTAACGTTTGTGTTTTTTAAATATACAGAATAAGCCGTAATTTTATAAGCATGAATAAACCCTCAAAGCATACACCATTACAGCACCAAAAATCTGGATTTATATTCACCAAACACAGTGCAAAACAGGAATCTATCTTTGATCGTTTGTTTGGTGTTTTTCAAGAACTCATAACCCATACCTCTGGTGATTTTGATGAAGCTATAGATTGGTTGCGCCAGCTAGATCAAGAGTATGAGATTACCACAGATGACTACACCATTGATGATTTTATTCAAGAATTAAAAGATCGCGGCTTTATAAGAGAAGAGTTTGAGCAGGATGGAACCAATGGACCTGGACAAGGTGATGGAAAACTATCTATTACAGAAAAATTAGAAAGATCTTTAAGAAAACGTGCCCTAGAGCAAATCTTCGGAAACATCAAACGTTCTGGGCAAGGAAATCATAAAACCAAACAACTTGGCACTGGTGATGAACAATCTGGTGATTTTAGGCAGTATCAATTTGGTGATGCCATGGATCAAATCTCCATGACCGAAAGTATTAAAAATGCCCAAATAAATAACGGTATTGGAGATTTCCGCCTAACAGAAAATGATCTTGTAGTAGAGGAGTCTATGCATAAATCTCAAATGAGTACCGTACTTATGATAGATATTAGCCATTCTATGATTTTGTACGGAGAGGATAGAATTACTCCTGCAAAAAAAGTAGCCATGGCCCTCAGTGAACTCATTACTACAAGATACCCCAAGGATACCCTTGATATTTTAGTCTTTGGTAATGATGCTTGGCCCATCAAAATAAAAGATTTACCCTATCTAACTGTGGGGCCTTACCATACCAATACTGTGGCAGGATTACAATTGGCTATGGATATGCTCAGAAGAAAAAGAAATACCAACAAACAAATTTTCATGATCACAGATGGTAAACCAAGTTGTTTGCGTTTGCCTGATGGAACGTATTATAAAAACAGTAATGGTCTAGATGAGCATATTGTAAATAAATGTTATATGATGGCCGCCCAGGCAAGAAAATTACATATTCCTATCACTACATTTATGATTGCTAGTGACCCATATTTGCAACAATTTGTAGATCAATTCACTCAGGCCAATCAAGGAAAATCTTTTTATACTGGTTTGCAAGGGCTGGGAGAAATGATTTTTACAGATTACGAAACCAATAGAAAACGAAACCTTAGATAATAGCATACAACTAGCTTATTCAAGCTTATAAATTATAAATAGTACACCACACATAACATATATGGACATACAAAAAAGTACAACTTTCGGAGCCCTTAAAAAATCTGGATACCAATACAAATCAATCAAAGATGAATTGCGTAGCAACCTATTGCAAAAGTTAACAAAAAAGCAAACCGTGTTTGAGGGCATACACGGCTATGAGTATACGGTTATCCCAGAGCTGGAACGCGCCATTTTATCAAAGCACAACATTAACTTATTGGGGCTTCGTGGGCAAGCAAAAACTCGTTTGGCAAGACAAATGGTTACCCTTTTGGATGAATATATACCCGTAGTTGCAGGTAGTGAAATAAATGACGACCCTTTTAAACCTATTTCTAGATTTGCACAAAATTTAATTTCAGAGAAAGGAGATGATACTCCTATTACTTGGCTACATAGAGATATGCGCTTTTCTGAAAAATTAGCGACTCCAGATGTTACCGTTGCAGATATTATTGGTGATGTAGATCCTATAAAGGCTGCAAATTTAAAATTGAGTTATGCTGATGACAGAGTGATACATTTTGGGATGATACCAAGGGCCAACAGGTGTATTTTTGTTATTAATGAATTACCAGATTTACAAGCCCGTATCCAAGTTGCCCTTTTTAATATATTACAAGAAGGAGATGTTCAAATTAGAGGATTTGCCTTAAGGTTGCCATTAGATATTCAATTTGTGTTTACGGCAAACCCAGAAGATTACACCAACAGAGGTAGTATCGTAACACCGCTTAAAGACAGAATAGGGTCTCAGATACTAACCCATTATCCGCAAACCCTAGAGACTGCCAGAATTATCACGGCCCAAGAAACTGCTGCTGCTGCTGCAGAGAAAGAAAATGTATATGTCCCAGAGTTGGCAAAAGACATATTAGAACAAATTAGTTTTGAGGCTCGTGAGAGTGAATTTATAGACTCAAAAAGTGGTGTTAGTGCTAGATTGAGTATTACTGCATTTCAAAACTTACTTAGTACCGCAGAGCGCAGGGGTTTAAATAACGGAAATCCAGAAACAGCTGTTCGGTTGAGTGACTTTTTAGGAGTCATACCCTCTATAACAGGTAAAGTAGAATTGGTGTATGAAGGTGAGCAGGAAGGGGCCAATGAAGTTGCCAAGCAATTAATTGCAGATGCTGTGAAAACTCAATTTTTACTTTATTTTCCTAAGATAGAAAAGCTGCAAAAACAAGATGACAAAGACCCTTATCATGAACTTGTAAATTGGTTCTTTGAGCAATCTAGCTTTGAGCTTCTTGATACTTTAGATGATCAAGAGTATCAATTACAGCTTGATAGAATAGAGCCTCTCGATGATTTAATACATACCTACGCTCCTCAAATCTCCAATGATGATATTCCATTTATGAAAGAATTTATTTTATGGGCACTGGTAGAACTAAAAAAGTTGAGTAAATACAATCTAACAGATGGTGTTAGGTTTAAAGATATGTACGGCGGGTATATAAGTGGTTTGTAAAATAATCTAGTTATAAAATAAAAATCTCGATAGGCTACTATCGAGATTTTTTTATGGTGATATATTCCCTACAATAAAAGCCTTACCTAGATAAATTTATTACCTCTAGGGCTGCGCGCTCTCCTGCAATCATTGCGGCGTTTAAAGAACCGTTTAACTGTGTGTCTCCTGCAAGAAATATAGTTTCTGTAAGTCTTGTCTCAGAAGGTAGCATTTCATACTGTATGTCTTGTAAATTTGGCAAAGCCATTGGTATGTTATACTGTTTTATAAAGGTGCAAGAATCTATATTACATAGTTCTTTCAGCTCTTTTTGAACCTCTGTAACTAGCTGCTTGTTTGTTAGGTTTTGCTTGTCTATAACTGTAACAGATAGGAGCTCTTTTGTTGCTGTAGCGCTCGTTTGTAGACTTGTATGATAAAAGATATTGTTTATAAGTGTATTGGGAGCCGCGATAAGACCAATTAATGGTTTTTTAATCTCTCTTTTTGCTATCTCAAAATAAAGGGTGTCACAAGATTTCCATAGCGTAGCTTGGTTTTTTAAATTAGAAACCAGCCCACTAGCCTGGGTTGCAATAATTGTAAAGTTACTTTTTATAGCCTCTCCAGATTCAAGTTTGATACTACCGTTTTCTACACTTTTCACCTTTGTATTGAAGATAAAGGTTGTGCTTTTTAATTTCTCAAACAATTGTTTGGGTATGGCCTGAATGCCATCCTTTGGCAAGGCGGCATTCCCTTCTCCAAACATCTTGTAAACAAACTCAAACATTCTGCTAGAGGTTTCTAATTTGTTTTCAAGAAAAATTCCGCTAAAAAAAGGGGTAAAGAAATCTGTAATTATAGCCTCAGAAAATCCAACTTCTTTAAGGTATGCTCCGGTTGTTTGTTCTTTTTCAGCAAATATGTTTTGAATTGATTTTTTCTTTAACCTTCTGTTTAATGCTAGTATTTTTACTTTGTCATTTACAGTTCCAATTCCAGAGAATAGGGTAGGCAGTAAAAGTGATAGGTTTCTTAAAGGATCTCCAATTATTTTTTGTTTTCCATTTTTAAATATAGCAGATCCAGGTAAAAACTTTTGTAATTCCAAGGCATCAAAGTCTAGGTATTTTTTTGCAGCAGGGTAGGCAGTTAATAGGACTTGGAACCCATGATCTAGGTTATATCCATCTACCACGTCTGTTTTAACTCTTCCCCCAAGTCTATCTGTGGCTTCAATTATTGTAGCCGATAGCCCATGTTCTTCTAAAACCCTAGCAGCAATTAATCCACTAATTCCTCCTCCTATGATATGTATGGATGGTGATTTTTGTTTCATGGTTTGCTGTTAAGTGATTTTTGAGATTTTAAAAAGCAAAAATATTGTTTTATTGATAGTTAAAAACAATGTTTAACGTTTTGTAAGGTATATTAGAGAAATATTACAGATACATTTACCATATAAAATTTGTACCAATATGAATAAAATAGCTATTGTACGTTGCGAGCACTTTAATGCCGCACATCGTTTACATAATAAGAATTGGAGCGATCAAAAAAACAAAGATGTTTTTGGAAAATGTAACAACCCAAATTATCATGGGCATAACTATGATCTTGAGGTTAAGGTGATTGGAGATTGTGATCCAGAAACTGGGTATGTGATAGACACAAAAATATTGTCTGACCTAATAAAGAAATATGTACTAGATAGGTATGACCATAAAAACTTAAATCTAGACACCCAAGAGTTTAAGGATGTAAATCCAACGGCAGAAAATATTGCTATCTCCATTTACAACTTGCTTAAACCCAAATTGGCTTCTGATTTGGAACTTAAAATCAAGCTCTATGAAACACCAAGAAACTTTGTTGAGTATCCTTATTAACAGAAATTAGCTTCTTTTTTTTAAAAACAACCCCCATGAATTTAGATATACCAAATAAAAACCACATGTCTTCACAAGATACATCTGCACCCTCTATGTATGATATAGCGATTGATACCATAGATGGTAAGGCTATTGATTTTTCTTCTTTTAAAGGAAAAAAGATACTCTTTGTGAATGTTGCTTCTAAGTGCGGCTTTACCAAACAGTATAAGGATTTACAGAAGTTAAGTGATACCTATAAAGATACCCTGGTTGTTGTTGGAGTGCCTTGTAATCAATTCGGGAAACAAGAACCTGGTGATGCTGCTGAGATACAAAGTTTTTGTCAAGTTAATTATGGGGTGACATTTCTAGTCACAGAAAAAGTTGATGTAAAAGGGGCAAATCAACACCCTTTATACACCTTCCTTACCTGTGAGACCTTAAACGGAAAAAGAGATTCTACCGTAAAATGGAATTTTCAGAAGTACATTGTTAGTGACAAAGGAACACTGATAGACCACTATTATTCTATAACAAGCCCACTAAGTAAAAAAATAACCAAGCACTTGTAATATATTACCCTAAAGCATCCAGATATAGCATCGCATTTTCTTGATGGGTTTGTTGTTTTTCTTGGGGCATTTTATCATACATGCGCACGAGCATCCCAAGGCGTGGGTTTGACAAGAAAAACGCTCTGTGTGTATTCATAAACCTCCAAAATAGGCCATCCCAGGTGGCTTGCCAATCACCTTTTTTATAGTTACTCATTTTTATGATGTAGTTACTGCCACTAATATAGGGTTTGGTAGCCATTAGTCCTCCATCTGCGTATTGACTCATACCATACACATTGGTAACCATTACCCAGTCATAGGAGTCTATAAATAGTTCCATAAACCAGCGGTATACTTCATCTGGATCAAACTCACATAACATCATGAAGTTTCCTAAAATCATTAGCCGTTCTATGTGGTTGCAATATCCAGTCTCTAGTATTTTTTTAATTGTTTGATCAATGGGAGCAATGCCCGTTGTGCCGTCATAGAAAGATGCGGGTATTTTCTTTTTAAAATTCCAATAATTGGTGGTGCGCTCTTGGCTACCTCTAGATTCATAAATACCTCGTATAAATTCTCTCCACCCAATAATTTGACGCACAAAGCCCTCTGTAGAGTTTATAGGTACGTTATTTTTTTCAGCAAAATCCAAACAGGCATCAATAATTTCTGTGGGAGTAATTAAACCCACATTAAGCATTGGGGTCAATACGCTATGATTTAAAATAGAGTTTTCTGCAACTATTGCATCTTCATATACCCCAAATTCCATAAAACGTTGCTCGAAAAATTGCTGTAACCATGATTTTGTAGCTTCAAAACTAGTTGGGTATAAGGCATATGGAGTAAGACTTCCTAAATGGTTAGAGAAATGAGTGTTTACATACTGTGTTGCCTCTATAGTGTAAGAGTCAAGATCTGGAAATGAAATGGCTGGCGGCACTTTTTTTGCTGGATATTTCTTTCTGTTTTCTGTATCATAGGTCCATTTGCCTCCCATTGGCTTAGCCTCTGGATCCATTAGTATGTTTCGCTTTTTTCGTTGCTCTTTGTAAAAAGTTGTTTGGTGGTATTTCTTTTTATGTTTTCCAAAAAAGGGAAGCAAGTCTTCTTTTGTGTTTAAAAACAGTGGGTTTTCCATTGTTTTAAAAGAGATACCTAAAGCTTTACAACCTTCTTGTATTCTTTTGTTAAGCCAGTTATCTGTAGGGTCTATATAATTTATGTGGCTAATGCCTTGTTTTTTTAACGCTGGTAGTAGCTCCCTTATATCTGAAATTTTTTGGATAGATTCTACGTAGGTAACCTCCCTGTTTTTCTCTTTTGTGAGAAAATCTGCATAGCGCTTCATGGTTGCTCTATGGAAGGCTATTTTTTGTTTATGGAAAGGATATTGTTTAAAAAACAAATATTCTTCAACTAGGTACATAGGCGCATCTGTATCAAAAAGAGGTGACTCCTTAAATAGTTGGTGCGGAAATATGAGATGGATCTGTTTCATTTGTTTGAGCTGCAGCGTTTACTGCAATATTTTACGTGTTCCCAGTTTTTCTCCCATTTTTTACGCCAAGAAAAGGGAAGCTTGCACACTGTGCATATTTTTTGAGGGAGATGTTGTTTTTTCATTCTTAAAACTTAGGTAATTCTTCTACTCTGGCGTATGGGAATTGTGCTATTTTTTTTAAAGCATAATAACTGTTCAGCCCAGAGATGCCAACGCTATTGCTAGCCTGCAAGTCTATATCATCATCAACCATTGCACTATCATCGATAATTAGTTTTTGTATTTCACCTATGACCATCAACGTGCCATTGTGTTTGATTTCTAATGCTTCAATAAACTGCATCCCCATTTTAAAAGTGCTTTGTTTTACAAAAGGGGCCAAGATGTCTTTGTGGTACTCTTGGGTGAGCCCGCAGTGTTCAAATTCTGACTCTTCTTGGCTAAATTTAGCCGAGGTATAGTGCGCATTTTCTACAAAACTAGGATGTATATGATTTATGGTATAAGACCCATTTTCTTGAATGTTTCTTAGCGTGTGTCCTACCTCAGGGGTTTGAGGCCTTGAAATAAACCCTAGTAAAGCTGGATTGCTACCCAGATGTACCACTGAGCTGAAGATGGCTAGATTTGATATTTTAGAATCACTAATGCTCCCTATAAGGTTTGCAGGTTTTATACCAGTAACAGCATTAATTATTTTTAGCCTACTAATGCGGTCTAGGTGCTCAATATCTTTTTTAGTGTAAATCATTGTGTTTTTTATTTACATGTGTTTGCAATATTTTCTTTTTCTCTTTTTGTACCGCAGGGTGCTTTTTATGTCCCCATATTTTATCTCTAGCCAAGGCAGCGCTTTGTTGCAAATCTACAATAGGAAAAGGATACTGCTCACCAATATACACATTACAAAAGGTTTGCTCCATAGAAGACATTTTCCAAGGTTCATGTATAAAGGCAAGAGGTACATTGGCTAGCTCTGGAACCCATTTTTTTATAAAGACGCCCTCTGGATCATGCTCTTGAGAGTTTTTAACAGGATTATACAGCCGAACGGTATTAATACCTGTGGTGCCCGCTTGCATCTGGAATTGTGGATAATGAATACCTGGCTCATAATCTAAAAACTGTCTTGCCAGGTGGTAGGTGCCCTCTCTCCAATCTTGATCTAGGTTCATGGTTAAGAAAGAAACTACCATGGCGCGCATTCTAAAATTTATCCACCCAGTTTGTTCTACCGCTCGCATACATGCATCTATTAAAGGGATTCCAGTATTTCCTGTTTTCCAGGCTTTAATGAAAGCTTCATTTTTTGTATGCTCTAAAAGCTCATACCCACTATTTATACAATGGGTTTCATAGCTGCAGTCTACTTCAAATTTTTGTATGAAATGGCAATGCCAATGCAACCTGGTAAGCATGGCAGAAAATGCTTTGCTGTTTTTTGTGCCAGATGGGTGAGTGCCTATGTATTGAAATGCCTGTTTTACACTCATGTTTCCCCAAGCCAAATAAGGAGATAGCCTACTGCAGCTTAGCCTACTTTGAGCTGGTTTTGAAATGTGCTTTTGGTAATTAAATCCTCTTTTTTCTGCAAATGATTTTATATAACGCCATGCATTACCCTCTCCAGCTGGTTGGTAGTATTTTGAGTAGTCTTTGAGTTTTAGCTCCAATTTTTCAGGAAGTAGGAAAGGATGCGATAACGGTTTGTGACTTGTTATAGAGAAATTATTTTGCAGCACCGGTGTGTGCATTTTTGCTTGCCATTGTTTGCTCCAATCAATTCTGTTTTTAATACCTCTTAAAATGCCATCGCGTTGAAATTCTTCCCAACAAATATCATTTGTTTTTGCAAAAGAGGCTACCTTTTTATCACGCTGCCAGGTTGTTTTTGTGCCACTTTCTCTGTAGCTATATATGTGTTGGATATCAAAACTGCTACTTAGGTGTTCAAAAATAGCTTCTGCAGATCCGTAGAAAACATCTACAGATCTATTAAAAGGGGCTAGGGTTTTATTTATGGCCTCAATAGAGTGGTATATAAACTGCAGGTGGCGATCACTGGTATCTGGGTAGGTAATTATACTAGGCTCAAAAAAATAAACAATACGGTAGTCTATATTGGCATTTTCTGCACGAGAAAGCCCTTGGTGATCTTGAGTGCGAAGATCACGCTTAAGCCAGACAATATTGATTGGCTTTGTGCTCAATAGGTAATTTGTTTTTTACATTTTTTCCAATACCCAAAAAATGAAGGGAAGTAACCCTTGACATCAAACATCCAATCTCTAGGGTCTTGCGTTCCTTTGTAATGCTTGTTTAAAGGATGTTCTTTAAAAAATAAGTTTGTTAGGCCATACTGCTGTTGCAAACTAGAAAATTCACCTACATAAATTTGAATGTTTGGTATGTTTTGATGTGCAAGGTCTAAAATAAAATCAAGAGTTTTTTGTGACACAGGATATTTGTCAAAACAAGAGGGCTCTAACAGTAAAATTCTGTTTGCAGAGATATCCTCTTTCCAGAGGGGATCAAGATTATACATCGTATAAATACAACTTGGCAGGTTCTGCGCTATTTTAATTGGGCCTTTATTTGGCAGGGGTGTTTTTAATACAAAAGGGCTTGTCTGTTTTAAAACCTCTGGAACAGCCATATCACTAAAAGCCTCATAGGGTATATCTAGAAAAGTGTCTTTTTGATTGGTAAAACAATAGGTATTAATGTTTTCTTGATTGGCTACATACTTTTTATTGGCATTGGCTCCCGCTACCCATTGCCAGCTTAGTGCATTGCTTGCCCAATCTGCATCTAGTAGGTGGTAATACATCCATTTTGCAGGAGTTTTCCAATGGCTGCGGCCCATATTGCATGAAATGGCAGCTATATACATCCTGAGGTGGTTGTGCAGGTATCCCGTTTTGTAAAACTCTTGTATGGCACTATCTATAGCATTTATACCTGTGGTAGCTTCCAAGATTGCTTTTGGCACTTCTGTATTTGATACAGGTGTTTGTGTGTGCTTTATGTCTTGGTTTATGTCCTCCCCTTTGGCAATCCATACTTGTTGCCAGTAGTCTCGCCAGGCTAGTTCTTGAATAAATTTTTCTGCCTGCTGGGGATGGTGCCCTTTTTTTAAAATTTCGTCAAAAATAAATTTTGTAGAAATAACACCTCTAGAGATGTAGGGAGACAAATAGGATACAGCGCCATTTATATAGTTTCTAGAGGCTCTGTATTTTAAAGGATCTATGGCGTCAATGCGTTTGAGAATCTCTTTATATGATGTTGGAAAGGTGAGCGTTTTATCTTCAGGTAATTTCATTTAACGCTTGCTTATCTTATTGCCAGAGATGGCTTTTTGTCTAGAGCATTTAAAGCGTGTGATGTCTTGGTTTCTTTTTTTAAGATGTTTTTGACTCACACCACTATTTACACGTTTTCTCCAACGCTTAAAACTTGATTCCTTAAGGTTTCCACGCATTACTTTAATGACCTCCTTTTCTGGAAGCCCAAATTGAAATAGTATGGCCTCAAAGGGTGTGCGGTCTTCCCATGCCATTTCTATGATACGGTCAAGTTCTCTTTCAGTAAAAGTATCGCTGGCTGTAGCCATATTTATGAAGGTGTTTTTGCTAACGATTCTAGTTTTTTCATTACCTGTTCAGCCTCATAGGCTTTTTGATCACTAGCTTTTCTATTTGTTTTGGAAAGATCAAAAGATTCTTTAGTGAGTTTTTGATAGGCTTCCTCTAGGGTCTGTTTTTCTGATTTCTTTTTAAAAAGTCCAAACATGTATCTATGGTTTTATAGTTTTTTTAGCGCTTTTGCTACATGGTAAAAATAAATAATGTTTCATGGTTTAATGTTAAAGTTAAACAAAAATAACAAGCTCTTTTTATTTTTTATAATTCTCATAATTCGATATATAAATTATAGATTATCAAAATATATCAGTTCTTTATTATTTATTGTTTAAATTACACCCTTAATTATCAAACAAATTAGTTTCAAAACAAACCGTTACATTATGAAAAAAACCATACTTTTTATTACCCTTTTTGCTTGCGCAACTATGGTAAACGCTCAGGATTATCTGGATATTCTTAAAGTCTCTCACTCGCAGGCTACCCTTGGAAATGTTATTGATTCATTGGAGACAGATGTTAGCAACACCAACATTGAACTGTACATGCCCATACCAATTACTCAAAAGGCTGTTATTCTTGCAGGTTTTACCTATGAAAAGACAGGCCTAGGTAATATGTTTTTTGATTTTGGTGAAGCACAGTATGATTTTGTGGATGGAAGCAAGAATTTAATCATGACAAGACTCAATCTAGGTATGAAGATCAAACATGGTAATAAGTGGAGTGGTACCTATGTAGCACTTCCAAAACTTGCCTCAGATTTTAGCAATCTTGGAGCAGATGACTTCCAGATAGGTGGTCTTGCACTATTAGAAAAAAAATATTCTAGTAGAAAGGTTCTTAAATTTGGAGCTTATGTATCATCAGAAAATTTTGGTACTACCGTTACACCAATTATTGGTCTTTGGTACAAATCAAAAAATAGTAAGTTTTATGTAAATGCCACTCTGCCAATACGCGCAGATGTAAACTATTCATTAACAGATGCCTTTAGTTTGGGAGCTAACTTGCTTAGCTCTGTTAAATCTTATAACCTTTCTAATGAAAGAAATTCAGATTTTTATGTGCAAGAAGAGTCTATTCGACTCTCTGCTTTTGCAGCCTACGGATTTTTAAATGATATGCTTATTGTACGTGCAAGAGTTGGTCTAGATACTACAGATTATGCTCTTTATGATAAAAATGCCGCAAGTGTTGTACAAGTACTTACAAAACAAATAGGTAACAGAAAAGACGCAGATAGAAGAAACTCAGAGTTTGCTGCAGCTCCTTTTGTTGGTATAGATCTAATGTTTAGAGTTGGTTTATAAAACATATTTTAACCTCATCGTTTCTTGCAAACTTTGAGATTGTCATTAAAATATACCAAGCATAAAAATCCCGCATCCTATTTGGATGCGGGATTTTTAGTATTTATAAATGCTCTCTAGTATTAATGTGTAAGATTATTGGACAAGCACTTTTAAAACCTGATGGGCAGTATCCTGAGATTTTAAAACTACTAGATACATAGATGCTTTATAACTTGAAAGGTTTAAAGGCAGTGTGTTTTGATGGTTTAAATTAAACCGCTGCAATAGTTGTCCCTTTAGGTTATAGACATCTAATGTGATAAATGGCTCAATATTAATTACAGAAAATTCGTTTACAATTGGGCTACTAATAACTTTACTGTTATTTATAGTTGTTTGGATTAGTGGTTTGTCTAGAATTACATCTTCACAATCTTCAATAATATCTAGATCTGCATAAAAAGAGACTCCGTCTTTAAACATGCAAGCTACTCTTCCTGCTGAATTAACATTAGGGTCTCCACCCGGAGCGTTAATTAGCGATAGTGACCCAACACCCTCTACCCAAATTGCATCGTTTTCACTAATTGTATTGGAGGCAGCTGGAGATAAATAAAAATGGCGGTATAGGTTTGAATCAACTAGAGGAAGCAGTGTAATTGCATCCACTTTATAGTAACCTGCATCCTCGATAAAAGGAGAAGCAGGGTTTTTAATATCTATAGAGTCTCCAACCTCAAGGGAGAAATCGTAGAGAAGATAATCTCTAATGCCGCTTGGTAGAATGGTTTTTAAGTATACTTTTTTTTCAGTAACATCTTCTCTGAGTAAAAACCCTCTAGATATGAAATGATATCCATCAAGCACTTTATAATTCATTGCATCTACGATGGTATCTCCATTTGTGTAATATACATCTGTAGAGCAGCCACTAAAACAATACCGAACACTCCATTGGTTGTAAGTATCTAGTAATGGTGTGTACTCTTGACAAACCGCAAGATTAGATAGAAACAATAAAAGTATGTACAGTGGTTTTTTCATATAAGTAGTAAATGTATAGAATGTTTATGTTGTTTGTTGTTAAAGTGAAATTAAATAAGTGCGGCACAGCAAAAAGAAACACCTTGTGGCAGTAGTAAGCACCAAGTTAGAAGAGCCAGATGCTGCTTCTTCTATTGTTAGAAAATATGTAGCAGAGGTAATTAAAGCCCTGGAGAAATAAGCTTCATTTTAAATGATGTAAATTAAGACACACGCAATAATTGAGCTAATTGCCCCTAGAATTTGATATTTGGAAAGATGTTCTTTAAATAGAATGATTGCTATACACATGCCACCAATAGGATGGAAATTAGAAATTAAATTTACTTTATACACCTGTAAAACAGTATAGCTGTAAAAAAACAAAATAACTGCTATTGCTGATAATAAACTCAAAAGAATTATTTTAACATCATAGTAAATCTTTAAGTCAATTTTCGTTTTTTTTGTATAAAACCCAATGCAAAAAAATAAAATTAATATGATTGCTTCTTGAATAAATATAGTTGTTTGATAACCAATTTTTTCAATGGGTATTCCCGCCAAAGGGTATGCAATACCAAAACACAATGAGGCCAATAAACCATATTTAATTCCTTTTCTTAGATTGAAATTAAATCCATTAAAGCAAATAACAGTAAAAATGGAAAGTCCTATTTGAATGCAATAGTATTTCCAAACAATAGGCTCTTTAAAGAGTATAAAAGACACAGATTGAGAAATTAATAGTGTAAATATGTTTAGAAAAAGCACATTGGTTGTTGTTTCTGTTTTAAAGGCTTTCACTAAAAAATAAAGACCTACACCAGCAATCAATCCACTCAAAAGGGCAATACCAATCATTGGTATGTTTATCTGTTGAGTTGTAGTGCTGCTAATAAAGTAAAGACCCAGCAATACCGTTGTTAGAAGTGTTCTGTGCAGTAAAACCTTTATATGGCCGTGGATGAGTATACAGGGCCTCCAAAGTGCATCTGTAACTCCCATAAAAAATACGCCTAGAATTGCTGTTATCATGATTTGAAGTAGTTGTTTAGATACACTTCATTGAAAAAAGAAGGGTAGAAGTTTTTTGCACCTTCTAGATATTGATTTTTGTAAGAAATCTTGTTCGTTTTTGAGTTATGGTATTTAAGAATGTAAACGTATTGCAGCATTAAGGTCTCATAGTTTCTGGGGAAATTATCAAATGATATTGATTTTTGCCATAGGTGTAAACTCTCGAAATCTTTGCGGAACATAAACAACAGCATAACCATTAGGCCGTATTGTTCATAATGTTCAAATTTATAATAGTTACTGTAGTTTGTTTTGATTTTAAATTTTTCTGAAATCCAAGTCATAACTTCAAAATTTCTTGTTAATTATAGCTGTGGTTATTAATTCAAAATAATAATCAATGTCGGTTTCGCTATCGCTATTGCTAGGTATTTGGTGATGGTAGTTGTTCATTATTTTAGACAAGTCTTTGGACTCATAAAATAATTCTTGAGCAATAATTCTACCCTTTAGTATAGGATGAAAACTTGAATCTGGTACTAGTTTAAAAAAATGATCTTGGCTTTCTTTATTAAGATACATCTTCAAATTTAAAACACCCCTACAAAATTGTTTGACATCTTTTCTTTTTGTATGGTTTTTCAATAATTATCAGCCAATTTCCATAATAGCTATTGAGATGTTTATAGTCTACATAAATGGTTAGAATTAAATCTAAAAAGTTATCATTCAATACTAATTTTTGTAGCTCCTCAGATTCTGAATCAAATGTTTTTAAAAGTGTACCAGTACAGTTGGCAAAATAGGCTATATCATCAAAATTAAAATGATCATAGGTCATTTTTTTTAAACTAAATATTTGCACTAATAAATCATAGTTTTTGACCAACATCAACTCTCTAACTATTTGAGTTAACTTTAGGGTAAAATCTCTGTTTGTGTGTAGGTTTTCTTCAACAAATAGTAGCAGTTCTTTTTCAGAATCTTGCATTAATGATGCCAGTTTAAACTCTTGTTCCCATCGGTTTTTTAGGTGAAAATTTCTTGTAAAATCTGTGTAGTTTAAAAATCCATTAAAAAGGGCCAAAGTATCTAGAGTATGGTTACTTGGTTTAACTGATTTAACAATTCCAAAGAATCTTCGCAGGGTATTATAACTTAAGGAAATACCTGTTTCAATACAAATAATTTCGCTCAACCTTCTCGAGGAGTTGTAGTTGTCAATTTTAAAGCCTGCTTTTTTTTGTGTGCTTGTTTTTAAAAACGTAATCATTTTATAAATGTACAAAAGCTGTACAATTATTACTGTTTTTAATTAGGATTTTTGTGGAACATTTTAATTCATAGAATAAACAGTTTAGTTTATGCAATTATTTAAAAATTATCTCTATGAATACAGTAGTCTTTATTTTCCACTGGTTAATCTAACCTTGCAAGAGATATGGGCCGCTATGAGAGGTTCTGTTCAAAAGAGTAAGAAGGCCTATACTAGAAAATCTAAACATAAGGATACTTACTAAATAGGGGAGTTACGTTAAACTATTTTGGTGATGGTTCAACGTATTTAGTGTTTTTTGCTATTTTTCTTAAATTTCATTTTAAAAACATTCTAATAAAAGATTCTTAAAACAAAAAAAGCATCTCAAAAGAGATGCTTTTTGCGGAGAGTAAGGGATTCGAACCCCTGGAGGTGTGACCCTCAACAGTTTTCAAGACTGCCGCATTCGACCACTCTGCCAACTCTCCAAAGTGTCTATTGAGGCTATACGCCCCAACGCGGCTGCAAATATAACAAGCTTTTTAATAGTAGGCAATCTTTATTTTTATAATTTCAAAAAATTGTACAGCACATTTTTTAAAAACCTCACTACCTTTGTATTATGGAACATTGGTACTATTATCCTATTCTAATTGTAGTTGGTTTTGTTGTAGGTTTTATTAATACTGTTGCAGGTGGTGGCTCTTTACTTTCCTTGCCAGTACTCATATTTATGGGCTTGCCCCCAACACTTGCCAATGGTACCAACAGGGTTGCTATTGTCATACAAACAGCTCTTGCCACTGCGGGTTTTAAAAGTAAAGGTGTAAGCACTTTTCCATTTAATATATATCTTGGTATCGCGGCTTTTTTTGGAAGCCTGCTGGGAGCTAAAATTGCTGTAGATATAGACGAGGCTATCTTCAATAAGGTGCTGGCCACTATTATGGCCGCGGTTATTTTGATTATTATTTTTAAGCCAAAAACCAATCTAACTAATTTACAAGAGCGCCTTACCGGCAAATACCTTTGGCTAGGTATTATTGTTTTTTTCTTTTTAGGTATTTACGGAGGGTTTATTAATGCCGGAATAGGTTTTTTAATCATCTTGTATCTGCATTATACCCATTATATGAGTTTGGTAAGGGTAAATGCTACCAAAGTATTTGTAGTATTTATTTACACCCTTGGCGCATTGGCCGTATTTATTTTTAATGATAAAGTAGACTTTAAAATAGGGCTTATTTTAGCAATCGGGAATGCTGCTGGGGCTTGGGTATCTAGTAGGCTATCAGTTAAAAAAGGAGATGGGTATATACGCACATTTTTAATAGTTATGGTGAGTATAATGGCCATCAAGCTTTGGTTTTTTTAACAGCTATTTGCTGTATGGTCTATAGCCAGCTCATTTTATAATAGTATTTTTATATTCTATTTCTAATTTCCTTAATCCTTTTATTATCCAACTCATTTTACTATGAATACTAGACAACAACAACTGCAAGCTTTTGATAGATTACTGACCATTATGGAGCAGTTAAGAGAGCAGTGTCCTTGGGATAAAAAGCAGACCATGGAGAGTTTGCGTCATCTCACCATTGAAGAAACCTATGAACTTGGAGATGCTATTTTAGACAATGATCTAGAGGAGGTAAAAGGAGAGTTAGGAGATTTATTATTACACATTGTGTTTTATGCTAAAATTGGTAGTGAAACAGGCACATTTGATATTGCAGATGTTTCCAATGAAATCTGCGAAAAACTCATCTCAAGACATCCTCATATTTATGCAGACGTTACGGTAACAGATGAGAAACAAGTAAAACAAAACTGGGAAAATTTAAAACTAAAAGAAGGAAAAACTAGCGTTTTACAGGGTGTGCCCAAATCTCTTCCTGCGCTGGTTAAAGCAAACAGAATTCAAGACAAAGTAGCGGGTGTTGGTTTTGATTGGGAGCATCCAGAACAGGTTTTTGAAAAATTGCAAGAAGAGCTTGCCGAGTTAAAAGTTGAGGTAGCTGCCAAAAATCAGCAAAAGATGGAAGCTGAGTTTGGCGATGTTTTATTTTCTATGATTAATTATGCTCGTTTTTTAAACATTGATCCAGAAAATGCCCTTGAGCGTACCAATAAAAAGTTCATCAAACGGTTTCAGTATTTAGAGAAAAAGGCCAGCCAGCAGGGTAAAGCCCTTAAAGACATGACATTGAAAGAGATGGACGTGTATTGGGAGCAGGCCAAGACTCTTTAAAATACCTTGCAATGATATGGTCTAATAATAGTATTTTTATAATTCTATTAAAGTCTTACAATACTACATTAATTAAAAGCAGAAAGCATTTTATATGAAAATAGCAATAGTTTGTTATCCAACCTTTGGAGGAAGTGGCGTAGTAGCCACAGAATTAGGTCTAGCCCTTGCAGATCATGGCCATGAGGTTCATTTTATTACTTACAAACAACCAGTGCGTTTAGATTTACTTTCTAAGAAGATACATTTTCATGAAGTTACCATTCCGCAGTACCCTTTGTTTAAATACCAACCCTATGAGTTAGCCCTTTCAAGTAAGCTAGTAGATATGGTTAAATTATATCAAATAGATATTATGCACGTTCATTATGCCATTCCGCACGCCTATGCAGGCTATATGGCTAAACAAATGTTGGCCCAGGCAGGTATTGAAATACCAATGGTTACCACCTTGCACGGTACAGATATTACCTTGGTAGGAAATCACCCTTTCTACAAACCAGCGGTAACTTTTAGTATAAATAATAGTGATTGTGTGACGTCTGTCTCTCAGAGTTTAAAAGATGATACCTTGCGCTTGTTTGACATAAAAAAGACTATAAACGTGGTTCCTAATTTTATAGATACAAAGCGTTTTGAAAACCAATTCACAGACTGTCAGCGCTCTATTATGGCCTTGCCCCAGGAGCGTATTATTACTCATGTTAGTAATTTAAGACCAGTAAAGAGGGTACAAGATGTAATTCAAATATTCAGCTTAGTACAAAAACAGATTCCTTCCAAATTACTAATTGTTGGAGAGGGACCAGAAAAAGAGCCTGCAGAAGCCCTAGCAGAATCCTTAGGTATTGCAGATAAAGTTGTATTTCTTGGAAATAGTAATGAGGTGGATAAAATATTATGTTTTTCAGATCTTTTTCTATTACCCTCAGAGAAAGAGAGCTTTGGTCTAGCTGCTCTTGAGGCAATGGCCAGCGGAGTACCTATTATCTCTAGTGATGCTGGAGGTCTTCCAGAGGTTAACATTGCAGGAGAAAGTGGTTATTTAAGTGCAGTAGGAAACATTAAAGAAATGGCAGCAAATGCTATTAAGATTTTAAAAGACGATGCTACTTTAGCCAGCTTTAAAGCAAATGCAAAGAAATCTTCTCTGCGCTTTGATACAAAACGAGTAGTCCCTCAATATGAGGCTTTGTATGAAGCGTGCGCTTTTAAAGCCTGCAGTGGTTTAATTTTTTACAAGCACCTATTTTTTTGATGTAGAATAGTGTGATGTTACCTGTAATAGTTCTATTTTTAGACATCAATACCTTATTTTGAAACAGCTTCTGCAACAATTACAAAACCAGTTAAAAGGGACGCTCTTTTTTGACGATTTACACAAAACCATCTACGCCACAGATGCATCTGTGTATCGTAAAATACCATTGGCAGTTGCCTACCCTTCAGGCAACCAAGACATACAGCAATTAGTTAATTTTGCACAAAAAAATGCGATTTCCTTAATCCCAAGAACAGCAGGAACATCACTAGCTGGGCAATGTGTGGGTGAGGGTATTGTTGTGGATGTCTCAAAACATTTTACTGAAATTATAGCCTTAGATATAGCTGCAAAAACAGTGAGGGTTCAGCCCGGTGTTATTAGAGATGATCTCAATAATTATCTAAAACCTCATGGTTTATTTTTTGGACCTAATACATCAACATCAAACCGGTGTATGATTGGCGGAATGGTAGGTAATAACTCTAGCGGAACCACCTCAATTCAGTATGGAGTTACCAGAGATAAGGTTTTGGATTTAGACTGTATTTTGTCTGACGGGTCCCAGGTTTGTTTTTCTAGTATTTCTAAAGAAACATTTATAGAAAAAACCAAACTAGACTCTCTTGAGGGATCTATTTATAAAGAGCTTCATAGTGTATTGCATAACAAAGAGGTGCAGCAAGAAATTCGCAACCAATTTCCTAAACCAGAAATTCATAGGCGCAATACTGGATATGCTCTAGATGACCTTATAGATACAGCTGTTTTTGGAGGTAACAACGCTTTTAATATGTGTAAGCTATTATCTGGTAGCGAGGGCACTTTGGCATTTACAACTGCCATTACCTTGCAGCTCGATAACTTGCCTCCAGAGAAAACTGCCATGTTGGTCACTCATTATGATAGTCTTGAAAAAGGGCTGCTGGATGTAGTACATGCCATGAAACATGAGCTGTATTGTTGTGAGCTGATGGATGATATTATTTTAGAGCGTACCAAAGAAAATACAATGTATCGTCCGTATCGTTTTTTTGTAAAAGGTGCGCCAAAAGCCATGTTGTTTCTAGAAGTGAAGGCAACTACAGCCCTAGCACTGGAGGATAAACTCACCGCTTTGCAAACAACATTAGCCAAAGAAAAATTAAGCTACCATAATGTTGTATTGTATGATCAGGATGTTTCCAAGGCGCTACATCTAAGAAAGGCAGGTCTTGGCCTTTTGGGTAATATGGTGGGAGATAAAAAGGCAGTTGCTTGTATAGAAGATACTGCTGTTGCCCTTGAGGATTTACCTAGTTACATAAAAGAGTTTACCGCCATCATGAAATCCTACAAACAAGAGGTGGTGTATTATGCACACGCTGGAGCAGGGGAGCTGCATTTGCGCCCTATTTTAAATTTAAAAACCAAGCAAGGCGTTTCCTATTTCAGAAGTATCACCACAGATGTAGCGCATTTAGTGAAAAAATATAAAGGTTCTTTCTCTGGAGAGCATGGAGATGGTATTGTACGCTCAGAATTTATACCCATTGTTATTGGAGAAAAAAATTATGCGCTGCTTAGTGTTGTAAAAAAAGCTTTTGATCCTAATTATATATTCAATCCAGGAAAGATAACAGCACCATTTAAAATGGATGTTTCTCTGCGTAACGATTATAAACAGGATCCTCCAACAATAGATACAGCCTTTAACTTTGATGATTCTCAAGGAATTCTCAGGTTAGCAGAAAAATGTAACGGTAGTGGTGATTGCCGTAAAACAGCTGCTGCAAGTGGCATGATGTGCCCTAGCTACCATGCAACAAAAAACGAAAAAGATACCACAAGGGCCAGAGCAAACGTACTTAGAGAGGTATTAACTACCAATGATGCCAAAAATAAATTTGATTCAAAACAACTCAAAGATGTGTTTGATTTATGCATTAGCTGTAAAGCATGTGGGAGTGAGTGCCCAAGTAATGTTGATATGGCAACTAGCAAGGCAGAATTTTTATATCAATATCAAAAAACACACGGTGTCTCTAGAAGCACAAAGCTATTTGCACAAAGTAGCAAATACACATCCCTTGCTGCCAAAATGCCAATCCTTACAAATGCTTTATATACCAATAAAAGTACCGCTAGAATTATCAAAAAAATAGCAGGGATTGCTCCACAGCGTAGCCTGCCAAAACTCAACCTTTGGAAAAGACAGGAAAAAGAGGTTTCTGTAAGCCCTAACGGTAAAAAAGTACTTTTATACATTGATGAATTTTCAAAATATTTGGATGGTGGTATCGCCCAAGATGCGATAGATTTACTCCTTGGGTTAGGGTATGAGGTGTCTGTTGTAGATCATTTAGATAGCGCTAGGGCTTTAATCAGTAAAGGTTTTCTTCAGCAGGCTAAAGTGTGTGCTACACAAAACATAGCCTATTTTAAATCTAAAGTTTCTAAAACAATACCGCTACTAGGCATAGAACCCTCGGCAATATTGGGTTTTAGAGATGAGTTTTTACGTTTGGTAGATGATAGAGCTGCTGCAAGTCATATTTCAAAACATGTATATCTTTTAGAAGAATTTTTGGCCTCAGAGTTTGAAAAAGGGGAAATCTCTAAAACGCTATTTACACAGGCTCCTGCCCAGATTAAAATACATGTGCACTGCCATCAAAAAGCCTTGGATCTCAAAAAAACACATTTGACGTCTTAAATTTCCCAACCCACTATAGCCCAACATTAATAACCTCTGGATGTTGTGGTATGGCAGGTAGCTTTGGGTATGAAAAAGAGCATTATGATGTGAGTATGAAAATAGGCGCGTTGCGACTATTCCCTGCTGTTCTCAAAGCAAAAAAAAATACGATTATTGCTGCCAACGGGACAAGTTGTAGGCACCAAATAAAAGATGGGACCCAGCGCGAGGCGCTACATCCCATTACTATTTTAAAAAATGCATTGCTTTAGTTTCCTATTTCAAAGCTAGTTAAGGTAGCAGTGCTTACAGAAGTATTTTGCTCTGGGAGCGGAATTTCTAATCCAGGGATGCCACTTAAATCCTCAAGGGCATAATCTACCGTTTCTTTAGAAAATACCAGCCCTATATTTGCAGCATAATAATTTTCTACCACTAAGACGTCTTGAGAGCTTAAAATAGGAAGAGATAGTGTTGTGCCACCTACTTGAACTTCTGTGCTAATTTCTAGGTTCAATACAATTTTAGACTGTATTACATCTGTGTATGTTTGGGTATCGGTGGTGTAAGAGGGTAATAGCTGCTCTTGGGTAGTTATCGATGTATATTCAATAATAATAGGGAAATCCATAATAGTTTGCTCAAATGATCCCGCAATAATGTTTAGTTGTGTTCCGTTAAGAGCATTTGGGTCAAACAACACGGCATTATTTAATGGGATGCTAATATCTGGAAATCCTTCTATAGGGACGCCGCCAAAGCCCCATTAACGATAAGTTTGCCATTGTCATTTCTAACAAGGTTTTGAGTGAGTAAGCCAACCATAAAGCCGCCAGAATTTAACTCTTGGGTATCTAGGTTTGTGTACTGTACACCATTTTCTTGTTGTGTTCCAACAACAAACATGTTGTCTTGACTGATTTGATCTTCACTCTCATTGGTATAACTCCATGATGAGTTTAAGTTTAGTGGGAAATACGCTGCGGTGTTATTGGTATTTGGTGTGGTATCATCATCACCACAAGAAATTAGACCTAACGTTAACATAGTAAGGCTCAGTAAAGAATATTTCATAATTGCATGTTTTGAGCAAATATATCAAAAAGATTGAGACTATAAATTATTCAATAGGGCAGATTACTGCGTTTATATAATTGTTCATACGCTCAACTACTAGACAAAAAAAAAGAGCAACTACCAACTGGTAATTGCTCTTTTTAAGTATTGTAAACGAATCCTACTATCCTAAATATTTTTTTAGGATGTGACTCTTGCTTTCTTGACGTAAGCGACGAATTGCTTTTTCACGAATTTGACGCACACGTTCACGACTCAGCTCAAAGGTGTCTCCAATTTCTTGAAGTGTCATAGCTGGTTGCCCGCTTAGCCCAAAATTTAATTTTACTACATCTGCCTCACGAGGAGCAAGGGTGTCTAGTGCTCTATCAATTTCAATTTTTAAAGACTCATGTATGAGCGCCTTGTCTGGATTTGGTGTTTCACCAGAGCTAATTACATCATACAGGTTGTTGTCATTTTCACCTTCTTGGAAAGGCGCATCCATTGATAAACTTCTAGATGAATTTTTTAAAGACTGTTTTACACTACTAACAGTCATGTCTAGTTCTTTTGCTATCTCTGATGCAGAAGGAACACGCTGGTGTACTTGTTCTAGATGTATAGATGCCTTACGTATTTTGTTAATATCACCAATCTTGTTTAGAGGGTAAACGTACCACACGAGATTGTTCTGCAATGGCTTGAAGTATAGATTGTCTAATCCACCAAACAGCATATGATATAAATTTAAACCCTCTAGTTTCATCAAAACGCTGCGCAGCTTTTACAAGACCTACATTACCTTCATTAATAAGGTCACTAAGTGTTAACCCTTGATTTTGGTATTGCTTTGCTACCGAGATAACAAAACGAAGGTTTGCTTTTGTTAATTTATCTAAGGCACTTTGATCTCCTTCACGAATACGTTGTGCTAACTCAACCTCTTCCTCTGCGGTTATCATGTCAATCTTACTTACATCTTGCAAGTAACTGTTCAAAGATTTGGTTTCTCTATTGGTAACCTGCTTGGTAATTTTGAGTTGTCTCATTGTATCAAATGTGTTTTAGGTTAATAACCTTTTAAGGTTATATATTTTTTATTTGTTGTCTACTTGCTACAGAAATAGAACTATATCTGAGGTCTGTTTTAACAACAATCTAAGTTCACTACTTACTTATACGTAAGAGGTTCTGTGTTTGTTACAAAATAATTTATATTTTTTGTGAAACCTTTGTTTGTTAGCTGCGTCTTTATATTATGAGGCATAATGGAGGTTTTTCACAAAGTTGCTTGGTCTCTATTTTTAAAAGTTTTACTACTTTATAGCCCATTGGTGCATATATTTGTAAACCACTATTAGTTATAGTAGTTTATTATATGTTATTTTTTTATTAGCTATTATCTTTAGCTTAGAAATAAAAAAGTGTTTATGAAATTACATGTCTGTCTATTACTACTTTTATTGAGCTTTTCGCTAAGTGCGCAGTTTGATAATACCACAAAGAAAGTTGGTTTTGAGCCAATTGATAGGGTAGTGAGTGATCCTGCGGGTTTAGAAATACCCAAATCTCCAATACCTGGATTAACCAACCAACAAAACCGTTTTGAGATAAAAAATGATAATGTAAGTACGCTTGGTACAGATGATCCAGAGCCTATTGATATATCAACAGATGATGGTTTTCTAACCACCAAAACCGATATGACTCCCAATGCTTTTGTTAAAGATAAACCTGCCACAGCTGCCTTTGATAGAGACCAGGTGCTGGGTGAGATTAAAACCAAGGGTGGTTTTGTAAATGTTGTGTACAGAGATCATCAAAGTGTAGATGGAGATAGAATACGGGTGTATGTTAATGATGATATTGTACAAAGTGATATCTCTTTAGATGCAAGCTTTAGAGGCTTTGACCTTACCCTTACACCAGGAGAAAATATTATAGAATTTCAAGCTTTAAATCAAGGCGAAAGTGGTCCAAACACTGCAGAGTTGCATGTGTATGATGAAAATGGAACCTTAATTTCTAAAAACGAGTGGAATTTGCTAACGGGAAGAAAAGCTACAATTATAGTCTATCCAAGATTAATATATTTAAGCCTAAAACTCCACTTTTATTTGGGCTACTTCTGCAGGCTCCATAGCATCTATAGTATACTTCCCAATTCTAACTCTTACCAGGCGCAGTGTCGGAAACCCAACTGCTGAGGTCATCTTACGAACTTGCCTAAACTTTCCTTGGGTAATGGTAATAGAAATCCAGGAGGTTGGCCCGTGGCGATCATCTCTTATTTTTTTCGCACGTTTTGGCAGGGTAGGAGTGCTTGTAAGTAATTTAACCTTGCATGGCCTAGTTAGGTATGGTTTGTCATCTACTGTTATATGAACACCTTCTTGTAGTTTTAAAATTTCAGAAGTATGTATAATACCGTCTACTTGGGCATAATATTCTTTTTCTACGCCACTGTTATTTACATGATAGCTATAAGCGCCATTGGTGGTCAGTAGCAGTAGGCCTTCACTAGGCTCATCTAGTCTTCCAATAGCCATTGTACCCTGAGGGAAATCAGCTAAAGAACCTAAAAAAGTTTTGTTTTTAGCATGCCTGTCATTGGTAGTGAATTGACTCACCACTCCATAGGGCTTAAATACTTTGTAATAGCTGTGTAATGTGTTTTGCATTATTAGCCAATGAGCAAATCTATAATAGCGGCTAGTTCAAAGTCTTTTTCTGTAACCCCATCTGCATCATGTGTAGATAAGAAAATCTCTAAGGTATTGTAAACATTGGTCCACTCTGGGTGATGATTAAGGCGTTCTGCTTCAAAAGAGATTCGTGTCATGGCAGAGAAGGCTTCTTTGAAGTTTTCAAATTCAAAACTTGCAAACAGGCCTCCTTCAACATACTCCCAGCCTTCAAACTGAGCTAGTTTTTCTGTAATCTGTGCTTGGGTATATTTTATCATACTATTTATTGGTTTTTAAGAGTAATAAGATCCTCTAGGGTAGAATTTTCAACAACATCTGCCACGGTGGTTTGATAGTTTGTAGGCAGGATATTGTGCTTTGGTAAAATAGCTAAGTATTGATCATCATTACTGTTGTAAATACTTTTAAAGATAGGTGTCTTGTTGCTTATTTTCTCACAAATCTCTGTAAATAAGTCTTGATGATGCACTAAATCATTGCTTGTCAAATGAAAAATACCTGTTAGCTCTTTATTAATAATGTAATGGATTTGTTGTGCTATGGTGTTTGCGGTGGTAATACTTATAATAAGATTTGGGTACACATCAAAAACCGCTTGGTGTTTAATGGCTTGTCTTACTTGAAGAATTCTTGGGCTATACGCACCAAGCACCATAGGTAGTCTTAAAATACTAACCTGATTTTTAATTTTCTCAAAGAGTAGTTTTTCTACAGAAACTTTAAATTTTCCGAATTCGCTTACTGCCGTGGGGCGAGTATCTTCATAGCTTGGTAAACTAGAGAGACCATCAAACACACTTACAGAAGATAAAAATAGAAGTCCTTACACCCTGGGGCGTCATTTATATATTTACAGACCTGTTTATGAGCATGGTACTGCGCTTTAAAATTTCCACGAAGGGCAGATATAATAAGGGTTGGCTTAATTTGCTGCAGTGTTTTGGTAATATCATCATTGGCTATATCATACCCAAAAAATGCCTTATTGTTATCATACAATTCATGGGCAGAACAGTAGGTACCATAGGTCTCAAAATAAGTGCACAGTTCTCTATAGATGGCATTGCCAACGTAACCGCTTGCCCCTAAAATTAATATCCTGTGTTTTTGTTTTTGCATCTAGTTTTAATTTGCCTACATCCTTGCTTTGTTGCCAATGAGCAAAAAAGGTACTTGTACTAATTTATTTTTTGTAGAATGGTAGTTTTACAACCATTGCAGGCACTATTTTATTACGTATTTGAATATGTATTTGAGATCCAACTTCTTTTAATGCCATAGGTACATATCCCAAACCAATACCCTTGCCCATAGATGGAGACATGGTACCGCTTGTTACCCTACCAATACTGTTGCCTTGAGCATCTACAATAGCATATCCCTGTCTTGGTATACCACGCTGGGAAAGCTCAAAACCAACCAATGTGTTTGAAACCCCAAGTTCTTTTTGTTTTTTAAGAGATTCACTGTTTATAAAATCTTTATTAAATTTTGTAATCCAGCCAAGACCAGCCTCTAAAGGTGAGGTCGTGTCATCTATATCATTTCCGTAAAGGCAATAGCCCATTTCAAGTCTTAGGGTGTCTCTGGCTGCAAGACCTATGGGTTGGATGCCCCAATCTGCTCCAGCTTCAAAAACTTTCGTCCATATTTTTGCCACTTGGGTGTTTTTGCAATAAATCTCAAAACCACCACTACCTGTGTAGCCCGTTGCGCTAATAATTACATTTTCAACACCTGCAAAAGTGTTTATTTTAAAGGTGTAAAATTTAATGGCGCTTAAATTTTCTTGTGTAAGGCTTTGCATTGCTTGTATTGCTTTTGGACCTTGTATGGCCAAAAGTGAATAGTGATCACTGCTATTTTCAAGCGAAGCTTCCATGGTGTTGTGCGCGTTAATCCAAGCCCAATCTTTATCTATATTTGATGCGTTTACAACCAATAGCCATTTATCTGCAGCTATTCTATACACGATAAGATCGTCAACCACACCGCCATCTTGATTAGGAAAACAACTATACTGGGCCTCACCATCTTCTAATTTGGAGGCGTCATTGCTACACACCCTTTGTATTAAACTAAGTGCATTTGGTCCTGTCACAAAAAACTCTCCCATATGGCTTACATCAAACACACCTACTTTTTCTCTTACGGTTTGGTGTTCTAGGTTAATTCCTTGATAAGAAACGGGCATATTATACCCTGCAAAGGGTACCATTTTTGCGCCAAGGGCAGCATGTATTGCAGATAGAGCTGTGTCTTTCATTGTATAATGTATTTACATAGCGAATAAAATGATGTTTTAAACACTGTGTTGTTTGTTGGTTCAGATTTTAAAAAACAAATATAACGCTAGGGTAGTGGGCTTACCAAATTTTTATGAGTATTGCTTAAAAATAATAAATGATAGTGTACTACACTTTTCTCTCTTTATTGTGACCCTAGCGCCAGAAAATCCACTACAAGAGCATTCTGCTCAATACCTAAATTTCTGTTAGTTATACAAAAACTTATGTTGTACTTTTGTTTAAACAATTCTAAATTCATGTCTGAAATACATCATATAAGCAGCTCTCTTCTTGAGCTATCTGTCATTAAAGATATCGTTGATAATCAAAAAAAAATAGCCCTTTCTAAAGAGGCTACAGATAAAATAAATAACTCATATGAGTTTCTTTCTAAAAAAATAAAAGACAACGAAACACCTATTTATGGCATAAACACAGGTTTTGGATCTTTGTGTAACGTTAAAATCTCTTCAGAGAATTTATCAAAACTTCAAGAAAATCTGGTTACTTCTCATGCCTGTGGTACGGGAGAGTATGTGCCTAAGGCTATAGTGAAGTTAATGTTATTACTTAAGATACAATCTTTAAGTTATGGCTACAGTGGTGTGCAGTTAATAACAGTTGCTAGATTGGTGGCCATGTACAATGCCAATGTAATTCCTGTTGTGTATACACAAGGTAGTCTTGGCGCCTCAGGAGATTTATCTCCACTTGCGCACATGTCTTTGCCGCTTTTAGGCAAAGGAGATGTTTGGCTAGAAGATGCAATAGTGCCCACTTCAAGTATCATGAAAGAGCACAATTGGAGCCCAATAACACTAATGGCTAAAGAAGGTTTGGCCCTTTTAAACGGGACACAGTTTATGAGCGCCTATGGGGTTTATATGCTGCTAAAGAGTTATAAATATTCTTACCTGGCAGATGTCATTAGTGCTGTTTCTATAGATGCCTTTGATTGTAATATGAGCCCATTTAATGCTCTTGTGCATAAAGTACGGCCTCATAAAGGACAGCTTGAAACTGCAGCACGTATCAACGAGATCTTGCAAGACAGTGAGCTTGGAGCTGCCGATAAAACAAATGTACAAGATCCCTATTCTTTTAGGTGTATACCCCAGGTGCATGGCGCAACCAAAGACACCCTTGGATTTGTGCACCAAACATTTAAAACAGAGATTAACGCAGTTACAGATAACCCTAATATTTTTATAGAAGAGGATTTAATTATCTCTGGCGGAAATTTTCATGGCCAGCCACTGGCTCTTGCCTTAGATTATATGGCCATCGCTATGAGTGAATTAGGAAGTATTTCAGAGAGAAGAACATACCAGCTAATATCTGGTTTACGTGATTTACCTGCTTTTTTGGTGAGTAATCCAGGCCTAAACAGCGGTTTTATGATACCTCAATATACAGCAGCAAGTATTGTAAGTCAAAACAAACAACTTGCCACACCAGCCTCTATAGATTCTATAGTCTCTTCAAACGGGCAAGAAGACCATGTGAGTATGGGGGCTAATGCCGCCACTAAATGTTTGCGTATTATTGATAATATAGAAACCATACTGGCAATTGAGCTGATGAACGCCTCTCAAGGCCTAGCCTTTAGGGATAAAAAATCATCACCCTTTGTAATGTCATTTATAGAGAATTATAGACAGGTGGTTCCGTTTTTAGAGCAGGATAGAATAATGGCAGATGATATCCATGCAAGTATTGCTTTTCTTCAAAGCTTTAGTGTAGATAGTGAACTGCTTTTTTAACAACTATTGAAATAGTCTTCCTTAGTTTCTTGTATTAAAGTAGAAGAAGTCAAGTATTAAAAAAAAACAAACGCCCCTTATTTAAAATAAGGGGCGTTTTTGCTATAGATTTTACAAATCTTAACTAAGATTCTGTAGTCTTCTTTTTTTGTTTTTTAATTTTAATACTAAGTTCATTTTTCTTGTCGTCCAAATCCATGGTAATGGCATCTCCCTCTTTAAGGTTGCTATTAATTATTTCTTCAGCCAAGGCATCTTCAATATATTTTTGAATCGCACGCTTTAAAGGCCTAGCTCCATAGTCTGAATCAAAACCTTTGTCTGCAATATAATCTTTTGCTTTTTTGGTTAGCGTTAGGTCATACCCAAGTGCTTTAATACGTGAAAATAATATTTCCAGCTCTATGTCAATGATTTTATGAATATCATCACGATCTAGATTATTGAATATCATCACATCATCTACACGATTTAAAAATTCTGGCGCGAATGTTTTTTTCAAGGCATTTTCAATAACTCCCTTAGCATTAGCATCTGCCTGGCTTGTTTGTGCTGCAGTACCAAAACCAACTCCTTGACCAAAATCTTTTAATTTACGTGCTCCAATGTTGGAGGTCATGATTATAATTGTGTTTCTGAAATCTATTTTACGTCCTAGACTGTCTGTTAGATGACCATCATCCAGTACTTGTAACAACATGTTAAAGACATCTGGATGGGCTTTTTCTATCTCATCTAATAACACCACAGAATAAGGCTTGCGTCTTATCTTTTCTGTAAGCTGTCCACCTTCTTCATACCCAACATATCCAGGAGGTGCTCCCACAAGTCTTGAGATGGCAAATTTTTCCATGTACTCACTCATGTCTATACGAATCAATGAGTTTTCATTGTCAAACAACTCTTTAGCCAAAACTTTGGCTAATTGTGTTTTACCAACCCCTGTTTGTCCAAGGAAAATAAATGACCCAATAGGCTTGTTTGGATCTTTAAGTCCTGCACGGTTACGCTGTATAGCCTTCACCACTTTGTTAACAGCATCGTTTTGACCAATTACCTTTCCTTTGATAAGTTCTGGTAATTCTGCTAGTTTGTTGATTTCTGTTTGAGCAATCCTGTTAACGGGTACTCCAGACATCATAGATACAACTTCTGCTACATTATCCTGGTCTACAGTTTCACGATGCAGTTTAGAATCATTTTCCCAAATTTCTTGTTGGCTAATTAATTCTTTTTCAAGGTTTTTTTCATCATCTCTTAGCTTGGCTGCCTCTTCGTATTTTTGTTTTTTAACAACCGTATTTTTAAGCTCTCTTACCTCTTCAAGTTTTTGCTCAAGCTCTAATATTTTCTTTGGTACGTTAATGTTTATGATATGAACACGAGATCCTGCCTCATCCAAAGCATCAATTGCCTTGTCTGGTAAAAACCTGTCTGTCATGTACCTGTTTGTTAACTTCACACAAGCCTCTAATGCTTCTTTGGTGTAGGTGACATTATGGTGCTCTTCGTACTTTTCTTTAATGTTTTCTAGAATTTCAATAGTTTCTTCTACAGAGGTAGGCTCTACTAAAACTTTCTGAAATCTTCTTTCTAGGGCTCCATCTTTTTCTATGTACTGTCTGTACTCATCAAGGGTTGTGGCTCCCACACATTGTATTTCTCCTCTTGCAAGTGCTGGTTTAAACATATTACTAGCATCAAGAGATCCTGTAGCACCACCGGCGCCAACAATAGTATGTATCTCATCAATAAAGAGAATGATGTCTTTGTTTTTTTCAAGTTCATTCATTAGAGCTTTCATTCGCTCTTCAAACTGTCCTCGATATTTGGTTCCAGCAACTAGACTTGCTAAGTCTAAAGTTACTACACGTTTGTCATATAAAATTCGAGATACTTTACGCTGTATAATGCGCAGTGCTAGACCTTCTGCAATGGCAGATTTACCTACACCAGGTTCTCCAATTAGTAAGGGATTATTTTTTTTACGTCTACTTAGAATTTGTGATACTCGTTGTATTTCAGCATCACGACCCACTACTGGATCTAGTTTTCCTAAATCTGCCATTTCTGTAAGATCTCTACCAAAATTATCTAACACAGGTGTTTTAGATTTCTTATTTGTTTTTACCCCTGCATTACCAAATAAGTTTTCTTTACTAGGCTCTTCCTTGTCTGGCTTGTCATCACCAGTAAAGGCGTCTTCTGCTGAAGGCATGTCAAGATATTCATCGTCATTGGAGAGCAATAGTTTGAACTGCTCTTTCACGCTATCATAATCTACTTTCATTTTTTCAAGTAGTTTGGTGGTGGGGTCATTTTCATTTCTTAGAATACATAAAAGTAAATGAGCGGTATTTATAGACGTGCTTTGAAATAGCTTTGCTTCCAAAAATGTAGTTTTTAGGGCGCGCTCGGCTTGCCGAGTTAGGTGCAAGTTTTTCTTGTCATTACCTACAATTCCAGTTTCTGGGTTTGCAGGGCTTAAAATTTCAACTTTACGTCTTAGGTAGTTCAGGTCTATATCTAGTGCATTTAATATGGTAACGGCTTTACCGTCTCCATCTCGCAACAGACCAAGTATTAAGTGTTCGGTGCCAATAAAGTCATGGCCTAAGCGAAGCGCTTCTTCTTTGCTAAATGCAATAACATCTTTTACTCTTGGGGAAAAATTATCATCCATAGGTTACATTCTCTTTCGTATAAAATTACTAAAAATTACTGTCATAAATACAAAAACCATTCCTGTTTCTGTGAAGTGTTTTTTTTTTAACAAAACACACCTTAGTTATGCGCTTGTAACCCCCTATAGTTATTAACTAATTGGGGGTGTTTTTTTGTTAATAAAAACGTGAATAACACCCTTGTTTTTTTAGGTAAAAAATGAGGAAATACCGTATCTTGCTTCTCTAGTAGAAAAAAACATAAATATAATATAAAACAACTATGGCTGAAGGTGAAAAATTGATTCCTATCAACATTGAAGATGAAATGAAATCGGCTTACATCGATTATTCGATGTCTGTAATTGTGTCACGTGCTCTGCCAGATGTGCGTGATGGTATGAAACCTGTTCACAGACGTGTTTTGTTTGGAATGCATGAACTTGGTATTCGAGCAACAGGTGCCCATAAAAAATCTGCAAGAATTGTTGGAGAAGTTTTAGGAAAGTATCACCCACACGGAGATACATCTGTTTATGATGCTATGGTGCGTATGGCACAAGAGTGGAGCCTGCGCTATTTACTTGTAGATGGTCAAGGTAACTTTGGCTCTGTAGATGGAGATAGTCCTGCTGCAATGCGTTACACAGAAGCAAGAATGCAGCGTATTAGTGAGGATATGCTGGCAGATATAGATAAAGACACAGTAGATCATCAATTAAACTTTGATGATACCTTAAAAGAACCTACGGTGCTTCCAACTAGAATTCCTGGATTGTTAATAAATGGAGCTTCTGGTATTGCTGTGGGTATGGCAACGAACATGCCGCCGCATAACCTAACAGAGGTTGTTGATGGTATACAGGCATACATAGATAATCCAGAAATTGATATTGATGGGCTCATGGAGCATGTAAAAGCGCCAGATTTTCCAACAGGAGGTACTATATATGGTTATGATGGAGTGAAAGATGCATTTCATACTGGTCGTGGGCGTATTGTAATGAGAGCCAAATCTAGTTTTGAAGAGGTTGGCGGAAGAGAATGTATCATTGTTAATGAAATTCCGTACCAAGTCAATAAGGCAGACATGATTAAGAAAACTGCTGATCTTATTAATGATAAGAAAATTGAGGGTATTTCAAACATACGTGATGAGTCTGACAGAAATGGGATGCGTATTGTATACATACTTAAAAGAGATGCAATTCCTAACATTGTATTAAACACTTTATTTAAATACACAGCACTTCAATCAAGTTTTAGTGTCAACAACATTGCCCTTGTAAAAGGGAGACCTCAAATGCTGAATCTTAAAGATTTGATTCATTATTTTGTTGAGCACCGTCATGAAGTTGTTGTAAGAAGAACAGAATACCTTTTAAGAAAAGCCAATGAAAGAGCGCATATATTAGAGGGATTAATTATTGCCTCTGATAATATAGATGAGGTGATACGTCTTATTCGCGCTTCTTCAAATGCAGATGCTGCTAAAGCTGCCCTAATTAAAGCCTTTGAGCTTTCAGAGATTCAGGCTAAGGCAATTGTTGAGATGCGTCTACGCCAATTAACTGGTTTAGAGCAAGACAAACTTCGTACAGAGTATGAGGAACTCATGAAAACCATTGAAGACTACCAAGATATTCTTGCCAACAAAGAGCGTAGAATGACTATCATTAAGGATGAATTGCAAGAAATTCAAACCAAATATGGAGATGAGCGTCGTTCTGTAATTGAGTATGCTGGAGGAGATGTAAGTATTACAGATCTAATTCCAGATGAGCAAGTGGTGTTAACTATTTCTCATGCGGGTTACATTAAGCGTACCTCATTGGCAGAGTATAAAACACAAAATAGAGGAGGAGTAGGCCAAAAAGCCTCTGCAACAAGAAATGAAGATTTCTTAGAGCATTTATTTGTGGGAACCAACCACCAATATATGTTGTTCTTCACACAAAAAGGAAAATGTTTCTGGATGCGTGTTTTTGAAATTCCTGAGGGAAGCAAAACATCGAAAGGACGTGCTATCCAAAACTTGATTAACATTGAGCCAGATGATAAGGTAATGGCATTTATTTGCACACAAGACCTTAAAGACGAAGAATACGTAAATAGTAGATACGTTATTATGGCCACCAAAAAAGGTCAAGTTAAAAAGACACCACTAGAGCAATACTCTAGACCAAGAACCAATGGTATTAATGCCATAACAATTAAAGATGGTGATGAGCTTCTGGAGGCAAAACTTACAACGGGAGACAGTCAAGTAATGCTTGCTGTTAAGAGTGGTAAAGCCATAAGATTTGAAGAAGAGAAGACAAGACCAATGGGTAGAAATGCCTCTGGAGTTCGTGGTATTAGACTAGCAGATGATGCAGATGAAGTTGTTGGTATGATTGCCATTAATGACACCGCTTCAGAGATTTTAGTTGTTTCAGAAAACGGATACGGTAAAAGATCTAGCATTGAGGATTACCGCATCACAAACCGTGGTGGAAAAGGAGTGAAAACAATCAGTGTTACAGATAAAACCGGAAAACTTGTTGCTATTAAAAATGTTATTGATAGCGATGATTTAATGATTATTAATAAATCTGGTATCGCGATTAGAATGGCCGTGGATAGTCTTCGAGTGATGGGACGTGCAACCCAAGGGGTGCGTTTAATTAAAGTTCGTGAAGATGACTCTATTGCAGCTGTAGCTAAGGTGATGAAAGATGATGATGATCCAGAGCTGGATGAATCATTACAAGATGCAGATTCGCAAAACACACCTGTTGATCTAACTGGTGCAGATGCAACTGCTGAGCAAACAAGTACTGAAGAAGAGTAAATAACTATTAATATTCAGAAATATAAAAAGACACATTTCTGATTCTAATTATTTTAAGATGAAAAAATCATTACTATTGGCAGGCGCACTTTTAGTTGCGGTAGCGTCCTTTGGTCAAAAAAAAGAAATTAAAAAAGCTCAAAAAGCGTTTATAAAAGGAGATGTTGATGTAGCACAAATGTGGCTGGATGCTGCAGCCACCAAATTAGTTGAAGCAGACCTTGAAACAAAAATAGATTTTTATATAGCTAAAGGTGAAATAACCCTTTCTCAGGCTGGAAAATCTGGATTTGAGCAAATGAAAGATGCAGCTACTGCCTATAAGATGGCCCAAAAGCTAGACACAAAAAAGCAGTATCAGGGCATGATTAATGATGGTTTAGACAACACTCGTGTAGCTATATTTAACAGTGCAATTGTAGAATCAAACGCAAAAAAATTCTCTTCAGCTGGAGAGAAATTTTACTTAAGCTATACCGTGAAAAACGACACTATTGATTTGTACTATGCAGCAGGGAGTATGATAAATGCAAAGGATTATGAGGCAAGTCTTGATTACTATCAGCAGCTATTAGCTCTTGGGTACACAGGTATCAAAAAGAAATATACAGCACTTCGTATCGAAGATAATAAGGAAGTAACCTTTGCCTCAGAGCCAAGACAGAAACACTGAGTTACTATCTGGAAAATACACCAAACCAGGTGAGCGAATGTCTGAATCTGTAAAGGGAGATATTTTAAAAAATGTAGTGCTTATTCTCTCAAGTAGAGGAGAGAATGATAAAGCCATTGCACTGATGAAAGAAGCTAGATTAGAAAACCCTACAGATATAACTCTAGTTAGAGCAGAAGCAGAAATGGTTTACAAAATGGGAGATATAGCCCGTTATGATGAATTGATGCAGCAAGTCTTAGCATTTGACCCTACAGATCCAGAGCCATATTACAACATAGGTGTTGTCGCGGCTGCTTCGGGAAACCCAGTAAAAGCCATGGAGTTTTACAAAAAAGCTATTGAATTAAAGCCAGACTACCCATCTGCTCAGGTAAATCTTGGCGCTTTGATACTCAGAGATGAGATGAAAATTGTAGATGAAATGAACTCCTTAGGAATGTCTAAGGCAGATTCTAAAAAGTATGATGCCTTAGAGGCTAAGCGAGAAGGACTTTACCGAGAAGCGCTTCCATATCTAGAAGCGGCATATGCTTCAAGGGGTAATAACCCTCAGCTAATAAGAAAGTTAAAGGAAATTTATAGCCAACTAAGTATGGATGCTAAGTTTTCTGAAATGAAATCTAAACTCTCTGAATTAGAGAACTAAACTACATTGTAATTAGTATTTAAAAATCCCGCTATAACATGGCGGGATTTTTTATGTAAAGATAGTAAGTCTATTAAATTAGTTTATATAATGCGCTTAATCACTCTTAATTTATGAGTATGAAGGCTTGTTTGAATATTAAAAATACCTGTATGGTCTAACCTGTCTATACGTACTTTTCCATGGGCATGAATAATGTAGTTGTCTTTCATTATAATTCCTACATGGGTTATTTCTCCCTCTGCGTTGTCAAAAAATGCTAAATCACCAGGTTCACTTTCTTCTATAAAACTAAGGGCTTCTCCTTGCTCAACTTGTTGGCTTGCATCACGTTTGAGACGATACCCATTAAGTTTGTACACCATTTGAGTAAATCCACTACAATCTATACCAAAAGGAGTTTTACCACCCCATAAATAAGGCGTGTTAAGGTATAAAAGAGCTGTGTTTATTAAATTGTCTTTGGCAAATTTTTCTTGTACGCTACTGCCTTCAAAATCATGATTTAAAATAGCTAAGCCGTTTAAAGAACTACCCATCACTATAGATAACATTTGGTTATCCTTGGTGGAGACCATATCTACCAAGTCTTCACAGACAATAGGAGTCTGCCTTGAGATATCATTGTAATTTTCTTCTTCAATAAATAGAAATTGTTTGTTGTCTATCCATGCCTGATAACCATCAAAGGCTAAGCGTATTCTACTCCATTTTTTTCTAGACTCTAATACCTTAAAGACTTCACCGTACAATACTTGGGTCACTAGTTCACTGCTGTCTGCAGCTTCTGCCCTAAGGGGCACTATACTAAGGTTGCAAATACCGTATTTCATAGAATAAATTGTGAGTTAGGCTCTTTCAATTACCATGGCAGAGGCGCCACCACCACCATTACAAATTGCTGCAGCTCCTAATTTTGCGTCGTTTTGTTGCAGTACATTTAACAGCGTTATTAATATACGAACACCACTAACACCCAGTGGATGCCCTAAAGAAACAGCGCCACCATTAACATTTACAGTACTGCTATCAAGACCTAAAATTTTCATGTTGGCAAGACCAACTACCGCAAATGCTTCGTTAAGTTCAAAATATTCTATTTGATCTTGTGTTACACCTGCTTTAGCAAGTGCTTTTGGCAGAGCCTTTGATGGAGCTGTTGTAAACCATTGCGGCTCATGAGCTGCATCTGCATACCCTTTAATGGTTGCCAATATGGTAAGTCCAAGTGAGTTGGCTTTCTCTTCGCTCATTAAAATCATTGCACCAGCTCCATCATTAATAGTAGAAGCATTAGCAGCTGTAACAGTACCTTCTTTAGAAAAAGCAGCACGCAGTGCAGGGATTTTATCTATTTTAACGTTTTTAAACTCTTCATCCTCAGTTATAATAAGGGCATCACCTCTTCGTTGAGGTACTGCAACGGGAATTACTTCGTTAGAGAATTTCCCTTCACTCCAAGCCTTTGCAGAGCGCCTATAAGATTCTATAGCAAAAGCATCTTGATCTTCTCTTGAAAAACTATATTTTGTTGCGCAGTTATCTGCCAAAACACCCATGGCATTTTTGTCAAAGGGATCAACCAGACCGTCTTTTTGCATACCATCTTCCATGGCGGCTGGTCCAAATTTCACTCCTTTGCGCATGTGCATGTAATGTGGAATGTTACTCATACTCTCCATACCTCCAGCTATAACCACACTGGCATCACCAAGGGCAATAGCCTGCGCTGCATTTATTACAGCTTTCATACCAGAGGCGCACACTTTGTTTACTGTAGTACAGGGTACCGTATCTGGTATACCTGCACCCATTGCTGCTTGTCTTGCTGGTGCTTGTCCTACGCCGGCCTGAACAACATTACCCATATATACCTCATCTACTTGGTTTGGGTCTAGGTTAATTCTATCTAAAGCTCCTTTAATAGCAAAGCTTCCTAATTGGCTAGCGGTTAATGAAGATAGCCCTCCCATAAAACTTCCTATTGGAGTACGTACCGCAGAGACAATAACAACTTTTTTAATCATAATGTTGAATTAATATTTATTTAATCTGTACCTATACTGAGGTTTAAATAATGGCTACGAAATTACATATTTCTAACTAAATTATCAATCTTTACCGCCATAGGTTTTGTCATTGCATCTACCAATAGGTATCTTTACCTTGAATATTTTACTATGAAAAATACATTAAGCACTTTATCTAGAAATCAATCCCTACTATACAAAGGGTTTCTTTTTATTGCAGCTACCTTTTTAATACTCTATCTTTTTCCAAAAGCAGGACAGTTTAAGTATGATTTTCAGAAAGGAAAGCCTTGGCAGTATGAGAATTTGTATGCTCCTTTTAGTTTCACAATAAAAAAAGATGCTGTATCTCTGGCCTCAGAAAAAGAGCAGATAGTTAACAATGCAGTTCCTTATTTTAATATGGATATGGCCGTTGTAACAGGTGTTACAAAAGAGTTTTACCGCCTGTTAGATGAGGCGTATCAAAATTCATTGTTTAGGGTGCCTAAACTATCAATACAAAGTAAAGGAGCAGCTATTATAGATCAAATATATAAGCATGGTATTGTAAATGAATTGTACTCTTATGATCCAGATAAGCTTGTGTATCTTAAAAGCAGTAATGAGATTGATGAGGTTACTTTTCATCAAATTGTAAGTTTCGATAACATTGAGTCTATAGTAAAAGCAGCTACTTCTTTAGAAACCATTTCTCCAAGTATAGATTTGTTAGAAAAAATACTTACAATAGTTATTAAACCTAATGTTTCTTTAAATACCAAACTAACTCAGGCAGCTATCGATGATGAGGTAAATGCCATGAATCCTAACAAAGGAATTATAGAAAAAAGTGGCCGTATCATTGCCAAAGGAGAACTTGTTGATACCGATGCATACCAAATTCTAGATTCTTTAAAAGCAGAATATCAATCTCAGGTCTGGACCAAATCAAATTATCTCTGGCTTTTGGTTGGGTATGGTTTGCTTGTAATGCTGGTGCTGTTAATGTTGTTACTGTTTCTGAAAAAATACAGACCAGAGATATATAAAAACAATACCAAAGTAACCTTTATCTTTTTTAATGTACTATTGATGGTTTTACTCACCACCATTGTGGTGAAGATGGATGCCAAATATGTGTATGTAGTGCCCCTTTGTATTTTGCCATTAATTCTAAAGGCATTTTTTGATCCTAGATTAGGATTGTTTGTTCATGTGCTTACAGTTTTATTACTTGGGTTTATAGTACCCAATAGTTTTGAATACTTGTTTTTGCAAATTATTGCAGGTATCGTTACTATTTTAACGGTGTCTGAACTATATAAAAGAGCCAATTTGTTTATCTCTGTTGCACAGATTACCTTTATTTATATCATTGGATATTTTGCATTTGTACTTATACAAGAAGGAAATATTTATGAATTTGAATGGGTCATTTTTGGGTATTTCGTTTTATGTGGTTTGGCTACTTTATTTGCCCATCCATTAATTTATTTCTATGAAAAGTTATTTGGTTTGGTATCAGATGTTTCACTGTTGGAGTTGAGTGATACTAATTCAAAATTATTAAAAGAACTTTCTAATAAAGCCCCTGGCACGTTTCATCACTCTTTAAATGTTGCAAATCTTGCCGAAGCTGCTGCTCAAGAAATTGGAGCCAATTCTATGCTAGTTAGAGTGGGTGCTTTGTATCATGATATTGGTAAAATGGCGAGCCCTACATTTTTTATAGAAAACCAATTAAGCGGTATAAACGCTCATGATGAATTAGACCCAAAGGAGAGTGCCAGTATTATTATAAATCATGTTATTGACGGTATTGAAATTGCCAGGAAATATAATCTTCCAGATAGAATTATAGATTTTATACGCACCCATCATGGCACAAGTATGGTGTATTATTTTTACAAAAAAGAGCTAGAAACACAAGGCCAGGCAAACAAAGAGGATTTTAAATATCCTGGTCCTATTCCTTTTTCTAAGGAAACTGCTATTTTAATGATGGCAGATAGCGTGGAGGCAGCTAGTAAAAGTTTAAAAGATCCTACTTCTACTAAGATAGACGTATTTGTAGAAAAAATTATTGATGCCCAGATGGAGCAAGGTCAGTTTTTAAATGCAGATGTAACCTTCAAAGACATTGAGCTTATAAAGAAAGTTTTAAAGAAAAAACTAAATAATATGTTTCATTTACGAGTAGAATATCCAGAGTAGTATCCATAAATAAAATAGAAGATTTCTCTCAGAATTATTATTTTCTGCTTTGATTTGTTAAAAAGTAGTACTTTTGTATCCTGAATACGTTTCAGAACATTTCCTTATGAGCCAAAAAACACTATTAAACGCAACAGAGATTCATGTCGCTTTGCATCGTTTGGCTTGTCAATTAATAGAAAACCACAACGATTTTTCTCAAACAGTACTCATTGGTATACAACCAAGGGGTGGCTTTCTTGCCAAACGCTTGGTGCGCCTTTTACAAAATGATTATAAAATTAAAGACGTACAACTAGGTTTGTTGGATATAACCTTTTACCGTGATGACTTTAGAAGAAGTGAAAAACCTCTAGAGGCAAATAAAACTGCTATAGATTTTGTTGTGGAAGATAAAAAAGTAGTGTTTATTGATGATGTACTCTACACAGGAAGAAGCATTAGAAGCGCATTAACTGCTATACAAGACTTTGGCCGTCCTACAGAAATAGAATTACTCACCCTTATAGACAGAAGATTTAGCAGGCATCTGCCCATACAGCCAGATTACAGGGGTAGGCAAGTAGATGCTATTGGTGGTGAGAAGGTAAAGGTTTGTTGGCAAGAACATGAAGGAGAAGACGCAGTCTATTTAATAAAAGAACAATTATAAAAATGTCTGAACTAAGCGTAAATCACTTATTAGGAATTAAATACATCACAGAGGAGGACATACAACTCATCTTTGAAACCGCAGATCATTTTAAAGAAGTAATACATAGGCCCATTAAAAAAGTGCCTTCACTTAGAGATATTACCATTGCTAATTTATTTTTCGAGAACAGTACCCGCACTAGACTTTCTTTTGAACTTGCAGAAAAGAGACTTTCCGCAGACATTATAAACTTTTCTGCTGGATCCTCTTCAGTAAAAAAAGGAGAATCTTTAGTAGATACGGTAAACAACATCCTATCAATGAAGGTTGATATGGTAGTGATGCGCCACCCCAATCCTGGAGCTGGTGTATTTCTGTCAAAACATATAAATGCAAGTATTATCAACGCAGGAGATGGCGCTCACGAGCACCCTACACAAGCTCTTTTGGATTGCTACTCTATTAGAGAACGTTTGGGAGATGTGGCTGGTAAAAAAGTAGTCATTGTTGGTGATATTCTACATTCAAGAGTTGCTTTGTCTAATATTTTTGCTTTACAAAAACTAGGCGCAACGGTAAAGGTTTGTGGTCCTAAAACATTAATGCCAAGACACATAGAGTCATTAGGAGTTACCTTTGAACCTAATTTAATAAAAGCATTAAATTGGTGTGATGTGGCAAATATGCTGCGCGTACAAAATGAACGTATGGATATTAGTTATTTTCCATCTACCAGAGAGTACACACAACAGTTTGGGTTAAACAAAGCAATATTAGACAACCTAGATAAAGAAATTATTGTCATGCATCCTGGCCCAATTAATAGAGGTGTTGAGATTACAAGTGATGTTGCAGACTCTAAACAAGCCATTATCCTAGATCAAGTTCAAAACGGATTGGCAGTGCGTATGGCAGTATTATATTTGTTGGCTTCCAAAATCAAAAGAAATGATAATTAATACCTCCAAAACGTTTACTGTTTTAAAAGACCAAAAAGATGGTATTGAAGATTTTGCTAAGTTTTTAAATCACATTATACCAACACGTTTTAAAGATCAAAATCTTATCATTGATTTGCTGGCCTATACCAATCTATCTTTAGAGCAATTACTTATGTTTATCGAGCTTTCAAACCAACATAGAATTTCAAAACATTCTTTTATAATAGTAAATAATACTCTTGATCCAGATATAATACCTTATGAGATTATGGTAGTGCCAACACTTTTAGAGGCGCAAGATGTTATTGAGATGGAAGAAATAGAAAGAGATCTTGGTTTTTAAAACCATACTTGCTTCTTTGACCCTTTTTGATAAAAACACTAATTTAACACCTATGTCTAATCTAGTATTTAAATAGCATGAAATTAACTATAGTTGGTTGTCATTCTGCCTCACCGCGCTATGATGCTAATCCTACAGCGCAAATACTGGAAGTAAAAGGACACTTGTTTTTAATAGATTGTGGAGAGGGTACTCAGGTTCAGCTTAGAAAATTTAAAATAAAATTTGCTAGAATAAAACACATTTTTATTTCTCACTTGCACGGTGACCACTTTTTTGGTTTGGTGGGTTTAATATCCACATTTAAATTATTAGGTAGAGATGCTAGTTTACACATATATGGGCCAAAAGGTATTAAACAAGCCATTTTGTTGCAGCTTAAATTAGGTAAAACCTATACTAATTTTGAGCTTTACTTTCATGAGTTAGAAAGCAACCAGCCAGAGCTATTGTTTGAAGATGCTGTTTTGAGTATCACGACCATACCTTTAAAACATAGAGTGTACACAAATGGTTTTTTATTTCAACAAAAACCAGGAGAACGAATTTTAAATATTCAAAAAGCAAAAGAGTTGGATATAGACCCCTCATACTATCAAAAAATAAAACAAGGATTTGATGTGCCAGATAGTAAAGGGGATATGGTCTCTAACGCAGCTATTACATTAGATCCAAGCCCTCCAAAATCTTATGCTTATTGCAGTGACACCGCCTATTGTGAGGAAATTGTACCTCAAATATTAAATACCACGCTACTCTACCATGAGGCTACTTTTTTACAACAGCATGCCGCATTGGCTTTAAAAACTATGCACAGTACTGCGCGCCAGGCTGCTTTAATTGCTAAAAAGGCAGCAGTAGGGTCTTTATTGCTTGGTCATTATTCTGGGCGTTACAATGATTACAAGGAGTTTAAAAACCAGGCGCAGGAAGTTTTTTCAGCTACAAAACTAGCGCAAGACGGTAAGGTTTTTGAAATCTAAGCCTTAAGGTGTCTTTCTATCCTGTTATTTTTGGGTTTAATTTTTCACATAACTTTAAAGATTCTGGTATATTATAAATTATGCAATCTTTGTACCTTGCAGTAAAGTTAATTTTATGGACAAAAACCTTCACGACTACAGAAAATCCTACGAGAAAGGCTCTCTTACAGAAGATACTGTGCTGGAAAATCCATTAGAGCAGTTTGCTGCTTGGTTTGTAGATGCCGAAAAGACTCCTACTGTAGAGGAGCCAAATGCGATGACGCTGAGTACTGTAGATACGCAAGGTGTTCCAAAGGCGCGGGTTGTGCTGCTTAAAGAATTTACCCAAGAAGGCTTTGTTTTTTATACCAACTACACCAGTGGTAAAGCCCAGGCTATTGCACAAAATAACAAGGTCTGTATTTCTTTTTTTTGGCCCTCATTGGAGCGTCAAATTATAATAACGGGTATGGCTGTAAAAATTTCAGAAGAAAAATCTATCGCCTATTTTAATAAAAGACCTCGTGAGAGCCAATTGGGCGCCGTGGTAAGCGACCAATCTGCCTCTATAGATAGCAGAGAAGCTTTAGAAGAAAAGCTACTGGATTTAGAAAAACAATACCAGACTAAACCTATTGTAAAACCAGCCCATTGGGGAGGCTATCTAATACAGCCAACCTCATATGAGTTTTGGCAGGGCAGAAGTAGTAGGTTGCATGATAGAATTAAATATACAAAAATTAATAATAGCTGGAATATCGGTAGGCTGCAGCCCTAGGTTAGTATGTAATACCATCATTAATGAAAACACTGTACTTTATAAGGCACGCTAAATCTTCATGGAAACATACTGTTGGAGATAGGCAAAGACCCTTAAAAAAACAAGGGGTTAAAGATGCTTTGCAGGTTTCAAAATTGGTGGCACAAACCATTGTAAAGCCACAAGTAATTATTACTAGTGATGCTCTAAGAACTCAAAGCACTGCAACGTATTTTAAAGATGCTTTTGAACTTAAAAATGATGCCTTTGTGGTAAATCCTGAGTTGTATGATTTTAGTGGCCAACAAGTTATGAAGCTTATTAAAGAATTAAAAAATACCCTAGATTGTGTTATGCTATGTGGCCATAATCATGCATTCACATCTATTGTAAATATCTTGGGTAGTATTAGTATTAATAATGTACCTACTTGTGGTTTTGTAGCCATTACCTTTGATGTGGATAAGTGGAGTGAGATAACCACAGGAACAACCATAAAAACAGTTTTCCCGAGAGACCTAAAATAAAATTATGACACCAAAACTAAATAAAGCCCCTCTTGAGAATAGCTATTATAACCGTGAATTAAGCTGGTTACAATTTAACGCACGCGTGTTACAAGAGGCTGAAGATAATACAACTCCACTGCTTGAAAGGTTACGTTTTATTGGTATTTTCTCAAACAATCTAGATGAGTTTTTTAAAGTAAGGTATGCAACTATAAAACGTATTGCTGATGCCGGCAAGGGCGGGCGTAGCTTTTTAGGAGGTATTCCAGCCTCTGAGCTTATGGAGCTAATTACCCAGACAGTAATCAAGCAGCAAAAAACTAGTTTAGGTATTTTAAGTGGCATTAAAGAGGAGCTTAAAAAAGAGCAAATTTTTATGATTAACGAGACTGAGGTATCCAAGTCTCAGTCTGAATTTATTGCAGATTATTTCTTACAAAAGGTAAGTCCTGCAATGGTTGTTATTATGATTGGTGAACTTAAAGAGTTTCCTTCATTAAAAGATAGCGCAGCCTATCTAGCCGTGAAAATGGAGATGGCTAAAGATGACACCACTTTTGCGTCAAAAAATAATTACGCCCTTATAGAAATTCCAAAAAATGTAGAACGGTTTGTAGAGTTACCAACGCAAGATGGTAAAAAATACATCATCATTTTGGATGATTTAATACGATATATGCTACATAAAATATTTAGCATTTTCAAGTATGATCATATTTCTGCACACATGATAAAAATTACTCGTGATGCCGCCCTTGATATTGAGAGTGATTTAAGTAAGAGTTTTATTGATAAAATTTCTAAATCTGTAAAAAATAGAAGCGATGGAGATCCTGTGCGCCTTGTATATGATAAAACCATAGACGACGAGACACTTTCTTTCTTGATGGATAAAATGGGAATAAAAAACTCTGATAGCATTAACCCTGGAGGAAGGTATCACAACAGAAGAGACTACATCAATTTTCCTAGCCTAGGACGCCAAGACCTGCAATACGAAAAAATCACACCACTGAATGTTCCTGGTTTAAGCCTTGTGGGAAGCCTTCTAGATAAAGTGGCTAAGAAAGATTATTTGCTACACGCGCCATACCAGAGCTTTTCTTATGTTGTAAAGTTTTTGCGTGAGGCAGCACTTGACCCTACAGTAAAAACAATAAAGATTACTATTTATAGACTTGCAGAGGTATCTCATATTGCCAGTAGTTTGATTAATGCGGTTAAAAATGGTAAAGAAGTAACGGTACAAATAGAATTACAAGCACGTTTTGATGAACAGGCCAACATCCGTTATGCAGAGCAAATGCAAAGTGAAGGCGTGAAGCTTATATTTGGAGTAGCAGGGCTTAAGGTACATTGTAAAATATGTGTTGTTGAGCGCCTAGAGGACGGTAAGTTGAAAAAATATTCATTTATAAGTACCGGAAACTTTAATGAATCTACGGCAAGAATATACACAGATTACACCTTGTTTACCGCCAATCAAAAAATTGGAAAAGAACTCAATAGAGTGTTTGATTTTTTTGAAGTAAACTACAAAATTAAAGAGTACAAACATTTAATTGTCTCTCCACATTATACAAGAACAGCTATTTATGATTTAATAGAAACCGAAATATTTAATACCATGCAAGGTAAAAAAAGCGGTATTAAATTAAAACTCAATAGCCTGTCAGACAATAGATTAATAGACAGGCTTTATGCCGCTAGTAGGGCAGGGGTTAAAATTCAACTCATTGTCAGAGGTATTTGTTGCTTAATTCCAGGAGTAAAAGCAATGAGTGAAAACATTGAGGTGATTAGTGTGGTAGATAAGTTTTTAGAGCACCCAAGACTGTATATATTTGAGAATGATGGAGCTCCAAAAATATATATTTCTTCTGCAGATTTTATGCGCAGAAATTTAGACACAAGAGTAGAGATTTCGTGTCCTATTTATGACCAGCAAATTAAAGAAGAAATTCTAGAAACCTTTGATATTTGCTGGAGTGATAATGTAAAAGCGAGATGTATTTCTCAAAAACAAGACAATCTATACAGAAAAAATAACAACCCTAAAGTGCGATCTCAATTTGCATTGTATGCGTATTATAAAAATAAACTAGAAAATTAATTTGTTACACATAGAGAAATATGCTGCTGTAGATATTGGTTCTAATGCTATACGTCTGCTCATTGCAACGGTAATAGAGAAAGAAGGATTTCCTACTCAATTTAAAAAAACTTCCTTGGTGCGCCTACCCATTAGACTGGGCGCTGATGTTTTTTTGAAGGGTAATGTTTCACCAGTTAATTACCAAAGGCTTCTCGATGCAATGCAGGCATTTTCATTAATTATTAAAACCCATAATGTTGTTGCCTTTAGAGCTTGTGCAACTTCTGCCATGCGAGAAGCAAAAAATGGCAAAGAAATTGTATCCAAATTAAAAGCTGCCACTGGCATTGACATTCAGATTATTGATGGTAATGATGAAGCTGCTATTATTGCATCTACAGATTTAAAGCAACTCATTAGTGATAATAAAGTATTCTTATATGTAGATGTGGGAGGGGGCTCCACAGAATTTACAGTCTTTGCCAATGGTCAAAATATTGCGTCACACTCATTTAAATTGGGCACGGTCCGTATTATAAACGGCATGGTTGACGACGCTATGTGGGAACAGGCACAACAGTGGGTTACCCAACATACAAAAGCATATTCTAAAATTAATGTAATAGGCTCTGGAGGAAATATAAATAGTATATATCGCTTTAGCGAAAAGAAGGTAGGGCAGCCCCTGAGTTATTTGTTTATGTCTAACTTCTATGAAAAAGTAAAACAGTATGATTACAACCAGCGTGTATTTGAACTCAAAATGAATCCAGATAGGGCAGATGTGATTATTCCAGCTACGCGTATTTACCTGTCTGCCATGAAGTGGGCAAAAGCAAAAAACATGTATGTTCCTAAAATTGGTTTGGCAGATGGTATTGTAAAACAGCTTTACAATGAACGAAATGCAAGTACGTAGAGATAGCGTTTGTTTCTAGAACAAAGTTATCCATGAATACTTTCATTTTTACTCAAATCTTTCATGACTTGAGCTTCAAAATTTAGTAAATCTTGCCATTTTTCATCTACTTCTTTTCGGTCTCCATATTGTCTTGCAAAGCCTAGAAACATGGTGTAATGATTTGCTTCGCTAACCATAAGTTTATGGTAAAAATCTGCTAATTCTTGATCTTCTAATTCTTCACTCAGTAGTCTGAAACGCTCACAACTTCTAGCCTCTATCAGCGCGGCATATAAAAGCCTGTGAACTAGTTGTGTTGTTCTGCTGCCACCTTTTGGGAAGAATTTTAAAATCTCTAGTACGTAGCTATCTTTACGATCACGCCCCAAAGTCCAGCCACGGGCTATGATTTTATCATGTACTAGTTTGAAGTGACTAATCTCTTCTTTTACAAGCGCCACCATTTCTTGAACCAACGCTGTATACTCAGGAAATGAAACAATTAAAGAGATGGCCGTAGAGGTTGCTTTTTGTTCACAATAGGCGTGATCTGTCAGTATTTCCTCAATATTTTTCTCAACAATATTTACCCATCTTGGATCTGTAGGCAATTTTAACCCCAGCATTTTAATTGGGTTTTGTGATTTTGAATTCATAGCAGTAATTAAATATCTAGTTCAAAGGCATTTCTGAGCGCTTCTAGATTAGGGTTTTTTTCCACTAGTTTTTCATACTTCTCTTTGTCTGTATATGCATACCGTTTTACTTGCAATTCATTAACATCTATTACCAGATCAACATTGTAATTTTGAAGTTCTTTGCGCATGTATGTTAACAGCTCAAATTTATCTCTTTCTACCTCTATTTTTATGGTTTGATTTGGAAATTCAAGATGAATCATCCCATCTTTTAATTTAGGCTCATTCATGGTAAGGTGAGACAAGAAATTGTATTTCCCTTGCCCTTTAACAATCTCCGTATATGCATTCCAGTGAGTAATCATTTGCTGCTGAGTGAAATCTTCAGTAGGCAGGTTTTCTTGATTAGGAATCCCTTGCATTAATTTCTTTTGTGAGCTGTTGCTTTTTTTGAATGCTTTTTAAGGATAGTGCTGAAACTCTTTTTTTCGAGGAAACTTCGTCTTTAATTGGCTGTGGTTGCTGGATAATTTCTTGTTTATCTACCTGGGTAGAGGAAGGGTTTTGATTTTCTTGCTCCTTCGTCTGGTTTGTTTGCACAATTGGTGGAGTTGCAATGGCAGGTACTTGCTGGGTAGTATCTAGCTTTTCTTGAGCCTGTCCTGCTATTTCTTTAAAATGAGAAGGAGGAAGTACAAAACGTTTTTTTAGCTTATTGGCCTTTTTTTTTTCTCCCTGCGCAGTGAGAGATGTCAATTGCATTAAGCATAGTTCTACTAGTAGCCTTTGGTTGCGGCTTGTTTTAAATTTCAAATCACAGGAGTTAGCAATATCAAGCGCCTCTATTAAAAAATCGTGAGGGGTCTGCTGTGATTGCTCTAGATACATTTTCTTTACCTGATCACCTACCTCTAGCAGGGAGATGGTTTGTTGGTTTTTGCAAACCAATAAGTCTCTAAAGTGAGAAGCTAGTCCCATAATAAAATGATGACCATCAAACCCTTTGCTTAAAATTTCATTGTAGGCTAACAATACCTGAGGAATATCATTTTGTATCACAAGGTCTGTGATATTAAAATAATAGGTGTAATCTAGTACATTGAGATTTTCTGTAACTGCTTCACGGGTAAGGTTTTCTCCAGAAAAACTAACTACTCTATCAAAAATAGAGAGTGCATCTCTAAGAGCACCATCCGCTTTTTGAGCAATAACATGCAAGCGCATCATCTTGAGCGGTGATATTTTCTTGTTGGGCTACAGACGCTAAATGTCCTTTAATATCTTGTACTGTAATACGTCTAAAATCAAAAATTTGACATCTTGATAATATTGTAGGTATGATTTTGTGTTTCTCTGTAGTTGCTAATATAAAAATGGCATGCTTTGGCGGCTCTTCAAGGGTTTTTAAAAAAGCATTAAATGCAGCAGATGACAACATGTGTACCTCATCTATAATATAGACCTTGTATTGTCCAACCTGTGGAGGAATACGTACTTGGTCTATAAGATTTCTTATATCATCTACAGAATTATTAGAGGCAGCATCTAATTCAAAAATATTAAAAGCAAAATCCTCATCTTCTTTATGATTCCGTCTTGGTTTATTTTTTTTGCCAATATACGCGCACAGGTCGTTTTACCAACGCCTCTTGGTCCTGTAAACAAAAGCGCTTGTGCTAAGTGATTGTTTTCTATGGCATTTTCCAAGGTATTTGTAATAGCCTTTTGGCCTACAACATCTTTAAATGTTGTGGGTCTGTACTTTCTAGCCGATACAATAAATGGTTCCATAGTATAGAAACAAATATAAGTAGGTGCGTTCCTTAATTAAAAAAATAGAGCTTCTTATTTTACGATATTTATTAACAATAATGATACTTTTGCAATAGCAGGTCGCCTTATCGCTTCAAACTTGTTTTGAAGAGGAAAGTCCGGGCACCATAGGGAAGTATAGCGGCTAACAGCCGTCATTTCTAATAGCTTTAGCTAAAAGAGAGAGGACTAGTGCAACAGAAAGTATGTACAGGTTATGCTGTAGTGAAACCAGGTAAACTCTATGCGGTGAAATGCCACGTATACCAGCAATAAGGGTTCCCGCCCATGCTGGAGGGTGGGCAGATGGAGTGTATGTGTAAATGTACACCTAGATAAATGATAAGGAATTTTTGGCACAAGCCAAATTGAACAGAACCCGGCTTATAGACCTGCTTTTTTTATAATTTGGATTTTATTGAAAAAAACTAAAGACAGAACCGCCGTATCTTCTTGACTCTGAAAAACGCTCAAAGCCAGATACATCTGTATGTTTTGAGTGTTCTAAAATAAAAACTCCTTCTTGGGATACAAAACCATTTTTGAATGATTGGCTAATCATTTGCTCTAGTTGTTGGAGGGTGAAATCATAAGGAGGGTCTGCAAAAATGATATCAAAAGACCTTGAAGGCATTTTTGTATACTTAAAAATATCAGCTTTGATAGCATGAATATTGTAGTGTAGTTCTTCAGAGATTTTAGAAATATATTTGATGCAACCAAAATGACTATCTACCGAGGTTATATCTTTGCAACCTCTGGAGGCAAACTCATAACTAATGTTTCCAGTACCAGAAAATAAATCAAGTAATGATATGTCTTGAAACATCCACCTATGGTTTAAAATATTAAACAATCCTTCTTTGGCAAAATCTGTGGTGGGACGCACCGGTAAAGACTTTGGAGCCATGAGGCGTTTCCCTTTATGTAAACCTGAAATAATGCGCATTGCTATATATTTGAAATAATAAATTGTTCGTGCTTTGGAGTGTCTTTGATTTCTGCTCCCTTTGTTGTTTGGCTCAAAATTGATGTGTCTTATATAGGTGAATAATAGTGCAAATAAAGAATCATCTTTTGTTATAGCTCCACTTAATGTTACAGTGTCTGTTTCTGGTTTAAGCCCTAATTGTTCATAGCAAAAAAGGATATAATATATAAAATCTTCAGGTGTTTTGTAGCTATAGGTATTGCATAATTGTAATTTACTATTCTTACTTACTATACAGGTGAAACTATCTTTAAATACATGCACATGCACCTTTGGCGAGTTTATATCACTAGGGCTATTTAAAATTGTCTCTAGTAATTTTGTAGTAGCATGATAATAAGAAAAACTCCCGTAGGTATCAAAAAAGAAATTATTGACATTTATATAAGGCGTATATACTGTAATAATATCTTGGGTATGCACCGTATCAAAGGCTATGAAATCTGTGGCAAGTATTTTTGAATTAAACTTTAAATACTCTGCTGCTTTTTGAGGATCAAAAAGTGATTTAGGCACGTTTGTGGCCATGTCATTGCAGTGTATTAAAACAACATCATCAAAGTTATTTTTAAGCTCGGGGGTGTCGTTGATTTTTTGTGTAAGGTGAGTAAGTAACTCTTCTGGAGTAATGGCCTGGTCAAAAATTGTTTCACAGAAAAAGAGAACTTCTTTGGTGTGGGTGTGGGTTATTAAAAAAGAATGTCCGGTCAATGCTAATTGAACGGACAGGCTTTGATGGGCAATAGGCCCTGTATTATTGTTTTGTTTGTTCAGCGTCATATATTTTTGGCCAGTTACCAGAGGTGTCAACCTCTTCTAGAGATCCAACTTTAACAAAGGCGCCATTTACACCCTCAACAGATACAACCTGCTGTTCTTGATTGATTAGGTCTTTATCCAAACCTTCTAGAATGATTTTCTTGCTAATTCTAGCTTCAAAAGCAGAATAGGCTTTCTCATTTTTTCTTCCTTGGTTTTTTATAACCTCACCAACTCTAAGCTCTATTATCCAGTAATTCCCTCTTGCTCTAGTGGTAAATTCATCATTGTCTTGTAACGATCTGTACCTCCAAATATAGAATCTCTAACAGCTGTAAAACCTAAAGTGTCCAACAAAACGGCCTCTAGAATATATCCTCCTGTTTTTGCGTCTAAGCCGTAGGCTTTATTTTTCTTCTCATCTGCATAACTAGTGTCACGTCTTTGAACGTTTGCAAACTGTGCAGTATCTAAAAAACGAACCAAGCTATCAAAACTTCCTGTAAATTTACCAGTGATTTCTTTGTGTGCTAACTCTGCAGCTCGAACATCTTTTAAGTTTTTAATCACTTTGGCATAACGGGCGTCACGTTTTTCATTAAATTCTACAGGGCCAATAATTGAGCTGTATAATTTCCACCCTAAAAAGATAATGAGTACCCAAAGAACAAGTTGTAATATTAATTTCATTGTAAAGAAAAATTTAGGTTTTTTTAGAAATACTAGGTCTATCGCAAATCTACAATTTTTTTTTGTTCGTAAAAGTATATTCATAAAAATAATGGCATCTTTAAGGCTTCTAAGAAACCTCTTTTATGGATGTGTCACAATTTTATAGTTTACTGAAAAGCGATTTTCCGCATAACACTACTGCAAAACAGGATATTGCACTGCATTTGCTGTCCAAATTTGTGTTAAATGACAAGAAAAATGAAGTGTTTTTACTCAAAGGATATGCCGGTACGGGTAAAACAACCATAACCGGAACCATAGTTAAGAACCTTGGTAAAGCAAAAATGTCTTCAGTGCTTTTGGCACCAACAGGAAGAGCTGCTAAGGTAATTAGTAATTATGCTGGTAAAGAAGCCTTTACCATTCATAGAAAAATATACTATCCCAAACCAAAAAAAGGAGGAGGGGTTTCTTTTACATTGCAAAATAATAAGCACAGAAACACCATTTTCATGGTTGATGAGGCTTCTATGATTCCAGATATTAATCAAGACGCTAAGCTTTTTGAAAACGGTTCTTTACTCGATGATTTATTGCAATTTATATACAGTGGTCATAACTGTAAGCTGTTGCTTATTGGAGATACTGCTCAATTACCTCCTGTAAAACTTGATGTAAGCCCAGCTCTGGATGCCCGTATATTAGAAAACCAATTTAACAAACATGTTATAGAGATAGAGCTTGATGATGTGGTACGCCAGCAGCATGATAGTGGTATTTTATGGAATGCAACCAAATTAAGAGAAACACTAAATGAAGGAATTTATGATCGTTTTAAATTTAGTGATCAGGTATTTGCAGATGTAGTGAAGCCTCAAGATGGCATGGAAATTATGGATGCCCTTGAGCAGCACTATAACAGTGAAGACAATGATAATACAGTACTTATTGTAAGATCAAACAAACGCGCAAATTTATATAACCAAAGCATACGCACTCGCATTTTGTTTCAAGAAGATGAGCTTTCTGCGGGAGATAGATTAATGGTGGTTAAAAATAACTATCACTGGGTTTCTAGTGAGAGTGATGCAGGATTTATTGCAAATGGAGATATAGTACAAGTTTTAGAAATTTTCAGATTTGTTGACCTATATGGTTTTCGTTTTGCAGAGGTAAAAGTGCAGTTAGCAGATTATCCAAAAATGAAAGCCTTTGAAACCGTATTGCTTTTAAACACACTTACTTCTGAAACTCCCTCACTAACCTATGATGATTCTAACCGCCTGTATCAAGAGGTGATGAAAGATTATGCACATGAGAGTTCGAAATTCAAAAAATTTCAAGCGGTTAAAAAAAACAGATATTTTAATGCCCTTCAAGTAAAATTCTCTTATGCAATTACGTGTCATAAAAGCCAGGGAGGGCAATGGCAAAATGTATTTGTTGAACAGCCTTATTTGCCCAATGGTGTAGATAAAGATTACCTTCGTTGGTTGTATACAGCTATCACAAGAGCCCAAGAAAAATTATATTTGATTGGTTTTAAAGAAGATTTTTTTGAACAAGATGCCTAATGTTAATCTTCAATGTACATTAATATGTATTTTTGTTTGACAACATAATTTTAATAATAACAAACCCTAAAGTACCTTGAATACTAGTATGAAAATAATAGCAATGATACCGGCACGCTACCAGGCCTCTCGTTTTCCTGGAAAATTGATGCAAGATTTAGGGGGTCAAACTGTAATTTTACGCACCTACAGGGCAACCGTGGCTACGGGCCTGTTTGAGGATGTTTTTGTAGTTACCGATAGTGCTATTATTTTTAAAGAAATTACTGCCCATGGCGGAAAAGCCATCATGAGTATCAAGGAACATGAGTGCGGCAGCGACCGAATAGCAGAGGCTGTTGCCAACATGGATATTGACATTGTTGTAAATGTGCAAGGAGATGAGCCTTTTACAAACAAAGAAGCATTGGTAACACTTTTGGATGTCTTTAAAGCCGCGGATGCCACAAAAATAGATTTGGCCTCTTTGATGGTTAAAATTACAGATTGGGATGAAATTAATAATTCTAATTGCGTGAAGGTTATCGTTAATAAAGAGAGTTTTGCTCAGTATTTTTCTAGAGCTCCCATACCTTTTGCTCGTGATAAAGATTTGGCAACAAGTTACTATAAACATAAAGGAATTTATGCCTTTACAAAGCAGGCGCTGTTAGATTTTTATCATCTGCCAATGGGCACTCTAGAGGCTATAGAGAAAATTGAATGCATACGGTATTTGGAATATGGAAAAAATATTAAAATGGTAGAGACCACCGTTCAAGGAATTGGTATTGACACCCCCGAAGATCTAATCAAGGCAAATGTTATCTTAAAAAACAAACAACACTAGAGTTGTAGTACCTTAGAAAAATAGCACCATCATAATTTAGCAAATCACACCAAGCAACACTACATGGGATTAACAAAATTTATATACTTTAATTTACTTGGGTGGAAAATAGATGGAGACTTTGACCGCTCCATTAAAAAATCTATACTAATAGTTGCTCCTCATACCAGCAATATCGATTTTTTATTATCTGTACTAGTGAGACGTATTTTAAAGCTGCAAATTAATTTTGTAGCTAAAAAAGAGTTGTTTAAACCTCTATGGGGATGGTATTTTAAATGGATGGGTGGCGCTGCTTTAAATAGAAATAAGGCTGAGAACAAAGTACAAGCTATTGCTAATGTATTTTCAGAACATCAAGAATTTAGGTTGGCTATAGCTCCCGAAGGGACCAGAAAAAAAGTAAGCACCTGGAAAACAGGGTATTATTACATAGCCCTTAAGGCCAATGTGCCAATTATCTCTGTGCGTTTAGACTATCAAAATAAGGTGATGGGTATCAGTGAGCCTTTTTACCCTACTGGAGATATCAAGGCTGATGAGCTTAAATTAAGAGCTTTTTACAAGGGCATAAAAGGCAAGGTGGCAGCTTGGAGTTAGAAGCCACTAGTGATACGACTTTTTATCTAGGGTGTAGTTTCTTCCATGGTGTGATATACATTTTGTACATCATCATCTTCTTCTAGCTTCTCTAATAATTTTTCTACATCTGCCGTTTGCTCTGGTGTGATAGATTTAGTCACCTGAGGTATGCGTTCAAAACCGGAAGACAAAATTTCAATATTATGTGTCTCAAGGTAGCTTTGAATATTTCCGAAGCTTTCAAAAGGAGCATAAATTAAAACGCCATCTTCGTCCTCAAATATTTCTTCTACGCCATAATCTATAAGTTCTAGCTCTAATTCTTCAAGATCTAATTCTCCCACATTCACCCTAAAATTACAAAGGTGATCAAACATAAAAACAACAGACCCAGAGGTACCCATATTACCATCACATTTATTGAAATAGGAGCGTACATTTGCAACAGTTCTGGTATTGTTATCTGTAGCTGTTTCTATTAATATGGCAATACCATGTTGTGCATATCCTTCAAATAATACTTCTTTATAATCTCCTAGACTCTTGTCACTAGCACGTTTGATGGCTCTCTCTACGTTGTCTTTGGGCATGTTCAAAGACTTTGCGTTTTGAATCACTGCACGCAACCTGGAATTTGAATCTGGATCTGGGCCGCCTTCTTTGACCGCCATTACAATGTCTTTACCAATTCTGGTAAAGGCCTTACTCATGGCAGACCAACGTTTCATTTTCCTTGCTTTTCTGAATTCAAAAGCTCTTCCCATAATAGTGTATTTTTAGTAAAAGCCAAATATAAAAAATACACACTCTAAAAACCAACTGTGTACTCAAAAGTTTCATTTCATAAATTATTGATCATTTAATTTGGCTTTTTGGTTTGTTGTACCTACAATTTTTTAACAAAAAAATGTTTTTTCAGAAAAATACTATCAAAGTAGTATGGTAGAAGTCACAAAAGAACGTAATTTTGCAACTTGCATAAATTCTCATAATTGTGGCTATAGACACTTCTAATAGTATAGACGAAACAAAAACTGGTAAAGATTTATACTCCTACCAAAAAGGGGCAATTGATAAAATATTTACTGCATTTGATGATGCCCCCGAGGATTATCATTTGCTTTACCAATTACCAACTGGTGGAGGGAAAACAGTTATTTTTTCTGAGATTGTAAGGCAATACCTTAAAAACCACAACAAACGTGTCCTGATAATGACACACCGTATTGAACTATTAACTCAAACCTCCAAAATGCTCACAGAGTTTGGGGTTATAAATAAAGTAGTTAATAGTACTGCAAACCTTGATGACCAAGACCAATATAGCTGTTTTGTTGCTATGGTGGAAACGCTCAACAATAGACTTCAAGACGAAAAATTTGATATCAGTAACATTGGGCTGGTAATTATAGATGAGGCGCATTACAACTCCTTTACAAAGTTATTTGGCTATTTTGATAAGTCTTTTATTCTAGGTGTGACTGCAACACCTTTGAGTTCAAACATCAAACTGCCTATGAATGACAACTACAATGAACTCATTGTAGGGGAAACCATTGAGGCTTTGATAGAAAACGAGTTTTTATCTAGGGCAAACACCTATAGTTACAACGTAGGGCTAACTTCTCTAGAAATTGGCGCCAATGGTGATTACACGGTTAAATCTTCTGAAGATTTATACACCACCAATGATATGCTTAGCAAGCTCATGCATGCCTATGAGGAGCATTCTAAGGGCAAAAAGACCTTGATATTTAACAACGGTATCAATACCTCTTTACACGTATATGACGCTTTTAATTATGCAGGATACCCTGTAAGACACCTAGATAATACGGCAACCAAAAAACAAAGACAAGAAATTCTAGAGTGGTTTCACGTAACACCAGATGCTATTTTAACATCTGTTAGTATTTTAACAACAGGTTTTGATGAGCCAACGGTAGAGTCTATTATTTTAAATAGAGCTACCAAGTCTTTGACCCTGTATTACCAAATGATTGGTCGTGGTTCTCGTATTTTGAAAAACAAATCCACCTTTGATGTTATAGATCTGGGTAATAATTTTCACCGTTTTGGACCTTGGGGTGCAGATTTGGATTGGCAACGTATCTTTAGATCACCAAACTACTACCTAGATAACCTCATGGATGATGAAGAGCTGGAAAGCTACTTTATTTATGAGATGCCAGAAGAGTTAAGGGCAGAGTTTTCTAAATCAGAGAACGTCACTTTTGATATTAAAAAAGCCTATACAGACTCTGTGAAGGGAGGACACTCCTCTAAGGTTATATTAGAGCGTTCTATTGCCCAACATGCTTTAATATGCACTCAAAACAGCGAAGATGTGTATGACGCTTTAATCTTAGCAAAGAAATTGGGTGATGATATAGATTTTAGAATAGAGCGCTATTCAAAATGTATAAGTAAAAGCACGCACAATTTTATAAGTTGGCTTAAAAATGATTACCGTTTAAAACTTCGCAGTCACCTAAGAGAAAATTTTGATGACATCTATGAAGGCATCCATGGGCATCCCCCAGTAGAGTAATAAAAACATTACTCATCTTTTCTAGGATGGAATTTTTCAATAGTTTCTTGTAAAAAAGAAGTTTCTATGTGCGTGTAAATTTCTGTGGTGGTAATGCTTTGATGCCCTAACATTTGCTGTATTGCTCTTAAATCTGCGCCATTTTCTAGTAAATGGGTAGCAAAAGAGTGTCTAAATGTGTGTGGGCTTATTACTTTATCAATACCTGTCTTTTCTACCAATTGTTTTATAATTGTAAATATCATGGCTCTTGTGAGCTGGTTTCCTCTTCTATTTAAAAATAAGGTGTCTTGGGCCTTAGGTGCTATTTTTTGATGTACCCGAACTTCTTTGCGGTATAATTCTATGTATTTTATGGTAGTGTCTCCAATAGGTACAAAACGTTGTTTATCTCCCTTACCTGTAATTTTTATAAAACCTTCTTTAAAGAATAAATCTGAAATTTTAAGTGAGGTTAATTCGCTTACTCTTAAGCCGCAGCCGTAGAGGGTTTCAAGTATTGCCCTGTTGCGTTCTCCTTGAGCACCACTAAGGTCTATGGCTTTAATGAGTTGGTCTATTTCTTCTATAGCGAGGGTATCTGGAAGTTTCCTGCCAATTTTTGGGCTTTCAATAAGCTCTAAAGGATTTGTTTCTCTGTAGTTTTCGAAGATGAGATAATTAAAAAAACCTTTAAGACCAGAGATAATTCTACTTTGAGATCTTGGATTTACCTCTTTTGCTATGGTGTAAATAAATTCTTGTATTACTTCTGGCTTAATTGCAATAGGAGTAGTGTGTATTTTAGAATCATCAAGCCATGTTATTAATTTTTTTATATCCAAGCCATAGTTGCTTATTGAGTTTTCTGAGAGTCCTCTTTCTATTCTCAAATAGCTTTGGATAGTCTTTTAATGCCTGTTGCCATTTCATGGGGTTGGGTCTCTAAAGTTTTAAATTTAAAACAAATTAAAGATACGAATAACAAATGTGTTAACCCTAGTATAAGTATATTTGATATGTAACCATTAAAAATATATCAATTGAAAAATTTAGCAATAATAGTAGCTGCTTTTTTTATAAGTACTACCGTATTTTCTCAGGAGTTAGACCTGGGAATTAAACTAGGATCTAATTTCGCATCCATAAGTGATGCCCAACAAGGCTCGTCATCAAGAACTGGATTTCAGGCAGGTGCTTTTGCGGGTATTAAATTTAATGAAAAAACAGCAATACAATTGGAAGTTTTGTATTCTCAACAAGGCGCAGCATTTTGATGCTCAGATTTTGAATTAACCTATGTAAACCTTCCTTTGGTCTTTAAATATTATCTAGCTGGCGGTTTAAACCTTCAAGTTGGGCCTCAGTTTGGGATTTTAGTTGATGATAATGTTAAGGAGTTGTATACTGAAGTTGTTCAGGCGCAAAGCTCTGATGTCTCAGGAATTATAGGACTAGGGTATGACCTTCCTTTTGGTCTGCGGGTTGAAGGGAGATATAATTTTGGCTTTACAGATGTCTTAAAAGACCTCAGTGGAAAAAATTCTGTGGTAACCCTGGCTGTAGGTTTTTCATTTTTATAAGATTTTATTGCTTAACATTTAAAAAAATGCACGCCTTCGTATCCACTTTTTTATTGCTGTAAATAGTGTATTTTTGTGGTATAATTATAAATAAAAAGAACATGAAAAATATACTTCTACTGCTTTGCTTTTTTGCAGGGTTTTCTATCATCCAGGCTCAAGAACAATACAATGATTCAAAGGGGTTTAGAGCAGGATTTGCGGCAGGGTACCTCTCTGAAATTGAATCTATTGGAGGTAGCGTGGATTTACTATATCAAATCGATCAAAAGTGGAGTTTTGGAATCACTACTTTATTCACCGTAAATGAATTACCTAATAAAGAGCGTCTAAAGTGGTTTACCACAGATTTAAATGCTCGTTATAAGGTATACGATGAATTTTATATGCTAGCAGGAGGTCAATATTTGTATCAAACACTTATAGAGAAAACATATATTGGTGGTTTTGAATCTGGAGAACAGGCAGTAAAAGACTCAAATTTTGGAGCTAATATTGGTGCAGGATATATCTATCATTTACTGAGTAACGCTAATGTATTTGCAGAAATAAAATACACGCTATTGGCAGATGAGTCAGTACCCGTGCAAAGCTCAGGTTATATGCAGGCAAGAATTGGCATGGTCTTCGACCTATAGAAAAACCAAAGAAAGGTTTAAAAACGAAAGAAGTCAATTTCTTTCGTTTTTTTATTTTCTATATTTGAAACATGAAACTCAAGATAATTAATGGTCCAAATTTAAACTTGCTAGGAACCCGTGAAACGGCTATTTACGGTACTGCTTCTTTTGAGTCTTTTTTTTTAGTCTTGCTAAAGAAATATCCTAAGATAGAATTGTCTTATTTTCAATCTAATATTGAAGGAGAACTCATCGATAGCCTCCAAGAGGCAGGTTTTGAGTATGATGGTATTATATTAAATGCGGGAGCTTATTCCCATACATCTATTGGTATTGGAGATACTGTAAAGGCTATTGATAGCCCAGTGGTAGAGGTGCATATCTCTAACACATTTTCTCGAGAAGAGTATCGGCACAAATCTTATATATCTGCGGGAGCTAAAGGAGTAATACTAGGGTTTGGTCTTGAAAGTTATACATTAGCCATAGAGAGTTTCTTGTCTATATAGTTACACTGCTAACGGCCTTACTTTCTTATATACTTTACCAACATCATAGTTTTATAAAAGCCAATCTTTTTGTTTATCGCCTTTGCTATAGTAGCATAAAAAGAGCCTATATTAAACCTTAAAATAGCCAGTTAATGACAACAAGCGTATCACCATCATCACTAATTTTTTTACAAAAACTTCGAGAAAACAATCATAAAGATTGGATGCAAGACCATAAAAAAGAATACCTAGCAAGTGAGGTTTCTTTAAAAGAGCTTTACAAGGAGATATTAATGGGGCTCGGGGTTACTGATGAAATTGAAAAACAGAAAATTTTCAGAATCAATAGAGATGTAAGATTTAGCAATAATAAAACACCTTATAATTCTCACAGAAGTGTGAGTTGGAGTAGAGCAGGAGCTTCAAGGCGTGGCAGCTATTATTTAAGGATAGAGCCAGGCAAATGCGCTATAGGAGGTGGTTTTTTTGGCCCTGAGCCGCAAGATTTATTACGCATAAGGAAAGAATTTGAGATGGATAGCGAGCCCATTAGGGCTATTTTAGATCAAAAGGAATTCAAGAAATTTTATAAAAACTTCAATCAAGAGTATAAGGTTAAAACAGCTCCAAAAGGTTTTGACACCCTTGATCCTAATATAGATTTAATACGACTAAAAAGTTTTTTTGTAGTGCATGAATTTACAGACGCTCAGGTGCAATCACCAAACTTTGCTGCTACCGTATTGAAAGCCTTTGAACTGTTAAGACCTTATTTTGATTATATGAGTGATGTACTCACCACAGATCTCAATGGAGCATCAACACTTTAAAATAAAATATATTTAGTTTGAAATTTCAAACCGCATAATATTGCTTTTTAAACGCTCTTTGGTAAGGTTAATTATACGTTTGTTAAAAGCAGATGTATCGGCGGTATAGCGCTGGTATTCTTCTGTTGTAAATTGGCCAATAAACATACCTTTTAATGAATTGCTGAACTTAATATCTTTGTTCAAAGCATTGTCAATGTATTGAAGTCTTTTTTCAATAGTTAGGTTGTAATATACATTTTTGTGCTTTGTTATATAATTTTTAAAGACCAATACCAAAAGATCATTTTGAAGCTTGGCTATAGGACGAAGGGTGTCGTTTTGAAAATATTCTTCTTTACTCATTCCCTGAGTAATTATAGCATTGGGAATTTTAGGTCTATTAGCTAGTAATTGGGTATCACGTGTATCCATAACAATTCATCTTTTTATAAAGATAGGTGTTGTGAGGGTTCTTTTTTATAATCTCAGCTCAAGTTATAAACATGCCTCTAAAAATTTCTTTGTTGTTGAGAAATATAAAATAAAAACCCCATAAGCGCTCGCTCATGGGGTTTTTTCATTTCGAAATGTAAGTATTAGTCCTTAGCTAAAAATACCTCTTTGGTTTTTATAACAGGTAGTTCCAAATCATTTTTTTCAAGAGCTTTATAAAAAGTACTTACCTGTTTATCCATGATTTTTTGAAAGCGAACTTTCTCTGTAGTAAATTCCTCACTGATTAAATCAAAGTTGTTTTTTAAAGAACCTCCAACACGATCATAACTAGTTGCAATGTTACTGTATAATTCTCCCATACGCTCACGTAATTCTGGTTCTGCGCTGGCTACATAATTATCTCCAGTTGTAACAACCAAATCTGTTCTAAGGGCCTCTAAGGCATCCCAAGTTTTTTGTGCTTGTTTGCTCTTTTTTGCTCCAGATGCTATTACTTGTTTGGCTTTAGATTGTATTTGATTTATCTCATATACAAGGTAGGCTAAGTCTTCAACCATAGCAAACATAGTCTGGGTTAGGGCTTCTTGTTCTTTACGCTCTGTAAGGGTTGTTAAAGAATTACTATCATATTTAGTCTCTATGATATGCTCATAGGTTTGTTTCCCTTTTTTAAGCACTACTTTGTATTGTCCCTGTGGTACACGAGGGGAGGTAAACCCTCCAAAAGAGAGCGTTTTTGCAGCTGCCATTTTTGGGTTATTTGTATTAAATCCCCAGTTAACAATATTAATACCCTTAGATTTTCCTGGACTAAGAGAAATAATTTTATTTCCTTTCATGTCTTGAATCTCTAGGGTCATTTTCCCGAAAGTATGTCGCTTCTTTAAATAGTAGATAATACGAGCAGCGGTAGATTTGTTTTGCCCTACAAACTGTGTTTCTGCACCAAAAGAACCTGCAAAACCACTCTCTTCTAACATTGTAAAAGGTTGTGTTTTAAAGAAATGTGTCTTTTTTGCTAATACTTCTTGGCTCAATTCTCTTAAGGGGCTTATATCATCAATTATAATTACGCCTCTACCGTGGGTTCCCATGACAATGTCATTGGTTCTTTTTTGCATATCAATAAAGTGTACTGCAACAGGTGGCATGTTATTGGTGAATTGAGACCATCCTTTTCCGCCATTAATGGTAACGTAAAGACCCATTTCTGTTCCTAAAAACAATAAGTCTTCATTTACGTAGTCTTCCTGAATATTTCTAACAAAAGCATTTTCTTGAATGTCTTTTGATATGATACTGCTCCACGTTTTACCGTAATCTGTGGTTTTCATGGCATATGGTTTCATGTCTCCCATAGTATGTCCGTCAAAAACGGCATAAGCAGTTGCTTTTGAATGTACACTAGCCTCTATATGATATACCCATGTATTTGCTGGGATACCTGTTAGATTGGCGGTAACATTACTCCAAGACTTACCTGCGTCTGTGGTTACTTGAACATTTCCGTCATCGGTACCAATCCATAGTACATTTTGATCAAGGGGTGACTCTGCAATGGTAAAAATAGTAGTATGGTTTTCAGCACCACTATTATCTACAGAAAGTCCTCCAGATTTTGATTGATCTTGTTTTGTCTTGTCATTGGTGGTAAGATCTGGAGAAATAATGTTCCAGGTATCTCCCATATCTTCACTTACATGTAAAAATTGGCTTGCCATGTAAAATCTATCTGGTTGGTGCTGGCTCACTGCCATTGGTGCATTCCAATTAAATCGTAGTTCTGGGTCACCCTTTTTAGGTAGTGGTTGTACGGTCTTGGTGCGGTTACGATCAATATCATAGCGCCATACATTTTCTGCACCTTGCATTTCAGAATATACAATGTTTTTTGTAGGATGTTTTAATACTCTAAAACCATCACCATAACCAACACTATTCCAGTCTCGTGCATTTACACCTCCTGGAGAAGAAGAAGGGCCGTACCAAGAACCATTGTCTTGAAGGCCTCCATATACGTTATAGGGCTCCTTATCATCTACACTAATGTGGTAAAACTGTGATAGGGGTAAGTTTTCTACAATTTCGAAGGTAGTTCCTCCGTTCCAAGAGCGGTACACACCACCATCTGTTCCAGAGAATATTACATCACTATCATTAACATGAAAGGCAAAGTCATGAATATCACTATGCATGTTTCCTAAACTTTTAAACGTTTTTCCACCATCACGGCTTAAAGAACCATTTAGTCCTCCCTTTAATACAACCTCTGGATTTTTTGGATCTATTACAATTCTAGAGAAATAAAATGGTCTCACTACTAGTCCAAAATCATTATTTAAGTGCTCCCAAGAGCCTCCTGCATTGGTAGATTTCCATAAACCGTTTTTACTTTTTTCTTCTGTTTCTAAAACAGCATATAAAATACTAGCATCACTAGGAGCAACCGCAATTGCGATTCTTCCTAGTTTACCCTCAGGAAAACCACTGTGTATTTTATCCCAAGAGGCTCCTGCGTTTGTAGATTTGTAGAGAGCACTGTTCATTCCTCCAGAGTTAAAACCCCACCCAGAGCGTCTAAACTGCCACATAGAAGCATACAGTATATTTGGATTTGTTGGGTCCATGATTACATCACTTACTCCGGTTGAAGGACCAATGTATAATATCTTACTCCAAGAGGCGCCTCCGTCTGTTGTTTTGTATACACCTCTATCTTGGCTGTCTCCCCAAAGAGCTCCTAAAACACCTACATAGATTTCTTGATTGTTTTCTGGGTTAATAACAACAGAGGTGATTCTTTCACTGTTTTCAAAACCAGGTACTTCTTTAAAATTCGCACCACCATCTGTAGATCTAAACAAACCATCTCCAATAGAGACAGAGTTTCGTGTCCAGGTCTCTCCTGTACCTACCCAGATGTTTTGATCTGGATTTGTAGGGTCAAGAGTTACCACACCAATAGATTGCACGTGCTTATCAAAAATAGGGGCGAAGGTAGCGCCACCATCATTAGATTTCCAAACACCACCACCAGCAGTTCCTGCATATAAAATACGAGGGTTTGTTGGGTGGCTTTCTAGATCGTTGATACGGCCACTCATAAGGGCTGGTCCTATTTGGCGCGCACGCATGTCACCAAATAATTCTTTCCCTTTTAAAGAGATTTCTTCCTGGGCATTTCCAGGCAATGAAAAAATAAGGGTTACTAACAAAGAAAGCAGTATTCTTTTCATAAGATACATATTAGGATTGTTGGTTAATTTATTGTGTGAAGTAAAAAAAAATCCTCACGTCTTGAGAGGATTTTTTATTTGTTTGGTTTTGTATTATTTTTCTTCAGGGAACGCAAAAAATGCTTTATCTACATCAGGGTTAAGCACTATCTCTTTCACATTAATAGGTTGTCCACCCTGATCTATTGAAAAAGGAAAATATAATCCTTCTGACTCCTGGTAATCGCTAAATCCTGAGGTAGACATTTGTCCTTTTGCAGGTCCAGAATTCATTGTTGTTTCTACAATAATTGGAACATAGTTTTCTGTTTCAAAGTAATAGAAAGAAACCGTTGGCTCTTCTTTACCATCTACCATAACAGGCTTTTGTGTTAGTTTTATTTTAAAGGTTTCTGTTCCCTCTTTAGTTTCTTTACCAAGGTACTCAACAGTGTACCCCTTTTCTTTGTAATTTAAAAAAGGAGAAGGGAAGTCTTGGTTATTTGTCTTCATCATCTCTGTGGTTTCTGTATCACTTTTTTCAGGAAGCATCGTCATAAAATTAGTAGTCCACATGGTCTCTCCATCAAATGACATCATGGTCATCTCTTGCCCTTGCATATTTATTTTGACGAGTTGTTTACCGTCTTTTGTACTGTATATTTCAATAGGGATTTCCATGCCTTGAGCATTTATCGCACCGAGCATTTTAGTTCCTTCAAGTGCATTCCAGGCAGCTTCTCCACCAGTATTTTCAAAGTAATTACTTAGGATTTCATCAGCAGTTTGTGCTGTCATTGGTGCTACTGCTAGTAACGTTAGTGCAACAAATAAATTTTTTAATGTTTTCATAAAAGTATAATATATTATTAATGGTGATTTAAAAGTAAGACGTTTTAATTTTAAAAAAGTTACACGCTTTTCATTTTTTTTAGTTTATAAAAATGGGCGCTCTTACATATTCTTTCAAAAATAGAAAATTGTACTCATTAATTTTAATAATATGGGTGGTTTTTTAAAAGATGGCACCACCGGTTATCACTAATTTAATGAGTCATTGTTACTTTAAAATTTATTTAAAAAGTATCTTTATACTTAAATTTCACACCTATGAATTTTCATACTAGAAAATGGATAAAACCAGAAGATTTAAATCCAAATGGAACCTTATTTGGAGGTAGACTCCTGCAATGGATTGATGAGGAAGCTGCCTTATATGCAATTATACAGCTAGAAAACCCCAAGACGGTTACTAAGTATATGAGTGAAATTAATTTCAAAAGCTCCTCGGTTAAAGGAGATATTATAGAAATTGGTATTAGGGCTATTAAATTTGGAGCCACCTCAATAACCCTTTGTTGTGAGGTTAGAAATGTCATGACTCGTGAAGTAATTATAACCATAGACACCATTGTAATGGTTAGTCTAGACCAGGATGGAAAACCAAAGCCTCATGGAAAATCTAAGATTGAATACGTAAAAAATAGGTTAAAGTAGGCCAGCTTATATTTTACTGTATCTATTTCTTTGATCTAAGGAGATAGTCTTATTGCCAAGTAGTAGCGTAATTGTTTTTAATACCAAAACCTCTCTTTGATCAATTTTTTCTAGTATTTCTCTTGATGTTTTTGGTCCACTCTCCAGCTCCAATAGTATGATTTTGCTAATTTTAAGAAGCTCTTTTTTGCTGAATGTCTCTTTTTTTGAGCTACACACACTACAAATACCACAGGACGATGCTGTGGTTTCGCCAAAATAAGTTACCAATTGCACACTCCTGCAGGTGTTATTGTTTTCTACATAGTTTAATAGCTGTTGTACTTGTTGTTTCTTTTTATCATTATGAGAAACTACTTCTCTTGCAATTACATTTATTGTTTTATCATCCTCTCTTGGGGTTAAAAATGTAATAGCTGCATCTGTGGTGTTTAGGTACAACTCTATAATATTGGCGGCTTCTAATTTTTTCAAGGTCTGAATAATCACAGGTTGTGATTGACTTGTTTTAGTTTGTAAAACTTCCAGATTTACACCAGTCATGGTTTCAAAAACACCTCCATAGAGCCTTAATATGGTTTTGCCAATTACAGCGGCAAGCCCGTCATGTTTAAAGAATGCTAGCGCTGTATTTGTATCTACTAAAAATTTCAACTTACTGGTGCGTCCAAACTCCTTGGAGAGTTGCAAGACACCAAGCCTATCTAGGGTGTTTAAGCCATTAAAAACCTGGAGGGTATTTAGAGAATAGGTTTTGCAAAAGTCTTCAAAATTAAATCCATGAGTAGTAAAAACGCCTTCTCCATATGAAATTTGAAGGTAATTATTTAATTTTTTGTAAATAAATTTCAGCAAATCTACATCTGCCAACGATGCTATAAATTGCTTTGTAACTAATTGTTTATCGTAGGGGTTGTATAGTATGGTAGCTGTTGCCCTATTGCCATCTCTACCAGCGCGACCAGCTTCTTGAAAGTAGCTCTCCAAACTCTCTGGTAGTTGTATATGTATAACGTGTGCTACGGTTGCTAAATCTATACCCATGCCAAAAGCACTTGTGGCTACTATGGTTGGTGAAGTGCCATTTTTCCAAGCTTCTAATTTTTTTGTTTTTTCATTGGCTGGAATACCTCCATGAAAAAAATCACTTTTAATGCCAAGACTGTTTAAGTGACTGCTTGTTTCAACAGCGCTTCTTCTAGTCCTTACATATATAATAGCTTCTTTTTTATTTGATTTAAGTAGTTGTTGTATATGGTATAATTTATCTTCTACTTCCAAGGTATTGTAAGCTATGTTGGGACGTACAAAAGAATCCTGAAATACCGCTGGAAGCTCCATCTCTAGCTCTTTGATAGTGTCCTTTAGCACCTGCTGGTGTTGCAGTTGCTGTAAGGGCTATAATAGGAGATAGGGGTTGTAATTCTCTAAGAATGCTAATATTTTTATAGGCGGGCCTAAAATCATTTCCCCACTGAGAAATACAATGCGCCTCATCCACAGCGATGCAGTTTACATTCATGCGCTTAATGGTGTTTTGGACAAGTTCTTGTTGTAATCTCTCTGGCGAAATGTAAAGAAATTTATAATTTCCGAAGCTAGCATTGTCCAGCAGCGTGTTTACCTCTGTAAATGATTTTCCTCCAGTAATAGCAAGGGCTTTAATACCCTTTTCATGCAAACTTTTTACTTGATCTGTCATCAAGGCTACAAGGGGAGATATAACAATACAAATACCTTCTTGTGCTAGGGAAGGAATTTGAAAACAAATAGATTTTCCACCACCAGTAGGCAGCAGCGCTACGGTGTCTTTACCGTCCATAACAGAGGTGATTATGGCTTCTTGCTTTGGTCTAAAACTGGTATGGCCCCAGTATTTTTGTAATATGTCAAGGGGTTTTTTCAGAAGGTGTTTTTTAGGTAGTTAAAAATGAAATCACTTCGCTGCTCAATACCTGCTTGCGGCACTTCAATAATAGTATAGCCGTATTTTTTATAGCCATCACACAATGATTTGTATATTTCTTTTGCTTGGGCAAAAGTTTCGTAACGCTCATTGTCTTTTGTGTAGATAAGCTCCCAAGGTGGAAGTAAAAAAACACAGTCGTAAAGATGGGTGTAGCAAGGCTTCTCAAATTCAGGAGCGTACTGGGAGCCTATAAAGTCCATGTATGCTGTGATATCTGGAGTAGCCCTGTCATAAAACACATAATCTGTGTCTAGGTCTTTAGCCTTTTCAAATTGAAGCAATCTGCTTTCTAGCAGTTTTTGGCTAAAGAGCATGGGGTCTGTTAAAAAAAGTTGGTCAATACCCTCTTTTCTAGCTTCGTTTATTATTTCTCGTGAGACCTCTTCCATGGTTGAGTAACCAAGACTCTTTATATGGTTTATTAAGGTCGTTTTTCCAGAGCCAGGGCCTCCGGTAATGACAATTCTTTTTGTATTCACTGCTAAAAATGGATGTTAAAAATAATTTCTAAACCACAAAGTACGTTATTTTATATTGATGTTGAAAGTGTATCTTTGTGTAATACTATTTGGTGGTTTGTTTAAAACCCGCTAATTATACAAACCCTTTTATATTTCTTAAGAAATACAATATGAAAGATACTAAAACTGAAGAATTTTACACTAGATTACAGGAACAATTAAAAGGAGATACAACATGGCCTGCTCCTTATTTATACAAATTTATTGTGCCGGGTAATGCTCAAAAAATAGCACAAATTGAGGCTATTTTTAACGGCACAAATGCCCAAATAAACACCCGTGACTCTAGCAAAGGCACCTATACAAGCCTCTCCATTAAAGTAGTGATGGCATCCCCAGAGATGGTGATAGAGAAATACAAGCAAGTTTCTCAGGTGGAAGGAGTGATTTCTTTATAAAATTTGTATTTTGCAATACAGATTAATTCTTCATTTACACAATCCCCAATTTATAAATACAACTCATGTTTTTTACAGATATAGAATATAATACAGAGCGCCCGCATTTGATTATTCCAGAATACGGTCGTCATATCCAGAAAATGGTTGATCAGGCTGTTGCAGAACAAGACCCTGAAAAACGCAACAAACAAGCTAAAAGCATCATTTCTGTAATGGGTAATTTAAACCCTCATCTGCGTGATGTTGCAGATTTCCAGCATAAACTTTGGGATCAATTATTTATCATTTCAGATTTTAAACTTGATGTAGAATCTCCTTATGAGAAACCAGTCTGTAGAGGCATCTAAGAGAGCCTCCAGCAAGCTTAGCATATCCTCAAAATTTCCCGAAATATCGTTTTTACGGAAATAATCATAAAACGCATGATAGATGTAGCTATTGGTTGGGAAGATGGAGATAAAAAAGATGGATTGGTATTAACCATTGCCAATCACATGAAAAAATGTTTCTTAAACTGGAACAAAGACACCGTTGAAGATGATGTAATATTTGTTCATTTGTTTGAACTCTCTGACGGAAAATTAAATTTAAAAGAAAGTGAGCAAGCACTTAGAAATTCTTCAATATTGCTTAAAACAAAAAATCGTTTTAGTGATACTAAGGCCACCACTTCAACTAATAACTACAAAAAGCATAACAATAATAACAATAGAGGCCGTAAGCGCTACTAAATTTCTTACCAAAAGCTATGGGAACTTTTCAAATCGAAGGAGGTCACAAATTAAAAGGTGAAATCACTCCGCAAGGTGCAAAAAATGAAGTTTTGCAAATACTTTGTGCTGTTTTATTAACACCCCAAGAGGTTATTATAGAGAACATACCAGATATTATAGATGTAAACAAATTAATAGGCATCCTAGGTAATTTGGGAGTTAAAATCCAAAAATTAGGGAAAGGTAAATTTGCATTTAAGGCAGATGATATTAATCTTGACTATCTCAAGTCAGAACTTTTTAAAACACAGGGAGGTTCATTACGTGGTTCTATTATGATTGTAGGTCCTCTTTTAGCACGTTTTGGGAAAGGATATATACCACGTCCAGGTGGTGATAAAATTGGAAGAAGAAGATTAGATACACATTTTGAAGGTTTCATTAAATTAGGTGCAAGCTTTAGATATAATAAAGAAGAACGTTTTTATGGAGTTGAGGCTCCAAACGGCCTTAAGGGTTGCTACATGTTACTTGACCAGGCTTCTGTTACGGGAACTGCTAACATTGTAATGGCGGCAGTTCTGGCCAAAGGAACCACAACAATATACAACGCCGCCTGTGAGCCATACCTGCAGCAGCTATGTAAAATGTTAAACTCCATGGGGGCAAACATTAAAGGTGTTGGCTCTAACATGCTTACAATAGATGGTGTTGAACACTTAACAGGTTGTACACACCGCGTATTGCCAGATATGATTGAAATTGGCAGCTGGATAGGCTTAGCTGCTATGACTCATAGTGAAATAACCATTAAAGATGTAAGTTGGGAAAATTTAGGTATTATTCCTGATACCTTTAGAAAATTAGGAATAACCCTAGAAAAGAGAGGCGATGATATTTTCATACCATCTCAAGATAGTTATGAAATTCAAGGATACATTGATGGTTCTACTCTAACTGTTTCAGATGCTCCGTGGCCAGGGTTTACTCCAGATTTATTAAGTATTGTACTGGTTGTTTGTACCCAGGCTAAAGGAAGTGTGCTTATTCACCAAAAAATGTTTGAAAGCAGATTGTTTTTTGTAGATAAACTAATAGACATGGGTGCCCGTGTTATATTATGTGATCCTCACCGCGCAACTGTTATAGGTCACAACTTTGAGTCTATGCTAAAGGCCACTACCATGGTCTCTCCAGATATACGCGCTGGTATTTCTTTGTTAATTGCAGCACTCTCTGCCAAAGGAACTAGTACTATTCACAACATAGAGCAAATAGATCGAGGCTATGAAAATATAGACGAGCGTCTTCGCGGCATTGGTGCTAAGATTACTAGATTAGATTCTTAGCTACCTTTTTTAAATAGTATAATTTAAAAAATCCCAAACACAATTGTGTTTGGGATTTTTTATGAAAATACAATGTGATGTACTAGTTACTTTTTCTTGTTAATCTCGTCTTGTAGTTTTCTTCGCAGTATTTGCTGCTCTTCTAATTTCTTTTGGCGATAGCTATCAAATTCCTGCTCAATCTCAGTGAGCTTGTGATTTGTTTGTTTTGTTATGATGTTGCTGTTTTTAAACTTAATTATAAAAAATAAAAGCCCAAGAAGCAAGACGCCTATAGTAGAAAATAGTAGAAAGTTATAAGTGCCTTTTTTAGTAGTAATTCCAAAAAGGGAAATAGTTCCTTCTTTTTCAATTGAGGAGTCCAGGTTGTTTTGTGTATTACTTAAACTGGCCTCTAGAGTTGTTATGCTGTTGTTTTGAGATGCGATTGTTGCATCTTTTTGCTGGATAGAATTTTCAAGTAATTCTATAGAGTCTAAAATATTTTTTCTTAAACCAGCAAGTTTGGTTCTTTTAATGACTTTATATTTTTGGTAGTTATTAGATTTATCAATAACCTCAACAAATTGAGCCTCAATAGAATTGTCTGGTGTAGTATTGTTTTGAGAATAGCCTGCAGTAGCACATAAAAATAGTAGCGCAGCTAAAGAATGTCTTAATAGTCATGATAGTCGTTTGGTTTGTGATGCGTATCTACTGATACTGCAGTGGTAGTGCAATTGCTTGCCATCTAAAATGTTTGGATTAACAAAACAAATTACTTTTGTATTGTAAAAGTTATAAAGCGTTGTTTGTCACTACATTTCTTAAGAGCAAAAGTAAGTGTAATTTAGGTATTTGTAAAGGTTTCTTTATTGGTTTTTATTGGCAAGTTGTCATTGTAAATCAAAATAAAGCAATATCTAAGGCTAGTTTTTATGTTTTAATACAGCTACTTATTAATTATAATTTAAAAGATATTTTTTTGTTTAACTTATTATCGAATAGCTTAAACAATTGGTTTTCAGGTGTTTATTTCCTTATATTTGTCCGAAAAGCATACTCTGTTATGAAAAAGTGTCCAAAATGTAATTCTACTTCAAGGCGTCCGGATCAAAAGAGAGGGTATTTCAAAATATATTTCTGGTCTTAAAGGATACGATTGTAAAAGGTGTAACGCTAGATATATTTACATACCTGTATTCAATTTAAGTATTTCTATTTAATTGATAAAAAAACTACCTCAAAGTGCATAAACCTATCACAAAACTACACATGCAACAACATATAATACTTGGGTAACTATTATTAAAAAAAAATGCTTTGCGCATCTACCTTTAACTTATTTATAAAGTTTAGAAGTGTATAAGAAATACCTAATGGCTAGTCTTTAGTTATTCGTTTATTCCTTTTTTATAGGTCTGTAGACATCTCTCGCGGGCAAGTTTGTGATCTACAATCATGGCAGTATACTTTTGAGTTTCATACTCAGGCACCCATTTCTTAATATACTTTTTGTCTTTATCAAACTTATCTGCTTGTGTGATTGGATTAAATATCCTAAAGTAAGGTGCGGCATCTACACCACTTCCTGCTGCCCATTGCCAATTACCAACATTACTTGATTGCTCATAATCTAGAAGCTTTGATGCAAAGTAGGTTTCTCCCCAGCGCCAATCAATAAGTAGGTGTTTACACAAAAAACTTGCAACTAGCATGCGCACTCTATTGTGCATGTGTCCTGTTTTATTTAGTTCTCTCATTCCGGCATCCACTAAAACATAGCCTGTGGTCCCGTTTTTCCAGTGTTCAAACTCTTGCTCGTTGTTGCGCCATACAATACGATCATACTTTGGTCTAAAGGCTTTTTGTTGCGTGTGGGGAAAGTGCCAAAATATCTGCATAAAAAATTCTCGCCAAATAAGCTCACTCCAAAACACCTCGTTTTTTTCTGAAATAGCCTTTCTCATCATTGCCCTTATGCTAACGGTGCCAAAACGTAAATGTGGCCCTAGATGTGAAGTGCCATCTACTCCAGGGAAATTACGGGTATCTTCATAGTTTTGTATAAGACGTGCAGAGGTATTGTGTTTGGGCACCTTAATACTGGAGGTGGTAAAACCCATTTGCTCCAGAGTCGTGTTTTGCAGCGTCGTGTTTTGATACAGATTTTTAAAATAGATTGTTGTTTTGTGGTCTTTTAGGTCTGTCTCTGGGTTAAATACGCTTTTCCATTTATTTTTATAAGGAGTGTACACAACATAAGGAGTGCTGTCTGCCTTTACAATGCTGTCTTTCTCAAAAATAACTTGGTCTTTGTAATCATAAAAACCAATTGGAGCCGCACTGTCTTGGTGTTGGGTTAGAGTAGTTAAATACTCTTTAATCTCAAGATCCCGATCCTGGCCATAAGGTTCGTAATCTCTATTGGTGATTACATTTTGCACATTAAATTGCGCTGTTAATTTTTTAAAGACCTCTAATGGTTTGCCATAATATATAGCCAAAGAACTTCCATGGTCTTGCAAGGTGCTCTTTAAATCTTGCAAGGTGTTGTAAATAAAACTTACCCTAGCATCATCTTTGGAGAGTTTGTCTAGAATTTCGGTATCAAATATAAAGATGGGCATAACAGGTGATTTTCCCTGTAATGCTTTAGAGAATCCTACATTGTCTTCAAGGCGTAAATCACGTCTAAACCAAAATATATTTACAGTTGCTGCCACTTTATTGTGTTTGTAATGTTGATTTCCCACCATCTATTGCAAGTACTTGTCCAGTCATCCAACTAGATTGTTCTGAGAGTAAAAAACAAGCAGTATTGGCAATATCTGCGCTTGTTCCAATTCTTTTTAGTGGATGCATTTCTCCCATTCTTTGTTTTTTGTCATCACTAGATAGCAGGCGTCCAGCTAGTGGAGTATCTGTAAGTGAGGGTGCAATAACATTAACCCTCACCCTTGGAGCATACTCTGCTGCCAAGGCTTTAGCAAAACCCTCTATAGCTCCTTTAGATGCCGATACGCTGGTATGAAAAGGCATACCTACTTTAACAGCAACAGTGCTAAAAAACACTAAACTTGCCCCGTTTGAAGCCGTAAGCTTTGGAAGTAAGCCTTGTAGTACTTTAACTAGTGAAAGAAAATTTACCTCTAGATCTTCTTGGAATGTTTGAGGTTTTATTCTTTTAAAAGGTTTTAGATTGATACTTCCAGGGCAATACACCAGGCCGTCTATTTGATCTGGCAAGGGTAATGTAGAGATATCATCAGTTAATGCATCAAAGATCATGTGGGTAACTCCCTGGGGTATGTTCTCTTGTGTTCTAGAGGCTACATATACCTTGTGGGTGTCTTTAAGTTGTTTTGCTATTGCAGCTCCAATTCCGTAGGATCCGCCAATAAGAAGTATGTTTTTCATAGTTATAAGGTATTGTGAGGTAATTATATAGTACCAAAAAGTTCAATTAATTTCATTTTTCTATACTTGAATATTTTATCAAGTCTTGGCTTTACAAGTATAGGGTGCACTAATTGACCTAGCCACCCAAGAGGCACTTTATAGTCTATAATGTCTTCCATTTCTACACCTCCTGGAATTTCTTTTATAAAGTGTTTGTGATGCCACATTGCATAGGGGCCAAAGAGTTGTTGGTCAACAAAATACTCACCCTTTTCAACCTGAGTGATTTCTGTAACCCATTTTGTTTTTATACCCAGTAGTGGAGTTACAATGTATTGTATGATTTGCCCTGCAAACATGGGTCTGTCTGCTCCAGATTTTATAATAAAACCCATATACTTAGGTGTAATAGCCTTAAGGTTATTAGGGTCAGACAAAAAATCCCAAGCCTGTTGCTTGCTAATAGGAAGGTGTTGCTTGGAGTGTAGTGTGTAAATCTTCATGTATGGTATCAAAAAACAAGCAGTAAAGCTATGTAGGTATTTAATATGGCTAGTATACTAGCTTTATTTTAGAATTGTCCAAAATTCGTCATAAACCAAAGATACTTTGATGGGTAGTAATACTAGTAGGATTTTGAAAACTTTAAGATATTAAAGCGTCATAATTAGTATGATGCCTGGAAAAGAAGAGACCACTAAAATTTAATAACAAGAATTGGTGTTTAGCAATTCTCATCACAACACTGCTCATCTTTCACTAACTTGCAGCTTACCACAGCAAGCACACAACCAATAATAGGCGCAAAAATATAAATCCATAAATCTGCTATGTTTCCAGAGACTACAGCGGGCGCTATAGAGCGGGCTGGATTCATGGAGGCTCCAGTAATGGGGCCTGCAAACATGGCCTCTAATAGTACAACACTACCAATGGCAATACCAGCAACTACGCCAATTTCTTTTGATCCTGTAGATACATTTATGATGACTACCATCAAGAAAAAGGATAAAATAATTTCAAATATAAAAACTTTAAGTGCAGAGAGCCCTGGCAAAGTGGCGCCAAGTGTTTGACTCTCTGGAAATAAATACAATAGTATGCCACTTGCTAGAAAAGCTCCAATGAGCTGCGCCAAAACATAGGCAGGAACTTCTTTCCATGGAAATTTTTTAGCATACGCAAAGCCAATAGTAACGGCTGGGTTCATGTGGGCGCCACTAATATCTCCAAAAGCATAAATCATACCCATAACAATAAGGCCAAAGGTAATAGCTACACCAACATGGGTTACTGTGCCACCTGTAAAATCATTAATTACCATAGCTCCAGTACCACAAAATACAAGTGCGAAAGTTCCTATTATTTCTGAAATAAAACGTTTTGACATGCCACAAAGGTACTACAGAAATTGTAATGTTTTTTATGCTTTTTTAAATAAAGAGTCATAGTTTGTTTTTTTGTATTTTTACGGCATTATTAACACTTAACTATTTCTAATGAAAAAAATAATTTTATACACTGCAATGTTCTTGTTAACCCTTGTAACACAAGCACAAATTAAAACACCTGCGCCAAGCCCAATGCAAACTCTAGAGCAAACTGTTGGGCTTACAGATGTTACTTTAAAATATTCAAGACCTTCTGTAAAAGGCAGAACTATATTTGGTGGTTTGGTTCCTTTTGACGCCATGTGGCGTACTGGTGCAAACCAAAACTCTATGATTACCTTTAGTGATGATGTTTTAATTGGAGAAGCAACAGTGAAGGCCGGAACCTATGCAATTTTCACCAAGCCAGGTGCGGTAAACTGGGAGGTTTATTTTTATAATGATACTCAAAATTGGGGAACACCAAAGCAGTGGGATGATTCAAAAGTTGTTGCAAAAGTTGTTGCAAAAACCTACCAGATGCCAACTAGTGTAGAAACCTTCACCATGTCTATAAATGACATTAAAATTGACGGTGCTACTCTTGCCATAATTTGGGATAAAACCTACGTGTCTGTTGGTTTTAATGTAATGACAGATAAAATGGTAAGCGCCAGTATAGATAAGGTAATGGGAACTCCAAGCGCCGCTGATTATTATAGCGCTGCTGTGTATTACCTAGAGGCAGATAAAGATATCAATCAAGCAAAAACTTGGATTGACGCTGCTGTAGCTTTAAATGCTACTGCATTTTGGTACAAAAGACAACAATCTTTGATTTATGCAAAATCTGGAGATGTTAAAGGCGCTATAAAAGCTGCAAAGGCTTCTATGGCTCAAGCTCAGGAAGCTGGAAACATGGATTATGTTGCCCTTAATAAAAAATCTTTAAAACAATGGGGAGCTAAGTAATTTCTCTTTTTTTAAACCTAAAATCCCTTTCAATGACCTTGTGTTATTGAAAGGGATTTTTTTATTAGTATTCTATTTACACTTCAAGACCTTTGTTTTTATCAAGGCTTACAACTTGCAAGATAAATGCAATTGCAATTACTAGGGTAGCTCCTACAACATTTAGCCACAAATAAGGCATAAGGTCAATCCACCATATGTATACAATAATTCCTTGGGTAATAATAGCGGCAATAAACACGGCCCTGCTCTTAACATAGGTAAAGAAAAAGGCGAGCAAGAAAATCCCAAGTACATTTCCGTAGAAAATAGAACCTATTATGTTTACAAGCTCTATTAAGTTTTCAAATAAATTGGCCACACAGGCAACCCCAATAGCTATGATCCCCCAGAGCATCGTAAAGCCTTTAGAGGCCATTAGGTAGTGTTTGTCACTCCTTCCTTGATTGTTACGCCTGTAGAGGTCTATGGTAGTTGTTGAGCCAAGGGCATTAAGCTCTGAGGCCGTTGAAGACATTGCGGCGCTTAAGATAACTGCCAATAGTAAGCCAATTAGACCTCTAGGAAGATTGTTTAAAATAAAATGTATAAAAACATAATCTTTATCATTGGTTTCTGCCTCTGGGTTTGCTTTTTTTATCAACTCTTTAGATGATATTCTTAGCTGATCTTCTTGTGATTGCAATGCTTTAATATCTAAAAGCACCGTTTGTTTTTGCCCTTGGTTGTCTAACACTGCATAGTTTAATTGCTGCTCTTTGATGGCAATCTCTAGGGTGTTTTTTTTATCCTGTAGGTCTTGGTATTGCGCTGCATAGGGAGAGTTTAATACATCGTTTACTGCGCTAGGATTAAAGTGTAGGGGAGAAGAATTGAATTGGTAAAACACAAAAACCATCACTCCAACCAAAAGAATAAAGAATTGCATTGGTATTTTTAGAAGCCCATTAAAGATCAGGCCCATTTGCATTTCTTTCATAGATTTTCCGCTAAGATAGCGCTGCACTTGGCTTTGATCTGTACCAAAATAGGAGAGTGCAAGAAACGTACCTCCAATAATACCACTCCAAAAAGTGTACTTGTTATCAAAATCAAAGGAGAAATCTAATATTTCCATTTTCCCGCTTGCACCAGCAATCTCTAAAGCTTTGGTAAATGTGATGTCCAAGGGTAGGTAATTTAATATCAGTAAAAATGCCACAAACATTCCTCCAAATATAATTGCCATTTGTTGTTTTTGAGTAACGCTCACCGCCTTGGTGCCGCCACTTACAGTATATATAATAACCAGTACTCCAATAATAATATTAAGCATCACTAGATTCCAGCCCAGTACTGCAGATAAAATAATAGCAGGGGCAAAGATGGTAATACCTGCAGCCAAACCGCGCTGTATTAAAAAAAGGATAGCAGTAAGGGTACGTGTTTTAAGATCAAAACGAGTTTCTAAATACTCATAGGCAGTAAAAACCTTCAGCCTGTGGTATATAGGTATAAAGACCAAACAGATAATAACCATTGCAATTGGCAGTCCAAAATAGAACTGCACAAAGCCCATCCCGCTATGAAAGGCTTGCCCTGGGGTAGATAGAAAAGTAATAGCACTTGCCTGTGTGGCCATTACACTAAGGCCAATGGTCCACCATCTGGAGTCACTTCCTCCTTTTAAGTACTGAGTTACATTTTTGCTGCCCCTTGATTTATAGGTGCCATATAACACAATAAATAACAATGTCCCGATAAGGATAAACCAATCTATCTGCTGCATTTATACAAAGTGTTTCATTAATAAATAAAAGAGTACTACATAGATGGCATTTACAATAAGCACAAGTGTAAATTTTTGTGTCCACACAAATTTTTGTTTCGATACAGTGGTTTCTTTTTCTTTCATGATGTGTTTTTTAAATCCTATTTTCCTATAGAAATGATATTCGCAAATAACCTGTAAGCCCCTGCAACGCCAGCAGGAAGTTCTCTAAAGAAACTAAGTCCTGTATATACGTAGTGTCCTTTTCCGTAGCGGGCCACCAAAAGAGATCCTTTTGTTTGTGGAGCTCCTTTATCATTCATTGCTAGTATTGGGGTAAACTCCTCTGCCCATTTGTTAGGAAAATAGAGCCCTCGTTCTTGTACCCAGCCCTTAAAGTCTACCTGTGTTATTTTATTAGGGCTGTTTAATACAGGGTGGTTAGGGTCTAAAATAGTTACAGGAGCAAACTCATCTGTAACCCTGTCTCTAGAGAGTGATAATGCGTATGGGGCTATTTGTTTTGTAACGAGTCTATGACTTGTGTTGTATTGCACCACCATTGTACCTCCAGCCTGTACATATTTGTTTAATTCCTTTTGTGCAAAAGCTAGTGCAGCAATAGTATTGTAGGCTCTAACTCCAACAACAACTGCATCATATTTTTTAAGGTTTTGGGCTGAAATTTCTGTAACATCAAGATTTGTGACACTGTATCCTATTTGCTCTAAGCTCTGCCCAACGCCGTCACCAGCTCCTTGAATATAGCCAATATGTTGTCCTTTTTTTTCGATATTTATTCTTACTACCTTTGCTTTGCTTGGTAAAAGCACAGATTGGTAAGGGATATGGTTGTAATCTATATTAATTAATTCTTTGTCGTAATAGGTATCTCCAATTTGTATCAAAGGTCTTAGATACCCCTGGCTTTGATTTTTTGGCGGAGTTACAGTAAACCATAGGGTGCTAGTTTCACCTTGACGCTCTAGGGTAAATAATTGCGGGGAAGAAACAACCCATCCCTTTGGAGCATTTAACTGCAGAGTGCCCTCTAGGTTGTCTTTTCCAGCCCTAACATGTACAGCAACCTTTTGAGAATTTTCATCAGCAAATACCAGTACTTTTTCTGCAATACTAGCAGAGACTTTTGGAAGCACATTAAAAGGCCTATAGACTTCACCATCCACAGGGTCATTAAATTTATAAACAACATCTTTGAGTATCTGTAGGGCAGTATTATCTATCTTTAAAGTAAACACAATTTGCTCTGCAGCGGGAGTTTGTGGTAATCCAATCAAATCCTTTGGTGCGCTGTACATCCCTAAAGAACCTTTAGATTTAAGCCAATAAGCAGTAGAGGGTACCTTGTTTTGTGAAGTTACCTCTAGTTCAAGGTTTTCTTTTTCATTGGATAGTAAGACAATCTCTTTACTAGATAAAATAAGACCACTAGCGGTTGTTATCTTAGAGAGCGTGATTTTATTTGCTCCTCTATTAATGGCCTCTACCTTGAGGGTGTAAGCTCCCATTGGGTTGATACTTTCTTTATTAGCTACCGCTTCTAAGAAAACACCACTACACGCTATTATTAACTCTTCTAATTCTTTTAGTTTAATAGTGCGCCAATGCCCTTGTTTTGTGTCTTTTAAAAGCCTGTAGGCCTCCACTAGCTGAGGTACTATTGTTGACGGGTCTTGAAAATTAAAGTTGTCTAAAAGAGGGTTTAATACCTTGCCAATAGCCACTCCGCCTTCTATTCTTGACCAACTTGTGTTAATACCATCAAATATATTGGTGGTGTCTTGTGGAAACTCTCCTTTTAGAAATTCAAGGTACTCTGTTTGTTTGCCTCGAGTTCCTGTGCTACCAAATCCTTGAGATTTGTGCATAGACCTACTCAAAGAAGCAATTTCACCGTTAGATAGGCCAAGGGCTGGATAATAATTTCCTGTTTCTACACTAACGAGATTTGATTTGTCTGCTTTTTCAAATTTTTCTTTAGAACCATAAAACCACCAAGAGGTATTAAATAAAAGTCTTTTTGGTTGCCAGGATCCATGGGTAATTGCTGTTTCTGGAAATTTTGTTGCATCGCCCACCAAATCAAAAGCTTCAAAGCTTAACATTGCAGAAGCGGTATGATGCCCATGTGTGCTCCCGGGGTTTCTGTGGTTAAACCTATTGATAATAACATCTGGTTTAAACGTTCTGATTGCTCTTACTACATCACTTAAAACGGCGTCTTTGTTCCAGATTTCGAGTGTTTCATCAGGATGTTTTGAATAGCCAAAGTCATTAGCTCTTGTAAATAATTGTTCTCCACCATCGCTGGCGCGAGCAGCTAGTAATTCTTGAGTTCTGATGACCCCTAATAATTCTCTAATTTCTGGACCAATTAAGTTTTGTCCTCCATCTCCTCGAGTTAAAGATAGATATGCAGTTTTTGCATGCATATCATTGGCTAAATAAGAAATTAGCCTCGTGTTTTCATCATCTGGATGTGCTGCAACATATAGCGCACTTCCAAGAAAGTTGAGCTTTTCTAGTTTGTGGTAAATCTCTGAGGCAGTTGGCTTTTGAGGTTGTTGGGCTAAAACTGCAGTAGTGCTAAGGGCAATTATAGCTGCCAAAAATAAAATTCTCATATTTTGGTATTGTTATTACAATATATTTTTACCAAAGATATTTAAAACTTAAAATCTGCAAAATCGCTTTTTAATCTATAACTCTTTAAATTATTTTTAGCCGATGTATGTTTTTATCTAAGGGTAGCACCAAAGTCTTTTTCAAAACGTTGCTGCAATTTGTTCATGATTTTGTCAATCTGCTTATCTGTTAAGGTCTTATTTTCATCTTGCAGGGTGAAACTTAGCGCGTAAGACTTTTTGCCTTCTGGCAGATTTTTACCTGTATATACATCAAAAAGGTGTACTTCTTTAAGCAAGGACTTTTCTGTCTGAAAAGCAGTGTTTTTTAAATCTCCAAATCCTACAGACTCATCTATTAGGAGGGCAAAATCACGTTTTACCTTCGGAAATTTAGAAAGTGGTTTTACAATAAAGTTATTTGTGTTTAAAAGCGATAGTATCGTGCCCCAATGAAAATCTGCAAAGAGTACTTCTGTGTCAACACCAAAATGTTTGGTTATTTTTTGATTAACCACACCAAAGCTTACAAGGGTTTGTTTTTTTAAGCATAGCGATAGCCCTTCAGAGAATAGATCACTTTCTATTTCTTTTTCTGAAAACAAAGACAATCCTAGCCTATCTAAGATAGCTGTAATTACTCCTTTAAAATAGAAAAAGTCTGCGCTGCCTATTTGAGAGCTCCAGGTGTTTTCTGTTTTGTTACCTGCCACTACTAGTGATAGATGTTTTTGTTCTTCTCTAGTGGTTTCGAAATTTTTATACGTATTTCCAAACTCAAAAAGCTTTACGTTGGCCGCTTTTCGCTTGGTGTTATATGCCAGTGATTCCAGCGCTCCAAATAGCATAGATTGACGCATCACAGACAGCTCGTTACTAAGAGGGTTTAGTATCGTTACGTTTTGCTGCTCTTTTAAAGTGTCAGAAAGTTGCGTGTACTTTGGCGATGTGAGAGAGTTGTTTAGCATTTCATGAAAACCAAGAGAGGTAAGCTGAGAGGCAACTTTGTTTTGCACCTGGTGGTCTTTCACTCCCACACTGCTAGCTATAGATGCATTTAGTTTTGAGGATACACCTATATTGTTGTATCCATATACACGTAAAATTTCTTCAATAACATCTGCCTCTCTAGTTACATCGTTTCTGTAGGCTGGTATGGTCATGCCAATACCAGTTTCTGTAACGTTATTAACCTTTATTTCTAATGAGGAGAGGATGTTTTTAATGGTTTCCTTCTCTATTTTTTGACCAATTAAAGCGTTTGCTTTGTCAAAGTTTAAAAATACCTGGTGGTCTTTAATTTTCTTTGGATAGATATCTATGATATCACTGGTCATGTTACCGCCAGTTAATTCACAGATTAAAATGGCGCAGTGCATCAGGGCGTATTCTGTTGTTTTGGGGTCTATACCACGCTCAAAACGGAATGATGCATCTGTATTGAGTCCATGACGTTTTGCAGTTTTTCTAATACTTACGGGGTTAAAGTAAGCACTTTCTAGAAAAATACTTGATGTTGCATCTGTAACACCGCTGTCTATACCGCCAAAAACACCAGCAATACACATGGGTTTTTCTGCATCACAGATCATTAAATCTTCTTGGTGAAGTTCTCTTTCAACACCATCGAGGGTTGTGAATTTAGTGCCGCTAGGTAGGGTTTTTACATTGATTTCGTTACCAGATATTTTTTTAGCATCAAAAGCATGTAATGGCTGCCCAAGACTATGAAGTACATAGTTGGTAGCATCTACAACGTTATTAACGGGTGTTAAATCAATGGCTTTGAGTCTGTTTTTTAGCCAATCTGGAGATTCTTTAATACTTATATCACTTATGGTTACACCACAGTATCGAGGAGCAAGTTTTTTGTCCTGCACCTTAACTTCCATTTTTAATAATCTGTTTTCAATCTTAAAATTAGTAGTGGAAGGGGTAATTAATTCTAAGGCTATGTCTTTTTGCTTTAAACCAGCACGTAAATCACGAGCAACTCCCCAGTGACTCATAGCATCTGCGCGGTTTGGCGTTAAACCTATTTCAAAAACTATATCATTTTCAACTTTTAAAACCTCAGAGGCAAGTGTTCCAGGGGCTATATCTTTGTCTAAAACCATGATGCCATCATGAGCATTTCCAAGACCTAGCTCATCTTCAGCACAAATCATTCCTTGACTTACTTCTCCTCTAATTTTACCTTTTTTTATTTGCCAAGGCTTTCCATCTGCATCATAAAGTGTTGTGCCTATAGTGGCAACAGGTACTTTTTGTCCTGCAGCTACATTAGGTGCGCCACAAACAATCTGCACTATTTCATCAGCACCCAAATCTACTTTGGTAACTTTAAGACGGTCTGCATTTTGGTGTTGCTCACAAGAGAGTACGTGCCCAACAACAATACCTTTTAAGCCTCCAGGGACAGAAGAAAAAGGAGTAATCCCTTCTATTTCAAGACCTAAGTCTGTTAGGAGTTCTCCAGTTTGTTTGGCATCCCAATCTGTGTTGATGAACTGTTTAAGCCAGTTGTATGAAATTTTCATAATGCGTTTTACTTATATAAGCATCAAAGATAACAATACCATGGCTTTTTGTAAGTGCTTTTAAGGTTTTCAAGCCAAGATTTTTTCAAAAAAATAGCTTAGTGAAAATATCGTAAATTTTAAAAGCTTTTAAGTATGCTGTTAAAGCGCAGTTAAGCCTATATTTTATAGGTGTTTTGGGAGTTTTGTAGCTTGTTTGATTTGTTATGAAATATAGTTCCAGATATTTCTATATTTTGCTATTTGCCCGTAGGTGTTTTTTATAGCACTATTTTTTGGTAATATGAGTGAAGGATCTTTCTCTAAGGTTTGTCTTGCGTAGCTTCTAGCTATTTTCAGTATATGAGTATCTTTTACAATATCTGCAATTCTTAGATTTAATACCCCACTTTGTTGGGTGCCCATAATGTCTCCCGGCCCTCTGAGTTTTAAATCTACCTCTGCAATCTCAAAACCGTCACTAGTGCCAGTCATGGTTTCTAAACGTGTTTTTGCATCTGCAGATAATTTATGGCTGGTCATTAAAATACAATAACTCTGCTCGGCGCCACGACCTACGCGTCCTCTGAGTTGGTGTAGTTGAGAAAGTCCAAAGCGTTCTGCGCTTTCTATGACCATTACAGAGGCGTTTGGGACGTTTACACCAACTTCAATCACCGTGGTGGCAACCATGATTTGTGTTTCGCCTTTAATAAAACGATTCATTTCAAATTCTTTATCTGCGGGTTTCATCTTACCATGCACAATAGATATTTGATACTTTGGTTGCGGAAATTCTCTTGAGATGCTCTCATGGCCGTCCATAAGGTCTTTGTAGTCTAGCACTTCGCTTTCTTGAATAAGAGGGTACACAATATATACCTGTCTTCCAAGATCAGTTTGATCTTTTATAAACTTAAACACCTTAAGTCTATTGCTGTCATAGCGGTGCACTGTTTTTATGTCTTTTCTTCCGGGAGGAAGTTCATCTATAACACTAATATCTAGATCTCCATATACGCTCATTGCCAAGGTTCGAGGAATGGGCGTTGCGGTCATTACAAGTATGTGAGGAGGGTACTTGTTTTTATGCCATAATTTGCTTCGTTGAGCTACTCCAAAACGATGCTGTTCATCAATTATTGCGAGCCCTAAATTTTTAAATTTCACCTTATCCTCTAGTAGGGCATGGGTGCCAATTAAGATGTTTAATTGGCCATTTTCTAGTGATTCATGTATTTCTCTTCTTATTGAAGTTTTAGTTGAACCTGTTAATATTGATATACTGATTTTAAGAGGTTTACATAATTCTGATAATCCGGTATAGTGCTGGACTGACAAAATTTCAGTCGGGGCCATTAAACAGGCTTGAAAACCGTTGTCAATAGCTATTAACATTGATAAAAGCGCTACAATTGTTTTCCCGCTACCTACATCTCCTTGCAATAAGCGGTTCATTTGCGCATTACTACCTAAATCATTGCGTATTTCTTTGATAACTCTTTTTTGTGCACCTGTTAAATCAAAGGGAAGATGCTCCTTATAGAAGCTGTTAAAATTGGTTCCAATTGTAGTAAAAGGATAGCCTTTAATTTTGCTTTTATGGACTAAGTTTTTTATTAATAATTGTAGTTGTATAAAAAATAATTCTTCAAACTTTAACCGGTATATTGCTTTTGCTAATTCTTTTCCATTTTCTGGAAAATGAATATTCAGTATTGCTTTACTTTTGGGCATTAATTGTAACTCCTCTAAAATTTCCGGTGAGAGGGTTTCTACGAACGATTTTTTAAGCTCCAAAAACAATTGTTCCATAAGGCCACTCACAACTCTATTGGTAATACCACTGTTGCTTAGTTTTTCTGTGGAGGGGTATATTGGCTGTAGGGCAGAGCGTAACTTGCTTTGGTGTTCTTTTAATGGCTCTAAATCTGGATGAGGCATAGAAAAAGTGCCGTTGTAAAAGTTTGTTTTCCCGAAGGCTACATAGGTTTCATTGAGTTTTAGATTCTCCTTAATCCATTTATGGCCCCTAAACCAGATAAGCTCCATCATTCCATTGGCATCTTTAAAGGTCGCTACCAGGCGTTTACCGCGCTTTTGATCAACAGTTTTTAAATGAGTTATCCTGCCTATAACCTGCACGTCTGCGCTATTGCGTTGCAAATCTTTTATTTTATAGTACTGAGTTCTATCTAGATACCTGTTTGGAAATAGATTTAATAGGTCTTGAAATGTAAAGATGCCCAACTCTTTTTTTAACAAATCTGCCCTATTAGGCCCTACGCCTTTAAGATATTCTATGGGTGTTTGTAAAAAGTTAGGATTCATACAACGAATTTACTTTGTTACTAAGCAATAACCACATGCATGGCCTATTTTAGAAGAGTTGGTGTATTTCTTTTTTTAGATAGGCTAATGCCTTTTGTGATGGTGTTACTTCTCCCATAAAATGATTTAAAACAGCTTCTCTGAGTTTGTCTGCAGATTCAATCTTTTCGTTCATTGCCGTTTGTCTTATAATTTGTATGGTTGTATTTTTTTATACTAAACAGTCATTTCTTTTGGATTTGCACCGTGCTCATTTTCGCCAGGGTTTCCATCAGTTACAAATAACACTAACAACCAAATCCCTCCAATAATTGGAATTAAAGATATTAAAATCATCCATCCACTTTTTCCTACATCATGAAGTCTTCTAACTGCAACTGCCAAACTAGGAATCATCATAGCTAATACATATAAAAGATAGATAGGGCCATAGCCAATTCCTTCGATAGCAATACCAAATACATTATCAAAAATCATTGCTAGAATTGAAAAACTCAGTATTGAACAAAACAAACATCCAATATTCTTTTCGTCTTGCACGACCATTAAAATCTGCATACTGTTTCAAAACTTTTAAATACCAATTCATAATTTTTTATTATTTAGTTTTCCTACTCGTTAGGTTTTTCGGTTGCACCCCGTTTTTTTAAGTGGGTTCTGGTCTTCACTTTTTAACAATACTAAAATTCAATTTACAAAAAACTCATAAGTTTACATGTAATTTTCATTAAAATTATATGGTAAACAAGGGTACCCCATAAATTTTAATAACCTGACAGTAAGTAATTAAAGGGTGTTTTCAGCTCTTGAATATGCAAATAGAAAAGGGGCTTTTCAAAAATAAAAAGTGAAAATACAAGAAGTTTTACTAGCCAATACCGATACTATAAAATTAGTGAGTGAGGTTGCAAGTAGCGCAAATACAGCTCAAAGTTAGGATTCATACAACGAATTTACTTTGTTACTAAGCAATAACCACATGCATGGCCTATTTTAGAAGAGTTGGTGTATTTCTTTTTTTAGATAGGCTAATGCCTTTTGTGATGGTGTTACTTCTCCCATAAAATGATTTAAAACAGCTTCTCTGAGTTTGTCTGCAGATTCAATCTTTTCGTTCATTGCCGTTTGTCTTATAATTTGTATGGTTGTATTTTTTGTAGTTCTTGTTACGTTCCACATTTCCACAGACACATAAATTTGCTGGCTTAGATTGTGTACAAATTCATCTTCTATGCTTGATACAAGGTCCTGCTCATACTTGTTTAAATCGTTACCTTTAGGTTTTACACGTATTAAAAGACTATTTGGGTCTATACGCTCCAAAAGTAATGTAAGGCGCTCATAGGCTTGTAGCCTTAGAGGGAGTGTTTTAGATTGGGTTTCTTTATGTAGTAAAAACCGTCTACGGCCCTCTTCGTTATCTGTATGTGTTTTAAAAAAAAGATAGGCAATAACACCTACTATAATAGCAGATAGTAAAGAGGCAAAATAGGGTAGTAGTGCTTGAGATTCCATGGTATATATTAATTTTAGTGCTATTTTTTATTTAAAAAGCAATAGTAAAGATTTTTAACCTTTGGGCAATGGCTTGCTTGTTGGGTTTTATATTGTTATTGATTTAAATAATCTAATGCCAGTTGTGTTAATGATTTAACACCAAGTAACATTCCAGCGTCATCTATTTGGAAATCTGGGGTGTGATGGGGGTAGGGCATTGTGTTGCCAGGAGTCATGCCTCCCAGAAAAAAGTAAACTCCCGGTATTTTTTCTTGAAAATAGCTGAAATCTTCACCACCTGTAACGGCTTTCATGCCCAGTACCTTATCTGCACCAGCTACCCTTTTTAAAGTGCTGATAGCCTTAGTGGTCAGCTCAGGGTCATTGTAGGTAACGATGGTGTTGTTTTGCCAATCTATGGTTGCGTCTCCTCCATAGGCCTTGGCTATATCGCTGGCCATTTCTGTCATGCGTTTAATAATCATGGTTCTCATATCTGGGTTTAGGGTTCTTACGGTACCTATGAGTTCTGCACTTTCTGGGATAACATTAAAACGTGTACCACTTGTTATTTTTCCAACAGTAATAACAGCTGGCGCCTCTATAAGATATGCTTCTCTTGAGATGATGGTCTGGAAACCGTCAATAATTTTAGCCGAAATTAAAATAGGATCAACACCACTCCAAGGGGCAGAACCATGAGATCCTTTTCCTTTTACAGTAACTACAAAACGCTCAACGGCTGCCATAATGCCTTCGGGCTTTAGAGTTATTGTACCAACGGGTGTTCCGCTATTAATATGTAATCCATAAATAGCATCTACCTTAGGGTTTTCTAACACTCCTTCTTTAACCATAAGTTTTGCGCCTCCTTCTTCTCCAGGTGGTGGACCTTCCTCTGCGGGTTGAAAAATAAATTTTATACTACCCTTAATTTTATCTTTATGCTTGCTTAAAACTTCTGCAACTCCCATTAAAATAGCTATGTGCGTATCATGGCCGCAGGCATGCATTACACCTGTTTTTGTGCCCAAAAAAGTATCTACAACATTACTTTTATAGCTAAGATCATTACGCTCTGTAACTGGCAAGCCATCAATGTCTGCTCTTAGGGCAACTACCTTTCCTGGGTTGTTTCCTTTTAAAAGGCCTACCACACCAGTTTTTGCAACCCCTGTTTGTACTTCCATACCAAGAGATTTTAAATGGGCAGCGATTTTATCTGCCGTGTTAAATTCACGGTTAGATAACTCTGGATTTTCATGAAAGTAATGGCGCCAATCAATTACTTGAGATTCTATATCTTCGATGTCATTAAGTATACTTTGGTCTATTTGCGCATAAGTGCTGGCTCCAGAGAGTAAAAGTAGTAGTATGATAAGTTGTTTTTTCATGACAGTTGTAGATTTAATTTAAATAAATTAAGGCTTAAAGATATTGAAATTTCATAAATAATACCCCAGCTTTGTTTGTTTATAAATTCTGAAATATCAGTGGGTTCAATCACTCAGTTTTACGTATTTTCACATGCAGTATATTACTTTATTTTGTCACAATTCCGAAACTATTTTGGAATCTTAAAAATTTCAGAAAACCCTTGCAAGAATATTTACAACAATTAAACGAAGCTCAGTTAGCGCCTACCATACAAAAGGATGGCGCTATGATTGTTATTGCCGGAGCTGGCTCAGGTAAAACACGTGTACTTACCTACAGAATTGCCTTTTTAATGTCTAAGGGTGTAGATCCATTTAATATTTTGGCCCTCACCTTTACCAATAAGGCAGCTCGTGAGATGAAAAAACGAATATCCACTATTGTTGGCCCCAGTGAGGGCAAAAACTTATGGATGGGAACCTTCCATAGTATTTTTGCTAAGATACTTCGTATGGAAGCCAGTAAGCTTGGTTATCCTTCAAATTTCACCATTTATGATACCCAAGATTCTCAAAGTGTAATTCGTGCTGTAATTAAAGAAATGCACTTAGATAAAGAGATTTATAAATACAAACAGGTGTATTCTAGAATATCTAGTTATAAAAACAGCCTAGTTACTGTAAAGGCTTATTTTAATAACCCTGAGCTAATGGAGGCAGATGCAATGGCCAAAATGCCTCGTTTGGGAGATATATATAAAAGTTACGTGGATAAGTGTTTTAAAGCCGGCGCCATGGACTTTGATGATTTGTTGTTAAAAACCAATGAACTTTTAACTCGTTTTCCAGAGGTTTTGGCAAAATATCAAAATAGGTTTAGGTACATATTAGTAGATGAGTACCAAGATACCAACCATAGCCAATATTTAATTGTACGCGCCCTTAGTGACAAGTTTCAAAACATATGTGTAGTTGGTGATGATGCCCAGAGTATTTATGCCTTTAGAGGTGCTAATATTAATAACATTTTAAATTTTCAGAAAGACTATGATGATGTAAAAACCTATCGTCTTGAGCAAAATTATAGATCTACCAAGAATATTGTAAATGCTGCCAATAGTATCATTGAAAAAAACAAAACACGACTAGACAAGGTAGTTTGGACCTCTAATGACCAGGGTCCAAAGATTAAAGTAAATCGTACCATGACAGATGGTGATGAAGGTCGTTTTGTAGCCAGCACTATTTTTGAAACCCAACAAAACTCGGAGCTTAAAAACGGGGATTTTGCAATTTTATACAGAACCAATGCGCAGTCTCGCGCCATGGAAGACGCCTTGCGTAAAAAAGACATTCCGTATCGTATTTATGGTGGGCTTAGTTTCTACCAGCGCAAAGAGATTAAAGATGTCTTGTATTACCTGCGCCTGGTGCTTAATCCTAAAGATGAGGAGGCCATAAAGCGTGTTGTTAATTATCCAGCAAGAGGTATTGGGCAAACCACCATAGAGCGCCTTATGGTGGCTGCAAATCATTACGACAGGTCTATTTTCGAGGTGATGCAAAACATCAGTAAACTAGAGCTTAATATCAATAAAGGGACACAAGCAAAGCTGTTAGACTTTGTTACTATGGTACAAAGTTTTCAAGTTTTAAATAAGACCTACGATGCTTTTCAGATGGCAGAATACGTGGCGAAAAAAACAGGGATACTAACAGAGCTTAAAAAAGATGGTACTCCAGAGGGTATTGCCCGTATAGAAAACATAGAGGAGCTACTCAATGGTATGCGTGATTTTGTTGAAGAGCAAAAAGAATTGGCAGATACCACTGGTTCTTTGTCTGAGTTTATGGAAGACGTTGCCCTTGCTACAGATCTTGATAATGACAAAGGAGACGAAGATTGTGTTGCTCTGATGACCATTCATCTAGCCAAAGGGTTGGAGTTTCCTTATGTGTTTATTGTGGGTATGGAGGAAGAATTATTTCCAAGTGGTATGAGCATGAATACAAGAGCAGAACTAGAGGAGGAGCGAAGGTTGTTTTATGTAGCAGTAACCAGAGCCGAAACCCAGGCTTATTTAACCTACACCCAGTCTAGATACAGGTGGGGAAAACTAATAGATGCAGAGCCTAGTAGGTTTATAGAAGAAATTGACGCTTCTTATTTGGAATATTTAACACCCGTTACAGAGCATCGTTATAAGCCACTTTTGGATGCAGATATATTTGGAGAGGTGGATAAAAGTAAATTACGACTGCGCAAACCAGCAGCTGGAAGCCCACCAACGGGTCCAAACCAAGAGCAACTTCGAAAACTACGCAGATTAAAGCCCGTGGCTAGTAGCGCAGAGAAAAACTTTGATCCTGCAGCTGCAAACTTACATATTGGCACAACGGTAGAGCACGTGAGATTTGGAAAAGGAAAAATAACCAAAATTGAAGGGGTTGGTGCAGACACAAAAGCAGAAATTAATTTTGAAAATGGTGGCTTAAAAAAGTTGCTGCTCAGATTTGCAAAACTCAGCATTATAGAATAAAATGCTACACCTATAAAACACACCGGCACCATGGCAACATTTATTAAAATATATGAAGACAATCCAAACCCTCGAGATATTGCCAAGGTTGTACAGATTATAAAAAAAGGTGGTTTGGTAATTTACCCAAGTGATACGGTATATGCACTAGGTTGCGATATTACAAACAACCGGGCCTTGGAGCGTATCGCTCAAATTAAAAAAGTAAAACTGGCAAAGGCAAACTTTTCTTTTGTGTGTAAGGACCTTAGCAACCTCTCAGATTACGTGAAACAAATAGACAACAATACTTTTAAGCTTTTAAAAAGAGCGCTTCCGGGACCTTACACTTTTATACTTCCTGGAAATAATAATCTGCCAAGTGTGTTTAAGAAGAAAAAAGAGGTTGGTATACGCGTGCCAGACAATGCCATTGTTCAAGCCATGGTTACTGCCCTTGGAAACCCTATTGTGTCTACTTCTATCAAAGATGAGGATCAGGTTATAGAATACACCACAGATCCCGAGCTTATTTTTGAAAAATGGAAACACCTTGTTGATGTGGTTGTAGATGGCGGCTACGGAGGTAATGTTGCTTCAACTGTTATAGACCTTACAGGTGATACCCCTATTTTGGTTCGTCAAGGAAAAGGAAGCTCATCTCTTTGATTACTTTTTATACTATTGCTTTTCTATTAAACTTGAGTTAATTAAAAAATCTTGCTGTACATCTAAGGTTTTTATTTTCCCATTGTTTTCTAGGGTTTTCCATGCGCCGGTAGGTTGTATCCAGTTTAAAACTCCGTTTATTTTAACTTGTACAGGCATATCAAAGCCCTTTATTATATCTATATATCTGTATCTAAGCTGGTTTTCTTGGAGGGTATACTGCAAGTTAGGAATCATTGTGGTGCGCAAGTATTGCTCCCAGAACTGGGTTAAATGTATCCCGCTTTTTTCTGAAATATATGTTTCAACTTGATGGCTTGTGACCGTTTGGTGGTAAAAATCTTTATTGAGTCCTTGCAGTATAGCACGCCATTTTTGATCATCTGCTATGAGTTGCCTTAGGGTATGTAAAATGTTAGCTCCTTTGTAATACATATCATTGCTGCCACGATTGTTTCTGTTGTAGGTGCCAATGAGGGGCGTGTCGTTTTGTATGCTTCTTTTGGTTCCAATAACGTACTCACTAGCTGCTTTTTCACCGAAATGATAGTTGAGGTATAGATTTTCTGAATAGGCTGTAAATCCTTCATGAATCCACATATCTGCAACATCTTTGTTGGTGATATTGTTTGCAAACCACTCGTGGCCTGCTTCATGGATAATAATAAAATCAAATTCAAGGCCCCAACCAGTTCCAGAGAGATCTCTGCCTAGGTATCCATTTTTATATTTATTACCATAGGTAACGCTACTTTGATGTTCCATTCCTAAATAAGGAGCCTCTACAAGCTTAAAGCTGTCTTCATAAAAAGGGTAGGGGCCAAACCAGTACTTCAAAGGCCTCTAGCATTAAAGGAGCCTGTTTAAACTGCTCCTTGGCTATCTCTAGGTTATCTCTTAAAACCCAATAACTCAAATCTAGTTTTCCGTTAAGGCCATTGTATGTTTCAGAAAAATTAACGTAATCTCCTACGTTTATATTCACACCATAACTATTAATAGGATTTACTACCTGCCAGTGCCAGGTTTTTGTGTCTATATTTTCTATTTCTTCTATGAGTCTTCCATTTCCAACGCCCACGAGGTCTTTAGGGGTTGTAATAAATAAATCAACACCTTTATCTGGCTCATCTTTCGGGTGATCCTTAACGGGCCACCATACACTGGCGCCAATACCTTGGTTTGCACTTGCTATAAAATCAATGCCGTTACTATCTTTACTCCAAACAAGACCTCCGTCCCAGGGTGCGTTAAGCGCCACAGTGGGAGCTCCAGAGAACTCAATCACTAATTTGTTTTGTGACCCAACTATTTGGGGTTCTGGTAGCTTTAGAAAGTGTGCGCTTCCATTTCTTTGTACTGCCACTTTTTTTCCATTTTGAGTTACAAGATCCATCTTCATGGGCTTTTGCAAATCTATTTGCATTGTGCTATTTGGGCTTAAAACTGTATAGGTAATAGTATTGGTGCCAGACAAGGATTTTGTTTGAGCAAATACATCTACCTCTATTGAATAGTGTTGCAAATCCCACCAGGCTCTTTGAGGAGTTATAGATCCTCTAAGCTCATCTGCTAGAGTAAACTTTTCTTGCGCTATGGCGGTTACACCATAACTCAACACTATAAAAATAAACAGGAGTTTTTTCATAAAATATATTTTAGTTTAAAAATAAGTAAACAAGCTTAGTTTTTAGTGCCTACTAAAGCTATTTTATTACCCTGTGGGTTTACAGTAATGCGGTTAATATCTGAAATGTTATACCCAGAGAGATCTGCTACCTCTTTCCACTGTTGGGAGCCAAACATATCATAGAGGTATATTTTGGAACCGCTTCCAAGTAAAAGTTGATTATCATTAATCCAACAATGATCCTGGACTCCAACTGGTAATTGGCATACAAAAAAACTCTCTGCGCCTTGGTCTAGATCTAGGATGTACACATCCATATTTTTGTCTTCATTACTAAGGGTATAACTCACAAAAGTACTTTGAGGTATGTTATGGATTGACCTGCCTGAGTTTTCTATATAAGGGGTTACCTGTTTTGTTATTAAATTTGCAACCACTAGGTTTAATTGGTTTGTACCCAAGATAGATGCCACAATACGGCTACTGTCAAAAAAAGCAAAATAAGCAACCTCTAGGGTATCAAGAAGCATTCTAGAAGCGCCACGGGGTATATCTGTTTGGTTATAGGAGTAAAGCCGCTGTAAGCCGTTTGGGTCTAGGCGCACTGCAGCGATATCTTTAGACCCAGGGATTTGTTTTGGAGAATATTCACCACCAGGGGTTGTTGTATTAACAACATTTGATGTGTTAGTTGTAAGATCATACATAACAATGTCTGTCTGCCCATTTTGGGAACCAGCATACAATAATTGCTTGTTGTCTGTAAAAAAGGGTTGGCTATCATAGCCTGGGTTGTTTGAAATATTTTTTAGTTCTGAGATGTTCATTACCTGGTCATCTAGGGTGAAATCCATCACAAAAACATCTACATCTGTTTGAGAAAAACCTAGAGAGGTAGTAAGAAATAACAAAACAACAAAATTTTTCATAGCGTATAATTTATAGCCCGAAGGTACAAAGTTTGGTTAATTTACAAGACATAGTTTTTGGGTAACTAAAAAAGGATAATGAGGTAGATGGTTTAAACAGAAATACTAAAAAAAAATAAGCCCACCTTTTTAGGTGGGCTTAGTAAATGTGTAATTGAAATAAAATTAGTTGTCTTAGTCAAGCTTTGCTTGATTCCAAAGTTCATTTTGTCTTACAATTTTTCCTTCGTCATTAAAGCCATGATTAAACATAACAGGTATTACCGTTACTTTTTTATCAGACTTACGAGTTAGCGAAACACGCCACCATGATTGAACATAATCTCTTTGGCTATCAAATTCGTAATATTTAATCCAAGCGCAGTCAAAGCTATTGACGGTATAAGAGGCTAAAAAATCCATTTGTAAGGCTTTAAAATCTTCTTTATTTAATGGGTCATTATCCCAGTCGTTAAACAATCCATCAAATTGAGCAGTATCGGTAAAGGCTTCGTAATAAGCATCCATATCATTAAACTCTATAGCATGCAAAGCTTTTCTTACGGTGTTTATGTTTGGATGATGAGAATAAATTTGTCCATCTTTTAATTCTCTTTGACTTCTCCAACTCTCAGTGAATGGTCTTTGATTTTGATAAATGCGTACAAACACAATTTGATTTTTATCTGTCACACCGTATTGGACATGCCTTGGTTGATTAAATTTAACTCCAGTGGTTCCACCTATACCTGTTATTTTTTCCCAAGCATATACCCATGTTACACTGCTGAAGGTTTCATCTTTATATTCAACAGCATCGGGGTATCCATTGTCTGATTGGTTTATAGTGAAATATCTATTGTAAGTTTGCCATGCTGATACATTTTGAAGAAATTCTTCCTTTGTTGCAGCTTCTGCATCTTTATTCATTTCATCTCCACTATACCCTTTAAAATCATCAGCAATAAGACTGGCTAATTTTAGAGAATCTTTTGTGTTTACTGCTTCATACATTTGATTGACTACATCAATTGCAGGATGCTCAATGTATATAGTTCCGTTTTTCTTTTTTTGCGCAAATAGTCCCGTGCACAATGCAAGGGTCAATAAAGTTAGTTTGATTTTCATAAATTATTTCTTAAATTAATATTAGTTTTTAATGGCAATCAATTTAATAAATATTTTTTAAATAAAAAAACAACTTTTTTAATGAGTGTTGCTAGGATGATTTTTGAGTTTATGTTAATATATTGATATGCAAGTAGGGTGCTCTAGATTAAATGGCTGGTTTAATGTTTATATTTGCAGTATGCTACATAAGTATTTGGTTTTTCTTTTATTATTACCCTTTACTAGCTATACCCAGAGTTTGGATGATCTCTCCTTTGGTAGCGATGACAGCTTTGAGGTTGTTACCTGGAATATTGAAAACTTTCCTAAAAACGAGCCTGCAACCTTGCAATACGTCCTGGAGATCATTGAGGCTATAGATGCAGATATTATTGCAATACAAGAGATACAAAATTATCCAATTTTAGATAATCTAGACACCTTTTTGGATGATTATACGCTTTACAGTCAATCACTAGATAGGGCAGGGCTTGTGTTTTTATATAGACATGATGCCGTAGAGCTCAATAGCGCTTATGAGCTTTTTACCCAAGCTCCAGAGTGGAATAACTTCCCTAGATTTCCTATGGTTATAGAGGTTACTTATGCAAATCAGGATTTTATTATCATTAACAATCATTATAAATGCTGCGGAAATGGTCTTTTAGATCTAGATGACCCTTGGGATCAAGAAACACGCAGGTACACTGCAAATCTGCTCTTAAAACAATATATTGACACCAACCTCTCTAGTGCTGCAGTATTTGTAGTAGGAGATTTAAATGATATCTTAACAGATCCAGATAATCACAATGTGTTTTCACCTTTTTTGAATGATCCTGAGTCCTATCTTTTTGCAGATATGGATATTGCTCAGGGGAGTGTTTCAAATTGGTCTTTCCCAAATTGGCCATCACATCTAGACCATATATTAATTACAGATGAGCTCTTTGAGTTATATGCAATGCCAGGGGCCGTTACCCAAACTATAAAGGTAGACTCCTATCTTCAAGGAGGTTTTAATGAGTATGATCAAAACGTTTCAGACCACCGCCCAGTGGGTATAAGTTTGCCACTTGGTCAAGACTTAGGGATTGCTTCTGCCCTAAAACCATCCGTGACAAGTTATCCAAACCCCGTTAATGATGTATTGTTTGTCAACACCTCAAACTCAAATACAACAGATGCTGTTTTTGTTTTTGATATGCTGGGCAACACGCTCTTGCAAGACAGCCAATCTGCTAATGGGTTTTTTGCTATAGATGTTTGCTCACTCTCAAGTGGTTTGTATCTGGTAAAGCTCTACCAAAAGGGAGTTGTAGTTAAAACCATTAAGTTTATTAAAAAGTAAATGCGCCATAATTATGACGCATTATTATTATTATTGTAATATGAAAAACAAATATTTAATCATTGTTTCACTTCTATCTTGGGCAAACATCGGTTTAATCTATTTATTACACTTAAATGAAATATACTTTACATTAATTGGTGTTTATAAAGAACTCACTACAACACCCTCTCTTTTATGCGGCATACTCTTTCCAGTGTGGTTGTTAATTAAAATTATACTTAATAAAAAAGAATCTAACAAATAACAAACCTTGTAACACCTTTGTTTTACATTAAAAAGGGTATTGGTTTTCTAAAGCTACCTTTTCTGCAATTGTGTTACGTAGTCCAACAATATTTGGCATGGTTTGGTATTTTGTAAATCTTTTAAGCCCCATAAGCATCATGCGCTGGTGGTCACCTTCAGCAAAAGAGATAATTGCCATTTTTGCTTTAGAGGTGATAGTATCTACTGCATTGTATAAATACAACTGAGCCATAGCTACTTGATAGTTTGCATTTTCTGAGCTGTTTTTTGTGCTTTTCTCTGCACGCAGTACAGCACTTTCTGCCATGTATATTTCAATTAAAATATCACTAGCCGCTAACAGCATTTGTTGATGCTCCTCTAGCTCTGGTCCATATTTTTGTACTGCAGCACCAGCAACCATTAAAAACACTTTTTTCAATTTGGCAACCATGTCTTTTTCTTCACTTAACCTCTGAGAGAAATCTGGGGTATCAAAAGAAGGGATGCCTAGTAGTTCATCTGCAACCCCTTGTGCTGGGCCTAATAAATCGATATGGCCTTTCATGGCTTTTTTCACTAGCATACCTACACATAACATACGGTTGATCTCATTGGTACCTTCATAGATACGCGTGATACGCGCATCACGCCATGCTGACTCCATTGGAGTATCTTCAGAGAAGCCCATACCTCCAAATATTTGAATTCCTTCATCGGCGCAATTTTGAACATCTTCAGAAACAGCTACCTTTAAAATAGAGCACTCAATGGCATATTCTTCTACTCCTTTTAATTCTGCCTCTTGGTGGGTGTTTCCTTGAGCTATTCTGATGTTAATTCTATCTTCAATGTTTTTTGAAGCTCTATAGGTTGCAGATTCTCCAACAAAAGCATTGGTTGTCGTCTCTGCAATTTTAGCTTTTATTGCTCCAAATTCTGAAATAGGCGTGTCAAACTGTTTGCGCTGTGTAGCATATTGTATAGCGCCACTAACCAAACGTCTTTGAGAATCTAAACAGGCTGCGGCCAATTTAATACGGCCAACGTTAAGAGCATTCATTGCAATTTTAAAACCTTCTCCACGACCAGCAAGCATGTTTTCTACAGGCACTTTTGTGTTGTTAAAAAATACTTGACGGGTAGAAGAGGCTCTTATGCCTAGTTTGTGTTCTTCATCACCCATAGTGATGCCATTTGCAGGGTCATTCTCTACAATAAATCCTGTAATATTTTTGTCATCTTCTATGCGGGCAAAGACAATTAATACATTGCAAAATCCTGCATTAGAAATCCACATTTTTTGCCCTGTTATGTTGTAATGTGTTGCATCTTCACTTAGGACTGCTTTTGTTTTTCCTGAGTTAGCATCACTTCCTGCGCTTGGTTCTGTCAAGCAATAGGCTCCAAACCATTGGCCGCTGGCCAGCTTTGGCACATATTTGTTTCTTTGGTCTTCTGTTCCATAAAGGGTAATTGGCATGGTTCCAATACCTGTATGTGCTCCAAAAGCTGTAGAGAAAGACCCTGTTCCACTAGAGATATAGTCACAGGTGAGTACCGTTGACACAAAACCCATACCCATGCCACCAAATTTCTCTGGCACAGCCACGCTTAAAAAACCTAGCGCTCCAGCCTTTCGCATAACCTCTTCTGTAAGTGCAAAATCTTTTGCCTCAAAACGTGAACGGTGCACAATAATCTCGCGATCATTAAACTCCATTACAGCCTGCTTCATCATCTGCTGCTGTTCACTAAAATCTTCAGGAGTGAATACATCATTGCAATCTGTCTGTTTTACTAAAAATTGCCCTCCTCTAAGGATGCTCTTGTTTTCTTGTGTTGCCATATTTTTATCTAATTTCCTCTACAAAAGGGTGCTTTATTATTTTAAAAATTCAAATATTCCTGCAGCGCCTTGACCAGTACCTACGCACATTGTAATCATACCATACTGTCCTGCCATGTCTCGCTTTCTCATTTCATCAAAAAGCTGTACAGATAATTTAGCCCCTGTACATCCTAGTGGATGGCCAAGAGCGATGGCGCCTCCATTTACATTAATAATATCTGGATTCAAGTCTAGCTCTCTTATTACTGCTAATGATTGTGAGGCAAACGCTTCGTTTAACTCAATAAGCTTGATATCTTCTTGTTTTAGTCCTGCTTGTTTTAAAGCCTTTGGAATAGCCTTTACAGGACCTATACCCATTATACGCGGTTCTACACCTGCGGCGGCATAGTTTGCCATTCTAGCAATAGGCTCAAGGTTTAACTCTTTAACCATTTCTTCACTCATTACCATCACAAAGGCAGCACCATCACTCATCTGTGATGAGTTACCAGCTGTTACACTTCCACCTGCTGCAAAGACAGCTCGTAGTTTTGCTAATGCTTGTATACTTGTGCCTTCTCTTGGACCTTCATCTTTATTTACAACATAGCTTTTGCTTTGTTTTTTGCCCGCCTCATTAATAAATGTTTGATGTACTGTAATTGGCACAATTTGATCTTGAAAACGATCTTCTGCTTGTGCTTTTAAAGCCTTCATGTGAGAATTATAGGCAAAGGCATCTTGATCTTCTCTAGAGACGTTAAACTGCTTGGCAACTGCTTCTGCGGTATTACCCATGCCCCAATAATAATCTTCATGACCAGATTGTATGACATCATAGTTTAGTTCTGGTTTAAAACCAGTCATGGGTACACTACTCATAGACTCTGCGCCACCTGCAATAATGCAATCAGCCATACCAGATTGTATTTTTGCTACTGCCATTGCAATGGTTTCTATACCACTAGAACAAAACCGATTTACCGTTACTCCAGGAACATCTACAATGTCTAAACCCATTAGTGAAATAAGACGTGCCATGTTCAGACCTTGCGCTCCTTCTGGCATTGCATTACCTACAATAACATCGTCAATGCGTTTTGGGTCCAGACTTGGAAGTTTTTCCATCATGTACTTAATGGTCTCTGCTGCAAGTTCATCAGTTCTTTTAAATCGAAACACTCCTTTAGGGGCTTTTCCAACTGCGGTACGGTATGCTTTTACTATATATGCTGTTTTCATTTTTCTTTTGGTTTATTACAAACGTTAGTTTCTAAGTGGTTTTCCTTTTTGTATCATGTGCTGTAAACGCTCTAATGTTTTGCGTTCTCCAGTAAGACTCAGAAAAGCTTCACGCTCTAGATCTAAAAGATATTGTTCGCTCACCAGGGTAGGCTCGCTTAGATCACCACCAGCCATTACATAGGCTAGTTTGTTGGCAATTTTTTGATCATGCTCACTTATGTACTTACTTGCATTCATGGCGTCTGTACCTACTAGGAACATTCCTAAGGCCTGTTTACCAAGTACCTTAACGTCGTTTCTAGCTGCAGGTTTAGTGTATCCCATATCTGCCATTTGTCTTGCAAGGGCTTTTGCCGTTGCAATTTGTCTAGAGGTATTTACCACCACGATGTCTTTTCCAGGTTTTAGAATGTCTAAATCATAGGCCTCATGTGCTGAGGTAGAAACCTTAGCCATACCTATGGTCAAGAAATGCTCTTGCAGTACATTAAGCTCAACATCTCCTTTTTGAAATATATCACTAGCTCTAAGGGCCATTTCTTTAGAACCACCACCGCCAGGAATTACACCTACTCCAAACTCAACTAGCCCAATATAACTCTCTGCTGCCGCTACAACACGATCTGCATGAAGGGTTAATTCACAGCCACCACCAAGGGTCAAGCCATGAGGAGCCATTATTGTTGGTATGCTAGAGTATCGAAGGCGCATTACTGTGTCTTGGAAATACTTGATGGCAGCATTCAGCTCATCATACTCTTGCTCTACAGCCATCATGAAAATCATACCAATATTTGCACCCACAGAGAAGTTTGCACCTTGATTTCCTATAACCAAGCCATCAAAATCTTTTTCAGCCAGATCTATGGCTTTATTTATACCTGCTAGTACATCACCACCGATGCTATTCATTTTTGATCTAAACTCACAGTTTAAAATTCCGTCACCTAAATCTTCTATCACAACGCCGCTGTTTTTAAACACTGCGCTAGATTCTCTAATGTTGTCTAATATTATAAAAGCGTCTTGCCCAGGCACTTTGATTTGTTTTTTTGAAGCAATATCATAGTAATAGGTAGCGCCTTGTTTTACTGAATAAAAGCTAGTACATCCAGCCTCTTGCATATCTTCAATCCATAAGGCTGGTTGTTGGCCTTCTGTTTTCATGATTTCTATCCCAGCTTCTAGGCCAATGGCATCCCAAATTTGAAACGGCCCGTGTTGCCACCCAAAACCTGCTTTCATGGCATCATCTATTTTGTACAACTCATCTGCTATTTCTGGGATACGATGCGTTATATATCCAAATAGGGCAGCCAAAGTCTTTCTGTAAAAAGTTCCAGCCTTGTCTTTACCGTTTACTAAAACTTTAAATCTGTCTGCAACATTGTCTATAGATTTTGTGAGCTCCAGGGTAGCAAACTTTCCTTTTTGAGCTGCTCTGTATTCTAGGGTGTTTAAATCCAGACTTAAAATTTCGGTTTTACCTTTACTATCTTTAGTCTTTTTATAAAATCCTTGCCCGGTTTTACTCCCAAGCCATTTGTTGTCCATCATGGTGCCAATAAAATCTGGCAACTCAAACAACTCTAGACGCTCGTCACCAGGGCAGTTTTCTCTAATTCCGTTGGCTACGTGTACCAAAGTGTCTAGTCCTACTAAATCTACGGTTCTAAAGGTGGCAGACTTAGGACGGCCTATAACAGGACCAGATAACTTATCTACCTCTTCTATGGTTAAGCCCATTTGTTTAACGGTATGAAATAAACTCATGATTGAGAAAATACCAATACGGTTACCAATAAAGGCAGGGGTGTCTTTGGCAATCACAGTTGTCTTGCCTAAAAACTGTTCTGCATAGGTGCTGAAAAATTCTAAAACCTCAGGTTTTGTTTTGGGTCCAGGGATGATCTCAAATAACTTCAAGTATCTCGGCGGGTTGAAGAAATGGGTTCCGCAGAAATGCGCTTGAAAATCTTCACTACGCCCTTCACTCATAAACCCAATAGGAATACCAGAGGTGTTTGAGGTAATTAAGGTTCCAGGGGTTCTGTGCTTTTCTAGATTTTCAAATACTTTTTGTTTGATATCTAGCCGCTCTATAACCACTTCAATGATCCAGTCTACCTGTGCTACTTTTGCAATATCATCTTCAAGATTTCCTGTTGTAATTCTTTTTGCAAAGGCGCTATTGTATAGGGGAGCGGGCTTAGATTTAATAGAAGCTAGCAAGGGCTTGGTTTACAAGACGGTTACGTACCTCTTTATCTTCTAGGGTTAATCCTTTTGCCGTTTCTTTATCTGTCAATTCTCGGGGTATGATGTCCAGTAATAAGACTTCTACACCAATGTTTGCAAAATGGCAAGCAATAGCGCTTCCCATAATTCCTGAGCCTACAACGGCTACTTTGTTAATTCTTCTTTTAGACATACCGTTTAATTATGTATTACCTTTTTATATATGTTTTTGTTGCTAATTAGCTCCGTTATGGTGCTGGCAACTTTTTTAAATGTTTTTATATCCTCTTCAGAGACTTGTTCTTTTACAGCCTCATCAAATCTAAGTACAACACCCTTAGAGAATTCTCTCATTTCTTTGCCAAAGGCTGTAAGATGTATAAGTACTCCGCGACCATCTTCCGGGTTGGGCCTGCGGTCTATGAGTCCTTGCTGTTCCATTTTTTTTAGAGTGCGAGATAAAGAGGTTGCCTCTATACCCATTTTAGGACCTAGGGCAGTAGAAGGGGTGCCTTTTTCTGGATCTATACTAATAAGCGCAAAACCAGTGGCCATACTGCTTCCTTTGGTGCCTGCCTCTTCATTGTACATTTTTTGTACTGCCATCCAGGTGGCTCTAAGTACATAATCTATTGTCTTTTCTTTCAAAGGAATTGATTTGTTATATTAATTCTAGTTTCAAAGATACTATTAATTTACTATGCACGCATAGTAAATTAATAAAAGTTTACTACCTGCCTTGAGCTGTTGTTTAATTAGTTGTTTTGGTTATGTAAAGCGGTGTCTTCAGGACGGGTCATGATCCAAAGTTCTACGTTTTCTAAAGAACGCCAATGTTGATCTCTTTTAGTTTTGCTAGAGGCTGGCTTTACGGATTTTGTGTACTTTTTCTCTAATTGAAATCTATTGCCATGAGCAAGCTCATACTCAATAGGGTGAGCCGTTGTGGCGTTTGTTATTTGTGCAAGGTTGGAGAAAATGAGAACTAATTTTCCGCCAGGGGCCAGTCTTGTTTTTGCCTGTGTAAAAAAGTCTTCAAATAAAGTATCTGAATAATATATGGCATCATCAATACCATTTAGCTCATGAGTCTTAGGTAGCCAAGGTGGGTTAAAAACAATTAGTTCTGTTTGTTTTGTGTAATTACCAAAAAGGTCTGCATGGCTTAACTCTATCTTTCTTGATAGTTTTGTTGTGCCCATGTGTTTTGCTAACCCAACAATGGCATTTGGATTTGTATCTGTAGCAAATACTTTTTGAAAGCCATGCTGTATCATTTGTAAAGACAAAACGCCACAACCCACACCCACATCTATTGCTGTTTTTTTGCTTCCTTTATAATGTTTCAGCCAATTGTCAAAGAGGATTAAATGTTCAAACCGAGTAGGAAAGTAGGTTCCGTAGTAAGGGTGTATTTTATTGCGTAGCACAGGAATGGAAATACCATTTTTGTACCACTGCCATGCGCTGTTTAATCCCTGTATTTGAGTAAAAGGAAGCAAGAAGTGATTGTTTTGGGGTAAAATTCTTTTAACCAACCAATAGCTGGGGCTTTTTTTGCGGTAATCTCCTGTGATAGTATTTCTAACACAATACCCTTTGAGAGTTTACGGTACTTGCCGCGGTAGTTTTGCTGCTCTTTAAAAGTTGTGTTGTTTACTTTCCTTTTAAGGTGTTTATGTAACCCAGCAAGTAAGACTAGGCCGTCGCTATAAAATTCCTTAATGAGAATCATTTTACCTTCTTCCAAGCTCTTAATAGTGGAGCGTATGTCTGTATTTTGATTGAAAGTTTTTAATTTTTCATCAAACGCAATGCTAGTAGGGATGTCTATATTTAAAGGGGTAGTCATTGTAGTTTTGTATTTTGGCGGAAGGTAGGCATTCCAATGTGGCTTAGGTCAGTTATTGTTATTAAAATAGACACCTTTAGACATCTTTGTGTAGATTATTATTTACAGACGGGGTTTTATTTGTTTTTCAGAATATAGTAATTGAATCTCTAGCTTGATACTTTTTCTATATATCCTAAAAAGACAATACCAAAGCATTGTGAGCGCTCAATTTACATCCTAAAAAGCACAAGTCAAAATCATTCAAAAAAAAGATAAAAAGTTGTTGCAGATTATTTAAATATATCTATTTTTGCAAACGCATTTACTGAAAGGTCAGTAATGTCAATATACTAAAGAGATTTAAGATGAAAAAAGGTATCCACCCGGAGAGTTATAGATTAGTAGCATTTAAAGATATGTCAAACGATGATGTGTTTTTAACAAAATCTACTGCAAATACAAAAGAAACAATTGAGGTTGATGGTGTAGAGTATCCAGTGGTAAAAATGGAGATCTCAAGAACATCTCACCCATTTTATACAGGTAAATCTAAATTAATTGATACAGCAGGACGTATCGATAAGTTCAAGAACAAATACGCAAAATTCAAAAAACCAGCTGCAGCTCCTGCAGAAGACAAAGAGTAGTTTTTTGCTATAATCATATAAAAAGCCTACGAGAAATCGTAGGCTTTTTTTCGTTATCGCATATCTAGCAGCAGTCTTGCGTTTTACCCATAGGTACTATGTTGTGTTAAATTGCTATTTTTGATTATTCTATTTAATATCTTATTATGAACTACATCCTTTTTGACGGCGCAGTGCGCAACCAGTTATTGCCTTTTACCTTTACACGGCCAGTGGCAGATATTAGGATTGGTATTTTAACCATTCGTGAAAAATGGGAAAAATTCTTAGGTTCTACAACTACTACCGTAACAGAAGAGTACCTGTCAGATAAATTTCCTATGGTAGAGTTGGAACAAAATGTGCTCATAAATGCTTCTTTTTGTCCTTCTGAGAACTTAGTACTATTAATCAAGAACCTTCAAGAGAATCAAGCCATTTTCTATAACGATGAGCCTTTGGCTTTTTACGCCAATGAAGATCAAGAAATAGATTTTGATGCCTTTGCCATTACTCAGTATACAGATGATGACGTGCTGCGTATAGAAAACACTTGGGATATCTTTGAGAAGAATCATCAGGCAATCAAGAGAGATTATGATGTATTGACCCAAGGAAGAACCTCTGAGGCGATACCACAAACTACAATAGCTTTTAATCCAGAGCATATATTTATTGAAAAAGGAGCTAAGGTTATGTGCGCATCTTTAAATGCTACAGATGGACCTATATATATTGGTGAAGACACTGTGCTTATGGAAGGGGCTACAATCCAGGGGCCTTTCGCTCTTTGTGAGCATTCTAGTGTTAAGATGGGAGCTAAAATTTATGGTGGTACAACTATAGGGCCTCACTGCAAGGTAGCAGGTGAGGTTGCTAATTCTGTTATGATGGGCTTTTCAAATAAAGGGCATGATGGGTATATGGGTAATTCTGTGCTTGGTCACTGGTGTAATCTTGGCGCAGACACCAATACTTCAAATTTAAAAAACAACTATGCGCAGGTGCGTCTTTGGGATTATGATACCGAAAAATTTGCCAAAACAGGAACTCAGTTTTGCGGTCTTATGATGGGTGATCACAGTAAATGTGGTATCAACACCATGTTTAACACCGGAACTGTGGTAGGGGTGAGCGCTAATATTTTTGGCGCAGGCTATCCTCGCAATTTTATTCCAAGCTTTACCTGGGGCGGCTCAAGTGGCATGGAGACCTACAATACTAAAAAAGCTTTTGAAGTAGCCGCCGTTGTTATGGCAAGGCGCGGGCTTGAATTTGATATTCAAGAAGAGGCTATTTTAAATGAGGTGTTTGAAATAAGTAAACAGTGGAGACGCTCTTAAAGATTAATTATTCTCTTTTTAAAATCTAATAACCTTGCACTTAATTTATTTTTAATATATGGCTGTCGTGAAAAAAGCTGCTTTTTATACCTTAGGCTGTAAGCTTAATTTTAGTGAAACATCTACTATATCTCGAGATTTCACAAACGAGGGCTTCCAGCGGGTAGATTTCACTGACCCTGCAGATGTGTATGTTATAAATACCTGTAGTGTTACTCAAAATGCAGACAAACGATTTAAAAGCATTGTAAAACAAGCTCAAAAAGCCAACCCCGATGCCTTTATTGCAGCTATTGGTTGTTATGCTCAACTCCAACCACAACAGCTTGCTGATGTAAATGGAGTAGATTTGGTATTGGGAGCCACAGAAAAATTTAACATCACATCATATATTAACGATTTGTTTGCCAATCCAGATCGTAGGGCCTCAAACGGCGCAGAGATTCATTCTTGTGAGATTGAAGATGCAGACTTTTATGTGGGCTCATACGCAATTGGTGATCGTACCAGAGCATTTTTAAAAGTGCAAGACGGCTGTGATTATAAATGTACCTATTGTACCATACCCTTGGCTAGAGGCATCTCAAGGAGTGATACGCTGGAAAATGTTTTAAAGAATGCTGCTGAAATTTCTGCTAAAGGAATCAAGGAAATTGTGCTTACAGGAGTAAATATTGGAGATTACGGTAAGGGTGAGTTTGGAAATAAAAAACACGAGCATACTTTTTTCGAGCTTTGCCAAGCACTAGATGAGGTAGCCGGTATTAAACGCCTTAGGATATCGTCTATAGAGCCTAATCTTCTTAAAAACGAAACCATTGATTTTGTGGCACAGTCTAAGACCTTTGTGCCTCATTTCCATATACCCTTGCAAAGCGGCAGTGACTCCCTTTTAAAATTAATGCGTAGAAGGTATATGACAGATCTATATCTTGACCGTGTTGCAAGAATTAACAAAACAATGCCAAATGCTTGTATTGGCGTAGATGTTATTGTAGGCTTCCCTGGAGAAACCCAAGAATTGTTTCTAGAAACCTATAATTTTTTAAACCAATTGGAGGTTTCTTATCTTCATGTATTTACGTACTCAGAGAGAGAAAACACCCCTGCTGCAACTATGGAAGGCGTGGTGCCTAAAAATATTCGTGCAAAACGCAGTAAGATGTTACGAGGTTTGTCTGCAAAAAAGAGACGTGCTTTTTACGAGTCGCAGCTAGGCAGTACCTTAACAGTGCTTTTTGAGGGTGAGAATAAGCAAGGATATATCCATGGTTTTACTCAAAACTATGTAAAGGTAAAGCACCCTTGGAATCCTGAGCTGGTTAATACCTTAAGAGAGGTGAAACTTCTTGAAATTGATGAAGACGCAATGGTGAGATTTGAGTTTCAGTAAGCTAAATAATCACTTTACTTAATCATCCCAAGATGTTATACAACAACTAGTTGACTAAATAAAAAACCTGTATTTTTTATCTATTATATATTTATCCCTACGGGTAATAGGTCTTTATACTTGCGTCTGTTTTTACGTAAAAACCCAACTACTTCTGGGCTTGTTGGCATCACGCTAATACCACGATCACGTACTTCATCAAAAACAGCTTTAATGAAAATATCTCTGAAACCTTGGTCTTCAAGATCTTCTGGCATTTCATATTTTGTTAAAAATATTTTACGGTCTTGTAGCGCGTATTCTATGCGCGCCATATTATCTCCAATTTCAAGTTCAAACTGGCGTAAAAATTCATTATCGGTAATTTCTACATCTTCTATCATAACTTTATTGGTTTAATGTTTTTCACTTTTTTTATTAAATCATTGGCACCTCTACAATGAGGACCTTGCTATTTTTTGTAATACTTATGTCAACACTTTGCGTATTCCAGAGCCCTATTGCATCTCTATGTTGTAATGTTTGATCTGCAACCACTATAGACCCTTCTATAACCATGATATAAACGCCGTTTTGGCTTTGCTGCATGCTGTAGTTTGTCTGGGTTTCATTACTAAAATTTCCTATACTAATGTATGCTTGTTGGTGTATCCAAATATCACCCTTTAAGGCCTCTTGTTTTGGCTTTACGATGGTTGCAAAAGCGTTGTCTGTAAGTAAAGGTGCAATTTTATTTTGCTCATACCTAGGTGTTACATCTTGCGTTTGAGAATGAATCCAAAGTTGAAACAATGTTAGGCTATTTTGAGAGCTTGCATTTACCTCACTGTGCTCTATGCCACTCCCTGCGCTCATTACCTGTATGTCTCCAGCCTCAATAATGCCTTTGTTACCCATTGAATCCTCATGTTTTAAAGCCCCAGACTGAACAATAGTGATGATCTCCATGTTTTTGTGCGGGTGTTTTCCAAAACCCATTGCTGGTGCTATGGTGTCGTCATTGAGTACCCTTAGGGCTCCAAAATTCATTTTGTCGGGATTATAATAATTCCCGAAACTAAATGAGTATTTAGCATCTAACCAGCCAAAACTTACAAGGCCTCTTTCCTGGGCAATGTGAAGAACTTTGTTCATCATTTATATTTTAAATGTACAATATGTGTACACGTTTTAATTTTAATAAACGCTATTTTTATATCGATTATATAAACTGGTTATTTGTTTTGTAAATTTACGAATAATCTATGTGTTTAGCTTACTTTGTGTCGTAAAGCAATGAATAACAAAAAAACCCATATTTATTTTGTGCCCGGATTGGCTGCTGATAAAGAGATATTTGAAAATATAAGCTTGCCAGAGAACACCTACTCCCTTCATGTAATCTCCTGGCTTATACCAATCAAGAAAGAAACTATAGCTCAGTACGCTAAGCGTATGGCCGGCTTTGTGACAGAGAAAAATGCTGTATTATTGGTGTTTCTTTTGGCGGTGTGGTTGCGCAAGAGATGAGTTCTTTTTTAAAATTAAAAAAACTCATTATTATTTCAAGTATTAAAACCAAGTTTGAATTGCCAATAAAATTCAAAATTGCAAAAAAATTAAAATTTTATAAACTAATACCGACACGATTATTTCTTACTTCCGAAAATTTAGCCAAATTCGCTTTTGGACCAACCTCTAGAAAAAGATTAAATCTATATCAAAATTATTTGCACATTCGTGACAAGCGTTATTTGGACTGGGCAATAAAAAATATGATTACTTGGAACCAAATTAAACCTTTGCCTAACGTTTATCATGTTCATGGAGACGATGATTTAGTGTTTCCAATAAAACACATTAAAAACGCAATTACTATTCAGGGTGGCTCCCACATCATGTTGCTGACTAAAGGCCCACTTATAAGCCGTAAAATTGTTGATATCCTCTCCTATAAGTAGTTTGGTTTGTTTGTATTCTAGAGGCTATATTGAGTATTTTTATAAAAAATAGTTACAACATGCATTTACTTTCAAAAATTGGTTTAGCCGCTGTCGCGGTAGTTATTTGTGGGCTTTTTATTCAGGCTATTCAATCTCCTGAAGTTGCTAGCCAACCTACAGAAACCGCTACTTCAGCTGAGCAGCAAAGATCACAAACCTTGCGTGTAGAGGCTCTTGATATCCCAAATGTTATGACCTTTGCGGGAGAGCGTGTCCCTCTGCAAGATACCGATGTGAGAGAGCGTCTAGATAGAGAGATTCATGTAAATACCTATTGGCATTCTAACATGCTGCTTATGATAAAAAAGGCCAATCGGTTTTTCTCAGAGATAGAGCCTCTTTTAAAGAAATACAATCTTCCTGATGATTTTAAATATTTGGCAGTAGCAGAGAGTGGTCTAGATAATGTTACCTCGCATGCAGGAGCCTCTGGCTTTTGGCAATTCATGAAAGCAACTGGAAAAGAGTACGGCTTAGAGATTAACAATTACGTAGATGAACGTTATAATCTAGAATTAGCTACTAAAGTTGCAGCACAGTATCTAATTAACTCAAAAGAGTTGTTTGGAAGCTGGACAAACGCTGCTGCAGCATACAATGCTGGTAATGCCGGGATCACCAAGCAAATGAAGCGTCAAGATGCTACTGATTATTATAGTTTGTTGTTAAATAGTGAAACGGGCAGGTATGTTTTTAGAATTTTAGCCTTTAAAGAAATACTAAGTAATCCAGAGAAATATGGTTTTTATGTAGACCAACAAGACCTCTACCAAGCCATACCTACAAAGACAATTATTATAGATACTCCAGTTACAGATTTTGCAAAATTCGCAAAACAGCAGGGTATTAATTATAAGATTTTAAAGATACACAACCCTTGGCTGCGAGATACGTATTTAAAAAATGCATCTGGAAAAGCGTACAGCATAAAAATACCAATACCTGGGTATTATGTTTTAGACTAGTACTTTACATGTTTGCCACTTGGGTTTTAAAGAGGTCTTAGCGCCTCCCTCCACGACCAGATCTTCCGCCTCCAAATTGTTGCTTTGGTTGTCCAGAGCGTTTCATTTGGTCTTTCATCATTTTTATTTGATCTTCCATCATGTTTTGTTTGTCCAACTTTTTTGCTTCAGAAAGAAGTACTTCGGCTTCACGTTTTCTATTTTTAGACATGGCAATACCGGCTAGGTTTAATTTGGTCATGGCCATATCTGTATCCATGGATAAGCCTAGTGCTACTGCTTTTTTAAAATATTTTTCGGCTTCATTCATGTTGGTTTGTGAAACCATGAGTCCGTTCAGGTAATTATAATACCCTTGTTGCTTGGTAACTAGAGAGGCTTCTGGATTTTTAATTTTATCAAGCCATTTTTTAGCTCCAGGAAAATCTTGTTTGCGTAATCTAAGAAAGGACAGAAGAATGATTTCATTTTTGAAATATAGGAATACAAAGATCCCTGCCAGAAGTAGGAACATTATACCATTTCCTATGTAAGATTCTATAAATTGCCAAACAGCTGCTCCTACAAGAAGTGCTGTTATAATTAGTTTTAAATTTTTATGGAACATATTGCCTTTATTTTAAGGTCAACAAAGGTAATGAAAACAATTAAAAATATTTCACATTTTGATGTTTGACGTTTAAAAAAAGATTGTATCTTTGCAGCCGCATACACAGTATATATTGTTGTGTAGACAATGCAGAGCATAAATTAATAAGGATTTCAAGACGATTAATATAATATACCATGAGTAAAAGAACATTTCAGCCATCAAAAAGAAAGAGAAGAAACAAGCACGGTTTTAGAGAGCGTATGGCATCTGTAAGCGGTAGAAAAGTATTAGCTTCTCGTAGAGCAAAAGGAAGAAAGAAAATTTCTGTTTCTTCAGAAACTCGTCACAAAAAATAAATGTTGATAAGTAATAAATAAAAGGTGTTGTTTTTATAAGCAACACCTTTTTTTTATACCCTATTGAATCGTAATTTTGAAACAGTAAAAAATTTTGTTATTATGCCAAAAAACAACGCACTTAAATCTATTTTAATTATTGGTTCTGGCCCAATTGTTATTGGACAAGCCTGTGAGTTTGATTACTCTGGATCTCAAGCTCTTAGATCCCTTAAGAGAGGATGGAATTGAAACCATTTTAATAAACTCAAATCCTGCAACTATCATGACAGATCCTACCATGGCAGATCATGTATACTTGTTACCACTCAACACAAAATCTATACTTCAGATTTTAAAAGAGCATCCACAAATTGATGCTGTACTTCCTACTATGGGTGGACAAACAGCTTTGAATTTGGCGATAGAGGCAGACGAAAAAGGTATTTGGAAGGATTTTGGTGTAGAAATTATTGGTGTAGATATTGATGCAATAAATATTACAGAAGATAGAGAGAAATTTAGAGTTTTAATGGATGAAATTGGTGTTGGTATGGCGCCTCAAGCAACTGCAACATCTTACCTAGAGGGTAAGGAAATTGCTCAAGAGTTTGGATTTCCACTTGTTATTAGAGCCTCCTATACTTTGGGTGGAGCTGGAGCTTCTATTGTTTACAAAGAGGAAGATTTTGATGATTTATTACGCCATGGTTTGGAGGTATCTCCAATACACGAGGTAATGATAGACAAAGCCATGATGGGCTGGAAGGAATATGAACTAGAATTACTACGTGACAGAAATGACAACGTAGTTATTATTTGTGCTATAGAAAACATGGACCCTATGGGGATTCACACCGGAGATTCTATTACCGTTGCACCAGCAATGACCTTGAGTGATAAAACCTATCAAAGAATGCGAGATATGGCCATACATATGATGCGCAGCATTGGTGATTTTGCAGGTGGTTGTAATGTGCAATTTGCCGTAAGCCCTGATGATAAAGAAGAAATTATTGCCATAGAAATTAATCCTCGTGTTTCTAGATCTTCTGCATTGGCCTCTAAGGCAACAGGATATCCTATTGCCAAAATAGCATCAAAGCTAGCCATTGGGTACCATCTTGATGAGCTGGATAATCAAATCACAAAATCTACTTCTGCACTTTTTGAGCCTACACTAGATTATGTGATTGTAAAAATACCACGTTGGAACTTCGATAAATTTGAAGGAAGTGATAGAACTCTTGGCCTGCAAATGAAATCTGTAGGAGAAGTAATGGGGATTGGCCGTAGCTTTCAAGAAGCCCTTCATAAGGCAACCCAGTCTTTAGAAATTAAAAGAAATGGATTAGGTGCAGATGGAAAAAGCTATACCAACTATGAGCAAATACTTGATAAATTAAAAAATGCAAGTTGGGATCGTGTTTTTGTTATTTATGATGCCATCCAGTTGGGAATACCTCTGAGCCGCATACATGAAATTACAAAAATAGACATGTGGTTTTTAAAGCAGTATGAAGAGCTGTACCTATTAGAAAAGGAAATTTCTAGTTTCACGCTAGACACCTTGCCTAGAGAGCTTTTACTGGAAGCAAAACAAAAAGGCTATGGAGATAGACAAATAGCTCACATGCTTAAATGTTTAGAGAGCCAAGTATACAATAAACGTGAAGAGTTAAACATACAACGTGTGTATAAACTCGTGGACACCTGCGCCGCAGAGTTTAAAGCACAGACACCATATTATTACTCTACTTTCGAGAATAGCATAGAACTCCCTGATGGAAGCACCTATGTAGAAAACGATAGTATTGTCACAGATAAAAAGAAAATTATAGTACTAGGTTCTGGCCCAAATAGAATTGGGCAAGGTATTGAGTTTGATTACTGTTGTGTTCACGGAATATTAGCTGCCTCTGAGATTGGCTATGAAACCATCATGATAAACTGTAATCCAGAAACTGTTTCTACAGATTTTGATGTGGCAGATAAATTATACTTTGAACCAGTTTTCTGGGAGCATATTTATGATATCATTCGTCATGAAAAACCAGAAGGTGTTATTGTTCAACTAGGAGGGCAGACTGCCTTAAAATTAGCAGAAAAGCTGGAACGTTACGGCGTTAAAATTCTTGGAACTAGTTTCCAAGCACTAGATTTGGCAGAAGACAGAGGGAGTTTCTCAACTATATTAAAAGATTTGGGAATTCCTTATCCAGAGTTTGGTGTAGCAGAAACCACAGATGAAGCCCTAGCCCTTGCAGATCAACTAGATTTCCCACTTTTAATTAGACCTTCATACGTACTGGGAGGTCAGGGCATGAAAATTGTCATCAATAAACAAGAATTAGAAGAACACGTAGTAGATTTACTGCGTAAGATACCAAACAACAAACTCCTTTTAGATCATTACCTAGACGGAGCTATAGAGGCAGAGGCAGATGCAATTTGTGATGGAGAAGATGTATATATTATTGGTATGATGGAGCATATAGAGCCTTGTGGTATTCACTCCGGAGATTCTAATGCAACACTACCTCCTTTTGATTTGAGTGAAGATGTCATGCAACAAATTAAAGACCACACGGTAAAAATTGCCAAAGCGCTTAATACCGTAGGGTTAATAAACATACAATTTGCAGTTAAAGATGATGTGGTTTACATCATTGAGGCCAATCCAAGAGCCTCTAGGACCGTTCCTTTTATAGCCAAGGCTTATGGTGAACCGTATGTTAATTATGCAACCAAAGTAATGCTAGGACATAGCAAGGTAAAAGACTTTGATTTTAAACCCTCACTAAATGGGTATGCTATCAAGCAGCCAGTATTTAGTTTTAATAAATTCCCCAATGTAAACAAACAACTAGGACCAGAGATGAAAAGTACTGGAGAGAGTATCTTGTTTATTGACGATTTAGAAGATGATCAGTTTTATGATTTGTATTCTAGAAGGAAAATGTATTTAAGTAAATAAGACTAAAAAGAGTAAGAATTTAATTGGGTTTGTTTCAATAAAATTAGTACAATTAATTTAAATTTAATAAATTCACAAAACACAAAAACAAACACCATGAAACAATTTTTATCTACTTTATTTATGCTTTCAGTTTTTTTTGCCTCAGCGCAAGAAACCTTTGAAGTTGATTGGGATCAGTCAACTACCGAAGCAGATGCTACTTTTACTATTGAAACTGGAGACACGATTATCTGGACGTGGGCCAATCAATCTCCTCATGATGTTGTTGCCTCTCCAGGAGAAACAGATGCGCCGGGAGATTTTGGAAGTGAAATTATTATTGGTACTGGGCAAACCTACCAATATACTTTTACTGTAGAGGCTGTAATTGACTATTTATGTTCGGTTCACCCAACAAGTATGTTAGGGACTATTACAGTAGAAGAGGCACTTTCTACACAAGATAAATTTGAGGAAAATATTACTTTTTTCCCAAATCCAGTAACTGATAATGTACGTATAAGATCTCTCTTCCAATTTGACACATACCGCATTTTTGACATTAATGGAAAACAGGTTTCTGAAGGGGTTGGTAATGGAACTTATACTGATGCAAACCTTTCGCATTTAAAAACGGGTACGTACTTTGTTAAGGTTGTTGATGGAGCTTTGGAAGCGACCGTTCGTTTGTTGAAAAAGTAAATCATTCACACCAATATAAATTAAAAAACACCTTCTATTTAGAAGGTGTTTTTTAATAATAGTGTGTTTGGTATTTACTGTGAGTGAAAACTTTTACAGTAAAGATACTAACTCTTATTATTGTAGGGGCATTAAGTCACAGAAAAACGACCTGTTTTTTTGTCAAAAACCACGATTTCGTTAGGGAATAAAACATCAAAAGCACCTTGCTTAATAAGATTACAAGGGCTGTCAAAAGCGATCTTTTGTGGAGTCATGACCAGCATTTTATCTGAAATTTGAATGGCTAAATCTATTTCATGGGTAGAAAATAAAATAGTCTTGTTTTTCTCTACTGTTAATTTTTTAAGCAATTTAACAATAGCTGCTCTATGGTATAAATCTAGGTGCGTGGTAGGCTCATCTAATATAATAAGGGGCGTGTCTTGTGCCAAGGCTCTTGCTATATAGACACGCTGGAGTTGTCCGTCACTCAGCTCAAAACAGTTTTTGTTTTTTAAACTGGCCAAATCTGTATCTTCAAGCGCCTGTTGTATTATGTCTTTATCGTTTTGTGTTAATTTTCCCATCCAATTTGTATGGGGTTGTCTTCCTAGACTTACGAGCTCTAAAACAGTAAGATTCTTAGATGCAGGAGCCTCTGTAAGTACCACACTGAGTTTACTAGATAACTCCAAGGAGCTATAGGCTGTAATTTCTTTAGCATCTATTTGCAGGCTTCCAGATAGTGGAGCTAGCATTGCTGTTAGGCTTTTTAGTAGGGTAGATTTCCCTATGCCGTTGCTTCCTACTAGCGCCACAAGGGTGCCCTGAGTGATAGAAAAATTTATAGCACTAGCTATGACAGCTACCTTCTTTTTGTTTTGATACCCAATGCTAAGATCTTGGCAACTAATAACGGTATGTTGAGAGAGACTGTCCATTAAAAAATAAGTTTTCTTTTACGCACCAATAACCAAATAACAACGGGCGCTCCAATGAGTGAAGTGATTGCATTAATGGGCAAGGTATATACTGTGCCGGGTAACTGGGCTATGGTGTCGCAAACAAGCATTAAAATAGCGCCACTTATTGCTACTGCAGGAATTAATACAAAATGATTGGAAGTTTTTATAAACTGTCTTGTTAGGTGAGGCACTGCAAGACCAATAAAGGCAATAGGGCCAACAAAGGCAGTTATGCCACCTGCTAGTATGCTAGTGGCTAAAATTAGTAGTAGCATGTTCTTCTTTATTTTGAGCCCCATGCTTTTTGCATAGTTTTCTCCCAAAAGTAATGCGTTTAGTGATTTTGCGCTGTAGATACTTAGTAGCAAGCCTACAAAAAAGCACAGAGAAACAATAGAGATACCTCGCCATGTTTGATTACCTAAAGACCCGAAAGACCAAAACACGAATTGTTGTAACTGTTCTGCATCACTAAAATAAGAGAGTACAGCTACGAGCGCTCCAGTGAGAGAGCCAAACATAAGCCCAATTATAAGAATTGCCATGGTATCTCTAACCTTTAGGGTGACCGCTAGTACTGCAAGTAACACCAAAAAACTACCTAGTGCGCTTGCAATTACTAAACTCCAGGGGCCGAGTAAAAAAGTGCCAAAGATTCCTGAAATTGCTCCAGCGCCTAAAATTAATATAGCTACACCCAAACTAGCGCCACTACTAAGGCCAAGAACAAAAGGCCCTGCAAGTGGGTTTCTGAAAAGTGTTTGCATTAATAGTCCAGAAATAGCCAAACCACCCCCTGCAATAATAGCTGTAATGGCCTTGGGTATTCTATAGTTTGTTATGATATATTGCCAAGAACTTTTACTAGAAGAACCTACAATACTATTAAAAACTTCTAGGGCAGGAATATCTGCAGATCCTAAACTAATATTACCGCATACCAATACTAACAGTAGTAAACTAAGTAGTATAAAAAAACGGGTATATGTTTTTTGCACCATCATTTTATGGCTTCAAAAAAATGAGGTTGGTAGTCCTTTAATAGTGTTGGATGCAATATACTGATGATGTCTTTTAACACCAAATCTGGCCTATTGGGCGCCAATTCGTAATATATCACGCCGCCAGAGGCTCCTTTTTTATTGGTAAAAGAAAAGATGTTGTCGTTTTTAAAGGCATCAAATTCTCCATAAACGGTATTAAAATCTAGCAGTTGCTCTTTGGCGGTAAACTGTCCTGGGCCTATCCAAAAATTTGCTTGCTGGCCTATTTCTAGAACACTTTCTATATTTAAAGCAATACTACCGGTGCCCTTAGTATCTTTCCAGAGATAGTCTCCATTGGCGTCCTTAATAAAACGAGCAGCCCAGCTATCTCCCTTTGGCATGTACCAAATATCTTTATACATCGCGCCGCTTATAACCGTTGGTTTTAATGTTGTGTTTTGTGCTAATTTTTTGGCCTGGTTATAGTTGGTTTCAATGGTGTTAAAGATACTATCTGCTTGCTGGGTTTTGTTGTAAAGAACTCCAAAAAACTTAATCCATTCTGCTTTTCCAAGTGGGTGTGTTTCTCTCCAATCTGCATTGATAAGAACTGGTATACCTGTGTTTTTTATAGTTTGCAGGCTTTTATTATTTCCCTCTAAGGTAAAACCTACAACAACATCTGGGGCTAATTCTAATAATACTTCTGTATTTATATCTTGGTTGTTACCAAGTTCTTTGACCCTGCCTTTTGAAATATTATCACGTGTTTTTTTTGAAGAAATATATTTTAAATTAGGAAAACCAACCAAACTATTTTCTTCGCCAAGGGCCTTCCAAAGACGGAATATGTGTGGTAGAGGTAACCACTATCTTATTTAATGGTATGCGCAGCACAGCATCATAGCTATCTGGGTTTTTGATAACAACGTCCTTTTCTGCCAGAGCATATGTAAGCTGCTTTTTAGTGTTAGACTCCGGATTAACAATACTAATAACGGTGAAGTTTTCTACCTCTGATATCGTAAAACCTGTCGCATATTTAACACCATTAGACTCTGGGGTGTTTTCTTGCTTAGTTGTTGGTTGTTTACAACAAACCAATAGCACAATACTAAGAAAAGCTGTAGCTATAAATTTAAAAAGAGAAGAACCGCTCATTGTTTGTTTTTCAAAAAACAAAAGTAGTGAAACAATTATCAATTGAGTATTTTAATTATTAATGGATTAGGGTTGAATTTAAAAATTAGCTCTATTTTCGCGTAGAATTTTGGTTGGTACATTACGTATCATTAAAAGGGAATTTTGTGAAATACAAAAGCTGTTCCCGCAACTGTAAGTCATCCATTTTTTTGGATCGTGTTTTCTTAAACCACTGTTTACAATCGTAAATGGGAAGGTGACACAAAGACAAGCCAGGAGACCTGCCATATTCATCATAACAAACCTTCGGGATAAAGGATTGTATGGTGTAGCCATTGCTATGGCTATTCTGTACCTTATTTTTTCCTAATTTATTTATTAATGTAACATTTCGGCCTTGACCGTATAATAAACAGTCTATGAAAAAATTAGTACTCGCCTTATCACTATGCGCAACGAGCATACTTACGGCACAACAATCACAAAAAGCGGAAGCTTTAGACTCTGTAATGATTACCACAAAAATCAATATTCCTAAAAAGAATAGCGGTAAGGTAGTAACCACTATTACAAGAGCACAACTTAAAAATTCCCAAGGGCAATCTGTAGCTCAGGTATTAAATCAAATTGCTGGTTTTGAAATTAACGGAAGCCGTAGTAACGATGGGCAAAACTTAGGCTATTATGTTCGTGGAGGAAGAAACAGACAGGTGCTTATAGTTGTTGATGGCGTTGCCGTTAATGACCCCTCATCTATTGCCAATGACTATGATTTACGTTTAATTGCTCCGCAAACCATAGAACGTATAGAGGTAATTAAAGGAGCATCAAGTGCTTTGTATGGCTCTGGAGCCGCAACGGCGGTAATTAGTATTACTACACTTGCTGCCAGTAAAGATAAAATGCACGCTAGTTTTTCATCTTCTGTATCTACCAACCGCTCTGCCGAGGATAATAAGGGAGATTTAAAAAAACCATTTAGAGTAACGACTCCCGCAGCACATACTTCATTATTTGATCTAAGCGGGACTCTAGCAAAGATGTCCTACAACGTAAGTTTTACCTCTCGCTACGCTGATGGGTTATCTGCGGTAGAAGCTCCCCAAGATGCTTCGCAGGCATTTCTGTCTGACACCTACAGCCAGTACCAAACTCGTGCAAGGGATAACCTATAAATTCAATAAAAATATTTCTTACAGTCATAACTTTAGTTTTGGTAAAGTAAAGGCAGATTTTGATAGCTTTAACTACACAGATGCAGCAAACCAAAATATTACAAAACAAGTTACAACAGGTGGGCAGTTTCTATGGAAGTATAAAAAAGGAATGTTTGTGGTTAATGACTCTTACACGTGGATAGAGCGCGGGTTTTATTCTAGCTTCCCCTCTAAGTTCGAAACTAAGGCATATGGACTTGACGCCTACGGAACATATAGGGTAAGAGAAGATCTTACCGCACTAGTTGGTTTGGGTCATAACAGCAGTAGTTTTAGATCCTTTAGTGTTCCTTTTGGAGCCGCGGAGCTAGTTAAAGATTTGGATGATAGTATTGCCAATTTCAATACTTTTGATCCTTATTTAAACTTCAACTATATATCTTCTTTTGGATTAAATATAAATGCGGGAGCACGTTTAAATATTCACAATCAGTATGGGTCTCATGTAGTATATAATATAAACCCATCATACGGATTTGATTTAGGGAAAGGTAGGTTAAAAGCTTTGGGTTCTTACAGTACAGCGTATATTACACCGTCTTTATTTCAAATACATGCTCCAGGGTATGGCAATCTAGACCTACAGCCAGAAGAAAACACAACTCTTGAGGGTGGTCTTGAATATACACATGGAAGTGCACTGCGTATTAGCGCTGTGTATTTTGACAGAACAGAAACCAATTTTATAGATTTTGTAACCGTAGACCCAGATAATTTTGTGTATCAATACCAAAATATTAATGACATCTTCAATGCCAGTGGGCTAGAGGTGGAGGCTATGGTTAGATTTGCTAAGCAATTTTCTTTGAATGCTAATTACACAAATACCCGCCCTGATGAGCGTTTTGCAATGCGTATACCAGAGCACAAGGCAAACGCACTACTGGCATACACCACAGAAAAAGGATATGTTAGTTTAAATTATCAGTTTGTTGGAGATCGTGAAGATTCTTTTTTTAACAATGATACATTCACCACAGATGTTATAACTCTAGATAGTTTTAGCACCCTAGATTTTACCCTAGCCAGAGAATTAGGCTTTACTGATGACATGCGTGTTTTTTTAAACTTGAGTAATATTTTAAATGAAGATTATCAAGAATTATACAGATACCAAACCCGTGGGCGAAATATTACGTTAGGCTTTACCTTAGGGCTATAGCTTTTAATACTTTTTTATTCAAGCCACTGTCTATTTTGCAGTGGCTTTTTTTGTTTGTATATTTAAATTTAATTATTCCCTAGTTACAGCATATTGATACTTAAAATATGCTTACAAAAGTTTTTGGAGGCGCCGTCTTTGGCGTTGAAGCCACCACCATTACCGTAGAGGTACATGTAGATACCGGAATTGGTTACCATTTGGTTGGCCTTCCAGATAATGCCATTAAAGAGAGTAATTTTAGGATTGCTGCCGCCTTGCAAAACAACGGTTATAAAATACCAGGTAAAAAAATAATTCTTAACATGTCTCCTGCAGATTTAAGAAAAGAAGGCTCTGCCTATGACCTCACACTGGCCATGGGGATATTGGCTGCAACTCGTCAAATAAAGTTGAAACATCTATTAGATAGCTACATCATAATGGGGGAGTTGTCTTTAGACGGAAACTTGCAACCAATTAGAGGTGCCCTATCTATAGCTATTAAGGCCAAAGAAGAAGGGTTTAAAGGGTTTATTTTACCAGAGCAAAATGCAAAAGAAGCCGCTATAGTAAGGGTTGGAGGTCTATGGTGTCACAAATATTTCTCAAGTGATAGCATATTTTGACTCAGCAACCCCACTTACTAAAACCACCATAGATTTACAGGCAGAGTTTTACAGGCATCTAGAGCGACCAGAATTTGACTTTGCAGATGTTAAAGGCCAACAATCTATTAAGCGGTGCATGGAGATTGCCGCTGCTGGAGGGCATAATATTATATTAATTGGCCCGCCAGGATCTGGAAAAACAATGTTGGCTAAAAGACTACCGTCTATTTTACCTCCCATGACCCTGCAGGAGAGTCTTGAGACAACAAAAATACACAGTGTTGCCGGCAGAACATTACAAAAATCTGGCATCATGACCTCTAGGCCTTTTAGGAGCCCGCATCACACCATATCTGATGTGGCTCTTGTGGGCGGGGGCCAATACCCTCAACCTGGAGAAATTTCTTTGGCGCACAACGGGGTGCTATTTTTGGATGAACTGCCAGAATTTAAAAGAGGTGTTCTGGAGGTGATGCGCCAACCTCTTGAAGATAGAGATGTAACCATATCTAGAGCCCGTTTTACGGTTACCTATCCTGCAAGTTTTATGCTGGTGGCAAGCATGAATCCAAGCCCAAGCGGTTATTTTAATGACCCAGATGCGCCTGTGCAATCATCACCCGGGGAAATGCAGCGGTATTTAGGTAAAATTTCTGGCCCTTTATTGGATAGAATAGACATACATATAGAGGTAACACCAGTGCCGTTTGAAAAGTTAAGTGATACGGCTAGGGCAGAGCCAAGCTCGTCAATACGGGCGCGAGTAACAAAGGCAAGAGAAATTCAAAGCGTTCGTTTTATAGAAAACGAGCACATCCATTACAACGCTCAAATGGGTGTAAAACAAATTAGAAATCACTGCGCCTTAGACACAGAATCTATGACACTGCTCAAGGCAGCGATGGAAAAATTAAATCTATCGGCAAGAGCTTATGATCGTATTTTAAAAGTAGCGCGCACCATCGCAGATTTAAGTAGTTGCAATGCTATAAGCCCCGATCATATTTCTGAGGCAATACAATACAGAAGCCTAGATAGAGATGGCTGGTTTGGGTAGAATTTTAAAATATATATCAGTAAATATCCAAGTATCACAATTAATAGTCCATTTTTAGGGATGTGTATATTTCTGAAGTAAAAAAAATATACCTTTGCTAAATACTACAACAATTGTTATGAAACAGTTTTTTTTATTAGTCTGTCTTTGCCTTTGGGCTTGCATTGCAACTGCTCAAACCCAGGATACACCCTTAGATGGAAAAAAAATTGAAAATGAAAAACCGCCAATATCCCTATACAAGTTTATCTCTCACCAAAGAGACACCACCTATTTGGATACTACCTTAACAATCCAAAAAAGTTATAAATTCAACTATTTGCGTAGTGACACCTTTGAGTTATTACCCTTTTCTAACGTAGGGCAGACCTATAATGCCCTGGCTATTAATACTACTTCCAAAAGGCTAACCCCTTTATTTGCCGCACAATCGCATCATTATAATTACAAAGAGATTGAAGATGTTAGTTATTTTAATGTGCCCACACCTTTAACCGAAATTTATTTTAAAACTGCCTTTGAGCAAGGGCAGCAATTAAATGCTTTTTTTACCATCAATACCAGCAAACAGTTTAATTTTTCTTTGTCTTACCAAGGGGTGCGCTCTTTGGGTAATTACCAGCAAAGTCTTACTAGCACGGGTAATTTATTGATAACATCAAACTATTTTTCAAAAAATAACCGCTACAATGTGCGTTTTCATGTAGCTTCCCATGATATTTTAAATAGAGAAAACGGCGGCCTTACCCAAAACTCTCTAGCTCTTTTTATTAATGACGATCCAGAATTTAGCGATCGGGGTAGGCTAGATGTAAACTTTGAAGATGCAGAAAATAATCTCAAAGGGGTACGGTTTTATATAAGCCAAGAGTACTCGCTTATTGAAAAAGTAGATAGCACAAGTACCACCGCTCTAACTTTAGGAAACAGCATTTGGTATGAAGAAAAGCTGTTTGAGTACCGTCAAAACACTGCTTATGAGCCGTATGGAGCATCTTATGAGCCTACAGATTTGTACAACAAAACAACGCTTGAAGATTTTAATATACAGGCCTATGCAAGGCTAGACAATACACTGCTGGGAAACTTTAAAGTCTTTACAACCCTTACAGATTATAACTACGGTTATAATTCTGTCCTAAATTTAGATAACGGCCAGATCCCTAACAGAATAAAAGACAATATGGTATCAGTAGGGGGCGCATATCAAAAACAGTACAAAGGGTTTGATCTAGCGGCACAGGCTGCTATAAATGTAAGCGGCGCAACTACTGGAAATTATATTAATGCTGCAGCTGGTTATAGCCTAAATGAAGATACTAGAGTCCAGGGATCAATTAAGATTCACAACGTAGCACCTAATTTTAATTTTCAATTATACCAAAGTGACTATGTAAACTATAACTGGAAAACCGAGTTTAATACTATTAAAACCCAAGAGCTTGGTTTTGACCTGTGGTCTAAAAAAATTGCAAATCTATCTTTAAGTTACACAGGTATTGATGATTATACTTATTTTGCTATTAACCCATCACAATCTCAAGAAGACACTTTTTTAAGACCAACCCCCCAGCAATTTACATCTAGGGTAAATTACCTTAAGATAAAGGCAGAGAGAGAATTTAATTGGAGAGGATTTGCTTTAAACAATACCATAATGTATCAAAATGTATTAAGTGGTAGTACTGTTTTTAATGTACCTGAGCTTATAACTCGCCAATCATTGTATTATCAGGATCAGATATTTAAAAACGCTTTGTTTTTCCAAACAGGAGTTAACTTGAAGTATTTCACCAAATATAATAGTAACGGCTATGATCCCGTTTTAGGGGAGTTTTATGTTCAAAACGAGCAAGAAATAGGAGGTTTTCCTATGATAGATTTATTTTTTAATGCAAAAATACGTCAAACACGAATTTTTGTAACCTGGGAACATTTCAACGCTTTGTTTTCTAACACAAACCAATACTTCTCTGCTCCAGGGTATCCTTACAGAGAGTCTTTAATTAGGTTTGGTCTGGTGTGGGATTTCTTTTTGTAGTGTGGTTTTAAACTAAATTTATTAAGAAAGATATATTTGAAATTATAGTTTCTTTAGTGTTTAGATTGCCTATTATCTAAAGCTTTAGTATTGCTATAAACTATATTGTATCATATATGTATCAAATAAAGAGTTTTAGTAGCTTCACCTATTGTTTTTACGGACAAATGTTAACTATTAATTGTTTTATCTCAAATTCATATTGAGATAAAAATGAAAAATAGTTTTGTGATAATATTTCATAATTTTTAGGTGTTCGGTTAATCAGATAAAGGCTTAGATTTGTAATACCTATAACATGATATGATAGAGTCTGTTTTAAAATACATTTCAAGTAACATCTTATTGTATGGATTTTTAGCCCAGTTTTTAGCTGCAATACTTTCTATTTATTTTGTCCCTACCATCCGTAAATTAGCCCTAGCCAGAAACCTTACTGATTCCCCATCTGCAAGAAAATCTCACACAACAGAAGTTCCAGTTTTAGGAGGTGTTGCTATATACTTGGAGGAAATAGCTCTATTATAGCTTTTGTTTTTCCTTTTTGGATTGAAGCTAACGATTTTTTTCTTTTAGCTTTTGGGTCTATGTTTTTACTGTTTGTTGGGGTTTTAGATGATATTATTGGTTTGAAGCCAATGCAAAAGCTCGTTTTTCAGCTTATAGTTTCTTTTGTGTTAATTCACAATGTGCCTCTATATATAAATAACATGAATGGGCTTTTTGGTTTTTCTGAAATAGCGTATATCTCTTCTTTATTGCTTTCTATGTTTGTGTACGTAGTTTTTATAAACATGCTGAATATTATTGATGGTATTGATGGATTAGCTACTGGAGTATCTGCTATCATAGGTGCAACTTTAGGGATACTAGCTTATGTTTTTGAGTTTTATTATTTTAATATGCTTGTTAGCATGGCGGGAGTAGGATGCCTTCTTCCTTTTATGTATTACAATATGTTTTCTGATAAGAAAATATTTCTTGGAGATAACGGCTCTCTGGTTATGGGTGTTATCTTGGGGTATCTAAGTCTTGATTATATTTATGTTGATACTACAACAACTGAATTACTATTTGGCGGTAATAAAATAGTAATATTAATGTCTTTATTTTCTTATCCTCTTGTAGATACCCTGCGCGTTTTCGTGGTTAGAATTTTAAGGAAAAAAAGTCCTTTTTCTGCAGATAAAAATCACATTCACCACCATTTATTACGTCTTGGTTTATCTCATCGAAAGGCTACTCTACTTATTTTGATCTACACCTGTTTTATAACTTGCGTTTCATTTTCAATGAAAAGTGTTGATATAAATGTTGCTTTCTTTATTTTGTTAATACTCGCGTTCACCATTGTATGTCATTCCTTCGTTTTTAATTAAAAATGATGACGGCTCTATATCTTTTAGAAAAAAAGCTTGACCTACATTACATTATACTTTTTAATTTTCATCAGTTTATTTTGCCTTATTATTTGGCTAGGTGTGGCTTGTTTTTCGCCTAAAACAAGCCGTAAAATACTTTTTTTGTTCACATAATTGTAATAATTTTGTTTAATACTTGCAAAGCATGTAAGTGGTTGTTTTTTAATTAATTAGCCTCTTTGATGTAAGTCAAGGAGGCGAAGCCGTTTTGTAAACTAAGCTATTAAGGCTTTTTAATTTTTACAAAACAGAAAATGGTGTTCCAATTTAGAAATTTATAATTATAACAATATTACCCATGAAAAAAAAGGCAATCATTGTCTCTGGATATTTTAACCCCATTCATAAAGGGCATCTTGAGTATTTTCAAAATGCCAAAAAGTTGGCAGATTTTCTTTTTGTTATTGTTAATAGTGACCATCAAAGAGCATTAAAACAAAGTAAAGAGTTTCAGCTTGAAGATGAGCGCATGCTAATAGTCTCTTCGTCTAAAACCTGTAGATAAAGCTGTTTTATCTATAGATAAAGACAGAACTGTTTGCGAGACTATTGCCAGTATTGCCAAGGAGTATGGCCAAGAGTATGATTTAGCTTTCGCAAATGGGGGAGACCAAAACAATAATACCATACCAGAGCGTCCCATTTGTGAGAAGATGGGTATTGCGCTACTAGACGGTTTGGGAGATAAAATACAATCAAGTAGCTGGCTTTTAAAAAAATAGTTATGACCAATTTACTACCATAGAAAAAGAGCTTACCAAGCATCAATTTAAAGATAGACTCCTATGATCATAGCCGTCCTTGGGGAGGTTTTTTTGTAATTAAAGAAGAAGATGCCCAGCGTTTCTCCAACATATATTTTGATGGCTTTGATGTAGATACCCTTCGCAAAGCCGGTAAACTAAGTCCAAAAATACTTGCGGTAAAACCTCAGGCAAGATTATCTTGGCAATACCACCACAGAAGAGCAGAGACCTGGCGTGTTTTAGAGGGACCTGTTGGCGTTATTAGAAGTTTTGATGACTACGCAAAAACCTATGATAACCCATCATGAAGGGGATGTTATCACCCTTAAAAAAGGAGAACGTCACCGTCTTATTGGCCTAGATACTTGGGGTGTTGTTGCAGAGTTTTGGCAGCATACAGATGCCATGTCACCTTCAAACGAGGATGATATTGTGAGATTGCAGGATGACTACGCTAGAGAATAATTACCATAATTACAAAACACACAAAAATTTACATTGCTGGCCATAGAGGTATGGTAGGATCTGCCATTTGGAGACTCCTAGAGCAAAAAGGGTATGATAATTTGCTTGGGCGCAGCAGTAAAGAACTTGATTTAAAAAATCAAGACAAAGTCCAAGACTTTTTTAAAACTCAGAAGCCAGATGTGGTTATTGATGCAGCTGCAAAGGTGGGAGGGATATTAGCAAATAATGATTATCCATATCAGTTTTTAATGGAGAACATGCAAATTCAAAACAATTTGATAGATGCTTCATTAAAACATGGGGTAGAAAAATTTATATTTTTAGGGAGTTCTTGTATTTACCCCAAATTTGCAAAACAACCCTTAAAAGAAGAATACTTACTCACAGATTCTTTGGAGCCAACCAACCAGTGGTATGCTCTAGCCAAAATATCTGGAGTGATGGCTTGCAAGGCAATTAGAGAGCAGTTTAATAAAGATTATGTTAGTTTAATGCCTACAAATTTGTATGGTACCCATGATAATTTTGATTTGCAAACTTCTCATGTATTACCGGCAATGTTGCGTAAATTTCATGAGGCTAAAGAAAATAATAATGCTCCAGTTACACTTATGGGGTAGCGGACGCCAATGAGAGAGTTTTTATTTGTAGATGATATGGCAAAAGCTGTGGTATATGCTCTAGAAAATAAATTGCCAGAATATTTATACAACGTAGGCTCTGGCAAAGACGTTACTATTAAAGCCTTGGCCCAGACCATCCAGAGAGTAACAGGCCATCACCGGTGAAATTATTTGGGACTCCTCAAAACCAGATGGTACTCCAAGAAAGTTACTAGATGTTTCTAAACTAAAAGAAATGGGTTGGGAATACACCACTGAGTTAGAAGAAGGTATTGAAAAAACCTATACTTGGTTTTTGGAAAATATTAAAAATCTTAAAGAAGTTAAACTATGAAAGTTGCATTAATTACAGGTATTACAGGCCAAGACGGCTCTTACTTGGCAGAGCTTTTGTTAGAAAAAGGATATATGGTACATGGTATAAAAAGAAGATCCTCTCTTTTTAATACCGCACGTATAGATCATTTATATCAAGACCCTCATGATCCAAATCAAGATTAAAATTGCACTATGGAGATCTTACAGATGCAATGAACCTTACCCGCATCATACAAGAATGCCAACCAGATGAGATTTATAATCTAGGAGCGATGTCTCACGTGGCGGTATCTTTTGACACACCAGAGTATGTAGGTAATGTAGATGGTTTGGGTACTTTAAGAATCCTAGAGGCAGTTCGTATTTTAGGTCTAGAGAAAAAAACAAGAATATACCAAGCATCCACCTCTGAGCTATACGGTGGTATGCCAGAGAATAAAAACGACAAGGGTTTTTATGATGAGTCTTCACCATTTTACCCACGCTCTCCATATGGTGTAGCAAAAATTTATGGTTTTTGGATTACAAAAAACTACCGTGAGGCGTATGATATGTTTGCCTGTAATGGTATATTGTTTAATCATGAATCTCCAAGAAGAGGAGAAACATTTGTAACAAGAAAAATTACGCGCGCCGTCTCAAAAATAGCACTTGGCCTGCAGGATAAGTTTTACTTAGGTAATTTAGAGGCGCAGAGAGATTGGGGGCATGCCAAGGATTATGTGCGCATGATGTGGATGATCTTGCAGGCAGACCAGCCAGAAGATTGGGTAATTGCTACTGGAGTTACCACAACAGTTAGAGATTTTGTAAGCATGGCTTTTAATCAAGTAGGTATCTCTTTGGAGTTTAAAGGTGAAGGTGTTGATGAGAAGGCATATGTAACGGCCTGTAGCAAGCAAGAATTCCAGCTAGCAATTGGTAAAGAAGTTCTCTCTGTAGATCCCACTTATTTTAGACCCACAGAGGTAGATTTATTAATTGGAGACCCTTCTAAGGCCAAAAATAAGTTAGGCTGGGTGCCAGAGCATGATTTGGCTTCTGAGTTAAAAGACATGATGGCAAGTGATGTAGAACTCATGAAAAAAGATGTTACTTTACTTAACGCTGGTCATGAAATATTAAAACAATCCGAGTAAAAATTTATAAATAGAGATTTATGAAAATTAAAAATATTTGCTGTATTGGCGCTTGATGTTGGAGGCCCAACAATGGCCGTAATTGCCCAGAAAAACCCAGATATTACCGTTACTGTTGTAGACGTAAACGCCCAGCGTATACAAGACTGGAATGATACAGACCTTACTAAACTACCAATCTATGAGCCAGGTCTTGATACTGTAGTGGCAGAGGCCCGTGGCCGTAATTTGTTTTTCTCAACAAATGTGGATGATGCTATAGACAAGGCAGAAATGATTTTTATATCTGTAAACACCCCTACCAAAACCTATGGTGCTGGAAAAGGCATGGCCGCAGATTTAAAATATGTAGAGCTTTGTGCTCGCCAAATTGCCAGGGTTGCCACCTCTGATAAAATTGTGGTTGAAAAATCTACCCTTCCTGTAAAAACTGCGGAGGCTATCCAAAGCATACTAGATAATACTGGTAATGGAGTAAACTTCCAGATACTCTCCAACCCAGAGTTTTTGGCAGAGGGTACCGCCATGAGAGATTTGGCCATGCCAGATAGAGTGCTTATTGGTGGCAACCAAACCAAAGAGGGAAAAGAGGCTATTGCCGCCTTAGTTAGATGTTACAGCTCTTGGGTTGCCAAAGAAAACATATTAACCACCAATTTGTGGTCATCAGAGCTGTCTAAGCTTACTGCAAATGCTTTTTTAGCGCAGCGTATATCTTCTATCAACTCCTTGTCTGCCCTTTGTGAGGCAACAGGGGCTAATGTATCAGAGGTTGCAAAGGCCATTGGTATGGATTCTAGAATTGGCCCTAAATTTCTGCAGGCCTCTGTTGGCTTTGGAGGTTCTTGTTTCCAAAAAGATATTTTAAATTTAGTATACATATCAAAATCTTTAGGCCTTACAGAAGTAGCAGATTATTGGCATCAAGTTATTTTGATGAATAATTACCAAAGAGATCGTTTTGTAAAAACATGATTAAAACCATGTATAACACCGTTTCTGGTAAAACCATTGCTTTTTTGGGTTGGGCTTTTAAAAAAGACACCAATGATACCAGAGAATCTGCAGCCATTTATGTGGCAGACATGCTTATAGAAGAGCAGGCTACCATATAAAGTGTATGATCCTAAAGTTACTTGCTACCCAAATGCTGAATGATCTTGATTATTTAAACACGCGATCCCAGAAAGAGAACGCATCATTTTTGCAAACAAATGAGATCCATACGAAGCCTTAGAAGGCGCACACGCAGTGGCTGTTCTTACAGAGTGGGATGAGTTTAAAAGCTATAATTGGCAGACTATCTATGATGCCATGCAAAAGCCCGCCTTTGTGTTTGATGGCCGTAATATTTTAGACAAACAAAAATTAGAAGCTATTGGTTTTGTATACACAGCAATAGGGAGTTAATGATGGAGTCAAAAAAATACTTGTTACTGGAGCTGCTGGTTTTATTGGCTATCATTTATGTGAAGCCCTCATAAAACAAGGCCATCATGTTATTGGCCTAGATAACATTAATGATTATTATGATGTAAACCTTAAATATGCTCGCCTTAATGAGTTAGGTATACAAAAGGAAGCTGCAACGGTGTTTGCAGAAATATCAGAAAGTATACTGCATGGCAATAAAATGCAATTTATCCGGCTCAATCTTGAAGATAGAGACGCCTTGCCAAACTTATTTAAAACATATTAATTTGAATAGTATGTAACCTTGCTGCGCAGCCTGGGGTTAGGTACTCCATAGAAAATCCAGAAGCATATATAGATAGTAATATTACTGGCTTTTTAAATATTTTAGAATGTTGCCGCCGCCACAATGTTAAACGTTTAGTATATGCATCAAGCTCTAGTGTGTATGGTAATAGTGATGATATACCATTTAAAGAAACGGCAAATGTGGATGCCCCTATAAGTTTGTATGCAGCCACAAAAAAAGCAATGAGCTAATGGCCATACCTACAGCCATTTATATAATATTGAAACCATAGGTTTACGCTTTTTTACCGTCTATGGCCCCTGGGGTAGGCCAGATATGGCCATGTTTTTATTTACAGATGCCATTATAAACAACAAACCCATAAAGGTGTTTAATAACGGTAATCTCTCTAGAGACTTTACCTATATAGATGATATTGTGGATGGCGTTGTTAATACCCTTGTAAAAGATTCTAAAAATGATAGCTTATACAAACTCTATAATATCGGTAACGGCAAACCAGTGCAGCTACTAGATTTTATAGAGTCTTTAGAAAAAGACTAGGTATTTCGGCTATAAAAAAGATGTTACCCATGCAAGCCGGTGATGTACATCAAACTTTTGCAGACACCTCTAGGCTTAGCGCATGATTATAATTACAAACCACAAATTACCGTAGATAAAGGAATCAAGGAGTTTGTGTTGTGGTACAAAAGTTTTTATAAAAACAACAATTAATAATGTTTGCTACATTAAAAATATCAAAAAGGCATGTTGCCAAATCGCTCTCCTGGAGGTTCATTGGTAGTCTTGATACCTTACTATTTACGTGGCTTGTTACAGGAAATTTTAGTGATGGGCTTAATGTATCACTAGTAACAACCATCACAAAACTTGTTTGGTATTATATCCATGAACAGTTTTGGTTTAAATCAAGTGTCGCAGACTCAAACAAAAGGCATATTATCAAAACCTTTTCATGGCGTTTTGTTGGTACCATAGATACTGTTGTTTTAGGTTGGATACTAACGGGCAACCCACTAATAGGTCTTAAAATTGGGCTTTTTGAAACAGTTTCAAAAATGCTATTGTATTTTGGGCATGAAAAATTATGGTATAAAATTAATTTTGGTTTGGATAAAAGAATCAAAGCTAGAAGATTAGAAAATATTAAATCACAAAGAACAATAAGTAATCATGAGTTTACACACTGTAAAGCACGACTATAAAACTACCAAAACCCAGCGTGAGAACTTGCACGGGCATAAAGCCTATTTGATTATGGTTTACAGGCCTCTCTGGTTCTGGGAAATCTACCTTGGCTAATTTGGTAGAGATTGCCTTGCACAAACAAGGAATATCTACCTATATCTTAGATGGAGATAACATGCGCCAAGGCATAAATAAAGATTTAAGCTTCGCGCCCCAGGACCGCTCAGAAAATATACGCCGCATTGCAGAGATTGGTAATCTAATGCTAGATGCAGGCGTTGTAACTCTAGCAGCTTTTGTGTCTCCCTATATAAAAGATAGAGAGGCTGTAAAACAAATTGTAGGCCCAGATAATTTTATAGAAATATACGTAAACACCTCTCTTGCAGAGTGTGAACGCCGGGATGTAAAAGGGCTTTATAAAAAAGCAAGAACTGGAGAAATTAAAAACATGACGGGTATTTCTGCGCCTATACCAGGCGCCAATACATCCAGATTTAGAAGTTGTTACTGATGGGCAACCTATTGAAGAAAGTGTAAAAACCATCCTAGAATTTATAAATATAAATTAAAGTAAGGCATATGGGTAATTATGTAATCAATCATTTAAGAGAGTTAGAATCTGAGGCTATTTTTGTGATTCGCGAAATAGCAGCGCAATTTGAGAATCCTGTGTTTATTATTTTCTGGAGGGTAAAGACTCTATATTTTAACTCATTTGGCAAAAAAGCCTTTTATCCTGCTAAAATCCCATTTCCCTTAATTCATGTAGATACAGGGCATAATTTTCCTGAAACCATTGCTTTTAGAGATAGCTGTTAAAATGAACTAGGGGTTCAACTTATTGTGGGTTCTGTGCAAGAAGCGATAGATAAAGGTCGCGCTAAAGAAGAAACAGGCGCAGATGCTTCTAGAAATGCATTACAAATTGTCTCTTTACTAGACACCCTTGAGAAGTACAAAGTAGATGCTGCTATGGGCGGTGCAAGACGTGATGAAGAGAAAGCAAGAGCCAAAGAACGTTTTTTCTCTCACCGTGATGAGTTTGGACAGTGGGATCCTAAAAACCAACGCCCAGAGCTTTGGAATTTATTTAATGGGCGTAAAAATTATGGAGAGCACTTTAGAGTATTTCCTATTTCAAACTGGACAGAGATGGACGTTTGGGAATATATTAAACTAGAAAATATAGAGTTACCTATCCCTCTATTTTTCTCATCAGCGTGATTGCGTAGTGAGAGATGGTGTTATTTTGCAAACTCTGAGTTTATTAAATTAAAACCAGGAGAGAAGGTGGTAAATATGACCATTCGCTACCGAACGTGTGGCGATATGCCTATTACAGGTGCTGTAGAATCTGAGGCAGATACCTTAGAAAAATTATTGAAGAAATTGCAACCACTCGAACCACCGAGCGTGGCGGCCGCGCAGATGATAAACGGGCAGAAACTGCCATGGAAGATCGTAAAAAACAAGGATATTTTTAAAATCTAAGTCTTAGAGCAAACTATTAAAATTAATACTAAGTAATAGCATCAAAAATGAAATATAAAAATATAGAATTATTACGTTTTACTACTGCAGGGAGTGTAGATGACGGAAAAAGCACCTTAATTGGAAGATTGTTATATGATAGTAAATCTATCTTTCAAGACCAATTAGATGCCGTAGAGGCTTCTAGTAAAAATAAAGGCTTTGATTATGTAGATTTATCTTTACTTACAGACTGGCTTAAATCTGAGAGAGAACAAGGTATTACTATTGATGTAGCCTACCGTTATTTTGCAACACCAAAGCGTAAATTTATTATTGCAGATACTCCAGGACACATTCAGTATACCAGAAACATGGTAACGGGTGCCTCTACTGCCAATCTTGCTATTATACTCATAGATGCTCGAAAGGCATGTTAGAGCAAACACACCGTCATTCATTTATTGCCTCTTACTGCGTATCCCACACGCTATTGTATGTGTAAACAAGATGGATTTGGTAGCCTATAGTGAAGATGTTTACAATAAAATTGTCTCAGATTTTAAAGCCTTTGCATCTAAGTTAGAAATTAATGACATACAATTTATTCCCATTTCTGCTCTTAGCAGGAGATAATGTAGTAACAAATCTAAAAAACATGGATTGGTACCAGGGAAGTACTATGATGTATCATCTAGAAACCGTTCATATTTCTAGTGATTACAACCACATAGATTGCCGTTTTCCGATACAATCTGTAATACGGCCTCACACCCTAGAGAATCAAGATTTCAGAGGTTTTGCAGGACGTATAGACGGAGGAGTTTTTAAACCCGGAGATAAGGTTAAAACCTTGCCATCTGGTTTTGTATCTACCATTAAAACCATTGAGCTTAACGGTGAGACAATTGCAGAGGCCTTTGCACCCATGTCCGTATACCATGACCTCTGGAAGATGAGATTGATACCAGTCGCGGAGACATGATTGTACGAGAAAACTAACGTCCCAGAAAGTGGCCAAGATCTAGAAGTATGTTGTACTTGGATGAGTAGTAACCTTCAGCGCGTACCAAAGTAGTTATATAAACATACCACCAATGAATGTGTGGGAATGGTAAAAGAATTAAAATATAAGATAGACATCAATACCCTGCATCGTATTGAAGGTATAGATCAAAATAGCCATGAACGATATTGCGAGTATTTCATTCGTACCTCTAAGCCTCTTTTTTATGATGTCTACAAAAAAAATCGCCAAACAGGTAGTATTATTATTATTGACGAGCAAACCAATGAAACCATTGGAGCTGGGATGATTGTTTATATAAAATCATGAAACAGATTATTACAATCACAGCCATGTACTAGCAGCTTCTAGAAGCTGGTAAAGCCATCCTAGATATTTACCACTCTGGAGAATTTGATATAGAAATTAAAGGGGATAACTCTCCTTTAACTAGGGCAGATACAGCTTCTCACAATGTGATTATGTCTTTTTTAAAAAGACAGGGATTCCTGTTCTCTCTGAAGAGGGCAGAGACATCTCTTACCAGGAGCGTAAAGATTGGAAGCAGCTTTGGATTGTAGACCCTATAGACGGCACCAAAGAATTTATAAAGCGCAATGGAGAGTTTACGGTAAATATTGCTTTAATTGAAAATCGGAAAACACGCATCGGGGTTATTTTTGTGCCTGTAACGGGTGAGTTGTATTTTTCTAGCAAAGAAATAGGTGCTTTTAAAGCAGCTGTAATCTTAGAAATTTTGATATTGAACCTATACTAACAAAAGCAGATAAATTACCATTACAAAGAGAAGATCAAACCTTTACAATTGTGGCAAGTAGATCTCATATGTCTCCAGAAACGGAAGAATATGTGCAAGAAATGCGTAGATATCCATGGCGCAGTGAATTTAATCTCAAAAGGAAGCTCTTTAAAACTATGTATGGTGGCAGAAGGTACTGCCAATTGTTATCCTCGTTTTGCACCCACTATGGAGTGGGATACCGCAGCAGGACAAGCCATTTGTGAGCATGCCGGGTTTCATGTTATTGATTGGAAAACAAAAAGAAACAATGAAATACAATCGAGAACAATTATTGAATAATTGGTTTTTGGTAACTTGAATATTATAGATTAAATGGTTGTTTCCTTTAATAAAATTAAACGAAAAATATATCTCATATTAGACATTCCAAGACAAATACTAATTTATTTAATATGGAGATATAAAAGGTACGATTTAAAAGATAGTTTAGTGATATTTAGTGAAGCAAGAGGAGGAAGTACTTGGCTCATGGAAATTTTGAGTAATATTCCAAATTCATGTTTGAATTGGGAGCCTCTTCATGTTGCAAAAGGGATAGTACCCAAGAAGTTGAGATTTGGATCTAGACCTTTCATTCCAACTAGAGATAAAAGTGAAACATATTTAAATCTATTTAAAAGAATAATAAGCTTTTCAATTTCTACAAAATGGTCAAGAAAGTATTTATCAATATCTAAAATTTTGAGTAGTAAATTTGTTATTACAAAATTTACTAGGGCAAATTTATTAGTACCCTATATTATAAAAAATTTGAAATTTGATAAAAAGCCAATTTTTTTAATCAGGCACCCAGTGGACACATGTTTATCAGCAATAAACACTTTCAAGACCAAGAGTTGGGTTGGTAATTATGATGAAATACCCGATGTAATCAATAATGATAGATATCATGAAAATATTGATTTTCTTTCCTGTCTTGAATCTCAAATAGAGGTTTGTATTGCAAATTGGTGTTTAAATAACGTTTCTACTTTAAATAATGTTGAATTAATGAATAAAATGTCAGTAATTTTTTATTATGATTTGATTTTAGATCCATCTATTCAAATCAAAAAGATTTCAAATGATTTAAAATTAAGTGAGTATGAAAAAAACAAATTACTTTCAGTTGATTTTAGAAAGCCAAGTTCAACATCAGTAACTGGACAATTAAAGAATACTCCTAAAGAACAATTAAATAAAAACTTTAATCGATTAAGTTTAGATGACAAAGATAGAATACAAATGATATTTGATTATTTTGACTTCAAATTATTTGACGCATATTCACCAGAACCAAAAATAATCTAAAAAAAACCCCATCATAAATTAGAAATTTTGAGGGTTCATTAGCATATTAATCAGGTTTGACATAAATAAAATATAAAATTAAATTTTTATTATAAAACAACATATGGAAGTTTCAAAACAAACACTTAGAGGTCAAGTAAAAATTAGTGGTGCTAAAAATAGTAGTCTTAGGCTTTTAGCGGCGTCACTTTTGACAGATAAAAAAATAATTTTAGAAAATTATCCTTCCCAACTCTTAGATGTTAAAGTTCATGAAGGAATGTTAAAAGTCCTCGGAAAAGAAATAGTTCACTTGTCTCCTGATTCAGTTCATATTATTGAAACTCAAAACAACGCTATTACAGATTTAATCTGGAATGAAAGGTCAATAAGAAATACCTTACTAATTTTAGGTGCTTTAACAACACGTTTTGGTAAGGGTAAAGTTCCCCTTCCTGGAGGGTGTAAGTTAGGAGAACGAAAATATGATCTGCATGTTTTAGCACTTGAAACTTTGGGAGCAAAAGTTTGGGAGGAGGATGGTTTCCTCTGCGCTGAGGCAAAAAACGGTAGATTAGAAGGTTCTGTTATTAATTTACCGATGAGATCTACTGGTGCGACAGAAAATTCAATATTAATGGGTGTGTTGGCCTCTGGAAAAACTAGAATTTACAATCCACATATTAGGCCAGAAATTATAGACCTCATTAATATGTTAAACAAGATGGGGGCAAAAATAAAAGTTTTTGGTCAACGCTCAATTGAAATTGTAGGGGTTGATTTTTTGAATGGTGTTACTCATAGTGTCATACCAGATAATATGGAAGCCTTAACTTGGGCGATAGGATCTGTTGTTACTGGAGGAGATGTTGAGATTTTAAATTTCCCTTTTGAGCATTTAGAGGTGCCATTAATTTATCTTAGAGAAAGTGGAATGAACTTTTTTAAAGGTGAAAATTCTTTAATTGTCAGAGGCGGAAAACCATTTCCTATTGAAATTAGTACTGGACCCTATCCAGGAATTAATTCTGATATGCAACCCCTATTCGCGGTTTATGGAGCCATGTCTCAAGGGGTATCTAAGGTAATTGATTTGCGTTTCCCTGGTAGGTATGGATATGCAGAAGAACTTTCTAAAATGGATTATCCATATAATGGATGGCTTTTTTTACGTTTTACGGAAGATCATTTTAAAAGGCCAAACTTTGTAAAAGCACTTGATTTAAGAGCTGGAATGGCATTACTTCTTGCGGGCCTAACCTGCGAAGAGCCAATTATAATTGAAGATGATTGGCAAATTTTTATGGGGGATCATGCACATAAGGATATCCTCGAAGCCGACGAAGTTGAGATTAATTATCCATTTAGGGATTCACAAAACCGCAAGTACTTTTTTTCAAAAAAAAATCTTTAATAATTTAAATAATTATTTTTATTTTGATCGGAAATCATTGGAAAGATTCAAGGAATATATTCTTTATACGGATGAGTTTTATTTTGATAAGGAAATTGCTCTTAACTTTTTTTATAGTTCTATAGACAAGAGTAAGGAAAATATTATTATTTCAGATGAAGATTTTTACGGATTACCGTTTTCTGGAGGCACAAACAGAAAGCGAAACATAGATAGGTTATTAGAGACTTTTAAAGAAAAAATTGATGTAAAATTTATTCTTTTATTAAGGCAGCAAGGCAACTTATTAAATAGCTTGTATTTGCAGTATATAAAAACTGGCGGAACAGCATCACCTGAAAGGTTTTTAAACTCTAAAAAACCTCCTATTTTTATCTTACCCTCTTACTTTAAATACGATAAATATATACAACATATTTCAAATAAAATTGGAGAAAAATCAATTTGCTGTTTGTTCTATGAAGATTTTGAAGTAAATAAGAGCTCAGTGATTAGCGAAATTGAATTATTTCTTGAAACAAGCTACAAGAATGACCAACCTTTAAATAAGAAAAATAATCATTCAATCAACTATAGATTTGTTTCTACTTTGAGGTTTTTAAATAAATTCACAAAGAGTTACAAGAATCCTGATGGATTTTTCCCGCATATATTTAGTAAAGCTTACACAAAGTTTTTTTTGATTTTGTCAAAAAATATGAAATCCAGTAAGCCATTAGTGCAGTTTAATAGTTCAGAATTACAGGTTTTTAATGCGTCAAATATGTTTCTCACTAAAATAAAATCAAAAGAATGGATGTTGCAAAATAATTATATTAATGAAAAATAATGATAGGCCAAATTTCTTGATAGCCGGTGTTCAGAAGAGTGGTTCAACCTACTTAGATAGCCTATTAAGAGCACATAAAGATATATTTTTAGCTCAAAGAACAACAAATCATAGCTTTTTTGATGATGATGAAATATATAAAAATGGAACTGATTGGTATTTAAAATTATTTTCAGAAGCCAATGTTAATAGCCTTTTAGGGCATACCTCTGTTGATTGTTCATTCAACCCTCTTGCAATTGAAAGAATTTTAAAGTTAAATCCTGAAATGAAATTAATTTTCATTTTACGACATCCTATTAGTAGAACTTATTCACATTATTGGCATCAAGTAAAAATGTCAAGAGAATACCTTGATTTTAATAATGCATTAAAAAATGAAAATAGTAGAATCAAAAAAAGTTATTACAACTTAAAAAAATATTCTTACATAGAAAGGAGTAAATATAAAAGACAATTTGAAAGCATTTATGAAAGGATTAACGATAATCAACTTTTAATTATACCATTTGAATCTTTTATTGAAGATGAGTTAAAATTTTTGAATATTATTTTTTCATTTTTGGGCGTAGAAAGAATTCAATCAATTGATGAAGTGATGCCAAAAAACAGGTCTACTAATCCATCAAAATTACCACCAAAAATTTTAAGAAAGTATTCTTATTTATTTAGATGGAGTAAAATTACAAGATTTATTTTTACACTTTTCTTGATTGATAAACGACCCCCAAAAATTAAAGAAGTAGATAGTAAGTACTTAGAACAAGTTCTAAAAGAGGATATAATTTTTTATAACTCCATAAAAAGTAACTTTGAATGAAAAATACATTTATTAGGGATGTTTTAAGTGTATTTAAGTCTAGAGTAGCTATTATACTTTTCAACCTTATTAAAGTGGCTATTATAGCGAGAGTTCTTGGTCCGGAATTAAATGGTCAGATAGCGATCATACTCGTATACCCAAGTTTATTTGTTGTGATGGGAGGTATGGGTATTAGAAAATCTTCTGCATTTTTAATTGCACAATCTCCAAATTTAAAACAGAAAATTTATAAATCTATCGTACAATTTTGGGTTTTAACGTCAACAGTGTGTGTATCTGCATCTATATTATTATTGTTGTATGCAAATACTATGAAGCTTGATAATATTATAATTTTTTTGGCTGTTATTCCTATTGTTTTTTCTTTGTTAAACAATTACATGGCTGGAATTTATCTTGGTGAAAATCGCATCAGTGAGTTTAATAAAATTAATTGGTTACCGACCTTATTTAATTTACTATCTATTGTGCTTTTTTTAATAGTACTGGATTTTCAATCAGTGAAAATATATCTTGAAACATAATTATTTCTCAATTTCTAGTTTCATTAGTATTGATTTATAAATTAAAGATTTTTAAACACTTCTCATTTACAATAAATCGCTGCTTTTAAAAATGTTGTCTTTGAATATTAATTTCATTTTTTGTTTTTATTAAATTTAAATTACCGTATAGATATCATTATGATGGATCATCTTTCTAATGATTATGAAACCGGCTTGTATAGTAAGGCAAGTGTACTGACTCAATATTTGTGGCAAATACCTGCTGTACTCGGGACGGTAATCTTTGCACGAGGCGCAGCGTCTATTGATAAACTCGAATATTCAAAAAAATGTTGTAGACTTTTTAGAATGTCTTTTTTGATAGTGCTCTTTTCTGCTCTAATTCTAGCAGGACTGGGTAAGTTTATAGTACACATTTTATTTGGAACTCAATTTTCAGAGGCTATCTTTATGATATATGCAATTTTACCTGGCGTGGTTCTTTTTATACTTTTTAAGGTTTTAAATAATGACATTTCTTCTA
>CAJJCS010000002.1:0-450000 GCA_905182755.1 Aequorivita sp. HC6-5
CAAGATCCATCTGCATTTGTCCAAACAGAAATTAATCCTGTTGTTGACGTAACCGATACTCCAGTATGATCACCGTCTGTGTTATATAAAACGTTACCAGAAGTGTCTAATGAATCGAATATTATTAAATCATCATAACCACTTTCTGTTGATCCACTATTTACAGTAACTGTAACTAAATCTCCTAAAGATTCAAGTTCTGTATGTTTAACCAAACCGCCTGCATAGCAGAAAGAAACACTATCACCACAACCAGGAAGCGTTGTAAAAGTAACAGAGATCCAGTCACTTGTTTCACTGTTATCCCCAGAACAATCTGCTCTTAGGTATACATCGTAGTTGTTTCCTGAAGTTAAACCAGATAAAGTATAAGGATTTGTTGTGATATCTTCTGTAGTTGGAGTACCTGTAGCACTTCCACCGGCAGTTACATCTACAAGCTCTATATCCCAAATAGTTTCTGCATCCCATGTTGCAGTAGCAGTAGTTTGTGTAATAGCAGACATTGTTGCTGAAGGATTTTCACAAGCTGGTGGAGCTGCACAAGTGAACGTCATTGATATTTCTGTAATACCAGCACTAGAACCACAATCAACACTACCATCTGCATTAACCCACGCAGAAATAAGTCCTGTTGTTGAAGTAACTGACACACCAGTATGGTCACCGGATGCATTGTACAAAACAGTTCCACTTGCGTCTAATGAATCGTATATGATAAGAAAATCCCAACCACTCTCTGTTGATCCACTATTTACAGTGGCTGTAATATAATCACCTGATGATTCAAGTTCTGCTTGTTTAACGGTCGCCCCGCTACTATAACAGAATGATACTGTATCACCACATCCAGGAAGTGTTGTAAAAGTATGTGGTGTTCCTTGCAAGTTACTTTCTATTGTTCCAAGGCCTTGGGCACAAACGGCAGTTACATAAAAATCATATGTACTAGCTGACGAAAGACCTGTAGCTGTCGCAGTTGTTGAACCACTAATATTTTCTGTATAAACTGGTGTTGCTGTAGCTGGATCTGCACCAGATACGTAAACATACACTACGTGGCTAGTAGCACTTCCTGTTTCATTCCAAGAAAGGTCTGCTGAAACAACTTGTAATATTTGAAGAGGCCAGGGTGTCTGGAACTAAACAAGAAGGTGTTTCTGTAACACTTACTGTGTAGTCTTCTACCTCACCATAAGCCATATCGCCACAAGGATTGCCATCACTGTTTTGTTGTACTTTTATTCTTAGTACATAGTCACCAATAGTTTGGCCATCTGGAATAGTTACAGTAAAAGTTCCACTTCCATAATTAACGTCATCTGCTATATATACTATTTCAGAAGAACCAGTAGTGTTGTCAAAGGCTAAATCATTATTCCAATCTACCCAAGCATACATTTTTCCTCCATATGTACCATCATTAATAAAAGCCATGTCAAAGCTTTGGGTGGCATAACCAGAAACTGATTGTGTTCTAAAATCTCCGTAACCACCTGTGCTAAAACCAGAAGCAGTGTTAGAAATATTTGTAGCACCACCTGTAGTTGTAACATCATTTATATAGATAATTGTATTGTCTGATGATGGAGCGCAGTGTCCTGTTCTAAATGTGTAAGAAACAAAATCAGCAGTACCAGAGAATCCACACGATGTTTGGATATATACGTCATAAAAAGTATAAGGTGTCAAACCTGTCAAAGATGCTGTAGTAGATCCATTTATTGTTTCTGATTGCAAAGGGGGTCTCGGTTGTTTGGTCTGCACCTGAAGCATACACTTTCCATGACAGTTTCAGTTCCTCCTGCTGTCCAAGAAAGATCAGCAGAATTTGCAGTAATATTAGATGATGGTTAGATACGTCTGTACAAGCTGGTGTTACAGCTACACTTACAGTATAGTCTTCAAATTCTCCAAAAGCAATAGCTGAACAAGGATCTGGGGCAGCGGTTGTAGAATTGTTTAAAACAGCTCTTAACCTGTAATCACCGGCTGCTTGACCTGCAGGAATAGCAACCGTTATAGTTCCTGAAAGTGCGCTAGCAATTGTCCCTACAAACTCTGTAGATCCAGAAGTATTATCGAAAGATTGGTCATTATTCCAATCTACCCAAAAATGAAAACTCCCTCCATATTGAGGTGAACTAACAGCTACATCAAAACTTTGTGTACCATATAGACCAGAAATAGATTGTGCTGTAAAATCTCCATAACCACCTGTGCTATATCCAGATGCAGTATTTGATATGTCTGTAACTCCACCCGTAGTTGTAAAACTATCCATATAAACAACTGTACTGCCTGTAGAAACTTGACAATAACCAGTATAAATTAATGTAGCGTTAGTAAAATCAGATACCCCTGATAATCCACAATCGGCTTGAACATATGCATCGTATGCAGTCGCTGCAGTAAGACCAGTTACTGAAGCTGTTGTTACACCTGATACAGATGTTGTAAATACAGGTGTTGCAGTTGAAGTATCAGCTCCACTTTCATATACTTCTACGTTGTAGTCTGTTGCTGTTCCTGCTTCTGTCCAAGAAATTTCTGCGGTTGTTTCAGTAAAACTATCTACTATTAAATCCGTTGGAACAACACAAGCTGGTGGAGCTGCACAAGTGAACGTCATTGATATTTCTGTAATACCAGCACTAGAACCACAATCAACACTACCATCTGCATTAACCCACGCAGAAATAAGTCCTGTTGTTGAAGTAACTGACACACCAGTATGGTCACCGGATGCATTGTACAAAACAGTTCCACTTGCGTCTAATGAATCGTATATGATAAGAAAATCCCAACCACTCTCTGTTGATCCACTATTTACAGTGGCTGTAATATAATCACCTGATGATTCAAGTTCTGCTTGTTTAACGGTCGCCCCGCTACTATAACAGAATGATACTGTATCACCACATCCAGGAAGTGTTGTAAAAGAAACTGGTCCATTCCAAGGTCCAACATCACCATTACAGTTACCCTGAACGTAAACATCATAAGAAGTTCCTGATGTCAAACCTGATAATGAAGCAGTTCCTCCAGTCTCTGATGAGGTGGTTCCTGTGCCTTGTGTAAATCCAGTTACACCATATTCAACATTGTAGCTAGTTGCTGTCGTTTCAGTCCAACTTAATTCTGCAGTTGATGCTGTAAAACTATCAACAGCAAAGCCAGTAATAGCATCACACGATGGTGGTGCTGCACATGAGGATGTTAAAGAATATCCAGCATATTGGCCAGACCCGTCAGAAGTAAATCTAATTGTTAAACCATCTCCAGAAGATGCAGTGTAAGATACATCTGCAGTAACCGCAGCAGTTAGTTGAGTTGCATTAATATCTGCACCATCATAGACGCTTAAGAAATCCCAATTAGCTTCAATTTGAACATAATCAATATCAATAGTAACAATGTCTCCTGGTGTATCAGGTGTATATGTAATTGTATAGTCTTCATTGGCAGAATAATTGCCATTTGGTCCTCCTGTATCATAATCAGTGTCACCGCAACCTACGTATGGTGCCACAAGTGTTGTGAAAGTAACTGCAGATGCATAATCTGTAGTACAATCTGAACTAATTAAAAAATCATACCCTGTATTAGCAGTTAATCCTGTAACAGAAACTGTAAATCCAGTTTCTCCAGATCCAGAGGCTACAACCCCAGTACCTTGTGCGCTACCAGTTGGAACAACTTCCCAATCATAAGATACAGCACCATTGGCTGAACTCCATGTTGCAGTGGCAGTAGTTTGTGTAATAGCAGACATTGCTGTAGAAGGGTTTGAGCACAATGGCGTTTCAACAAAAGAAACATCATCAATAGCAATATCATCAACATAACCAGTTGTTGTTTCAGTAAAAGTAAACCTAACTTGAGCATTGCCTGTAAAAGTAAGGCCGTCTAAAGAGACATCTTTTTGCTCCCATGCATTATTTAATGTGTTGGTGTCAAAAGACCTAACTGTATTCCATGCTGCACCGTCATAAACTTCAACAGTTAGCAATGAATTTGAACCACCTTCATTATCACTAAGCTCATAAAAAGTTAGCAATGGTGTAGTTAATGAACTTATATCTACAGAAGGTGATGTTAATATTGCATTTGCTTCAGATCCAGAGGAGTCAACCCATGCAAAATAACTTCCTGAAGAAGAGCTTCCATTAATTGTACCATTGCTCCCAATATGGTTACCTGCTCCTGAAGTAGAAAACCTCCAATTTTCTGCACCACTTAGAGTCCAGCAATCTGGAGTTGATCCTGAGTTATCCATTCCTTCAGAAAAAGGTAAAGAATATGTTCCACAAAGTGTTGTGAATGAAACTGCAGATGCGTAATCTGTAGTACAATCTGAACTAATTAAAAAATCATATCGCTGAATTAGCAGTTAATCCAGTAATAGATGCTGTTAAACCAGTTTCTGCAGATCCAGAGGCTACAACTCCAACGCCTTGAGCGTTACCTGTTGGAACAACTTCCCAATCATAAGATACTGCTCCATTGGCTGCATCCCATGTGGCTGTAGCTCCTGTTGCTGTAATAGCTGACATTGCTGCTGAAGGCGTCTTCGCATGCCGGTGGTGCTGCACACGTGAGGATGTCATATTGAATATCCTGCGTATTGGACCACCGCCACCGTCAGAAGCAACTCCAATTGTTAATCCATCTCCATTTGACCAGATGCAGTGTAAGATAACCCCTGCTGTGGACCTCCGCACTTAGTTGCGTCGCTGTCACATCTCCTGCATCCAGAATCATAAAAGATTCCCTGAATCTATCCGCAAGTAGCTTCAACTTCAACATCATCACATATCAATAGTACTCAATGATCTCCTGCGTGTATCAGGTAACAGTATATGTAATCACCTGTATAGTCTCTCATCGGCAGAATACTTCAGCCATTTGGTCCTCACTGTACCATAATCAGTATCGTCCGCAAGCCGTAACTGTATGCTCCACATCCAGGATTCGTTGTGAACGTAACTGCAGATGCGTATTCTGTAGTACAATCTGAACTAATTAAAAAATCATACCCTGTTATGAGCCGTTAGTCCTGTAATAGAAGCTGTTAAGTCCAGTTTCTCCAGATCCTGAGGCTACAACTCCAGTACGCCTTGAGCGTTGCCTGTTGGAACAACTTCCCAATCATAAGATGCTGCTCCATTGGCTGCATGCCCATGTTGCGGTAGCTCCTGTTGCTGTAATAGCAGACATTGTTGCAGAAGCGTCTGCACATGTTGGAGTGAGAGAGACTGCCACATCATCAAGTGTGACACCACGACCCCAGTTACCAGTACCTTGAAAGGCAATATAGTAATCGCCAGATATATTTGGAAGTGTAATGGTTCTTTGAGTCCAAGAATATACCGCAGATGGGTAAGTAACTAGCTCCACCCAAGCACCACTGGCAGCAGACTGTTTTGTAATATCTTGTGAGCATCATCTTGGTCTCCACCCCAGTCCACTTGTCACCGATGATCAGTACTATAGGTCATAAGTAGGCTCCAGCAGATAAATCTAGTGTTGGACCGTCACCAACCGAGTCTGAATATTGGCCACTATACATTGTTGGCTACATAACTCGCGTTCCTGGAGCGTAAATCCAGATATCTTGATTAATTAACCCGGAACCACTTCCGTTAGCGTTTCCGGCTGCCGTTGACCAATCAACGGCTGCAGAGACATATTCTTGTGTCCAATTTGTTGGAGGAAAAACTCCACTCTCGAAACCTTCAGTCAACTGAGCATTAGCATGCCACGATGACAATGTAAAGATACATAATAGTGTAAGTAATAATTTTTTCATAATAATAAAAATAAGTTAATTTTTAAGTAGGTCCAAGTTTAGTTTTTGGATATAATTAACATGCAATCTAGATAAAAAAATAGGGTTTCGTTTTATAATTCGTTAAACAACAAAAAACTACGATAAAAGTATAAATTAATTACATTTACTAAGGTATAATCAAATAATATAGTCTAGTAAAGTATATTATTTACAATAAAATACTCTGAATGTATTGATTCCTTTTTTAAAACAGCTATACTACATTTTCATTAATTTTTTCTTAAAGCGATGACTTTTAAAAAGAGTTATGTGCCGGAACTTAAATTAAATATCTCGTCCAAATTGTTTGGTTTTTTTGGAAAATAAATTTTTATACTAAACAAAAAAAGCCGAAACTTTCGTTTCGGCTTTTTTTGTACACTATATTGACCTTTTTTCGAACCAAAATATCGACATATTCAAAGAGTTGGCTACTCAAGATTCGTAATAAAATATCGATCGAAAACTAAAAAATAGACCTAGAAAGGATTACTTTGTAATCATGAAAAGCTCCGCTTTGAAAACAATAAAAAGCAAAAAATATTCATGTCTCAAAGCTTATTTAAGTATTAAAATTTTGTTGTTTACAAACTTTTCTCCTCTGTTATTTCCAGCACTAATCATTACAATATAATTTCCTTTCTGTAATGAATTTAGATTAAGATTCGCTTGTTGCATGCCTTGCTCTTGCTCAATAACTTGCGTCCATACTAATCGCCCTAACATGTCATAAACCTCTGCTAATACTCCATCGATTAACCCTGGCAAATAATACATGACAGTTATATCTCCAGTAGATGGATTAGGAAATAGACTAAATTTAATTTGTTCAAAATTTTCTAAAGAAAGAGCATCTTCTACATTAACTGTTCTTATTAGTTCTACTGCTGCATTACCGCTAGCATCTGATACATTATAAGTTACGGTGTAAACTCCTACAATAGCTGTATCTACTGGATTGTGTAACAATACTAGAGGTAATATCTCCATCATAGGTATCTGTAGCGGTTGCGCCTGCATCTGTGTAGGTATCTCCCACCTCAAGGGTTACTGGATCATCTCCCAGCAAAGTAATCACAGGAAGGGTTGTATCTACTACATTAACTGTTCTTATTACTTCTACTGCTGCATTACCGCTAGCATCTGATACATTATAAGCTACTGTATAAGTACCTACAACAGCTGTATCTACTGTAGATTGTGTAACAATACTAGAGGTAATATCTCCATCATAAGTATCTGTAGCGGTTGCGCCTGCATCTGTGTAGGTGTCTCCCACCTCAATGGTTACTGGATTATCTCCCAGCAAAGTAATCACAGGAAGGGTTGTATCTACAACATTGACTGTTCTTATTAGTTCTGCTGCTGCATTACCGCTAGCATCTGATACATTATAAGTAATTATATACGTTCCAACAGCATTGGTGTCTACAAGATTCACGGTCACTATACTACTAGTGATGTCTCCATCATAATTATCACTTGCAGTTGCACCAGCATCCGTATATACACTCCCTACCTCAACAGTTACACTATCATCACCTAATAAAGTGATTACAGGAGCAGTAGTGTCAACTATTGATGAAGTTAGAACTAAAGAAACATCATCAACTTTAATAGATGAGTTTACCGTTTTAAGACGAATTCTTGCCGTCACATTACCTGCTGCCGGAATATTATGTGTTCTTACAACTTGTTCCCAAGCACCTGTGGCTACTATGGTATAGTCTCCTTCAACAGGAAGTACGTTTCCAGAACCTGTAACAAAAAACCAAGGTGTAACAACCTGACCCGCTGTCCCTTTCACATAAAATGTAAATGTATAGTTGTCCATATCAACCGCAAATGCGGCAGCCGATTGCAAACGATTGTTATTATTATCACAAGCATTTATTTGCCAACAACCACTACCATCAGCAGTATTAGTTTCAGATGAGTCGTATGCTCCTAATTCTGCTCCAGTGCAACCACCAACTGCGTCACCTCTCCAATCATCCCCTGAGGTAAACGTTGGATTTAATAATAGATTCGTTTGAGCAAACAAACCAGTACTCAATAAAAATGCACAAATAAGTAATGTGTAATTTTTTTTCATAATATTATTTTAGATTAACTAGCCTCAAAAATACCTGTAATGTAGATTCCTTGAAAGGTGATATGTTTTTTTAGTAGGGAGTAATGGTTTTACTTATTATTCTAAAAGTCATTTCACCTTATAAAAAAACCATAACGCCCTTTTCTTGCTTGCAATATGCTCTAATTTTGGAAAAAACAAAGTAAATATAATATTATGAAAAAAATTTTACTAATTCATTTATTACTAATTTTTCCAATCATTTTATTTGCCCAAAGTAAAGAGATCACAGGAACTGTAGTTGTTGGTGCTACTCTGAATCATAATGAGCTAAACACTATAAAAGAAGAACTGTTTTTAAAAGATTTTAAGTACCTAACACCAGCCAATTCTGCAAAACAGACTAAAATTCATCCCACACCCAAAGTATGGAATTGGCAGCAAATTGATGACTTTATAAGTCTAGCTCAAAAACACGATTTACAAGTTCGCTTGCATGGTCCTATATCACCTCAAGCATCAAAATGGGCGAAAGAAGATTACAGAACTCCAAAAGAATTGGATCAAATCATGACTGAATTTGCAACCGCTTTTGCAATGAGATTTAATAATGAGCCAACTATAAAATGGATGGATGTTGTAAACGAAACCATACTTGCTAACGGAAAGTGGTTTGGCCCTAAGAAAGGAACTGATAAATGGGAAAACCCGTGGTTAAAAATGGGGTTAGATGAAAATGGTTATCCGCTTTATATTTTAAAAGCTTTTGAAATTGCAACAAAACATGCTACCAATATTAAGCTGGTATATAATCAAAATGCAGGAATGCAAACCGAAATGTGGGAAAAGCTAAAAGAAACCATATTGTATATAAGGTCTAAAGGCTACCGTGTAGACGGTATTGGATGGCAAGCACATATAGGTCTTAGTCCAACAACAAAAGCATTAAAGGAGAATACGGACCTAGAATTAAAAAAATTATCAAAATTAATAGATTGGGCACACCAAAACGATTTAGAGTTTCATGTTACCGAACTCGACTATTTTATTGATGATTTAACTCAATTAAAAAAAGGTCTTAAAAATCAAGCAACATTTTATCAAAAATTAGTTAAGCTTTTACAAGAGAAAACAAAATCAGGTGTTGTAACACTTAATCTTTGGGATATCGGTGAGCGCACTAAAAAAGGAAAAAAAGGTGCTTTTCAATCCATTTACGATTCAAAATTTCAGCCAACACCAAGTTATACTATCATTAAAAATATAAATAAATAATATGTTTAAAAGAGTAATTAAAAAAGTATTTTTTTTCAGTTTCATAGTAACGATGTATAGTTCTTATGCACAAAATTCAAGCCGGCTTAAGGAAACTCAAAGTCCTTTGTATTTAAATCCATCACAACCTACTGAAAAAAGAGTAGCCGATTTAATGAGTAGGATGACTTTAGAAGATAAGGTATATCAAATGAACCAATTTGTTGGGTTGGATCATATGAAAAAAGGAAACCCTAATGATGATAAAGAAAATAATGATGCACAGGGTTTTTATAAAACACTTTCTGTTAATGATGTCACTGCAATGTGTGAAGAGGGAAAAATAGGTTCTTTTTTACATGTTTTAACCGCTAAAGAAGCAAATTACTTGCAAGAATTGGCCTTAAAATCACCATTAAAAATACCGGTATTAATAGGGATTGATGCCATACATGGAAATGCTTTGGTATCTGGCACAACAGTATATCCATCACCAATTGGATTAGCATCCACATGGAATGATGATTTCTTATATTCCATAGGTAAACAAACTGCCAAAGAGATGAGAGCTACGGGAAGCCACTGGACTTTTACACCAAATATAGATATATTAAGAGATCCGCGCTGGGGTAGAGTTGGAGAAACATTAGGAGAAGATCCTTTTATGGTTGGTAATATGGGAGCTGCGATGATTACGTGGATTTCAGCAAGGAGATTTTACGGGAACTCAAAAAGTAATTGCCTGTGTAAAACATCTTATTGGTGGTGGCGAATCAATCAATGGACTCAATGCAGCTCCTGCAGACATCTCTCTTAGGACGCTAAGAGAAATCCATCTCCCACCTTACAAAAAAGCCATTGATGCAGGGGTCTATTCGATTATGGCTGCACATAATGAGATAAACGGTATTCCATCTCATATGAGTAAATGGCTCATGACAGATCTTTTAAGAAATCAATGGGGCTTCAAAGGATTTTATGTAAGTGATTGGTTAGATATCGAACGTATTAATACGTTGCATACTACTGCAAAGGATATGAAAGAAGCTTCTTATTTATCTGTTGCTGCTGGTATGGACATGCATATGCATGGTCCATTTTTTACAGATGCGATTATTGAATCTGTAAAAGAAGGTACACTTTCAATAAATCGTGTAAATGAGGCTTGCCATAAAATTTTAACAGCGAAGTTTAACTTAGGGTTATTTGAAAATCGATTTGTAGATTTAGAGAAAAAAGAGGAATTACTTTTTACAGAAGAACACAAAACAACTGCCTTAGAGTCTGCAAGAAAAGGAATCGTATTGCTTAAAAATAATGGGATATTACCTTTACAAAAAACCACTTCAAAAAAGAAAATATTTGTAACAGGACCCAATGCAAATAACCAATCTATTTTAGGAGATTGGCATGCTGCCCAACCTGATGAAAACGTAATTACTATTTATGAAGGAATTAAAACTTTAGGAGAAACCAAAGGCTATGCTGTAACCTTTTTTGATTCAGGAGAAAACATTAGAAAAATACAAAGTTCTAAAATTCAGGAAGCTGCAGAAAAAGCCAAAAATGCAGACTATGCAATTGTTGTTGTAGGAGATAATTCTATGCGCTACAAATGGAAAGATAAAACGGCTGGTGAAAATATGGGGCGTGCCAACTTAGATTTGTTTGGCAAACAATTAGAATTAGTTCAGGCTATTGAAAAAACAGGAACACCCGTAATCATTGTTTTGGTAAACGGAAAGCCAATTTCTGAACCTTGGCTTCAAAAAAATATTCCTGCTATTTTAGAATCTTGGGAACCTGGAAATTTAGGAGGGCAAGCAGTGGCTGAAATTTTATTTGGCGAGGTAAATCCAAGTGGTAAATTACCTTTAACTGTGGCAAGAAGTGTTGGGCAGTTAAGAATGATATACAATCACAAACCCTCTGCTTATTTTCATAAATATGCCGATGAGAAAAACACGCCTTTATATCCTTTTGGATTTGGTTTAAGTTATACTAAATATAGTTATAGCACACCAAAACTATCAAGTACGACATTCAAAGAGAACGAAGTTGTAACCGTTACTGTTGAAGTCACCAATAGTGGAAAAATTGATGGAGAGGAAATTGTTCAATTGTATATCCGAGATAAAGTTAGTAGTGCCACAAGACCCGTAAAAGAACTAAAAGGCTATCAACGTGTGGCCTTAAAAGCAGGCGAAACAAAAACAGTAAGTTTCACTATAGATGCTGAAATTTTAGCGTTTTATGACATCAATATGACCTATTGTGTAGAGCCTGGAGAGTTTATTATAATGACAGGTTCTTCTTCAAACGATAGAGATTTAAAATTAACTATTTTAGAGGTCACTAATAGAATTGAATTATAAAATGAAACATTCTAAAATTGTTGTCATAACATGTCTCTTAGCTTTTTTAAGTTGTAAAACAACTAAGGAAAACAAGGCGTTGACAACTGCTAAAAAAAAACAAAATGAAAAATAATTTTATTAAAAGTTTTTGCCTGCTAACTCTTTTTTTCGGGGTTTTAAATTCTTGTAATACAGCAAAGTCATCTACAACTGTTTCACAAAAAGAAGCACCAACAGTGAAGCCAAATATTATTTACATCATGGCAGATGATTTAACCACCCAGGCGATAAGTGCTTATGGCGGAATTTATAAAGATATTGCCCCAACACCCAATATTGATAAAGTAGCAAAAGAAGGGATGTTGTTTCAAGATGTTTTAGTTACCAATTCTATTTGTGGCCCAAGTAGAGCGGCGATATTAACAGGTAATTATAGCAACTTAAATGGCTACTATAAAAACGAAAGTGGCGGAAAGTTTAACTCAGAGCAGTGGACATTTCCACAAGAATTTCAAAAACAAGGCTATAAAACCGGCTTATTTGGTAAATGGCATTTAGGGACAGAACCTGTTGGATTTGATAGTTTTAAATACCATAATTCTGCAGGGCAACAAGGCCATTACTGGAACCCTCTTTTTAATGAGAACGGAATCGATGTAAAAGAGAAAGGCTATGCCACTAATTTAAGTACAGATTTCGCATTGTCTTGGCTCGATTCTACAAAAACTTCCAAGGAACCATTTTTAATGATTCTACAGTACAAGGCGCCCCACAGACCATGGGAACCAGACACAAAGTATGAAACATTATGGGATGACATAGAAATGCCTTATCCAGTAACATTTAATGATACCTACCAAGGGCGTGAATTGACAGCTGGAGATACGGAGATGACGATGGAGTATTTTAGTCGTAGAGATATGAAATTAGAGCGTCCAAAGGATTTAAAGAAGGGGAGAGAAAGTATCAAATGGGATTTCTATGGTGCTAAACCAGGTGAGATCGTTCAACCAGATGGTATGAGTAATGAAGAGGGAAAAAAATGGAGATATCAAAACTATATCAAAGATTATTTAGCCTGTGTTAAATCTGTTGACGATAATGTTGGACGTGTTTTAGACTATTTAAAAGAAAATAATCTTGAAGAAAACACCATTATTGTAGTAACGTCAGACCAAGGTTTTTATTTAGGTGATCACGGTTTTTTCGATAAACGATTTATTTATGAAGAATCTTTAAGAATGCCTTTTATGGTTAAATATCCTGGTAAAATAAAGGCAGGAAGTGTTAATGAAGATATTATTACAAATATAGATTTTGCGCCAACTTTATTAGAATTAGCTGGTATTTCAACAACTCAGAAAATGCAAGGCGCTAGTTTTGTTCCTGTTTTAGAGGGGAATACACCAAAAGATTGGCAAGACGGAATGTATTACCATTATTACGAGTTCCCGTTTTGGCATCATGTACAACCACATTATGGTATAAGAACGCAAAAATATACGCTAGCTCATTTTTATTACAATATTGATGTTTGGGAATTATATGATTTAGAAAAAGATCCACATCAAGTGAATAATATTTATAATAACCCCAATTATGCTGATGTTGTAACTGAATTAAAGGTGAAGTTAAAAAACTTAATGATCAAATTTGAGGATAATAAAAGCTTGGTAGATTTTAGAAAAATAACCGACACAGATTTTGGTAGAATTGTAGATAATATTAATGATGAAGAATCTGTGCAACAGATTTTAACCAAGAAAAAAAATTAGAGTACATAATCCTTATAAACTAAAATCATTCCTATTGGAGAGGGGAACCTTGAAAAGGGAATGATTAACCTTTTAGTGAAGTTAGGGTATAAATGACCTTTTGGCATTTTAGGGCATCTAAAGAGTGAAGACCTAACGCTCACTTTAAAAAAGAACCTAAAAGGTTTCCAAGCACTTTTTGTAGTTGAAAAAAAGTAAAACCATTACCCCCTATTAAAAAAACATTTCACCCCTAATTAGCGCAGATATAAAATTAATATTGATAAACCAATTAATCAAATATTTAAACGATTATGAAAAATATTATTTTACTTTTTTTAATGCTCTTGTCTTTACAGACCTTTGGGCAAGACGTGGTTTACAACTTTAATACAACTACAGAGGGTTTTACCTCGGAGGCTATGGCTGGATTAACTGCTACTGATGGAGTTCTTGTAAATGCTACTTGGTCTGGTAGTTTTCAGTTTGTTAGAACCCCTGCAGGATTAGCGAAAACAGAAGCTAATTACAAGAAAATTAGAGTTGTAGTAGAAAACTCTACAGACATAACAGTATTTCAAGTATTAAATTTTGATTCAGGTTCTACTTCTGCTGGAATAGCAGATAAAACAGATGTTACTATTGCAGCTGTCGCTCTTAATTCTGGGTTTACAACTTACGACATTGATTTTCCTGCGAACTCTTCAAATAGTGGTACTATTGATAGACTTGGTTTTAGAGCTTTAGGGTAACCCAGATGGAAATATTGAAATTGCACAAATTGTACTGATTGAAACTGGAAATTGGGTTACTAACAACAATTTTGAAACCTCTACAGACTGGACAGCTTCGGGTGCAGATGTTACTGCTGGTTTTACAGCTACAGATCCACAAGAAGGAACTCAATCTGGCACCTTAACTTTTACAGCAGATCAAGTTGGAAATAAATTTTTACAAAGTGCTACTACAGATTTTGGAGAAACTGTTAGTCCTACAGACATAAATACTACACTTTGGGTAAAATCATCTACACCAGGTGCTCTAGTCTCATTAGTATACAGTTTGAAAAATGCTACAGGTGCATATCTAGGTCAAATATCTACAGGTTCTCATACTATTTCTTCTGCTGATACTTGGGAGTTAGCATCTTTTAATAAATCAAATCTTACAAATACATTTAACCAAGTTTTATTAAAAATTAAAGTAGTAGGTGGTCTAGATGGTACTGTTATATCTTTTGATGATGTGCAACCCAGTGCAATTTTAGTGGCTACTGACAATAGTTGGACAGGTGGAAAAGATACAGAATGGACAGACATAGCTAACTGGACAAACGGAGTTGCTCCAACAGCAACAAAAGATTCAAACGTACAAGTAAGTGCTAACAACCCTGTTATTAGCGCAACAACTGTTGCAGCTGTAAAAAAATTAGATGTAGGTGCTAGTGCTGCTTTAACAATTGCTAGTGGTGGGTCTTTAACAGTTTCTGGAGACTTTACCAATGATGGCACAGTTAGCTTAAACTCTACTGCAGATGATTTCTCTTCTTTAATTGTAGAAGGAACAGCCACTGGAGATATTACATACAACAGATATGTTAATGCATATAACGACGGCCTTGGTGGTGGTTGGGATTTTGTAGGAGCCCCTGCCGATATGACCATTGAAGATTTTATAACGGCAAATGGAGCCAACATACAAGTACTTGGTGATGATTATGCATTTGCCCAGTATGATAATGCAACTGGACAGTATGCTAGATACGCAACAGACTTACAAACAGGAAGCTTTACACCTGCACAAGGGTATGCAATGGCAATGTCACCAGAGGATCTGCCTCCACCTCCATCAGGTGGTACAGCTGGAACTACAGTAGCCTTTACTGGTGCTATGGAAACTACATCTCAAAGCATCAATATTGTTAACAACCATGCAAACGGCGCCGGAGGTAGAAGATGGAATTTGGTATCAAACCCTTTCCCTTCTTTCATCAATGGAAATGCTGCTGCAGGAGCTACCAACTTCCTAGACACAAATATTACTGTAATGGACGATACCTTCACAGGTGTTTATGGCTGGAATGGGTCTGATTATGACATTTATAACCTGCTTGATGGTTCTTTTTCAATAGCTCCTGGTCAAGGATTCTGGGTAGCTGCATTGAGCACATCAGATGCCGCATCTTGATTTTACAGCAGCTATGCGTACCACTACAGGAACTGGAGATTTTATTTCAAGGACCTCAGACTACTTACTTACAATGTAGCATTAAAGCTTTACCATGGTGAGAGAGAACAGGCAAAGACTAATTTATATTTTAGAGATGGACTTTCTCTAGGTCTTGATCCTGGATATGACGCAGGAGCCTATAACCAATCAACAAAATTAAGCACAAGATTGCCACAGGGAAGCCAAGAAACAGCTTTTGCTAAAAACGCTATGGGTATGGATGCTATGCAAAACACCAGAGTGCCACTAGAGATACGTCAAAATGAAGGACAGGCCTTTACTATTAGTATTGCAGATATGGATCTTCCAGAAGATATCTACGTATATCTAGAAGATACCTTAAACGGCACCCTTACCTCTTTAAAAGATGGAGACTTTGAGCTAACAGCTCAAAGTAATCTTAGCGGTGTAGATAGATTCTTTATTGTCTTTAAAGTCAATCAGCGTGCTATCTAGTGGAGACACCCTTGGTATAAACGCCTTAAATGTATACAAAGCAAATACAGACAGCTTTGTTACCATAGCTGGTATCACTCCAGATCTAGGACAGCTAGATGTTACCCTTTATAACATACTAGGAGACAGTGCGTGAAAAAGCGTTAAACCCAGCAACTGCAACCCAGACTATCTCTACAGAAGGCTTGGCAAGTGGCTTGTATATCATACAATTAAAATCAGGGAGCCAAGTATTCACTAAAAAAATAGTGGTACTCTAGTATCTGCGAAACACTAAACAAGCAGCATTTAAAACATGCTGCCTGTTTAAGATAAAAAAAGGCGAAACATATATATATGTTTTGCCTTTTTGTTTATGTTTGGGACTCAAATTAATTAAAAATATGATTTTTTCCTATGATACAGTTGAGAATCCCTTTAGAACTGAAAATCTCATTCCGTGGTCTATCGTTGCTTTTGATAAATTAGAACGCTCCCCGTCACAACGGGTAGCTATGATTAAAAAGCTTGGTTTTAGGCAATATGCTTTTGGAGCTAGAAAAAGCATGTTGAAACCATGGTATCTTAGCTAAATACAGCGAGAATCGAAGGCGTCAAAATTAGTGCTGTTAGGCTATAAGGGGCCTTTTGGTGTTTTAGGGCACGTTAAGAATGAAGACGTAGCACTCACTTAAAACAGCATCTAAAGGCTTGAATCACTTTTAGTGATAATAATCCAAAAAAACCATTTCTCCTTTACAAGTAACCATATCACCCTATATTAAAAAAGCATTATGAGTAAATTTAAATAAATAACTATAAAACTTAATATTATGAAAAAAAATTACACATTATTGGCATGTTCATTCCTAATGAGCATAGGTTTGTTTGGTCAGACCAATCTGCTATTAAATCCAACGTTTACCTCAGGGGATGATTGGAGAGGTGACGCAGTTGGTGGTTGCACTGGAGCAGAATTAGGGGCATACGACTCATCAGAAACTAATACCGCTGATGGTAGTGGTTGTTGGCAAATAAATGCTTGTGATAATAATAACAATCGTTTGCAATCGGCTGCTGCATTTGCGGTTGAAATGGATAATTATACATTTACATTTTATGTAAAAGGGACAGCAGGTCAGGTTGTTACACCTTGGTTTTTTGTTACAGATTCTGGAAACGTACTTCCTGTTGAAGGAGACTATACCATAGTAGCCACAGATGTTTGGGAAGAAGTTGTAAGAACACATGATATTCCAGCAGCAGCTAATGTGACGGCACGAATTCGTCTTAAAACGGTAGATTCATCTATTAAAGTTGATGATGTTTCTTTAGTTCTAACGTCATCACTTGGCATAGACGATTTTTCAAGTATTGAAAAAATGAATTTATTCCCGAATCCAGTTTCAGATATTTTATCAATAAAGTCACTTTCGGGAATTAAGAAACTTGCAGTGTTTAATTTGTTAGGACAAAAAGTGATGGTTAAAGAAAACACAAATAGTCTGAATGTAAATAAATTAAAACCAGGAGCATATATCTTAAAAATCGTTGACGAGAATGATTCTGTTTCAACGAAAAAATTCATAAAATCCAATTAACGTTTTTAAACCTTTAATACCAATAGAAATGAAAAAAATAATTTTACTGATTGTATTATGTGGTTTTTTGTCCACAGCTAATGCACAAAGACAGTCCTACCAAGAAAAAAAGGCAACTACAAATGCACAACATATTGCCGAGGCCATGGATTTAAATGAGAGTGAACAAACTTTGCTGTATGCTATTTTGTTGGGCAAATATGAAGAAACTTCAAAACAAATAAAAGGCAACGATTTATCAAAAGAAGAAAAGAAAATAATTTACAATAAGTCATATAAAGACACAAATGATAAATTGTCCGCACTATTTTCTAAAGAAGAAATTAAAGCGGTTAATGCACTATTAAAAAAACAGAATCAAAAGAAGAAATAAAATTATAAATTCAGTACGTATTAAATAAAGCCAATGCATTTGCATTGGCTTTATTCAAAAAATGATTTTATGTTGAAAAATAAAGTATTATTACTGTTAGTAGTTTATCTGGCACCTTTTGTCTTATTTGCTCAAACAGCTCCATATGATATGGTCTCTCAAATGGGAAGAGGTATAAACCTTGGAAACGTTCTTAGTGCTCCTATAGAAGGAAACTGGGCCCCTGCTGCTGAGGAACAATATTTTATCGATGTTGCTGCCGCTGGTTTTACCAATGTTAGAATTCCAATTGACTTTTTTGGGACTCGAACTACAGGCGATACTTCTGGTTATTCAAGTACTGCTGGAACTGCAGGAAATTATACCGGAACATCAGCAGATTATGTTGTTAGCTCAGTATACCTTGATAGAGTTCAACAGGTAGTTAATTGGTCTCTAAATCAAGGTCTTGTAACCATAATTGATCTTCATGGCTCAACTTTAAATTCTGAGTTTATCTACACATTTGATTCTGGAGAATCAGAATATACACACCCAAGTTCAGCAAAAAGAGCTGCCGATAATGATAAATTTAGAGCTATTTGGACTCAGATAGCAGATCGGTTTAAAAACCATCCTGATAATTTATTATTTGAGGTTATTAACGAGCCCTATTTTCATATGAGCAAGACAGATATGGATACACTCAATACTGATATTTTAGCTATTATAAGAGCTTCTGGAGGAAGTAACGGAACTAGAAATGTGATTATCACAGGAGGAACAGTGACTTCACATGAAGCGCCTTTGCAAATTGAACCTTCAATTATTTCTGGGGATAGTTATTTAATAGCAACCTTTCATTATTACCAACCTTTTAATTTTACAAGTTCTAGTGCAGACTCTAGGGATAATGAATCTTGGGGTACAGTTCAAGATAAAGAACTATTAACAACAAGATTTAATGAGGTTTATCAGTGGGCTTTAACAAACCAAATACCTGTTTTTTTAGGAGAATTTAGTGCAGATAATACTGGTGGATATAATTACAGTACAGGAGATTTAAATACCATTTCAGATAATACTACTGGATTTGCTGATGGAGGTCCAGATAATGCCTCAAGAGTAGAGTATCATAGATTTATTGTAGAACAAGCCATAAATAAAGGGTTTTCGTTTGCAGCTTGGGATTCTGGGCCAAAGTCTAACAAAACAATTCATAAGAGGACAGACAGTCCTACAACTTTAAATTATAATATTAATGACTTTTCAGTGACAAGTTATAATCCTAAAGTTACAACTATTAGTACAGTTGTAGATAACTCTACTTGGGTGGAAGATGTAAAGGATGCTTTACTAGATACAAGTGCAAACTGTAATAATTTTATCCAACTTATTATAAATCCAAATTTTGAGTGTGGTTTTAATAGTAATTGGGACATTTTTGTAGCAGGAGCATCATCAGCATCTGCAACATTCTCTGACGGAACCACAGATTCAAGATCAGGCAATGTAAGTGGGAAAATTGATGTAACCGCATCAGCTAATTATAACAGTGTACTTTTAAAAAATCAAGAATACACAAACGATTTGACAGGAAAAACGCTGACCGTTAAAGCTTATGTAAAAGCATCTACTGTAGCCCAAAGCTTCAAATTTAGAATTAAGGCTGTTGTAGATGGCTCCAATGTTTTCTGGGTATCGCCTTCAATAAATTTATCAACAGACTACCCTACATCACCGTTTGAATTTGAATATGTAGTGGCTGCAAATACCACATCCATTGAGGTACAGACAATGTTGGGTAATGAGGTCGGTATTTATTACTTTGATGATTTCGAAGTTTCTGGAAACTCTTGTTCTAGTACAACTATTTGGGATGGTGCCGCTTGGAGCAATGGTACTCCAGATGCAAATTCTTACGCTATAATGAGTGGCACATACAGTACTGGAACTAATGGTGATATTACTGCTTGTGTAATGCAAGTTGATGCAGATGTTAGTATAGACAGTACTACAGACACTTCTGTTGGTGAAATTTTAGTTACTACAGGAAATACGCTAACCATAGACAAGACATCTTCCTTAACAGTTTCTGGAGATTTTACCAACAATGGCACAGTTAGCTTAAACTCTACTGCAGATGATTTCTCTTCTTTAATTGTAGAAGGAACAGCCACTGGAGATATTACATACAACAGATATGTTAATGCATATAACGACGGCCTTGGTGGTGGTTGGGATTTTGTAGGAGCCCCTGCCGATATGACCATTGAAGATTTTATAACGGCAAATGGAGCCAACATACAAGTACTTGGTGATGATTATGCATTTGCCCAGTATGATAATGCAACTGGACAGTATGCTAGATACGCAACAGACTTACAAACAGGAAGCTTTACACCTGCACAAGGGTATGCAATGGCAATGTCACCAGAGGATCTGCCTCCACCTCCATCAGGTGGTACAGCTGGAACTACAGTAGCCTTTACTGGTGCTATGGAAACTACATCTCAAAGCATCAATATTGTTAACAACCATGCAAACGGCGCCGGAGGTAGAAGATGGAATTTGGTATCAAACCCTTTCCCTTCTTTCATCAATGGAAATGCTGCTGCAGGAGCTACCAACTTCCTAGACACAAATATTACTGTAATGGACGATACCTTCACAGGTGTTTATGGCTGGAATGGGTCTGATTATGACATTTATAACCTGCTTGATGGTTCTTTTTCAATAGCTCCTGGTCAAGGATTCTGGGTAGCTGCATTGAGCACATCAGATGCCGATCTTGATTTTACAGCAGCTATGCGTACCACTACAGGAACTGGAGATTTTATTCAAGGACCACAACTACTTACTTACAATGTAGCATTAAAGCTTTACCATGGTGAGAGAGAACAGGCAAAGACTAATTTATATTTTAGAGATGGACTTTCTCTAGGTCTTGATCCTGGATATGACGCAGGAGCCTATAACCAATCAACAAAATTAAGCACAAGATTGCCACAGGGAAGCCAAGAAACAGCTTTTGCTAAAAACGCTATGGGTATGGATGCTATGCAAAACACCAGAGTGCCACTAGAGATACGTCAAAATGAAGGACAGGCATTCACTATTAGTATTGCAGATATGGATCTTCCAGAAGATATCTACGTATATCTAGAAGATACCTTAAACGGTACCCTTACCTCTTTAAAAGATGGAGACTTTGAGCTAACAGCTCAAAGTAATCTTAGCGGTGTAGACAGATTCTTTATTGTCTTTAAAGACAATAGCGTACTATCTAGTGGAGACACCCTTGGTATAAACGCACTAAATGTATACAAAGCAAATACAGACAGCTTTGTTACCATAGCCGGCATTAACTCCAGAGTTAGGGCAGTTAAACGCTACCATATTTAATATACTAGGAATGACAGTGCGTGAAAAAGCGTTAAACCCAGCAACTGCAACCCAGACTATCTCTACCCAAGGCCTAGTAAGTGGCTTGTATATCATACAATTAAAATCAGGGAACCAAGTATTTATTAAAAAAATGATCTTATGTTGAAAAATAAAGTTTTATTACTGTTAGTAGTTTATCTGGCACCTTTTGTCTTATTTGCTCAAACAGCTCCATATGATATGGTCTCTCAAATGGGAAGAGGTATAAACCTTGGAAACGTTCTTAGTGCTCCTATAGAAGGAAACTGGGCCCCTGCTGCTGAGGAACAATATTTTATCGATGTTGCTGCCGCTGGTTTTACCAATGTTAGAATTCCAATTGACTTTTTTGGGACTCGAACTACAGGCGATACTTCTGGTTATTCAAGTACTGCTGGAACTGCAGGAAATTATACCGGAACATCAGCAGATTATGTTGTTAGCTCAGTATACCTTGATAGAGTTCAACAGGTAGTTAATTGGTCTCTAAATCAAGGTCTTGTAACCATAATTGATCTTCACGGATCAACTTTAAATTCTGAGTTTATCTTCACATTTGATGCTGGAGAATCAGAATATACACACCCAACTTCAGCAAAAAGAGCTGCCGATAATGATAAATTTAGAGCTATTTGGGCTCAGTAGCAGATCGGTTTAAAAACCATTCTGATAATTTATTATTTGAAGTTATTAACGAGCCCTATTTTCATATGAGCAAGACAGATATGGATACACTCAATACTGATATTTTAGCTATTATAAGAGCTTCTGGAGGAAGTAATGGAACTAGAAATGTGATTATCACAGGAGGAACAGAAACTTCACATGAAGCGCCTTTGCAAATTGAACCTTCAATTATTTCTGGGGATAGTTATTTAATAGCAACCTTTCATTATTACCAACCTTTTAATTTTACAAGTTCTAGTGCAGACTCTAGGGATAATGAATCTTGGGGTACAGCTCAAGATAAAGGACTATTAACAACAAGATTTAATGAGGTTTATCAGTGGGCTTTAACAAACCAAATACCTGTTTTTTTAGGAGAATTTGGTGCAGATAATACTGGTGGATACAATTACAGTACAGGAGATTTAAATACCATTTCAGATAATACTACTGGATTTGCTGATGGAGGTCCAGATAATGCCTCAAGAGTAGAGTATCATAGATTTATTGTAGAACAAGCCATAAATAAAGGGTTTTCGTTTGCAGCTTGGGATTCTGGGCCAAAGTCTAACAAAACAATTCATAAGAGGACGGACAGTCCTACAACTTTAAATTATAATATTAATGACTTTTCAGTGACAAGTTATAATCCTAAAGTTACAACTATTAGTACAGTTGTAGATAACTCTACTTGGGTGGAAGATGTAAAGGATGCTTTACTAGATACAAGTGCAAACTGTAATAATTTTATCCAACTTATTATAAATCCAAATTTTGAGTGTGGTTTTAATAGTAATTGGGACATTTTTGTAGCAGGATCATCATCAGCATCTGCAACATTCTCTGACGGAACCACAGATTCAAGATCAGGCAATGTAAGTGGGAAAATTGATGTAACCGCATCAGCTAATTATAACAGTGTACTTTTAAAAAATCAAGAATACACAAACGATTTGACAGGAAAAACGCTGACCGTTAAAGCTTATGTAAAAGCATCTACTGTAGCCCAAAGCTTCAAATTTAGAATTAAGGCTGTTGTAGATGGCTCCAATGTTTTCTGGGTATCGCCTTCAATAAATTTATCAACAGACTACCCTACATCACCGTTTGAATTTGAATATGTAGTGGCTGCAAATACCACATCCATTGAGGTACAGACAATGTTGGGTAATGAGGTTGGTATTTATTACTTTGATGATTTAGAATTTTCTATTGATAACACATTATCTTCGGATATTATTGATTTAAATAATGAAGTTGTATTATTTCCTAATCCAAGCCAGGATTTTGTAAACATAAAGTTAGTATCTCTAAACAAAAAGATAAAACGCGTCAGGATAATTGATGTTAATGGAAGAGTTATTACAGAACATAATCCTAAGCATACCAATAGTTTAAAATTAAATACTAATACTTTGGAAAATGGGATCTATTTAATACAAATTACAACAAGTGATAACAAGGTTTTAAGGTATAAACGGATTGTTGTAGCTAGGTTATATTAGGGGTGTTTTTATAAATAAACAATAACATATACGCTATTTACTTATCTTTGATTAAGTTACAGTCGTATACAAATTGAGAGCCCATCATGTCTAATTTATTTAAAATTTTTTTTTTAATATTCAGTTTATATAGTTGTGATTCTTTGCACGCACAATTGCAATTAAACAAAATATCGGGTATTCAAGGACTTTCACAAAATACTGTAAAAAGTATTATTCAAGATAGTAATGGTTTTATTTGGGTAGGAACTTACAATGGCATTAATAAATATGATGGCTATTCGATGGTTCATTATAAATTTTTAAATGACGTTAATAGTCTTAGTAGTAATATTATTATCAGTCTTTTTGAGGATAAAGATGGATATATATGGGCAGGAACTACAAATGCGGGATTAAACAGAATTGACCCAAGAACTGGTAAGATAGAGGTGTATTTTGATGACCCAAACGCCCCTGATTACGCAAGTGAAATAGACCATATTTATCAATCTCCATCTGGAGTTTTTTTTATTAACACCTCTAAAGGCATTAAATTTTTTAATGTAGCCTTTGATGGTAGCTTATTATTTGAAGAAGTAATGAATGTGGCAAACAACTTTAGTTTGCGTATTAAAACTATTATTCCTGCAGTAAATGGGAAGCATTGGTTTTTTACTCCTGAAAGAAAAATAAAACTGCATCAAGTAGCAGTAAACGAAATCGAAAATGTGCCAGATATTAAAATTCAAAGTACAGATATTAAGGCATTTGAATTTGGCTCGAGTTATCCTGTAAATTTTATTGAATACCCAAAGAACACTATTTGGGTGATAAGTAATAGACTACAACTTCTTAAAATTCAATTAAACAATCAACTTCAGGTTATTGATCGGGAGCTGATTAGCCTTTCGGATAATAGTTCAGGGTTTTCAGAACAAAATTTCAAGAAAATAGCCATTGCTATTGATAAAGAACAGCACATTTGGGTTGCTGGCAATGGGACATTGTTAAGCTATGATACTAAGACAGGAGAAAAACGTAATTTAAATTCGGTAAATAGAAAAGAGATTGCGATTCAACAGGCGCAACAATTAATGATTGATAACACCAATATTCTGTGGTTAGGAACTTTAAATCACGGTTTGTACAAAATGGATTTAGAAAATAATTCATTTTTAAACTCTAACGAATTTTCAAATACTTCTGAAAAGCAATTCCCCTTTTTTTATGAGTATCCTATCCTTACAATGTGCGAAAATTCTAAAGGTGATATTTGGTTAGGGAGTCAAGGCAAAGGCGGTTTAGCACTCTTAAAAGGAAAAGAAATTGAACGGTATTTGTTAAATATGTCCAATAAAGTTTTGGACTATAATTATCTTACAAAAACCAACAAACAATTTGATGATGAAGATTTTTTTGAAATTAAAAGATTGATGAATGATCGCCAAGACAATATTTGGGTAGGCTCAAAAACAGGGTTAAGTAAAATAAGCTTTAAAAACAATTCAGAAATATTTGAAATTCAGAAATTTAATACTTTTAAAGATAAACAGGGTGAACTTATTAAAAGTCCGGTCTTTGCTATTGAAGAAGATAGAATGGGAAATATTTGGGTTGGGTATTGGAAGAAAGGCATTGCGAAACTTACTTTTGATAAACAAAGCGAAACGTACACGTCTGTTAATTATCAAAACCAATCAAACGATACTAATAGCTTATCCAACAATTTCGTTCGAGATATACTTGAAGATTCTAATGGCGATATTTGGGTTGGAACTAGTAGCGGTTTAAATAAGCTAAAACAAGATGCTACCGGAAATATTACTTTTACGAGTTATCTAAATGACCCTGAAAACAAAAACAGTTTAAGTAATAATTATGTTTTGGATGCTTTTCAATCAAGTGATGGTAATTTATATGTAGGTACATTTGGTGGAGGATTGAATCAAATTGATATTTCAAATAACACATTAAATTTTAAACATTATACAACAAAAGAAGGACTTCCAAGTGATATTGTTTATCAAATAAAAGAAGACAAACAAGGTAATATATGGATGTTACACGTTAGGGAGATTTCTAAATTGAACCCTACAACTGGAGAAATTACCTATTTCGAAAACCAAGATGGAATTAATGTTAGCGAGTTTAAGGATAATGCCATGTTGTTTACGACTTCTGGGATGATGCTTTGTGGCGGGGTAAATGGAATTACTTTTTTTCAACCTGATAAGCTTTCTGTAAATAAAATAAAGCCACAACTAATTATTTCAGAATTTAAGCTTTTTAATGAAATTGTTCAACCCTTAGAGGAAAGAAACGGAAAGGTGATTTTAAAAAAGAGTATTAATGAAACAAAAAAGATTGAATTGCCTTATAATCTTAACTCGATTGAATTTGTTTTTTCAAGCTTGCATTTTTCCAATCCTGAAAAAAATAAATACAAGTACATATTGGAAGGATTTGATGAAAAGTGGCAATATTCTGTAGGAAATGAGCGACGGTTTGCATCCTACACGAATGTACCTCCAGGAAATTATATATTTAAAGTGTATGGCTCTAATAGTGTTGGTATCTGGACAGATGAACCAAAAGAGATATCGGTTGTAATAAACAAACCTTGGTACTTAACAATGCTAGCTATTTGTGTTTTCTTATTGTTAACGTTTACCGTTATATATAGTTTTGTCAAAATTGGTTTAAATCAGATACGTTTAAAGAGCAAAATGGATATCGAAAGTGCTATCCACGAAAATTCTGAAGAAATGAATCAGATGAAGCTTCAGTTCTTTACCAATATATCACATGAATTAAGAACCCCTTTAACTTTAATTGTTGGTCCCTTGAGTCAAATCATGAATGGTCAGGTCAATACCAAAGATGTTCCGAAGTTAAATTCAATTATGTATAAAAATTCCAATAGACTGCTCAAGCTAATTAATCAGCTTTTAGATTTTAGAAAAGCAGAATCTGGAAATTTAAATTTAATTGTTCAAAATGATGAGCTTGTATCCTTTGTAGGGGAAGTGTTTGCAGTATTTGAAGATATTGCATTAGAAAAAGATATTAAGTTTTTGTTTTTATCTCCAAAAAATGAACTGGATGCTTGGTTTGATAATGATAAAATTGAAAAAATATTGTATAATTTATTGTCTAACGCCTTTAAATTTACACCTAATGGAAAGGGTATTACCCTAAGTCTTGAAAAAGAAACTATAAACAATGAAGACTATGCCATTATTAAAGTAATTGATTTTGGAATAGGAATACCTAAAGAGGAATTAGTGAGCATATTTGATAGGTTCTATCAAACCAGAAAAGAAAATAATGCTATTAATGAAGGCTCAGGTTTGGGGTTGGCATATATAAAGCATTTAGTAGAAGTACATAAAGGCGAAATTAATATTCAAAGCGAGTTTCATAAAGGAACGACATGTACCGTTACTATCCCTATCTCTAAAAGAGCTTACTCTGATAATTCGATTATAGAATTACAACCTCAAAAATATGATTTCAAATACACTAAAATTGGGGTTGATGTTATTAAGGAAAATCAATTAATATCGAAAAAACCTATTAAAAGTGTTAAAGAACATTCTAAGGAAACACCACTGCTGTTAATCGTTGAAGATAATAGAGAATTGCAAGACTATTTGGTGACATTTTTTAGTTATGATTATAGAATATTAACCGCAAATAATGGTAAAGAAGGTTTAGAGCAGGCAATTAAAAACATACCCAGCATTATTATAAGCGATTTAATGATGCCCGAAATGAATGGGATTGAAATGTGTAAAAAATTAAAAACTGATATTGCCACAAGTCACATCCCAATACTTATTTTAACTGCAAAAGCTGGATTGGAAAACGAAAAAGAGGGGTTAGAAACTGGAGCTGATGAGTTTATCTTGAAACCTTTTAATATTGAAGTTTTAAAATTAAGATTAGATAATATTTTACGTACCAAGCAGCAATGGATTCAAAAGTTTAGAACGAACTCGAATTCTAAGTCATGGAAAGAATTGTCCAATAAATTGGATCAAAAATTTATAGAAAAATCAATTAACATCATTAAAAAGAATCTTGATAATACAGAATTTTCTGTAGAAAAGTTCGCTTTAGAAATAGGAATGAGTAGATCTGCACTATTCTTAAAATTGAAATCAATAACAGGGCAATCCACATCTGAATTTATAAGAACAATTCGCCTTAATAAGGCTGCAAAGCTTATTGAATCTGGAAAATATTCCATAACCGAAGTAATCTATATGGTAGGGTTTTCTGATCCTAAATATTTTAGAACCTGCTTTAAAAAACACTTTGATTGCACACCAAGTAGCTATTTTTCTAATTTCAAGACCGTTGCGTCGTAAACGCCATCATTAAATTCACCTATTACCCCCATACCAATAACCATTACCCCCTTATAACTATACAGATTGGTATTTACCTTCAAAAGATGAACTAGACATGATGTATGTAAATTTACACTTGCAAGGGCTTGGCGGTTTTGCTAATAGTTCCTACTGGAGTTCTACGGAGCTCGATGGCAATGACGCGTGGGCTCAGTTTTTCAACTTTGGTTATCAGAGCTACAACATAAGTGCTCCACAAGCAGTGTGCGTGCTGTTCGGGCTTTTTAATTATTTATCAATTTAGCGAAGCGGTCTCACGAGCACCTTTCAAGAAAATAAGTAAGGGTGCGTAATTTAATAAGTGCCGCGTAAGCGGCCGAGTAAAAAAAAATATCCCCAAGAATAACAATTTATTCTTGGGGATAATTTGTACCGTGCCTAGTTCAAGCACCGAGCTTATTTTTTGAGTATTGACCAAACCCAATATGCAAAGTTTTTAATTCCTTTGATTGTCATAATTCTATCTTTTAAAAGTATGATTTACAATTTCCTGCATTGCTAGCAATTTTTAAAATAGGTTGGTCTTTATTAGTTGTGTCTTGTAAGGTTTTTAAAGCAGCTGTTTTAATGTTATTGATCATCTAGGCAGCCATATTGGGCTTTGATTGCTATTAAGCCTTCCAGCGGGCTTTATCTTGCTCCATATCCATACCCGTATCCATACCCGTATCCATATGCGTAGCCATATTTGTCAATAAACTTATCGGGTTTTGTGTCATCGGTAATTACATACCCTATATTTTTTTTATTGTATTTTTCTTTATAGTCCAAAACGTAGTTTACTAACTTTTTAGATGAAAAGTTTTTTCTAAAAACATGAACAACATAGTCTGATTTTTCTAACAACTCTAAAGACTCAACCATAAAAAGGATTGGTGCACTATCAAAAATAATATAGTCGTATTTTTCTTTGAGAAATGAAATAAAATCATCAAATCTTTTAGTTTTAAAAACACTAGTTTTCGTGTTTGTTTTTGTTCCTGCAAACAGAGTATCGAGGTGTTTGTTACTTATTTTATATTCTTCAAAAAGTGCTTCGAATTTAGTAGTAGTGTCATCTATAATGTTTGTTAGCCCTTTACAATTTTTGGTGTTTTGATCAAATAATTTTGATAAATCAGGATTTCCTAAATCTGTGCCTATCAAGACAACTTTTTTACCCTTACTGGCTAAAAATGTTGCAAGATTAAAGGCAGTAAAAGTTTTCCCTTCATTTTTAATACATGAAGTAATCATAATAGACATCCCTTTGGAGGATTTTGGAATTACCATATTTATATTATGATAAATTCTCTTAAAAAGCTCGTATTGTACTGCTTTGCTGTCTTTCGACTCTTTTTTCCCCGAAAATTTTACAATACCCAGAAAATTAATATTGGCAAGCTCTTGTTTTAGATATTCTGTGTCAATCTTAAAGCTTCTGAGAAAACATAAACCAACACAAAACCCAAGTGGGAGAACTAATCCAGCAAACAAAAAAGCTGCAAATATTTTTGGTTTATCGGTTTTTGATGTTAAAATATAATCAACTTCATTTATTACCTTAATGTTTGATTCTACAGAAGACACACTAATTAACGCCTCTTCTATTTTTTGAGACAGGTATGCATATAAATTATTTAAAAGCAACAGGTCTTTCTCTAGGTTGCCCAGTTCAGATTCTCTCAGGGGGTATTATACCAACCAGGCTATTGTTTTTTTGTTTGAACTCATCATATCTATTTAATTTCATTTTTAATTTGTTGATATAGATATTTAAACTATTTAAAATATTTGATCTTAGATCAATAAGCTGGTTTTGAGACTGTATAAGCAGCGGGTTTTTTGCCGTGGACTCAACAAGCAGGGTGTTTTTTCCTAAAATAATCGTGTTAAACTGTAACACCATGTTATTTATATTTTCATTTTCAATACCAATATCTGTAGGTAAAAGCTCGAAAGAGATTTGCTTTTCTACCTCATCTATTAATTTGAGAGATAGTTCTGTCTGTAATGAATTAGTAAACATTTTTTGTTCAATTTCATTTAAATTCTCCAGCACTAAATTTGTTTGATTCTCTGGCATGTATACGCCATTTTCGATTTTGTAATCAGAAATAACAGCATTGAGTGAGTCAATTTTTTCTCGTAGGGTGAAAATTCTAGATTCAATAAAATTTATGGATGCATGATATACATTTTTCTTGTCACGAATATTATTTTCTATAATTTCATCCACAATGCCATTTAAAATCATTGAGTTTAAATACTTGTTTGCCCCAGTATAGGAGATATCATAGGTATTTGATGTTTTAGCCACATTGACAGCATAACTTGCTTTTATTGCATTAACGGTCTCTCTCTTTTTATATTGATTAATGATATAAGAGTCTTGACCTACATAGTTTGAAAATTTTGTTTTGTAGGTAAATAACGAACTTTCAAATTCACTTTCATTTCTTGAAAATGAAAATATGTTGTCATTAACCTCTACAGTTACGCTCTGATTGTTAAAACTAACCATACAGCTGTTGTGAATATTTTCATTTTTAAAATAAAATTCAAAGGGTACTGACTCTTTGGTTAGTAGCGTATTAGCTTTGAGTTTGTTTATTTTAAAATACCTGTAATTAAGGCCTAATTTTTCTACTACATTATTTAATATTAATGTTGATTTAAAAACGGAAACATGGTCTTCACTGCCAAGCTCGTTACTGCTATAAAGAAAATCATATTGATTATTATTAATAAACGATGAAGGGTCTGACTGGTCTTTACTTATTAGTAAGGTTGTGTTTGTTTGAAATTTTTCTTGGTGGTAATAATTGTATACAATACCAATAGCTGAGAATACCAATACAGATGAAATAATGAGCCATCTTTTTGATAAAAGAGTAAATACTATTTTTAAAAGATCCAATTGATCTTCACCGCCTTGTTCATTGGTATATTCCATTACCTTACAATTAACAAGATTGTTGTAGCCAGTAAAGCCAGTGAGCTAATATTTCTTAAAATCCCAAAATCAAATGCCAAGGATGCTGTGTCAGGCCTTACATAAACCTCATCGTTTTGTTTTAGGAAGTAGTAGGGTGAGGTTATAAACTCATAGGATGTTAAGTCTATATATTTAGTTTCAATTTCTGTATTGGTGTTGCGTATTATTAAAACTTTACTTGGATTTGCTTTATTTGTAAATCCTCCAGCCCTGGTAATTAATTCTGTAAGTGAAATATTTTGATTTATTACGTTAAATACCCCAGGGCTATTTACCTCTCCTTGTATTGAAACTTCAAAATTTAAAATTTTTATTCTAACATTTGGATTTAGCACGTATTCCTCTAATTTAGTTTTTATAAGCTCTGCAAATTTAAAACAGGTTAACCCAGATGCCTTTTAAACTTCCAATAATTGGAAATTCTATATGTCCTGTTCTATCAACAAGATACCCTTCCCATTTTCTTGCCTCTGTATTACGTACTGTTCCAAATTTGGCCATTGAAGTTTGTTCGAAAATTGCAGTACTCTCACTATTTAGAGATGAAATATTAATATCCAGCAAATCACCGTTAGCTATTATAGCTTCTGGGTTTTCTATTTTTAAATTTTCAGGAATCTTTTTAAATAGCAGCTTGTTGCTAGAACAACTCACAAATAAAACGGATAAAAAAAGTAGCCTTAAATTGTTTTTACACTGTAACACGAAAAGTATTTTTCAATTAGTATAAGACAATAGTACAATTAATTAAATGTGTAGATAAATGTTCTTTTTTTAATAAAACATCTTTTTTTTAAAATAAACATCTATAATTCCCAACTAAGAAACTGGTATTCAAAATTGTTTATATAAAGGGCTTATACTTGATAAAAGATGTTTTACTTGTATGTATTATTACTTCAAAAATTTATACTTATTCTTGAGCAGGTATGTTTCAGAATACCCAGTTTTATCTGATATTTCTGAAAGTATCTTCCCTTTCAAAAGCATTTTTTTGGTTAACTCTAATCTTTCTTGTTTTATGTATTTAGCAGGTTTAAAGTCTTTGTGTATACTGTTAATATCGTTGTAGTCTAGGTTAAATTCTGCCTCCAACATTTTTAAAGTTACACGGCTCAGGTTTTTGTTAATGAATCGCTTAATGTTGGATATCAACTGCTCGTCTGAAATATTTTTCTTGCTTACTTTTTTTACAACTACAAACACAATGATTATAAGTAGTAGCGCCCCCAGATATAAATATGGCTCTTGACTGCTAATTTTAAAATCTTTAAATATTAAATTCTTTTCAAAATCAACTAGATTATCTATGGTGTATACTCCGTGAATACTCCCAAAGCGTATTGTGCTATTTTTCTTATAAACTGCTTGTTTGTTAAATTCATCAACTATATAATTATCTATGATCTGTTTTTTTGTTTTTTCGAAGATACTTATGCCGTTATTCCCAGATAAAAACACCAAATTGTCATAATCTGAAATAGTATGAGCTGTATTTTTAATGGGTAGTTTATCTAGTAGTTGAAGCCCGTCTTTTGTTCTTTTAAAAGTAAGTAATACTTCATTTTTAGAAATAGCGTAAAAATCATTGCCATTTGTATCACTCTCTACAATATCATTAATCTCATGAGCAATATCACTATCTATAACATCCGTCTTAAAGTTATTTACATTTAATGAAATATAGCTTTTATTGTCTATAAAGTGAAACTCCCCTCGGTCTTTAATTCTTTCATTTATTTTGTTTCTTATGGGTATTATCTCCTTTTGAGCGGGATATATTAATTTAAAAGTATTTGAGGCATACCCGTATTTGTATATACCCTTATCAGAAATAGCCAAATAATTACCGTTCCCAATAGCATATATGTTTGACATCCTTCCATACTGCCCTTTTGTTCTTATTGAATTGTCGTTATTATATAATTTAGTTTCTATGCTGTCTTTGTAGGTCAATAACCCATTATAACATATAAATGTGATGCTATCAAACTCTTTAATTTGCCCATCTGTGTAGGTGATTGTCTTTAATTTATTTCCATTAATGTACACCCCGCTGTAGGTGCCAACGGCATTGTCACTAATTGACCGTACACTTCCAAAAGGTGTAAAGGAGTAGGTGAGGCTGTTATAGATTAATAACTTCCCTCTTGCAATGAGATAAAGGTCATTGTCCAGATACGCAAAATCGGTGGTTGTATTGGTTACGAACTCTGGTTGTGTTATTGGAGACTTTACAAACTTAACTTTATAGTTATTATTTTTTTGAAAAATGGAATTAATTGGCCCTACTATAGAGGCGTCATGGAGTGTTATATCATCTCCAGAAGCAGTGACTTTATAGATCCCTTTGTTGCTACTAACGTACAGGTCACTCTCATAAGACACAAAATTGTAGAAAATTTTGTCATCATAAATTTTTTTGATCGTAAAGCCGTTTGAGAACCCATTATTAACTAAAACAATGAGACTTACAATAAATTTAAAGTAAAGCATGTTTGTGTTTTAAGATACAATTATATACTTTATTTTTTGTTGTGACAAAAATTATATTTTTTATAAAATATCTTTTTTAAATATATTTCATCCTTTTAACCATCTGTATATATAGTTTAAAAGCGTTTTATTATAATAGTGAATACTAATTTTATTTAAAGCACGTTTTCTAGACTTTTGTTACATGGTAGTAGAATTAGTACTAAGATTTATTCTTAAATATTAATTTAGAATAAATGGTTAAAAACCGTAAGATTTTATCATGATATAAACTCCAAAAAGAGGATGGTATCTCCAGTTCAAATATTTTAAATTTAGCTATGGTTATAAAAAAATGTTTTTTAAATATGTCTTTTTTAATGTTATTGATTGTTAGACTTTTTTTGCAATCGAGCTTATAAATATCATAGATACTTCGATGACTATGATTTGAAGTAATAAATCGCTTGATCATCTATTTGCACCCATATATACAATGATCAAACAAAAAAGATTGATTTGGCGTTTTAATTGCTTTTAATTTTCTTTAAAAGCATCTATCAACCTTTTTGAATTAAACACCTCTATCTGGCATAATAATTCTAAGTGAGGCTCTATAGCATTTTTTTATTTTTATTAACTCTATCATTCGAAGATGTTTAGTCTTAAAAACTAAATGAACTATAAGTTTCTTGACTACAATACTTATTTTTTTCTAATACCTTTTTAATTTTTTCTTCATCCTTGCCCTGAATGATAAAATCGATGTCTCCAATCATTCGCTCTCCAATATCTTCAAATACATTACTAAGTAAAAGCGCGGTTCCTTTTAAAAATATATGCTTGATGTTATTTTCAACCAAAAGCTCAGACAGCTCTTTTGCCTCATCTAGTAAAATCTCATTTCTAGCTTTATTTATAGCATAGATACTTTTAATATATGCTATAAAATCTTCAGGGAATAAGTACGATGATTTCTTTTTTTGGATATTAAAAAAAAGTGCTGGCAGCATTAAATGGCCACTGGTTAGTGTTATTAATTTTTCAAAATTGATGTTGTTTATATCAACACCATTCAAGATTTCACTCTCATGGCGGTACAGAATATTTACTAAAAATTTTTCTTCGAGAGCAATCATTTAAAAAACGACTATTTTTTAATTATCCTCCCCAACCTGGAGGTGTTGGTGGGGTTGCTCCACCTGGATCATCAGTTCAGGAGTCCTGCGCCTGGATCTGCAGACTGCGCTTGCGCTTTTTTTGGGTTTAGTATCACAAAAGTACCCATGACTGTAAAGGCGGCATACTTACCCATTTTTTGCAATGCTTCCTTTCTGGTAATGCCATATGGAGCCTTTTCTGTTAGATCTTTACTATCTTTTTTCATACTATTACTTTATGATAATTTTTTTAGTTAACAGGGTATTCCCAGATTTTAATGTAATGATATAAATACCAATGGAGATCCCCTCTGTGGATACTCTCTGAGTGTTTGTCTGATCATCAAGGGTTGCAGATACTACTTGTTTACCAAGAACATCATATAATTTTAAATGAGTAAGGCTCCCCTGGTTTGCCAAACCTTCTATTGTAATAAAGTTATGGTCATTTAACTTGTAAGCGTTTAAATGACTGGTGCTCATATTCTCTTGGGTAGATAAAACACTTTGCGTGAAGTGTATAAAAAATCTACCTACTCCACCTAAGGCAATTTCTGGTGTTAACACAAAGTCCTCGAGGTTTAAAAGAGTCATGGTACCATTTTGGTTATCTTCTAGATAAACTTGTATACCGCCAAATAATGTCAAAAGTATCTACGGTAATTCTAAAGGTTTCTCCGGCTTCTCTATTTATTTCAAGAGGAATTACTACATCATTTATACTCTCTATTTCCATTGCATTAACTGCTAGTCCTACTCCCTGATCTTCCGCGACTAATCTTGATAGTAAAGCGGCGCTTTGATTATAATGACCAGCATCATAGCCTGGGTCTAGACCAAGATTGAGCCCATTTTTAAAATAAAATTTTGTGTCTTCTATTTCTGTTGCTCCCTCATAAAGTTTAAGAACAAGCTCAAAATAGGTGATAGGGTTACCAGCAATAAAATCATCGCCGCCTTCTGTGGTTCTCATAGCTGTTGTAAAGGAAATATCCTCAAAGCTAGTGTTATCAGAAGCTACCATAAATGCTTGTCCTGGCGCAATACGCCGCGCAGCACTCGTATTATTATAAACGGTATACCCTGAGCCAATTCCATCTGCATCATAACCATAGAGCCCTAAAAAGTTAGCATCAATAACGCCGCTATTTACATCCATAAAGTTGGTAGCTCCTGCAGCAGTATTACCGTTAATGTATGAAGGGAAAGGATTAGCTACTAAATTCCATCTTGTACCTGCCCCTGAATTTGCAGCATCATTATTAATAATTGCCTGTGTTTTATTTGTAGCAGCTGGACTTCCTGTAAAAGATAGAATCCCAGTTCCATTAGCAATAGTGGCCATTTGAAAGCCTTTTCCAAGAGGAAAGTTTCCTGCGCCACCAATAGTGGATGTAGTGTAGTTTGTCCAAGTGTTGTCTGCATTATTATAGTATCCTATAGCCTTTGTAGCACCATTAGTGGCTAAGGTTGAAACATTAGCAGAAGCAAAAGCACTAATTGATAGCCCATCTACAGGCGATCCAATTAAATCCCACTCATTAGTACCTACAGAATTAACATACCTATTATAGGATATATTTCCAGTAACAGTCCCGCCAATAATAATGGATGAAAACTCATTAGAGTCTGAGTTTAATGTAAAGGTTCCAGCGTTTGAGAAATTTCCACTCATGGTCACAGCTCCTGTTTTTTCGATCGTAAAACTTTTGCCTGAAGCAACTGTGATGTTTTGAGCTTTTGTCAAAAAGGAAACAAAACATAGTAATAGTGTTAACTTTTTCATGATATTTTAGTTATCAGAAATTAATTTTTCTACTAATTTTTCTAATCTTGAAATCTTATCGTCTTGTTCTTTAAGTCGCATTAATAAGCACGGGTACAAGCCCTTGATAGTTTACCGCCAACATGTCTTTATCATCTGTTGTAACTAGTTCTGGAAATACTTTTTGAATATCTTGAGCCAATACGCCAATTTTTTGTTTACCGTTCTTTTTCATTGTGTAACGTCTTTCCATCAATTAGCAGTAGTTTGGCAAGAGTAGACCCTAGACGATACAATATTTGCTTTAAGTCTCGCGTCAGATGATACTACGATATCACCACCTACTGTTAGGTCATTACTTACTGTAGTATCTCCGTTAGCCATTACTTTAAAAGCATCTGATCTATTACTAAAAGTTCCATTTCCAATTACAAAAGCAGTATTTGCAGGATTTGCCTGAGTTGCACTACCAGTAACCGTATTGCCACTTAAATTGTAATAACCAATTACTAATGAGGAGTAATCATTTGCATATGAACCATATCCCATTGCTGTAGAAGATTCTCCATTTGCTTCTGAGAATTGTCCCATTGCTGTAGAATAATCTCCATTTGCTTCTGACCAATATCCCATTGCTAAAGATGTATATCCGTTTGCCTTGCTACGATTCCCCATTGCAATAGTATTATTTCCATTTGCCTCTGATTTATACCCCATTGCTGTAGACCAATCTCCAATGGCTTTTGTGTCTCTCCCCGTTGCAAGTGTACCGTCACCACTTGCTGTTGTATAATATCCAATTGCTGAAGCACTTGTTGACCCGGTATTATTTGTCTGTACATATTGTACTTGTGCATTGATACTACATGCAATAGTTACTGCTAAAAGTGTAAGTATTTTTTTCATAGTAAATTATGATATTATTCTTGTTTGGTAATTAATTCTTTAACATTTCTTTTAATTCGTCTATTTCTGATTGTTGTTCTTTAAGTGCATTAATAAGCACGGGTACAAGCCCTTGATAGTTTACCGCCAACATGTCTTTATCATCAGTTGTAACTAGTTCTGGAAATACTTTTTGTATGTCTTGAGCCAATACGCCTATTTTTTGTTTGCCGTCTTTTTTCATTGTGTAACTCTTTCCATCAATTAGCAGTAGTTTGGCAAGAGTAGACCTAGAGATACAATATTTGCTTTGAGTCTTGCATCTGATGATACCACAATATCGCCACTTACTGTTAGATCATTACCAACAGTAGTATTGCCATTAACCATTACTTTAAAAGCATCAGATTTTGCATTAGAAAAAGTGCCATTACCAATTACAAAGGCAGTATTTGCATAGTTAGCTTCCGTTGCGCTATTGGTAACCGTTGAGCCGCTTAAATTGTATTGTCCAATTACTAAAGAACCAAAATCACTTGCTATTGTACCTAACCCCATTACTGTAGAGGCAGATCCACTTGCTGTTGTCACATATCCCAACGCAGTGGAGTAGGGTCCACTTGCTAATGTCTCACGCCCCATTGAAGAAGATGATTCCCCACTTGCTGTTGTCAGATATCCTGTTGCTGTAGAAGAATTTCCACTAGCTGTTGTCTGCCATCCCATTGCAGTTGCATTTAATTCAGTTGCAGATGTAGAACGTCCCATTGCTGTAGATGCTTCTCCACTTGCTGTTGTCAGATATCCTGTTGCTTTAGAGTAGGGTCCACTTGCTAATGTCTCACGCCCCATTGATGAAGATGATTCCCCACTTGCTGTTGTCAGATATCCTGTTGCTGTAGAAGAATTTCCACTAGCTGTTGTCTGCCATCCCATTGCAGTTGCATTTAATTCAGTTGCAGATGTAGAACGTCCCATTGCTGTAGATGCTTCTCCACTTGCTGTTGTCAGATATCCTGTTGCTTTAGAGTAGGGTCCACTTGCTAATGTCTCACGCCCCATTGAAGAAGATGATTCCCCACTTGCTGTTGTCAGATATCCTGTTGCTGTAGAAGAATTTCCACTAGCTGTTGTCTGCCATCCCATAGCTGTTGAGTATAATGCATTTGCTAATGTCTGACGCCCCATTGCTATAGAGCTACCTCCATCAGCATTTGTTAGGAATCCAATTGCTGTAGAGTAGTTTCCAATTGCTTCTGTCTCACGTCCCATTGCTGTAGATGTTTCCCCACTTGCTGTTGTTAGATGCCCCATAGCTGTAGAGTAGTGTCCACTTGCTAATGTCTCACGCCCCATTGCTGTAGAAGCAACTCCACTTGCTGTTGTTTGTAGTCCAATCGCAGAAGCAGTGGCTCCGCTATTATGTTGTCCTAGTAGTTGCTATTTGAGCGCTAACTGTAAAACTGATAGTTAGTGCTATAAGTATATATAGTTTATTCATTGGTATTTATTTTTGTTAAACAAAAATATTTTTAACGTTTTTCAGTGTAATGATAGCCCTTATTTACTGTATTGATAAAAGTTAATATTTTAATATATTATCCTTAATTTTTATTTTTTGTCACTAAAACATTTTTTATAAATGGTTTCTTAAAAACGGGTGTTAGGCTAATAGCCCTATATCACAACAGAAAAATAAAATGTAGTTCTTGTGGAGATAATAGTTTAATTGTTCTGTGGGTTTTATTTCCGGAGAATTTATAGAGAAATTTGGGGTATCCACAACAGCACAAATAAGACTAGATTTAAAAAAATTATCCCCAAGAATAACATGTTATTGTTGGGGATAATTTCTGCTCAAGATGGGATTAACGCCCTTGGGTTGTTTTTGCTCAAAGCGTCGCTTTGAAAATCAAAAACCCACAAAAACAAAAAAGCATGCTTTTGATTTATTTTGTACACAACATACTCCAATTATCGAACTTTTTCTTGAAAGACCTTGAAAAGCTAAGAGAGTTTAGAGAAACATATTATACTAAGTTTATTTAAAAACACCATTAGATTTAAACTCAATTCCTTCAAAATAACAATATTCAAAAGTTGAAGGGCCCGAATAGTTGGGGTCATGATGTCAATCTGTCAACATCCAAAAAAGCACCTATTTTATTTGGAAATTTTTCTTCAATTAAATCATCGTTTAGAATTGTTATTTGCCCAATCTTATATATAAAAATAGTTTTTCATTTTAATATTTGAATGCCAAGTTAAAAAAATTATCCCCAAAAACAATAAATTATTCTTGGGGATATTGTACCCCCACTCCAAGTATCGAACTTTTTCTTGCAAGATTTGGATAGGTTAAGAGATTTCACAGCCCGCTTAAAAGCGATATAAAAAGCGCCTTATTAAATTTCACTCTTGTAGTTGTATTTAAAAAGCAATGTTCTATTTTTGAGACAGCTTTAATTAATTATTTATTCACAGACCAATGAAACAATTATTCACACTTTTAGCAGCGGTATTACTAACTGCAACAACCTATGCTCAAATAGGTATTAATAATGAAAACCCAGATGCCTCTGCGGCTTTAGATATTACTTCTACTACGGGGGGGTTACTTGTACCAAGAATGACCAATGCACAGCGTGATGCGATTAGCTCTCCAGCAACAGGATTAATGGTATACCAAACAGATGGTGACAGAGGTTTTTACTAATTACAATGGTGGTAGTTGGGCAAAAATAAATCAATCAACAGATGAACGCGTAAAAATTCCTATTTATACTCAGTCTCAAGCCGATGCGTTAACTCCACAACTAGGGGATATTGTATATAATTATTCCTCTCAAACAATTAATTTTTATGCCAATACCTCAGGTTCAGCTACTACAACCAGTAGGCTTCAATCAGATAATGGTTATTACTCATGTAGATATTGTGGTGACACTTATGACTATCGTTATAATGGAACTACCACTGAAGATATATGGATAATGGATTTGGGAGTTAATTCATATGATATGTCTGGTAATGAATTTACTTGGATAATCTATAAAGATGATGACTTAGATATAAATAATGGTCTGGGTGATGTAGTTTCATATGGCGAATTAATTCCTAGTGGATCTAAAATACACATTGGAGTAAAAGGAGGTACAAATAACCAATGGAAGTACTTATACGATTCATCAAATAAACCTTCCTTGAGTTTTATTAATCTTGAAGATAATTCTGCATATCACAATATTGTCATATCATTGAAAACTGCAAGTTTAGGTTGGAAAACCATAATAACTTTTTAGAATAGTATTAAATACCAATAGGCATTGTTAAGGTTAACAATAGCCTCTCAGGTAGTGGAGCTGGCTGAATTAAAAAAAACCAATGAAAAATATATTTACACTTTTAACAACAGTATCAGTTACTTGCAGGCACTTTTGCCCAAGGAAACTTAACTGTTAATTCTGGCGGTTCTCTTACTGTAAGCGAAACTAGTTATTTAACTGCAGCTGGAAACCTAACCAACACAGGGACTGTTACCCCAGATAATTTTTCTTCTCTTATTGTAGATGGGACAGCAACTGGAGACATTGTTTACAACAGATTTGTAAATGTGTATGACGACCTTGATGGTGGTGGTTGGGATTTAGTAGGGGCACCTGCTGGGATGACCATTGAAGATTTTATAACGGCAAACGGAGCCAACATACAAGTACTTGGTGATAATTACGCCTTTGCCCAGTTTAACAATGCTTCTGGACAGTGGGAAAGATATGCTACAGACAACACAGACACAGGAAGTTTTACACCTGGACAAGGGTATGCAATGGCAACTAACGCTGGAGATGGTGCTACCGTAGCCTTTACTGGTGATATAAAAACTACAACCCAAAATATTGATATTATAAATAATAATGATGCTAATGAAGGAGTTGGTAGAAGATGGAATTTGGTGTCAAACCCTTTCCCGTCATACATTAATGGTAATACTGCTGCAGGAGCTGCCAACTTTATGGATGTAAATAGTGCTGTTATTGACGATAGTTTTTTAGGGCTCTATGGTTGGAACGGCTCTGATTACGATACTTACAACAATACTTCTGGCGCTTTTTCTATAGCTCCTGGACAAGGATTTTGGGTAGCCGCAGTAGCACTTCAGATACTGCGCTTAATTTTACAGCTGCTATGCGTACCACCACAGGAACTGGAGATTTTGTTTTAGGCCCTCAGCCTCTAATTTATAGATTAGCATTAAAACTATTATAATGGAGATAGAACAAGGCAAAGAACTAATTTCTACTTTAAAAATGGTCTTTCCTTAGATCTTGACCCAGGGTATGATGCAGGAGCCTATAACCAGTCAACAAAATTAAGTACAAGACTCCCCGAAGGGAGTCAAGAATTTGCATTTGCTATAAACGCTATGGGTATAGATGCCTTGCAAAATGCTAGAGTACCTCTAGAGATAAAGCAAAATGCAGGACAGGCCTTTAGGGTAAGTATTGCAGATATGGAGTTGCCAGAAGATATCTATGTGTATCTAGAGGATACCTTAAACGGCACTTTTACCTCTTTAAAAGACCAGGACTTTGAGCTAGTAGCGCAAAGTGATCTTAGCGGGGCAGAAAGGTTCTTTATTGTTTTTAAAGACAACAGCGTACTCTCTAGTGGGGATACTTTAGGGATAAGCGCACTCAATGTATACAAGGTAAACAAAGACAATTTTGTTACTATAGCGGGCATAAGCCCAGATTTAGGGCAAATAGATGTTACCCTTTACAACATTCTTGGTATGACCGTACGAGAAAAAGCATTAAACCCAGCAACTGACCAACCCAGAGGGTATCTACAGATGGCCTAGCAAGCGGTTTATATGTTGTGCAGCTAAGGTCAGCAAATCAAGTATTCAATAAAAAAATAATTATAAAATAATTATAAATTTAATTAACCAATGAAAAACATATTTACAATTTTAGCATTAACTATCGTATTTTTGACCCTCAAATTAATTACATTTTTCAGTAACCAATTTTGAAGCATCTTGATAACCAAGTTTTACTGCTTTTTTCCAATCATTACAGGCTCCAACCAAATCTCCTATTTGCTCTTTTGAATCGCCTCTACTTTTAAATGCTATATCAAATTCAGAGTTTAGTTTAATAGCATTTGAATAATCACCAACTGCACCGTAATAATCTTCAAGATTGAATTTACACAACCCCTTGTAATAACAAATCCAATCCCATTCATCATCAGGTAATTCACTTAAGTCTTTAAGTGCTCCAGAAAAATCTCCAAGTTGTACTTTTGAATGTCCTCTACCCCATATCGCCATTTCATATTCTGATGAGCTTGGTTTAGTTTGAAGTGCTTTAGTATAGTTATTAATAGCAACGTAGTAATCTCCATTTTCCTTTGCAGTTCTTCCCATATCAATATATTCTTCAGCAGTTTGCCCAAAAGAAACAAAAGAAACAAGTAAAGCGAGTGTGAATAGTAGATTTTTCATTGGTTAAATATTTGAATGCCAAGTAAAAAAAATATATCCCCAAGAATAATAATTTATTCTTGGGGATAATTTGTACTCAAGATGGGAATCGAACCCACACTCCCGAAAGAACTGGATTTTGAATCCAGCGCGTCTACCAATTCCGCCACTTGAGCATTTACAGGCTGCAAAAATAAAACAATTTTATAATGCCTTGCGTGTATTGTATTAATTATTTCAGAAAAAATAACACTATTTTTGTTACCCGGGTTGGATACCCTACATTTAACCTCTCACAAGTTACCCATGAAGCAAGACAAACAAACCACCTATGATATTGCCTATTTAAAAATGGCCAGAGAGTGGAGCAAACTATCCTATTGCAAGCGCAAGCAAGTAGGGGCTCTTATCGTGAAAGACAAGATGATTATCAGTGACGGCTACAACGGTACCCCAACAGGTTTTGAGAATGTTTGTGAGGATGACCACGGAGACACCAATTGGTATGTACTCCACGCAGAGGCAAACGCTATATTAAAAGTAGCAGGCTCTACCCAATCTTGCAAAGATGCCACACTATATATTACCATGTCTCCCTGTAAAGAGTGTAGCAAACTCATACACCAATCTGGCATCAAAAGAGTTGTCTACCACCTAGGCTATAAAGATGCCAGCGGATTGAAATTTTTAGAAAAAGCAGGCGTTAGTATTACACACATCCCAAGTTTAGAAAACCAGTAGCACTATGCCTGTCCAGAAAAAATACATTCCTTTACTTCTAGGAGTTGCCGTTGCCTTCGGGATTTTTCTTGGCGCAAAGCTAAATTTTACTACCGTAAGTGACACGCTGTTTTCTTCCAATTCAAAAAAAGAAAAGCTCAACAGGCTTATAGACTTTATAGATTTTGAGTATGTAGATAAGGTAAATACAGACAGCATTGTAGATATTACCGTAAACAGCATCCTTGAAAATCTGGATCCACACTCTGTGTATATCCCCTCAAAAAGCTATGAAGATGCTGCAAGTGATATGCGCGGAAATTTTATTGGCATTGGCATTAGTTTTTACCAACACCAAGATAGCATTGCCGTGATACGCACCATAGAAGGCGGTCCTGCCCAAAAGGCTGGCATCCAAGCTGGAGACAGAATACTATACGCAGATACCATCCCCTTGTTTGGCAAGGGTCTAAACAGGTATGATGTTGTCTCACAACTTAAAGGAGCCCGCAACAGTAAAGTCTCCCTTAAAATAAAAAGGAAAAACCAAGACAGCCTTTTATCCATAACAGTAACCCGGCAAAAAATACCGCTAGTTAGTCTTGATGCAGCCTACCTTCTTACCGGCGCCATAGGGTACATAAAACTAAACCGTTTTGCAGAGCCAACCTACAGTGAGTTTAAAAAAGCCCTTACAGCTCTCATTGATAAAGGCGCCACAAAATTAGTGCTAGATTTAAGAGATAACCCAGGGGGGTACATATCATCTGCCCAGGCTATTGTAGATGAGTTTTTACAGGACAACACCCTGATACTTATCACCAAAAACAAAAATGGCAAACAAGAAAAAACCTATGCAACAAATAAAGGCAGCTTTAAAACCGGCAGCCTATATGTGTTAATTAACGAGAACTCTGCCTCTGCCAGCGAAATTGTGGCAGGCGCCTTGCAAGACAACGACAAAGGAGTTATTATTGGCCGCCGCTCTTTTGGTAAAGGACTTGTACAGCGCGAGATGGCCCTTGGAGATGGTAGCGCCGTGCGTCTTACCATTGCTAGATATTACACCCCAACGGGTAGATCTATCCAAAAACCCTACGATAAGGGCAATGACGCCTATTACAGTGAGTATGAGTCTAGGTATGTAAACGGGGAGCTGCAAAGTCTAGACAGTATCGTAGTTAATGATTCTTTGCGTTTTGTTACTCCAAAAGGAAAGGTAGTATACGGCGGAGGTGGGATTATCCCAGATGTGTTTGTGGGTAAAGATACCACTCAAGAAAATCAGGCCATTAGTTATATCTCAAATAATGGCTTTATGAGTTATTTTGCCTTTGAGTACCTAGACACCCACCGCCAAGATTTTAAAGAACAAACCCAGAAAGATTTTATTGATAATTACACGGTTTCTAAGGCTACATTGCAGGCTTTTTTAAGCTATGCAAACATCACACAGCTCGATACTTTTAAAGGCTACACCCCCCGCCTTAAACTAGTTATTAAAGCAACCCTGGCCAGGCAGTTATACGGCACACAGGCCTTTGAGATGATTTTAAACCAGCAAGACCCTATGATTAAAAAAGTGTTGGAACTACAACAAAGGCCTGCTGTTACAAATCAGTAAAACTAGTTTTGCTGTCTTACTTTTTCTGAAATTTTCTTAGACACCAATAAAATACTTAGCATCACACCAACGCAGGCTGCTGCTAAAGTGCAAATAGCTGCTGTGGTACTATCTTTTTCAAAGGGTGCAGAGAAATCTATGTTTGTGATGTTAAAGACCAACATAAAAATAGAAATAGCCAGTAATATATAAATGAAAATTTTCATGAAATCTGCGGGTATTATGTTGCTACAAAAATAGGCTTAATTGAATAATTCTTGAATATTTGAGGTAAATAGTTTTACTGCAATGGCAAGTAAAATTACACCAAATACTTTCTCAATAATCTTAATTCCGTTTTTACCCAGAAAGCCTTGAAGTTTATTGGAGGTTTTCAGGACAACAAAAACCACCACCACATTTACCAAAATGGCAATAATGATATTCTCTAAGGCGTATTCTGCGCGCAAAGATAATAAGGTTGTTAAACTTCCAGGACCAGCCACAATAGGGAAGGCTATTGGAAACACCGTTGCCATCTCTAGGTTAGACTCATCTTGTTTAAATAAAGTAACGCCCAAGACCATCTCTAGGGCAATAAAAAATAAGATGAGCGATCCTGCAACCGCAAACTCATTTACATTAATACCAATAAGGTTTAGAATTTCTTCTCCAATAAACAAGAAAATAATAAGTACAAAGGCCGCAATAATAGAGGCTCTTCCGCTTTTAATGGTACCGTTTTTTTCCCGCAAAGAAATAATGATAGGTATACTACCAACAATGTCTATAACGGCAAACAATACCATTGTTGCCGTGGCAATTTCTTTAAAATTAAAACTCATAACACCTATCTTTAGGGTGCAAAATTAGGAATTTAAAAACTAGCGCATGGTTTTTTGCAGCATTATGTCACCCTGGGGCTTAATTTTTGACAAGCCCCTATTAAAACATGTATATTTGCGGGCATGTTTCAACTAGGAAAAACCATCGTATCTGAGGATATCATAGAAAAAGACTTTGTCTGTAATTTAGGAGCCTGTAAGGGTGAGTGTTGCATCTCTGGCGCTGCAGGAGCTCCCGTAACCAAGGATGAAGTAGAGATATTAAAAGACATCTACCCAAAGGTAAAACCATTTTTACGCCCAGAGGGTATTGCTGCCATAGATAAGCAAGGCACACACGTGCTTAGCACTACAAACGAGCTGGAAACCCCTTTGGTAAACCAAAAAGAATGTGCCTATGTTACTTTTTCTGAAAATGGCACTGCAGGGTGCGGCATAGAAGATGCCTATAATGCAGGAGTTATAGACTTTAAAAAGCCTATTTCATGTCATTTATATCCTGTTAGAGTCCAGGATTACAGTGAGTTTTCTGCGGTAAATTATCACAAATGGCCTATTTGTGATGATGCCTGTACCCTAGGAAATGAGCTTAAAGTGCCCGTGTATAAATTTGTAAAAGAAGCCCTTGTTAGAAAATTTGGCATCCATTGGTACCAAGAACTAGAAAAGGTAGCCGGCTCAATATCTTAGTACATTTTTTACTATAGTTTAAAAAAAACAGTCAAAAACCAACAAGCCAACCTTCAAATTTGTTTTACTACAAAATGGTGTCGTTTTTAAAATCATTTTTTATAAATCTGCTTTTTTTTAAGTAAATTATGTTAAAGTTTTTTCTAAAATATGTTGAAAAAACATCTTGTTAAAACAAGGGTAAAAGTGCCCTTAAACTACCGCTGTATCAACTCTGGTTGGGCTTTTCAACTACATTTTTTTGAATTGTTAACAATCCAGAGGTGGGCTATTAAACCACTGTTTATCAGTATTTTGTAAAATAAATTAACAAAACCATAGTAACAACTCAATTTTTTCGTTGTTGAAAACTTTGTTGAAAACCCTCTGTGTTTTATTCTTTTTAAACCTCATATATTTATCATATTTGTTAGTCCCCAGTAAACACACATTTTTAGTAATTTATTTAAGAAGATATAATGAACACGTCAGAGCCAATTTTAGAGAAAAACGAAGGAAGATTTGTAATTTTCCCTATCCAACATCATGATATTTGGGAATGGTATAAAAAATCAGAGGCAAGTTTCTGGACTGCAGAAGAAATTGACCTTCACCAAGATTTGACAGATTGGACTTCAAAATTAAATGAAGATGAGCGTTATTTCATTAAGCATATCTTAGCATTTTTTGCTGCCAGTGATGGGATTGTAAATGAAAACTTAGCTGAAAACTTTGTAAACGAAGTGCAATACAGTGAGGCAAAATTCTTTTATGGTTTCCAAATCATGATGGAAAACATCCATCAGTGAAACCTATTCACTATTAATCGATACCTACGTAAAAGACGATGTAGAAAAAGATCAGCTTATTCAACGCCATTGAAAATTTCCCTGCCATCAAGAAAAAGGCAGATTGGGCCTTAAAATGGATCGACTCTCCAAGTTTTGCAGAACGTTTAATTGCTTTTGCAGCTGTAGAAGGAATTTTCTTTCAGGGCGCTTTTTGTTCAATCTTTTGGTTGAAAAAACGTGGTATCATGCCAGGACTTACCTTCTCTAACGAGCTTATCTCTAGAGATGAAGGAGTACACTGTGATTTTGCAGTACACCTGCACAACCACCACCTAGTAAACAAAGTGCCCAAAAGATCGTATTCGCAGCATTATTGTAGATGCTTTAAATATAGAACGTGAATTCATTACAGAGTCTCTGCCAGCAAGTTTAATTGGTATGAATTCTAATTTAATGACCCAGTACCTTAGAGTTTGTTACAGACAGACTTTTAGTAGAATTAGCATGTGAGAAAGAATTTAACACCAAAAATCCTTTTGATTTTATGGATATGATTTCTTTGCAAGGAAAAACAAATTTCTTTGAAAAAAGAGTAGCAGAGTATCAAAAAGCAGGTGTTGCCAACTCAACAGACAAAGAAGCCAATAAAATTAGCTTCGACGCAGACTTTTAAGCCAAACATACTTTAGAAATATAATACCTAAGTGTTTGATAGTGTGTGTTTTGCAAAACATACGCCTGAAATCACTTTACCAAAATAGTAGCAAAATCAAAAAATAACCTCGAATACCCACAAGATATGAATGTACTAAAAAGAGACGGCCGCAAAGAGCCCATCATGTTTGATAAAATTACAGCACGCGTAAAAAAGCTGTGTTATGGCCTTAATGAACTTGGTTGATCCCTGTTCGTATCTCAATGCGTGTAATTGAGGGTTTGTATGATGGTGTAACTACCAGTGAGTTAGATAATTTGGCAGCAGAGGTTGCTGCAACCATGACAACATCACATCCAGACTATGCAAAGCTAGCTGCTAGAATTTCTGTTTCTAACTTACATAAAAATACAAAAAAGACATTCAGTGAGGTGATGGATGATTTGTACACCTATGTAAATCCCCGTACCGGGAAAGACGCTCCTTTACTTAGTGATGAGGTTCACAAAGTAATTATGGATAATAAAGAAGAACTAGATTCTACAATTATTTATAACCGTGATTTTGGCTATGACTATTTTGGGTTTAAAACCCTAGAGCGTTCGTACCTTTTAAAATTAAACGGACAGATAGCAGAGCGCCCTCAGCATATGTTATGCGTGTTTCTATTGGGATTCACTTAAACGATTTAGAAGCTGCTAAAGAACTTATGAGCTTATGAGTAAGCGTTTTTTACCCACGCAACTCCAACGTTATTTAATGCTGGTACACCAAAACCGCAAATGTCTTCTTGTTTTTTATTGACCATGCAAGATGATAGCATTGACGGTATTTACGATACGCTTAAAGCAAACTGCAAAAATTTCTCAATCTGCAGGTGGTATTGGTTTATCTATACACAATGTACGTGCTACAGGATCATACATATCGGGTACAAACGGTACCTCTAATGGTATTGTGCCAATGTTACGTGTATATAATGATACGGCACGTTATGTAGATCAAGGTGGCGGAAAACGCAAAGGTAGTTTTGCTATTTACGTAGAGCCATGGCATGCAGATATTTTTGCTTTTTTGGATCTTAAGAAAAATACAGGATCAGAAGAACAACGAGCGCGTGATTTATTTTATGCCATGTGGATTCCAGATTTATTCATGAAACGTGTAGAAGAAGATGCAGAGTGGACTCTCATGTGTCCTAACGAGTGTCCAAACCTTTTTAAAGTTCATAGTGATGAGTTTGATGCCTTATACCTGGGCTATGAAGCTGCAGGAAAAGGAAGAAAAACAATCAAAGCGCGTGCACTTTGGGAGAAAATAATGGAATCTCAAATTGAAACAGGAACACCTTACATGCTCTATAAAGATGCAGCAAACCGTAAGAGTCAACCAGAAAAATCTAGGAACCATTCGTTCTTCAAACCTATGTACAGAAATCATGGAGTACACCTCTCCAGATGAGGTTGCTGTTTGTAACTTAGCCTCTATTGCTTTGCCAATGTTTGTAACTGATGGCGCCTTTGATCACGACGAGTTATTTCGTGTAACCAAACAAGTTACCAAAAACCTAAACCGCGTTATAGATCGAAATTACTATCCTGTAAAAGAAGCAGAAAACAGTAATTTCCGTCACAGACCTGTAGGTCTTGGTAGTTCAAGGATTAGCAGATGCCTTTATTATGCTGCGCTTACCTTTTACCTGTGATGAGGCTAAAAAGTTAAACCAAGAAATTTTTGAAACATTATACTTTGCTGCTCTTACCGCTTCTATGGAAGAAGCACAGGCAGATGGTGCTGTATGAGAGCTATGCAGGGTCTCCTATTAGTCGAAGGGAAGTTTCAGCACAACCTGTGGGGCATAGAAGACAATGAATTAAGTGGCCGTTGGGATTGGGCTCAACTCCGTACCCAAATTGCAGAACATGGTGTACGAAACTCATTATTAGTGGCACCTATGCCAACAGCATCAACCTCACAAATTTTAGGAAACAACGAATGCCTTTGAGCCTTACACTCATAATATCTACACCGACGCGTGTTTAGTCGGAGAATTTATAGTTGTAAACAAACACTTACTAGAAGACTTAGTAGATCTAGGACTTTGGAACGACAACTTGAAAGAACAAATTATGCGTAATAATGGTTCTGTACAACATGTAGATATTCCTCAAGACTTGAAAGACTTGTATAAAACAGTATGGGAGCTTTCTATGAAAGACATTATTGATATGTCAAGACACAGAGGGTACTTTATTGATCAAGTCTCAATCTTTAAACTTATTTATGGAAAATGCCAGTTATGCAAAATTAACATCCATGCATTTCTATGCCTGGAAAAGCGGTCTTAAAACAGGAATGTATTATTTGCGTACCAAGAGTGCGGTAGATGCTATTAAATTTACCTTAAGCAAAGAAGACAAGAAAGAGCAGCCAAAACCTGTAACAGAGCTTTCTACAACTGCTATAGATGCAGATGGCGCATTAGCAACAGCGCCCCTGCCGGCGCCTACGCCTACGCCAGCTCCAGCGCCAAGCCCAGCTCCAAAAGCTCAGTTAGGAAACACCGCTACAGAGCAAAAGCCAATGACGGCCCAGGAGTTTAAGGACATGATGAATAAATCTCAAAATGGCGGTCCAGATGATGACTGTTTAATGTGCGGATCGTAGTTTTACGCTACTTCTAAGCAAAAAAAAAGGGAAGCCACGTATGGCTTCCCTTTTTTATTTTAGGGTGTTTTAATTTAATATATCTGTACCTAAATAGCCGTCATCTTTGTTATAGTACCATGCTCTTTCTTTAGGAAATTTAATGCCATTAATGGTTTTAATATCCTTTAATAGGATATACTCACCTGTGTTTTTTCCATCTCCCCCTGGCTCTGCCTTAAAGAACTGATATATCTCCATGGCATAGGTAGTTGGGTCAAAATAAAATTGCCAAACATCACTTCCTACCTCCTTATCATAGGTTACCCTTAGCATTAAATACTCCTTGCCTTTAAAATTTTGAGTAACTACAGTTTTTGAAATAATAGTTCCAGGATCTTTGAGTTTCATGGGTAGCCCATACAAATAGGTGTAATAGTTTTTATACAACTGGGCAGTCTCACAAGGGGTTCTTTTACTGTATGTAGGGATTTCTTTTATAGAAGTTTCACAGGCCTGCTTATCTAGGGTATAGGTGGTGACAAGGGTATCTCTTTTGGCCGTTATACTGAAATATTCTTGGGGTAAATTAATCTGAATGTTACTATCTCTTGTCTGGCCCTCTGGCATTACCATAGAAATAGCTAAGGTGCCATTAAAGGTAGGCCATTCTCCAGAAGGATCATGATACGCAATGGCCCTGTCTAGTAGCTCTTCACCGCTGATGTCTTTACAGCTCACCGAGCAAAACAGAAAACTCAGGCAAATAATAACACCGTATAATTTCATACGATAGCTTTTAGAGAGGCAAGGTAGTAAAACCTACATTAGTTTAAGTATTAAATAAACGCTAGTACATACCCAAGGATAGCTCCAATAATAAGCACCCACATCACAGACACTTTTTTAAACCCAAAAATAAGTACCACACTTACCACAGCAATTAAAGCTGCTTGCCAATCTACAAGGGTTTGTTTGCTCATAGTGATAAGCACGGCAAGCATAATGGCAACCGCCGCTACGTTTATACTGTCAAGGAAATAGCCCAACACCTTAGATTTTCTCATTTTTGGTATCAGTGGGTTTAACAGCCAAACAAACAAAAAAGAGGGCATAAAAATACCGGCAGTTGCAGCAATAGCACCCCAAAAACCACCTAGTTGGTAGCCAATAAAAGTGGCTGTTGATAATACAGGACCTGGTGTAAATTGCCCAATACCAATGGCCTCTATGAGCTGGGTTTGAGATAGTAAGGCGGTAGTTACAAGCTCTGTGTCTAGGTAAGCAAAAAGCACATATCCACTACCGTATAATATACTACCCACTTTCAAGAATTTTAAAAAGATACCCATCGCGCTTAATTTGGCACCTATTTCTGAGACTATAAAAACCATAAATAGCGGGGCTATGGCAAGAGTGGTAGACTGCATTTTAGATTTTATCAAGAAATAACACATACCTAGTAAACCCCCAGCAAAAAGTACTAGTACCTGGTCAAGACCCAATAAGCTAGCCGCCAAAAAGAGCGTCCCTAGTAGGGCAAGCTCCCAATTTTTAACGGCTTTTTTGCCCAGTTTTATAACAGCAGAAGCAATAATGCCTATAACAGCGGGTTGTATCCCTTTTATAAAAGGCTGTACCTGGGGCAATGCGCCATACAAGACATATAAATACCCTAGAATTGCTGTTATAAAAACTGCTGGAAAAATAAAGCTAATACCAGCGATAAACAATCCTTTTTTACCTGCCCGCTGGAAGCCGCAGTGCATGGTCATCTCTGTTGAGTTGGGTCCAGGTATTAGGTTTGTGGCTCCTATAAGATCCAGGTAGTGTTCCCGTGTCATCCAGGCTCGTTTGGTGACAACCTCGTGCTCCATCATGGCAATATGAGCTGCTGGACCTCCAAAGGCAAACAGGCCGAGTTTAAAAAAAACGGCAGCAACTTGTTTTAATTTTTGAGTTTCAGACATATCTAACTACTGCTTTAAAAATAATAAAAAACCCCACAATTCAAAAGAATATGCGGGGTCTTTAAAACGTTAATAAAAGAGATACCTACTCTTTTTTATAACTCGTATAATACTCATCCATTAGGTTCATAATACTTGTTACCAAGTCTTTTGTCTCTAGCAGGATGTTAAAGTATAAAGAAGTGTTTTTTGGACTTTCTTCTTCAGTTCTTGTTCTATCAATCTGGTTGTAATTTTGTCAGAAATAAGTGATATAAGTTCCTGTTTTCTAGAAAGCACATAACTAATTCTTTCAAACTTACGGCTGTTAAACACCTCTTCAATCTCAACGAGCAACCCATCCAAAGAATCATCAATTTCTTGAAGGTCTTTAATTTGGTTGAATTTTAATTTTTTGTGATTGTTGTTAATGTGCTTGTAACTCTTCTTAGATATAAAGTCTAAAGACTGTGTCATATCTGTAAGGTAAGCCAATATGGTAATGTAAAAACTACTACCACGAACACTTGTTTCATCAAGTTTTTAATTAAATAGAAAATGTTATCTCTTAGATCTTCTACTTCTTGATCTAGTTTTTCTACTCCCTTTTTACTTTTCTTGAGGGCTTTAACATCTTCTTTGGCCAATCCTTTCAAGACATCTGAGTAGATTTTATTTGTTCTAGAAACAACACTTGAGATATTGTCTGCACTCTCTGAAATGATTCCTTGAACCGTGCTACTCTCAGATTTTTTTAATGTTTTTGGGTCTACAGTTGTATTGGTTTTTTTCTTGTGAGACAAGTAGTTTCTTACAAGTAATAACACAGTAATTAGCAGTAATATAGGAATCATAACCGTTTTATTCCAACTAATTAAATACACCACAGTACCTGCAGCAACTAAGGCTCCAAATGCAGTGAAGAACCATCCTCCAATAACATTTAACACTCCAGCCACACGGTATACAGCACTTTCTCTACCCCAAGCTCTATCGGCAAGTGAGGTACCCATGGCAACCATAAAGGTTACATAGGTGGTAGATAGCGGCAATTTCATAGACGTTGCAATAGATATTAGTACTCCTGCTACCATTAGATTTACCGAAGCCCTAATCATGTCAAAGGCAGGCGCATCAATACTCTGGTCTTTGGTAAGAAGCTTAGTGTCTGGCTTGGTGAAACTTGCATTTATTTTTTCTTGCGTTGCTTTTGGAAGCAAACCACCAATGCTATTAGATAGCCATGAACTCCCTCTTACAATACCTCTAGAGAGCATATTTGGCTGAAACTTTTCATGAGTATCATTTTGGCGAGACAAGCTTAGTTCTGTCTCTGCAACGGTTTTAGCTTTTTTGGAAAACCAAAGTGTTGCCACCATAATACCTCCAGCTATAAATAACAAGAAAGGTTCTGCAGGCATTTTTTTATCTAACACCTCCATGGTAAACTCTGTTGCAGGAATTCCAGATACAGACCAAGCCTCGTATGAGTGAAATGCCGCCATAGGAACTCCAATGAAGTTTACCAAGTCATTACCTGCAAAGGCCATAGCAATTGCAAAAGTTCCAATTAGGATGATAAATTTGTAAACACTCACCTTAAAAACATTGGTGATTAGTGCAGAAATTCCAGTCCAAATAACAAAACTAATACTTACAATTATGGGTGTGTTGGTGAATACAAATTCTTTAAAATCTCCAGGTATGAAACTAGTTCCTTTTAACCCTTTAATAAAGATGAAATAGGTAATTGCTGTTGCTGCAATACCTCCAAATAAGGCTCCTACCCAAGATGCTTTGTCTTTAAATTTAAATGACAACAACAAGCGGGAAACATATTGTACTAGTGCACCAATAGAAAATGCCACCACAACAGAGAGGAGTATCCCCAGTATGATCTCTGTGGCCTTGGCTGTATTGATGTAACTTCCAAGGTCTGAAATACTTTGTGTATTAGATTGGGCTATTTTTATTAAAGAGATAACAACCGCAGCTCCTAATAATTCAAACACAATAGAAACCGTTGTAGAGGTTGGCAGCCCTAGGGTGTTAAAGAAATCTAGCAGCAGGATATCTGTAATCATTACTGCCATGAAAATAATCATAATCTCATCAAAATAGAATTCTCCAGGAACAAAAATCCCCTTACGAGCTACTTCCATCATTCCACTAGATGACATGGCGCCAAAGGCAATTCCTAAACTGGCAACAATCATAATAGTTTTAAACGAAATAGCCTTTGAACCAATGGCTGAGTTTAGAAAGTTTACCGCATCGTTACTAACACCAACTACCAAATCGGCAATTGCCAGAACAGCTAGTGCCACGACCATTAAAAAATAAATATTATCCATAACTTATAGTGTATTATTATAATGCAAATGTCTCCAATTTGCAGGACTCATTTGTTACCAAATTGTTATTAAAAATGTAAATCGAAACCTGTTCTTACCATGATGTTATCTTGGTCACCATTTTTGGTGCTGTAGCTAACATCTGCTTGTACTTTTAATTTATGTCCTACCACATATTTAGAAACTCCAAGAGTGTATTGGTCTTGAGGATCTCTAGAGGTAATGTCTTCAAACTCTAAGGTAGTGTATCTTCCTGTTATCTCTACATTGTTTTTTAATAAATAGCTTAGTTGCATGTTCATGGCGTTTCCAACCCTTACAATATCTCCAGTTTCTGTGCCATCTGTATTTATGGCAACAGCAGCATCTGCATCACGCATTGCATATTCACCCATAAAAGCAAACCCTTTGTATTTAAACATGGCATCTGCAAAAAATGTAGTAATGTCTGTTTGGTATAAAGAGCCGTCGTTTAAAAACATATAGCTACCCATGTTACTTCTTGTTTTTACAGCATCTTTATTGTAATCATAGGTAAGCCCTACCATAAGTTTAGGTGCTTTTTCACGCTTTAAATCTCCCTGAGAATAATCTCCCTTTGATGCAAATTTCCCAAAAGGTAAAAACTCTAAACGCCCTGTGTATTGCAAGCCGCCTTCATTTCCTTCGGTTATGTTTCTACCTTCACCTTGAGAAACAGCAATTTTCTCACGAATCATAAAGTCTCCAAAGAGTGTTGCGTGGTGTCTTAGTTGTAGCCCCACATCCCGGTCAATATTAAAATTACTATTAAGTAACGATCGGTTTATAAGCTGCAAGTTTGCAGAAGATACAACACGCTCTACGTTTCCTGGCAGCTTTGTTTGTCCTGCCCAAAGTTCAAAATTTTGGAAGAAATTCCACATTACAACGGCATCTAGTATGATGCGTGGTGTGTTGCGATTAAATTCGCTAGCTCCAGAAACATCTCTGTTAGAAAGGCCAAGCTCAACCTTGTATTTAAATTTTGGGCTGTAGGCAAACCCACTAAACTTTAAACGGGCTCTTCTGAGTGAAAAGTTTTGAGCTGCATCACCGTAGCTCTCTCCATCATAATCCCACTGAGAGTTAAATCTAGCCTGGATACGGGGTGCAAATTTTACACTGTAAGAACTGTCTTTGGCAACAAAGTTAATAAGCCCTTTACCAAATTTTGTATCGGTTATGGTTTGAGCATTTGAGATAGTGTATGCAAAACATACAACCACAATAAGTAGGTTACGTAATTTCATTTTGAAAATCTATTTTAGTTTTTGTTGAAAGCAAAAGTCTAAAATAAATACCAACTCTATGTTAACAGAAGTTTAAGTTTATGTATTGAGTGGGTTATTATAATGTTAAGAACTCTACACTATGGTAATTGGTTTTGGTTTTGTAAAATGAGTATATTGCTATCACCAAAATTTAGTGAGTTATGATGCAATGGGAACAACTACTATCCCTTAAAAAACAAGGGGTAACAAACAAAAGACTACGTATAGAAGAAGACCCAACTCGTCTGGGTTTTGAGGTAGACTATGACCGTATTATTTTCTCGCAAGCCTTTAGGAGCCTGCAAGATAAAACCCAGGTAATACCCCTGTCACAAACCTCTTTTGTGCACACTAGATTAACCCATAGCCTTGAGGTTTCTGTGGTAGGTAGGTCTTTAGGACGCACCGTAGGTAAGGCAATACTTGAAAAACACCCGCAATTAGAGTCTATACACGGCTATCATTTTAATGATTTTGGTGCTATTGTGGCGGCTGCCTCTTTGGCCCATGATATAGGAAACCCTCCTTTTGGTCATAGCGGTGAGAAGGCCATTGGAGATTATTTCTCCAACGGAAGAGGAAAGCGCTTTAAAGCCTTGCTTAGCGATAAAGAGTACCAAGACCTTGTAGATTTTGAGGGCAATGCCAATGGTTTTAAAATACTAACCCAGTCCAAAAACGGATTAGACGGCGGTTTGCGTCTTACTTACGCTACCCTGGGCGCCTTTATGAAGTACCCTAAAGAATCCTTACCTAAAAAACCGACCGCTCACATTGCAGACAAAAAGTTTGGGGTATTTCAGTCAGAGGTTTCTTTCTTTGAGCAGGTCGCTCAAGAGATAGGTCTTACCAAACGTGGAGAAAAAGAAGATCTAAGTTACAACCGTCACCCCCTGGCATATTTGGTAGAAGCGGCAGATGATATTTGTTACACAATTATAGATTTTGAAGACGGTATCAATCTAGGACTTATAGAAGAAGAGTTTGCCCTAGAATATCTTATTGCACTGGTTAAGCATACCATAGACACAACAAAGTACCACAAATTAAGTGACAGTAAAGATAGGTTAACCTACCTAAGGTCTATGGCCATTGGGGTTCTTATACAAGAGGCTGCACAACTATTTTTGGCAAATGAAGAGGCTATTTTGGCAGGAACCTTCACAGGATCTCTCTTAGACAACAGTAAATATAAGGCACAAATAAATGACATTATTAAAATTTCGGTAACCAATGTGTATCAAAGCCAAGAGGTTATTGAAAAAGAAATAGCCGGCTATAAAATACTATCTGAGCTGCTAGACACCTTTACCACTGCCGTAGAAAACTATCACACCAGTGGAGAGTTGCGCCACTATGATGCGCTTATTTTGACCCACTTTGACGCCTCTATTAAACAGCCGCAATCTGTCTATCAATATGTAATGGCATGTTGTAGTTTGGTTTCAAGATTAACAGATGGTAATGCATTGCAAATATTTCAAAAAATAAACGGAAAAATATAAGGAGTTTTTTTCTGTTAATTCTGTTAAAAATGTTAATTCCTCTTTTTTGTTCGAGTTGTGTGCGTAGCTTTGAAAAAAAAAATTAGCATCCTATTATGAAAAAGTACGCATTCTTATTTTTGTTATGTACCATTGGGTTTAGTAATGCTCAAGACAATCAAGCCATCCTAGAAAACCATTTCAACACCAATAGAGCCCAATTGGGTCTCTCTCAAGAAGATGTTAGTGATTTTAAGGTAGAATCTTCAACATACTCTAAGAGTATGAGAATAGATAATGTGTACGTCTCTCAGCGTATATCTGGCATTGAAGTATTTAACTCAACTTCGGTTTTTGGAATTAAAAATGGTGTTGTAGTTTCTTCAAAAATGGGTTTTATACCAAACACAGCACAGAAAATTAATACCACAACTCCAGTAATTTCTGCTCAAAACGCAATTGTTAAAGCAGCTACAGCTATTGGAATAAGCGCTCCAACAGCACTAGAGATTCTAGAGACCACAGCGCCCAATAGTTTTGTTTTTAATACCGGATCAATCTCTTTAAATAACATACCTGTTTCACTGGTATTTCAACCAATGCAGGACGGCACACTTAATCTTGCCTGGGATATCAGTATCTATTTGCTAGACGCTTCTCATTATTACTCTATGAGAATAGACGCCATTACAGGCGCTTTACTCTCCAGTAATGACTGGGTAACTAGTTGTGATTTTGGTAAGCCAACTCACAATCATCTTCCAAATACCAATACCGCAGCAGCTTTTTACATAAACCAGAAAACACAGTTTCTTTCAATGCACAAGACGGGGTAAGTTACAGAGTATTTCCTGTACCCTTTGAAAGCCCTAACCACGGTGAGTGATGCGTTAGTACTTGACCCTGCAAACCAAGATGCTTCTCCTTTTGGATGGCATGATACCAATGGCGCTCCAGGACCAGAATATACTATTACAAGAGGTAATAATGTAATTGCCAGAGATGACATAGATAACAACAACTCTGGAGGCGTTTCTCCAGATGGAGGCGCTTCATTGACCTTTGATTTTCCTTTTAATTTCAATGCAGATCCTGCAGAAATGTTACCAGCAGCAACCACCAATTTATTTTATTGGAACAACATCATGCATGATGTGTATTACCAATATGGTTTTGATGAAGCTAGTGGTAATTTTCAAGATAACAACTACGGAAATGGCGGCACCAGCGGAGACTTTGTAGATGCTCAAGCTCAAGATGGAGGTGGTACTAACAATGCAAATTTTTCTTCACCACCAGATGGTAATAATCCAAGAATGCAGATGTATTTATGGAATGCACCAGCGGGTAATGCATTAACTATTGACGGTTCTCTTGCAGGTGATTACCTTGGTGTTGCTGCCAATTTTGGAGCTCCACTTCCAGAAGACACTCCTATTGTAGGACAATTGGCTTTAACCCTTGATGATGACCAAGGAGCCTCTGAAGACCCTTATGATGCTTGTGATGACCTATTAAATGGGGCAGATATAAACGGGAGTATTGCCGTAATAAGAAGAGGAGAGTGTCAATTTGGATTTAAGATATTGGCTGCCCAAAACCAGGGAGCTATTGCTGTTATTATCATTAACAATGTGCCAGGAGCACCAATAACTATGGCTCCAGGAGAAGTAGGAGACCAAGTTACTATAACAGCTATTATGATTTCACAGGCAGACGGAGATGCTATCATTGCAGCATTACTTGCTGGAGAGCAGATTGAAGGTTCTTTATTAAATAATACCGCCTACCAGCTAGATGGTGATGTAGATAATGGAATTATAGCTCATGAATACGGTCATGGAATTTCCACTAGGCTTACCGGTGGGAGATTTAATTCAGGCTGTTTGCAAAACGATGAGCAAATGGGCGAGGGCTGGAGTGATTGGTTTGGCCTTATGCTAACACAACAGCCGGGAGATCAACCACAGGATATTCGTGGTATTGGTACTTATGCAACCGGCCAAGCTACAGACGGTGGTGGTATTAGAGAGGCTCCTTACAGTACAGATTTTTCCATCAATAATTACACCTACCAAGATACAGATGGGAATGTTTCTGTTCCTCATGGTGTTGGTTTTGTTTGGGCAACCATGTTATGGGAAATGACCTGGGATTTAATAAACCAATATGGTTTTGATCCAGATTTATACAATGGTACAGGAGGAAATAACATTGCTATGCAATTGGTATTAGACGGTCTTAAACTACAGCCTTGTAATCCAGGTTTTGAATCTGGTAGAGATGCTATACTAGAGGCAGATATGCTGGCAAACGGTGGTGCAAATCAATGTTTAATCTGGGAGGCATTTGCTCGCAGAGGATTAGGATTGTCTGCGTCTCAAGGTAGCGCTAATAGCCTAAATGATCAAACAGAGGCCTTTGATGTTCCACAAACACCAAATTGTCTTTTAGCCTCTACAGATAGAGCCCTTCTAGATAGTGGTATTATTTTATACCCAAACCCTGCAAACCAAACTGTAAATATTAGTGTTACGCAGGCATCTGGAAATGCAAACGTATCTATTTTTGATATAAACGGTAGATTGATAATCACTAAAGAAATTTCACTTGACACCACAACTAGTTTGGATGTAAGTCAAGTCACATCTGGAGTATATCTAGTTCAAGTTACAGCACAGGAAGGTTTTATAAAAACAACCAAACTCATTATACAGTAAGCTAGTACTCACATAAAAAAAGAGGCCCTTGATAAAAAGGCCTCTTTTTTTATGTGCAATAGGTAAGTAACCTTTGTTTTATTTTTTCTGGGGATATACCCTGTAAATCTTGTAACTGGCTTACCCTTGCATGTTCTGGAAATTCGTCCTTAACACCAAGTAGCTCCACTTTATTAGTGTATTTGGTAGAAGCTTTATACTCTAAAACAGCGCTTCCAAACCCGCCACTTACAACGCCATCTTCTAGGGTTATTATAGTTGTGTAGTGTTCGAAAATTTCAGTAAGTAGTTTTACATCCAGCGGTTTTACAAAACACATATCATATATCCCCACTTGATTTTTTTGCGCCTCTAAGTCAAGCAAACCTAGCGCCTCTTGTGCGTTTTGCACCATACTGCCAATGCACAAAAGAGCAATGGTAGTACCTTTTTTTAGTTCTTCTGCCTTGCCAATAGTTGTTTTTTTAAAGGGCTGTTTCCAGTCTAATATATTGCCGCGCCCTCTTGGGTACCTTATGGCAATTGGCAAATCTAGACCTAGTTGTGCGGTGTATAAAATGTTACGAAGTGCAATAGCATTACTGGGTGCAGCAATGATAATATTTGGAATACACCTTAAAAACGCCATGTCAAAAATACCATGATGGGTTGCACCATCCTCTCCAACGATGCCAGCTCGGTCTAAGCAAAATATCACAGGAAGTTTTTGTAGGCATACATCATGTATTACCTGGTCATAGGCTCGTTGTAAAAACGTTGAATAGATATTACAAAACACATGTAAGCCTTGGCTGGCTAGCCCTGCAGATAAGGTCACGGCATGCTGTTCTGCAATGCCAACATCAAAAGCGCGCTCAGGAAAGGCTTCCATCATATATTTAAGAGAGCTTCCCGTTGGCATGGCAGGAGTAATACCTATAATGTCATTATTTTCTTTGGCTAGCTCCACAAGTGTGTGTCCAAAAACATCTTGAAATTTTGGAGCCAGTCCTACTGTACTGCCTTTTACTCGATCTCCAGTTGCTGGGTTAAACTTTCCCGGGGCATGGTAGGTTACTTGGTCTTCTTCTGCTTGTTTAAGCCCTTTTCCTTTTTTTGTGATAACATGCAGTATTTTTGGGCCCTTTTTTTGCAGAAGCTTTTCAAAAACAGTTATTAATTCAGCAATATTATGTCCATCTATAGCCCCTGTGTAATCAAAATTTAATGCTTCAAATATATTATCTGTATCTGGGGCACCGTCTAGAGTTACTTTAGTAAAATATTGTTTTAAAGCACCCACGCTAGGGTCTATACCAATAGCATTATCATTTAAAATAACTAGGATGTTTGTATCTGTAACTCCCGCATGGTTGAGGGCTTCAAAAGCCATTCCGCTGGCTATAGACGCATCTCCCACCACAGCTATGTGCTGTCTGGTTTTGTTGTTTTTTAAACGGGCAGCAATGGCCATCCCCAGACTAGCAGATATAGCGGTGCTACTGTGTCCTGTTCCAAAACAGTCATACAGGCTTTCTTCTATCTTTGGAAACCCGCTAATGCCATTTAGGGTTCTGTTGGTATGAAAAACTTCTTTTCTTCCAGTGAGTATTTTATGGCCATAGGCTTGATGGCCTACATCCCATACCAATTTATCATCTGGTGTATTAAAACAGTAGTGCAGCGCAATAGTTAGCTCCACAACTCCTAGTGAGGCTCCTAGGTGTCCTTCTTTTACAGCTACAACACCAATAATAAAATCTCTTAGCTCTTGGGCCAATTGCGGTAATTGATCTTTAGAAAGTAATCTAAGATCTTTGGGAAATGATATGGTCTCTAATAGGTTTTGTGACACAACACAAAGATACTAGAATTAATACATCGTGCGTGGTTAGTTTTTGTGGTGTATGTAAAATAATGTGTAGCATTATTTTTTTAGTGTATTAACTCAATAACCATTATTTTTAGGGCTAATAAAACCTATTTTGATAACTCCTCACGACGATATTTATTTTATGAAACGCGCCTTGCAAGAAGCGCAAACGGCCTATGATAAATCAGAAATACCTATTGGCGCTGTTATTGTTGCAGATAATCAAATCATAGCAAGGGCACATAATCTTACCCAAACCCTTAATGATGTTACAGCACATGCAGAAATGCAAGCCATTACAGCGGCCGCTAATTTTTTGGGCGGGAAGTATTTACATAAATGTACGCTATATGTAACCATAGAGCCCTGCCAAATGTGTGCAGGAGCTTTATTTTGGAGTCAAATACCTACCATAGTATATGGCGCCTCTGATTCCCAAAGAGGATGTATTGCAATGAAAACTACTTTGCATCCTAAAACAAAGATAAGTGGTGGGGTTCTTGCCAAAGAGGCGGCTGGCTTACTGCAGCAGTTTTTTATTGAGAAAAGAAACCTTAACTAAAATAGTAAAACAAACAAACCCCACTTTTGTAAAGCGGGGTTTGTTTTGCTAAAAAAAGAATTATATAGCTGTTACTTGAGCCGCTACTGTTCCTTTTCTTCCTTCTTCTTCAACATATGTTACTTTATCACCTTCGTTAAGAGATGGCCCGTTAACTCCTGTGACGTGTACAAAAATTTCTTGTCCAGTTTCATCATTTGTAATAAAACCAAACCCTTTAGATTCGTTAAAAAATTTTACTGTTCCTTCCATTTTCTAGTTATAATACATTAATAATATAGCAAATGTATGGAAAAATAAATATCAAATGTAGTCTGTAAACGGTTTTTTGATATTATAACTTATTGTTATTGGTGTATTTACGCATTTTCAAGATGTTTTCTTGATTGAGCATATACTGCTTTACGTCCTTACCTTTCCAACGGTAATATACAAAAGTTGGCATCCAGATAAAGAACAAGGTAGTAACGCCCAAACCTATGCATAGTTGTGATCTAGCAAGATCTTCTTCACCAATATAAAAGCCATAGCTTACCAAAATAACTGCTGCAATAAAGAAAATGTATAATAGTATACGCATGTATTTTTATTCTTGAATGTCTAGTTTTAGGTGTAGCTCTGTAAGCTGAGTGTCATCCAGGGGGGCAGGGGCATCAATCATTACATCACGACCGCTATTGTTTTTTGGGAAGGCTATATAATCTCGAATGGTTTCTTGCCCTCCAAGAATTGCAACTAGCCTGTCTAGACCAAAAGCAATACCTCCATGAGGTGGCGCACCATACTCAAAGGCATCCATCAAAAATCCAAACTGTGCTTTGGCCTCTTGCTCACTAAAGCCTAAATGTTTTAACATAGTGGCTTGGGTTTGCTTGTCATGAATACGGATAGAACCTCCACCAATTTCATTTCCGTTTAATACTAAGTCATAGGCATTTGCCTTCACCTCTCCAGGGCTTGTTTCTAGAAGCTCCATCTGTCCAGGTTTTGGTGATGTAAAGGGATGGTGCATGGCATGATAGTTTCCTGTTTCTTCATCTAGTTCTAACAGCGGAAAATCAACAACCCACAAGGGTGCAAACTCATCCGGCTTTCTAAGGCCTAATCTTTCTGCCAGTTCCATACGTAGTGCACTTAATTGCGCACGTACTTTGTTGGTTTGACCAGAGAGCACACAAATTAAATCTCCAGGTTTTGCTCCAGTAGTTTCTGCCCATTTGGCCAAATCTTCTTGGTCATAAAACTTATCTACAGAAGATTTAAAACTACCATCATCATTACAACGGCAATATACCATGCCTAGAGCTCCTATTTGAGGACGTCTTACCCAGTCTATTAATTTGTCTATTTCTTTTCTTGTAAAGCTATTTGCTCCTGGCACGGCAATACCAACCACTAATTCTGCAGTGTTAAAGACGTTAAATTCTTTGTGTTTTGCAACTTGGTTTAATTCTCCAAACTCCATTGCAAAACGAATGTCTGGTTTGTCATTTCCATACAAGCGCATCGCATCATCGTACTGCATTCTAGGAAATGCTCCAATACTTACTCCGTTAATTTCTTTTAATAAATGGCGAGTTAATCCTTCAAAGGTGTTAAGAATGTCTTCTTGTTCTACAAAAGCCATCTCACAATCTATTTGTGTAAACTCTGGCTGTCTGTCTGCACGTAAATCTTCATCTCTAAAGCATTTTACAATCTGGAAGTATTTATCTAAGCCTCCCACCATAAGCAGTTGCTTGAATGTCTGGGGTGATTGAGGTAGTGCGTAAAATTGTCCTTGATTCATTCTACTTGGTACTACAAAATCACGAGCACCCTCTGGAGTAGATTTAATTAAATACGGGGTTTCTACATCTACAAATCCTTGTCCAGATAAGTAGTTGCGCACTGCCATAGATACTTTGTGCCTAAAGATAAGATTTTCACGCACTGGATTTCTTCTTATATCCAAGTAGCGATATTTCATACGCAGGTCCTCTCCACCGTCTGTAGTGTCTTCAATAGTAAAAGGCGGTGTAAGTGAGGCGTTAAGAATTGTCACTTTTGAAACTAATATTTCTATATCCCCTGTTGGCATGTTGGGGTTTTTAGACTCACGTTCTATTACAGTTCCTGAGATTTGAACAACAAACTCACGCCCAAGTTTTTGAGCTTGCTGTATCATGGTTTTTTGTGTGCGCTGGGCATCAAAGATAAGTTGCGTTACACCATAGCGATCACGAAGATCTACCCAAACCATAAATCCTTTGTCACGAGTTTTTTGTACCCATCCTGCAAGGGTTACTTCCTGTCCTATGTGTTCGGCCCTTAGTTGACCGTTAGTATGTGTTCTGTACATGGGTATGTGTGTATTTTGTCTTCCCTAAAAGAAGTATGCAAATTTAATAAGTTCTATGATATTGACCGTCTTTTTAAGGGATTTATAGCACCTCTAAAAACAACAGAAAGAAATAATTAAAAATTAGGGTGTAAATTTCATGTTATTACAGCTTTTTCTCTGCCTTGGCCTTTTTCTCAGATAGGCCAACAAAAGCAATAAAAACAATGCTTTATAACTTTCATAGCTATATATTTACATAGTAATTTTGGATTATAGCGAAGTGTAAGAACCTAGATTAACCAATAGAAGTATTGGGCACGTATGCCAAAATGATGTTTTTTGTTTCTTACACGTAGTTTTCAATTATACAAAGTCGCCTGTAGCAGTACAGGCGACTTTTTCTTTTAAAAATACAGGTCAACATATTGCCCCAGATTTTTGTAATACCTCTTTATTGAAGTTTTGTTGGGTTTCTTTGCGCTACAAATACAGCAATTTTCATTTTTAGTCGAGTAGCAAAATAGAACAGGATTGGTACAATGATTAATGTCAAAAATGTGGCAATAATTAAACCATATATAACAGTCCAGGCCAAAGGCCCCCAGAAAATTACATTATCTCCTCCCATATAAATATTAGCATCAAATTCACTAAATAAGGTAAAGAAATTTATGTTTAAGCCAATAGCCAGAGGGATTAGCCCTAAGACAGTAGTAATTGCTGTTAACAGCACAGGACGTAATCTTGCCTTACCTGCCTGTATGATGCTATCTAGTAAATCTTCTTTTTCAAGGTATTGACTAGCGTCTAGATCCAGCGTATTTTTCTTTCTATCGATAAGCAGTTGGGTATAATCTAGCAGCACAACACCATTATTAACAACAATACCGGCAAGGGATATAATACCCATCATGGTCATGATAATAACAAAAGGAGCTCCAGAAATTACAATACCTCCAAAGACACCAATGAAGCTCAGGAATATAGCTATCATAATAATAAATGGTTTAGAGACAGAATTGAATTGAAAAATTAATATCAGAAAAATTAAGCCCAAACCACTAAAAAACGCACCCATTAAAAAGGCCTGTTCTTTATTTTGTTTTTCTAGTTGCCCTGTGTAATCAATTTTCACGCTATCTGGGATGCCTTCTATATTTAGCATTTCATTTTTTACCTGCGCAACTGCGGCTCCGGCATCTGTATATCCTGGAGTTAATGCAGAGTACAGTGTTACAATTCTTTTAGATTGTTTGTGCTTTATGGCACTAAATCCAGAGTTATTTTTTTGAGATGCAACTGTAGAGACTGGTATTTCACGCAGTTTTCCGGTGGGTGTTCTAAAGGTTATAGATTGATTAAAAAGCGCGCTTGAGTTGTAGCGGCTTGCCTTGTTGAAACGAATATAAATATCATAATCTTCTCCATCTTCTTTGTACACGCCTGCCTTGGCGCCAAATAAAGAATTACGCAGTTGCTGGCCTATTTGCCCAGCATTGACCCCTAGCTCACCTGCTTTTTCTCTGTCAATGAGAACCTGCATTGCTGGTTTGTCTTTATTGACGTCTATCTTCAGCTCATCTATGGCAGCTATATTTTTGGTGTTTAAAAAAGCACGCATTTTTTCGGCAGCTGTGATAAGCTCATTATAATCACTACCAGAGAGCTCTATGTTTACAGGTGCTCCTTGTGGAGGGCCATTAGAGTCTTTCTCTACAGAGATGATAATTCCAGGATAAATTCCCTTTAAATCTTCTTGTACTTTTTTGCGCAATACCTCACTGTCTTCTCCACGGCGGTATTTGTACTCTCTCATAGAGGCTGTTATTTTGCCCTTATGAGGCATTTCTGCAGAAGAGCCGCCATCTGTTTGCGGATTCCCAGCACCTTCTCCAACTTGAGAAACAGCACTTTCTACCAAATAATTAAACCCTCCATCTGTGTACTGGTCACTATTTATAGTGTTGTATACACGCTTTTCAATTTCTTTTGTGATGGCATTTGTTTTTTCAATAGAAGTCCCTTGGGGATATTCTAGGTAGACAATAATTTGATTGGGTGTGTTGTCTGGAAAAAATTCAATTTTTGTTCTTTGGTTTGAAACCGAAATTCCAAATGCTGCAAAAGCTCCAAATAGCATTACAAAAGTAAACCCAATAATAAGATAAGGTCTTGCACCTTTAAAGGCTGTTGTGAGATTTTTTTTGTACCAATTCTCTAACCTAGTAAGTACTTTGGTTTGAAATGTATTTGCAAGTTTACGGAGTATTAATCTATAGACCCATAACATCGCGGCAGTGAATATCATTAGGCTTCCAAGACCGCTATAAGCGCCTCCAAATGCCATAATAAATGCTCCAATACCTATCATAATTGCTGAAATGGCAATGATGTTTTTTAAAGGCATGTCTTTGTCCTGGGTAGACATAAATTGAGACACCAGCACCGAATTAAAGAATATGGCAACAAATAAAGAGGATCCTAACACCACAGATAGCGTGATAGGGAAATAGATCATAAATTGCCCCATTAGCCCTGGCCATAGCCCTAGGGGTATAAATGCAGCGACCGTAGTTGCTGTAGATATAATAATTGGAAATGCAATTTCTCCAATTCCTTTTTTGGCGGCATCTATGCGGCTAAGCCCTTCCTCGTCCATTAATCGGTATACGTTCTCTACAACTACAATACCATTATCAACCAACATTCCAAGGCCCATTATTAGTCCAAAAAGTATCATGGTGTTTAATGTGTATCCCATCCAACCCAATATCATTAATGACATAAACATAGACATGGGTATTGCAAAACCAACAAACAGCGCATTTTTAAAACCAAGGAAAAACATCAATACCGTTACCACCAAGATGATTCCGAAAATAATGTTATTAACCAAATCATCTACTTGCCCAATGGTTTTTGATGATTGATCATTGGTGATGTTTACCTGCAGGTTTGAAGGAAATACATTGGCCTGTGTTTGGGCAACAATTCTTTCGATTTTTTCTGCGGCAGCAACCATGTTTTTCCCAGATCTTTTCTTAACATCTAGCATAACAACTGGGTTGCCGTATTCTCTGGCAAAGGTAGTTCTGTCTTTCTCTTTAAAACTTACAGTGGCCACATCTTTTAGATAGACTATGTCTCCATTTTCTGACTTTACAACAAAATTTTCTAATTCTTTGGGGTTTTCTATTTCACCTAAAATCCTGATAGTTCTGCGCTGTCCGCTGGTTTTAAAATTACCTGCAGACATGGTAGTGTTACCATTAGAGATGGCACCTTGAATATCATTAAAACTAACAGAAGAGGCCATCATTTTATAGATATCTACAGCAACTTCTACTTCTTTTTCTTGAGCTCCACGAATATCAACTTGCTTTATTTCTTCTAGATTTTCAATTTCATCTTGCAGGTATTCTGCAAATTCTTTTAATTTTTCTACTGGATAATCACCCGAAATATTAATGTTGAGAATGGGCATTTCTTCGCTCATACTGAGTTCAAAAATAGTAGGTTCTACTTTTGCACCATTAAAGGTAGGCCAATCCTCATTGGAGGTTTGGGTGTCTATCTCGTCTTTAACTTTTTGCTTTGCTTTGTCTACAGAAATACCTTCATCAAACTCAACTATTACCATAGAGTAGTCTTCTTGAGAGGTGGAGGTTATTTCTACCACATTGCTTACTGTTTTTAATTTATCCTCTAGTGGGTCTGTGATAAGTTTTTCAATGTCTTCTGCGGTATTTCCGGGATACACAGAGCTAATGTAAATTTTTGTTTCTCTAATTTCTGGAAAGTTTTCGCGTGGCATATTATTGTATGCACTTCCTCCTAAAAACAACACCAATAACATTGCCATATAAATGGTTGTTTTGTTATTAATGGCCCAAGATGAAAGTTTAAACTCTTTCTCGGTATTTTTTTTCTGCTTTGCCATAGTTATTACAAATTAGTAGGTGATGATTTTTACAGATTGCCCGTCTTTTACGCTACGAGCTCCTTCTTCAATAATTTGATCTCCGTTCTTCAAGGCCTGACAAGACCTCGATGCTATTTCCTTGTTTTTTTCCTGTTTCAATAATCACACGACTAGCCACTGCTTTGTCTTGATTTATTTGTTTTAGAATATAGATATATTGTTCTCCTTGTGCATTTTCAGAAATAATACTTTGTGGTATCACAATAGCATTTTTGTTTGTGTAGTCGTTAATTTTTAATCGTGCAGTTAAGTTAGGCTTGATATTGTTTTTCTTGTTTTCTACCTCGATTTCAGCCTTAAATGTTCTGTTATTAGGATTTATAAAACTTCCTGTTTGGCTTATTGTTGTCTCTAGGGTTTCTCCAAGTACAGGAAAGGAAACCTCAACTTGTTTTCCTACTATGACACTGGTTATATATGTTTCTGGCACATCAGCCTTCACGTACATGTTCTCTAAACTCACAATTCTAAGTATTGCGGTTAGTCCTGGGGCTACCACATTTCCTTTCTCTGTAATAATATCATCAATAGTACCAGAAAAAGGAGCCTTAATACTTGCTTTTGCTACTTGTTGTTGCATAGAGTTAACCGCTTTTACTTGTCCATCATAAGCTGTTTTTGCTTGAAGGTATTGTATTTCGCTACCAATGTTTTGATTCCATAGGCGCTCCTGTCTCTCAAAAGTTGTTTTGGCAAGTGCCATCTGTACCTGCATTTGTGCCAATGATTGGCTCATGCCACCATCATCTATAGTGGCAAGAAGCTGTCCTTTTTTTACGCGTTGCCCTTTTGTTACATGTACTTTCTTTAAGATACCACCCATTTCTGGGGTGATTAGAATGTTTTGATCTGTTTCTACACTTGCTTGCAATTCAACATAATGCTTGAAAACCGTCTTACTAGCTATAAAAGAAGTTATTAAAGGCATGTTTTTTTCTGGATTTAATGCTGCCAGAGCCTTATCTAATGATTTTATTTGCGTATTTATTTCTTGTTGTTGTAATACAATCTTATCACGTCTTTTTTGTATTGCTTCCGCGTTTTCAGAGGCTATTACCTCTTGGGTTGTTTCTTGTTTTTGGTCTGCGCAGCTAGTTAGCAAAACCGTGATGGTTAGTAGTGTGATTATTTTTTTCATAATTGATTGTAGTGCTATTTGATCTTAGTATTTGTTTTTAATGTCTTCTACAGACATTCTTAAATTTGGGGTATTTAAAACCGTCTCCATTTCAGCTTTGGCATTTATAATTTCTACCATAGCATTCAAGTGTTGTTGTTGTACCCTAAATAATTGGCTTTGTGCTTGTCTTAAATCAAAACTTGTTGCCAAACCTTCTTTAAACTTTACCTGATTTTTATATTCAATACTTCTGGCCAAGACAAGGTTTTTTTCAGTGTTTTGATAACGATCTAGACTATACTGATAGTTGCTTTTTGCTCTTTCAAAGTCTAGTTTTACACGCTGGATTGTTTGATCAAAATCTGTTTTTGCTTGGTCTAGGGCTATTTTTGCTTGCTGATTTCTAGCATTTCTCAGGCCACTTGAGAAAACAGGGACATTTAATGTTATTCCAAAAGCAGATGATTGATACCAATTTTGATCACTACTGAAAAAATCAAACTGATTTCCAAATCCTGTGTTCCCATAATTGATAAAACCATTTAAAGAAGGCATACCCTGGCTTTGTTCAAGTTTTAATTCTATCACGCGCTGGTTGGTAAGGTTTTCTGCAAGTTTATAGTCCAGGTTTTTTTCGATTTCCAAGGTGTTGTCCAAAAGAGCCAAAGAAATGTTATCAGAGGTGAGCCCTTCAAGGGTATTGGTTAACACCACATTTTTATCTACACTAATACCTAAGGTTAGATTTAATAATTGTTTTGCAATATTAAAAGACCTTTGAGCATTACTTAATTGTGTTTTCTCATCCAATAATGTAATCTCTAACTGCTGTATAGCTTGTTGTTCTATAAGCCCGTTTTCATAAACCTTTGTTGCCTCAAAGAGGTTTTTTTCTAAATTAGCAATGTTGTTTTTTGTAATTGCTATAAACGCATCTGCCACTAGCACATTTGCATAGGCCTCGATAACTTGTTTTCTTACCTCTAGGTTTGTTTTTTCGTTTAGATTTTCATTAAAACTAAGGAGCGATTTTACACCTTCAAGCGCATACAAGTAGCTTCCGTCAAAAATAAGTTGGGTAAGGGTGGCATAGGCTCCTAAATTTTGTTTTGTCCCGAAAACTATAGGAACAAACCCCTGTGGTGCAATGGGTGTCCCAGTGGCTTGTATACCAAAAAACTCCTCAACGGTATTTATCACACTTGTAGTATTGTCAAAGGCAGCAGCAGGCAATAGTGAAACTCGTTGGCTTATGTTGTTTTCGTAAGAAAAATTAGCGTCTATTTGAGGAAGCCCCATTGCTGTGGCTTCCCACTTTCGTTTTAAAACTTTAGAGATATCTCTTCTAGAATTAATGGTTGCATAACTACTGTCAATTGCAAAAGAGATTGCCTGTTGTAAAGAAAAAGAGTAGGTTTTGTCTTGGCCATATCCCTGTAGGCTTACTAGAACGCATACTATAATGATGTATTTTTTCATTAGTCTTGGTTTGATTGTATCAATTGGTTTAATATGTTTCTACCCTTTGGAGTTACAATACCTCGAAGGTGATATTCTAGGTACATTTCATAAAGTGTTTCTCCCTCATACATGGTGTGGGGAAATAATGATTCTTCTTTAATGCCAATGATTCCGTTAAAATATATTCTGGCTACAAATTGCACCTCGATGTTTTTACGATATAAATCCTGGTCTAAACCTGTGTTGAGGTTTTTAACAACACATTGTTGCATATATCCAAATTGGCGTTTTTTTATACTATCATAAATAGTAGGGTAGTACTTTTGAAGTTGGTACCAAGGAGATGCTTTTTCTTTTTGCATGTATTGCATCACTCTTTTTTTAATGGCGTATAATTCCTCAATCGGGTTTTGTCCCAAATCACAAATGGCATCAATATCTTCGCACACTATTTCAAATACATGATCTGTAACCACCGCCACAACTGTTTCTTTATTGCTGAAATGGCTGTAAATGGTTTTTTTAGAAATACCCATTTCTTTGGCAATGTCATCCATAGTAACACTCTTGAAACCAAGTTTCATGAAGAGTTCTGTAGCCTTTAGGATGATATTTTTTTTCATAATGCGATGGCAAATATACAAGGAAACTTTAAAGACAAAAAAAGTTTCCAACGTTTAATCTTTTTTTAACATCTACCAATCTCTTTTTTTTGTGATGGGTTATCTTTTGTTAAATTCAAGTCATAAAAGATTGTGAACATCTCCTTTTAGTATTAAGTTAATCCTTATTTTTGAGGAAATTTTAAAGTATGGATATTTCAAAATACAGTGATGCTCTAGTTGCACACCTAGCCAACAAGGTTACCCTAAAAGAGCCTGCGTCATTGTATGAACCTATTGATTACATACTCACTTTAGGAGGTAAACGCCTTCGCCCGGTGTTAACTTTGATGAGTGCAGATTTTTTTGGAGGAAATTACAAACAGGCTCTAGATGCTTCTCTTGCCGTAGAAATGTTTCATAATTTTTCTCTTGTTCATGATGATATCATGGACAATGCTCCACTTAGAAGGGGCCACCAAACGGTCCATGAGAAATGGGATGTCAATACAGGTATTTTATCTGGAGATGCCATGCTAATTTTAGCCTACCAACTTTTTGAAACCTACAGGCCAGAGGTATTTATGCAATTGGCAGTTTTGTTTAGTAAAACCGCTTTAGAGGTTTGTGAGGGCCAGCAATATGACGTTGATTTTGAAACAAGAAACGATGTTACCATTTCTGAGTACATTAAAATGATTGAATATAAAACAGCCGTGCTTATTGGCGCTTCTTTACAAATGGGAGCTATTATTGCAGACGCTTCACAGTCTTGCCAAGAAAAAATATATGCCTTTGGGAAAAATTTAGGTATTGCATTTCAATTACAGGATGACTACCTAGACGCCTTTGGAAACCCCTTGACTTTTGGAAACAAGTGGGAGGAGATATTATAGCCAACAAAAAAACATTTCTTTACTTAACGGCATTACAAAAAAGCACTCCCTTCTGAGGCCCAAGAACTTATCTTCATTGTTTGCAACTATGCCAAAAGATCCTTCAGATAAAATAACAGCTGTAAAAGAAATTTTTGTCTGCTCAGGAGCTGCAAAAGCTACCGAGGATGAAATAGCCAGGTACACCAACACATCAATTTCTTTATTACAAGACATTAAAATTTCACAGCAACACAAAGACACTCTAAAGAGCTTTGCTGATTTTTTAATGAACAGAAACGTCTAGGTTTTTCTCTAGATAAAAATTCTTACAAAAGCAATCCAAGGGCTTGTGTCCAAGAAAAACAAAAGCATTACAAAGCTAAAATTACTTGTTATTTTTTGAAGGGTCTTCATTAGAGATCGTTTATCATAATTAGTGCCATAAATATACGATTTCCAAAGATGTATTTTTAGGTATTTGTTGTATTTTTGCCTTGTTTTAAAACATCGCAGTATCCCAATTATGGATAAATATTCTTTTCTAAATGCAATTCATCCCGAGCAAATTTCGGAACTATATTCTACGTACTTAAAAACTCCAGATGTTGTAGAGCCTAGTTGGCGTGCTTTTTTTCAAGGTTTTGACTTTGGAATAGAAAGCGGCAGTGTTACAGAAGGGCTTGGTATTACTGGTGCTGATTCTGTTCCCCAAAATGTATTAAATGAGTTTAAGGTTATAAAACTCATTGATGGCTATAGAACACGTGGGCACTTGTTTACCAAAACAAACCCAGTTCGAGAAAGAAGAAAATACCAACCCACATTAGCGCTTGAAAATTTTGGCCTGCAGCAATCAGACCTGCAAACAGAATTTGAAGCAGGCTCCATTATTGGGCTTGGTAAAACAACCCTGGCAGTAATTGTAGGTCATCTTGAGGCTATTTATTGTAATTCTATTGGAGTTGAGTATATGTACATACGCAATCCAGAAGAAATTAAATGGATACAAAATTGGATCAACACCAATGACAATAGCCCTACATATTCTACTGAGCAACAAAAACACATACTAAAAAAATTAAATCAAACACTTTCATTTGAAACCTTCCTGCATTCTAAATATGTAGGCCAAAAGCGTTTTTCTATCGAGGGAGTAGATGCACTTATTCCTGGGCTAGACACTTTAATTGAAAGAGGAGCAGAAAAAGGAGTAGAACAATTTGTGGTAGGAATGGCTCATAGAGGCCGTCTTAATGTCTTGACTAATATCTTCGGAAAATCTCCAGAGGATATATTTAGTGAGTTTGACTCTAAAGAATACGATGAGGCAGAACTATTTGATGGCGATGTTAAATACCACATGGGCTGGACAAGTTTCAGAAAAACTGATGGAGGTAAACAGGTACGTATGGACTTGGCCCCAAACCCATCTCACCTGGAAGCAGTAAATGCTGTGGTTGGGGGTATTTCTAGAGCAAAAATAGACACAAAATTAGGTGGAGATGCTTCCAAAATATTGCCTATTTTAATTCATGGTGATGCCGCAGTAGCCGGCCAGGGTGTTGTGTATGAGTTTATTCAAATGGCGCAACTCGATGGATATAAAACAGGAGGAACCATACATATTGTTGCAAACAATCAAGTTGGTTTTACTACAAATTATTTAGACGCACGTTCTTCAACCTATTGTACAGATATTGCTAAAGTAACCTTGTCTCCGGTATTGCATGTAAATGCAGATGATGTTGAGGCGGTGTGTCATGCCTTTAGTTTTGCACTAGATTTTAGGCTGCAATTTGGCCGTGATGTATTTCTAGATATTTTGGGGTACAGAAAGTATGGCCACAATGAGGGTGATGAGCCTCGTTTTACGCAACCTAAATTGTATAAAGCAATTGCAAAGCATCAAAACCCCAGAGATATTTACGCTGCAAAACTACTTCAAGAAAACAGCATAGATGCAGGATATGTAAAACAGTTAGAGCTGCAATACAAAGAAGAGCTCGAAGATGATTTGCAGGCGTCTCGAAAAAAAGACAAAACGGTTATCACTAAAATACTAGCTGATGACTGGAAAGGATATACCCTAGGAAGAGAAGAAGCTATTTTAACTCCTATAGACACAACATTTGCTCTAAAAAACCTAGATAAACTTGCTGACGGGATCACAAAATTACCCGCAGATAAAAAGTTTATGCGTAAAATAGAGCGCATTATTGCAGATAGAAATAAACAATATACAGAGCGTAACACCTTAGATTGGGCAATGGGAGAACTGTTGGCTTATGCTTCTTTAATGGAAGAAGGATTTGATGTTAGGATCTCTGGGCAAGATGTTGAGCGCGGTACCTTCTCTCACAGGCATGCAGTTATAAAAACAGAAGAAGAAGGGGAGCGTATCAATCTTCATAATACTCTTGATGTACCAGGAAAGATGCATATCTACAACTCACTGCTCTCTGAGTATGCTGTTGTAGGGTTTGATTATGGGTATGCTATGGCAAGCCCTAAAACATTAACCATTTGGGAAGCCCAATTTGGAGACTTCTCAAACGGAGCGCAAATTATGTTGGATCAATACATATCTGCAGCAGAGAGTAAGTGGAAAACACAAAACGGCCTTGTGATGTTGTTGCCTCATGGATATGAAGCCCAAGGGTCCGAGCACTCTAGTGCCCGTATGGAGCGTTATCTTCAACTTTGCTCCCGTGATAATTTAATTTTGGCAGATGTTACAACACCTGCAAACTTTTTTCACCTGTTGCGCAGGCAAATGAAATGGAATTTCAGAAAACCACTTATTGTATTTACGCCAAAGAGTTTGTTACGTCATCCTCTTGTTGTATCTTCAAAAGAAGAATTGGCCTTAGGAAGTTTCCAGGAAGTTATTGATGATCTGCAGGTAGATAAAAAAAATGTTACTTCTGTGGTATTTTGTACAGGTAAGTTTTACTATGACCTTCTAGAGCGAAGAACACAAGACAAAAGAGAAGATGTAGCCATTGTGCGCATAGAGCAGTTGTTTCCATTGCCAACACAGCAGTTGGAGGCTATCATTGCCACATATACTAATGCCAAAGAATATGTTTGGGCACAAGAAGAGCCAAAAAACATGGGCGCTTGGGGATTCATGTTAATGAATTTTGATAGCGTACCACTGCGCCTTGCATCAAGAAGAGTGTATAGCTCTCCTGCAGCAGGAAGTAGTACACGCTCTAAGGCAAGACATAAAGAAGTAATTGACAGTGTTTTTCAAACACCAAAAAAATAAGCCACTGCTCAGAATTAATTAGCATTAATTTTTCTGAACTTTGAGTATATTAAAACAGAATTAAGTACTAAAATTTTGACGCGAGTCGAAACCATAACAGACATACTATGTTAGAAATGAAAGTTCCTTCACCGGGAGAATCTATTACCGAAGTAGAAATAGCTCAATGGCTAGTTCAAGACGGAGATTATGTAGAGAAAGATCAAGCAATTGCTGAGGTTGATAGTGATAAGGCAACACTAGAACTTCCAGCAGAGGCAAGTGGTATTATTACATTAAAAGCAGAAGAAGGTGATGCTGTTGCCGTTGGAGCTGTAGTTTGTTTAATTGACACAACTGCTGCCAAGCCAGAAGGTACTTCAGCAAATACAGATACTCCAAATGCAGAGAAACAGCCTGCAAAAGCTGCTGCAATACAAACACCACCGGCCACAAAAGAATCTTACGCGACAGGAACGCCATCTCCAGCGGCAAAAAAGATTTTAGATGAAAAATCAATTGCATCCACAAGTGTTTCTGGTACGGGAAGAGATGGCCGTATTACAAAGCATGATGCTCTTAATGCAGTTCCATCTATGGGATCTGTTGGTTCTAAAATTAGAGGGGAGTCTAGAACAAAACTTTCAATGTTGCGCAGAAAAGTAGCAGAACGTTTGGTAGAGGCAAAAAACACAACGGCAATGTTAACCACCTTTAATGAGGTTGATATGGGGCCAATATTTGCACTTAGAAAAGAGTATAAAGAAACCTTTAAAGCAAAACACGGGGTGGGTCTTGGGTTTATGTCCTTCTTTACACTTGCAGTGGTTCGTGCCTTAGAATTATATCCATCAGTAAACAGTATGATTGATGGTAAGGAAATGCTTACGTATGATTATAAAGATATCTCTATAGCCGTATCTGGACCAAAAGGACTTATGGTGCCAGTGATAAGAAACGCAGAAGATTTAACCTTTAGAGGTGTTGAGGCTGAAGTGAAAAGATTGGCAATTCGTGCTCGTGATGGACAAATTACCGTAGATGAAATGACAGGCGGAACATTTACCATTTCTAATGGAGGTGTTTTTGGAAGCATGCTTTCTACGCCTATTATTAACCCTCCGCAATCTGGTATTTTAGGAATGCACAACATTGTAGAGCGTCCAGTGGTTAAAGACGGAGCTGTTGTTATTGCTCCTATTATGTTTGTAGCACTTAGTTATGACCACCGTATTATAGACGGTAAAGAATCTGTAGGTTTCTTGGTAGCTGTTAAGGAGGCCCTTGAAAATCCAACAGAGTTATTGATGCAATCAGATGTTAAAAAAGCCTTAGAGCTTTAATATAAAATAGTCTTCATAAAAAAGGCTCATACAGTGTATGAGCCTTTTTTTATACTAAGATGTTGATACAGGTATTTAAGACAACTTATTTGAGATACATGCAATTGCGGCCATAGTCTATAACGGCGCTGTGTTTTTTTAAATAATCTGCCCCTAGAATGCCGTGAACTATTGTAGGATCTACCTTAGAGATTGCTTTGTTAACGTGAGACAAATCAAACAGTACAAAAGAGATGTTTTTTGTGAGATACCCCTCTAGTTCCAGAACATTGTTTAAGGCAAGTGCGGTTTTCATGTTTGAGTCTCCGGCGCCGGCTGCAATTACATCACTTTGCTGTTGGGTGAGATTAAAAATGCCAGCATGCTCAAACCCAACACAGCTCGATGAGGCACCTGTATCTATAATAAAAACACCCTTTTTGGCATTTAGTTTGACGCGGCAGGTATAATGGCCAGTGGTCATTTTACGCAATACAATTCTTTGAAAACCTTTGCCCTCTAATAAATTTCTTAACTGCACGGTATTTTTTTAACAAATATAGCAAACAAAATAGCTAGCTTTGCAATCATGTTAACAGACACACATACACACTTATACAGCGAGGCTTTTGATTTGGATAGAGACACTGTGATGCAACAGGCGAAGGATAGGGGAGTTTCACGGTTTTTTATTCCTGCTATAGATTCTAGCTACGCAAAAGCAATGTATGATTTAGAAGCATCCTATCCAGAGTGTGTGCATTTAATGATGGGATTACACCCTACCTCTGTTAAAGAAAATTACAAAGAAGAATTAGCCTTTGTAGTAAAAGAGCTTGAAAGGCGAAGTTTTGTTGCCATTGGTGAGATCGGGATTGATTTGTATTGGGACACCAGTACCTTGGAAATACAAAGAGACGCTTTTGTTTTTCAAATCAGGTTAGCCAAAAAGTATAAGCTACCTATAGTTATCCATTGCAGAGATGCTTTTGACCAAGTTTTTGAAGTATTAGAGCAAGAAAAAGGGGATGATTTGTTCGGTATATTTCATTGTTTTACCGGCAGCTTGGCCCAAGCAAAACAGGCCATTGGGTATAACATGAAATTGGGTATTGGCGGAGTTGTTACGTTTAAAAATGGCAAGATTGATCAGTTTCTCAATCAAATTGATATAAAACACATTGTTTTAGAAACAGATGCGCCCTACCTTTCACCCGCACCACATAGAGGCAAAAGAAACCAAAGCAGTTACCTATCTTTGATTGCAAGTAAAGTAAGTACCTTGTATGATATTTCTGAAGCACAAGTAGCAGAAATAACTACAGCAAATGCGGCAGCAATTTTTAAGATTTAACACACCTATTATATTATGACTACCCAAACAAGCACTATTTTATTAATCTATACCGGCGGTACTATTGGTATGATAAAAGATTCTGAAACAGGTAGTCTTAAAAATTTCAATTTTAATGACCTGCTCAAACACATACCTGAGCTTAATTTATTGGACTGTACCATAGACACCCAAAGCTTTGAGGCTCCTATTGATAGCTCAAATATGGGGCCTGTATATTGGCAACAATTAGTAAGCATTATAGAAAACCAGTATGATCATTTTGATGGTTTTGTAGTCTTGCATGGCAGCGATACAATGTCTTACACCGCCTCTGCAGTAAGTTTTATGTTGGAGAACCTGGCCAAGCCAGTTATTTTTACTGGATCTCAACTACCTATTGGAGATTTGCGCACAGATGCAAAAGAAAACTTGATTACCTCCATACAACTTGCGGCTTTAAAACAAGACAATGTCTCTGTTATTAAGGAGGTTGGTTTGTATTTTGAATATAAATTATATAGAGCCAACCGTACCACCAAGATAAATGCAGAGCATTTTGAGGCTTTTGCCTCTTTAAATTACCCTGCATTGGCTCAAAGTGGAGTGAACCTCTCTATAGATTACAACGCTTTGCTTGTACCCGAGAATAAACCCTTGTTGGTCCATAAAGAGTTGGAGCCAAAAATACTGCTGGTTAAAATGTTTCCAGGGATTACTCAGCAAATGGTGACCCATCTATTTAATGTAGATATGTTTAAGGGGCTTGTTATAGAAACCTATGGGACCGGAAATTTAACAACCCAAGGCTGGTTTATCACTGCATTAAAAAAAGTTGTAGACTCAGGAATTCCCGTTGTTAATGTAACCCAGTGCTCTGGAGGGAGTGTTGTGATGGGCCTTTATGAAACTAGTGCCGAATTAAAAAACATGGGCGTTATAAGCGGTAAAGACATAACCACAGAGGCTGCCCTAACAAAATTAATGTACTTACTGGCCATTGAAGATTCTCAAAAAGATTTTAAAACCCTCTTTGAGACCTCTCTTAGAGGAGAAATGAGTTAATATTTCAATAAAATTGTGCCCAGTGAAATATAAAAAATTGTTTCTTTGCAAAACAAAAAAATAGAGAGGTGGCCGAGTGGCTTAAGGCGCACGCTTGGAAAGCGTGTATACGGCAACGTATCGAGGGTTCGAATCCCTTCCTCTCTGCAAGGGTATATCCAGCAATAAAATCTATGTGTTTTTAATAATAAAGGCAGGGGCTTAAAAAAGGTGTTTGTCTTAATTATTGGTACAGAAATTGATGTTGTTTATATAGAGTATGATACATTGTATTTTAGTAAATAGTTAGTAATTAGAGGGTATGAGCTTCTGAGACATAATAATTAACATAAAATGCAATAGCAACCCTAAAATTCTTGTTTTTTACACAATTATTTTTATATCTTTAAAACCTAAATTTAACTAAAAATTAAAATTAAACTTTAAGTCTATACCAATGAAAAAATTATTTTCTATTATGGCAATTGCCGCACTAGTTTTCGCGGGATCTTTAACAGCAAACGCTACAGCGCCAACAACTTCAACCTCACTAGTAGCAGCATCTACGATAACTCTTGTACAAGATGATGCAGCCCAGGAGGTAGATAACAGAACATGGCACCAGAAACTAAAAGAACGTTTCATACAAGGGGGTCCTGGTTTTATGGGAATTGTACTAGTATGTTTAATACTAGGTCTTGCTATGGCAATTGAAAGAATTATATTTTTAAACCTCTCTACTACAGACACTCAAAAATTAGCTGAAGGTGTAGAAGAGGCCTTAAAAAGTGGTGGTGTAGAAGCTGCAAAAGAGGTATGCAGAAACACTAAAGGACCTGTAGCATCTATCTACTATCAAGGGTTAGAGCGTGCAGATGAGAGTATTGAAGCTGCAGAAAAAGCGGTTGTAGCCTACGGAGGTGTACAAATGGGACAACTAGAGAAAAATGTTTCTTGGGTATCACTATTTATCGCATTGGCTCCAATGCTTGGTTTCATGGGTACCGTAATTGGTATGATTACAGCCTTTGACAAAATTGAAGCAGCTGGAGACATGAATCCTTCACTTGTAGCAGGTGGTATTAAAGTAGCCTTGTTAACAACAGTATTTGGACTTGTTGTAGCGATTATACTTCAAATCTTTTATAATTACATTATTGCAAAAATTGACAGTATTGTAAACTCTATGGAAGACGCATCAATTACTCTAATTGATATGTTGATTGACTACAAAAACAAAAAATAATCTTTAAAAGAACCAAACAATGGGTTTACATAAAATTTCTAAAATAGTAGCTTTAGTTCTTGGTGTGGCTGGTGTCCTTCTTTGGGGGATGTTGATGATAAAAGGAGATGAAGCTGTAATAGCTAGTGGAGGAGAGGGTCTAGATTCTTTTCTTTATGTAGCGTATTTAACTTTTGCAATATTACTCATAACTGTTGTGATTTTTGTTGTTAAAGGTATACTAGGGGGTGATGTTAAAAAGACACTTATGTCTGTAGGTGCCTTTTTGCTGATATTTGTTATTTCTTATGTAATGGCCGATGGAGTAGAATCCTTCACCAAAGACGGAGAGTTAGTAACAGCTCAAACCTCAAGATATATAGGTACAGGACTTTACGCCTTTTACATTTTGTCTGTGGTAGCAGTTATCGCAATGGCATTTAGTGGAGTAAAAAAATTAACAACTCGATAATATGGGAAGAAGAGCAACACCAGAGGTGAATGCTGGTTCTATGGCAGATATTGCGTTTCTATTACTTATCTTTTTTCTGGTAACAACTACCATAGAAAAAGACAAAGGAATTGCACGTCAATTACCGCCAAAGCAAGATGAACAACCTCCAGTAGATATTAAAGAAAAGAACATTTTTGTTGTTACTGTAAATAAAGAAGATCAAATTCTTGCAGACAACGAGCTTATGGATATTCAAGATATTAGGCAAGCAGCTATTTCTTTTTTAGATAATGGTGGTGATGGCACTTGTAACTATTGTAAAGGCGAAAAAGATCTTGCATCTTCAGACAATCCAGAGAAAGCTATTATCACAGTAAAGAGCGATAGAGAGACCTCTTATAAGACCTATATTCAGGTCCAAAATGAACTCGTAGCTGCCTATAATTTCTTACGAGATAGAGAATCTGAGCGATTGTTTGGGTTCAAGTTCACGAAAGTGAAAAGTGCAATAGCTACTGGTGATTATAAAGGGAATGAAGAAAGAGCTCAAACAAAACTAAAAGAAATTCAAGCGCTTTTTCCGATGAAATTATCTGAAGCAGAAGCAAAAAAATCTCAATAATAAAAAACAGTTTTATGTCTAAGTTTAATAAGAAAAAAGGCGGTGAATTGCCTGCAGTAAATACAGCATCCCTTCCAGATATTGTATTTATGTTATTGTTTTTCTTTATGGTAGTAACTGTATTGAGAAAAGATAATATGCTGGTGCAACAAAAACTTCCTAAGGCAGATCAAGTTGAAAAACTAAAGAAAGATCGTTCTGTTTTTATTTATGCTGGAAAACCAAGTTCTCGATATAAAGAGAAGTTTGGTACCGAAGGAAAAATACAAATAGGAGATAAGTATACTGATATTAACTCTCTTGAATTTGCTTTGTCTGAAGCAAGAACCAAGTTAATACCAGAACTACAAGGAAAGGTTGTTGTTGGCTTAAAGGTGGATGAACAAACCAACGTAGGTTTGCTTCAAGACGTCAAAGAAAAACTACGAGATCTTAATATGGTGAAAATTATTTATATCACTGCACCAGGTAACGACGTGCAACAGTAAATAGATATCATATTACAAATACAAACGCTTTTTCTATTTTTAGAAAAGGCGTTTTTTTATTTCACAAGCATTTAAAATTCGATTATATTTAGCCCATGGGTCACAAGTGCTATTTTATGTGTTGTTTTTTATGTGTGAGCGCACTCTTTGCACAAAAAGAAGTAGCCTCAGATTCTCTAGAGAATAACTATCGAGAAGATCAGTTTTATTTTGGCATAACATATAACATTTTATTAGATACACCAGAGATGGTAGACTCTCGTGGCTTAACGGCTTCTGTTCATTTTGGCTTTATGAGAGACATACCTATCAATAAACGCAGAAATGTATCTATTGCCCTTGGTATTGGCGCTTCTTTCGATGAGTATGGTAATACACTTTTTATAGGAGAAGATGCAGCACAGCAGTCTATATTCAGTTCTTTAGACGCCAATGATGTTACCTATGATGTAAATAGATTTAGCACCTCAAGTATAGAAATCCCTCTAGAATTTCGATGGCGCACCTCAAGTGCACAAAGCTATAAGTTTTGGCGCTTTTACACCGGAATACGTTTAGGATATGACTATTGGTATAAATCTTCTTTCAAACAAGACGGCAACATCGTGACACAAACAGATATTCCAGAGTTTAATAACATGCGCCTTGGGGCCACACTTAGTGTTGGATACAATACAGTAAATTTTTATGGCTATTATGGCATTACACCTTTCTTTGATAATGCCACCACGACAAACGGTACACCAATAGACATGAGAACTTTAAAGCTAGGTCTTTTGTTTTTCTTTCTCTAAAGAAAGACTCATGGGTTGTTTTAGACCCAAAAACCAAACAGTAAAAACTGCGATATCCCGCCAATAAAAAACCCAAAGCACAATTCTATCACGCTGTGTGATTTTGTATGAAGCCTAGAGCTGGCAACCAATCCATTTATGATACATAAAACCGATATGCTGCCTAGCATGTTTATGTTAAAATGAATGCTAACTCCTATTAAAAACATCGTAACACCTGCTACTGCCATTTGGTGAAGACTCACTTTAAATTTAAATAACACTAGAAAAAGGGCCGTTAGCGAAGCGGCTAAAATACCCACAAAAAAGTAATACAATTCTATATCTTCATAGGGTTTAAAGATTAGTTTAATAATTAGTAACACCAACAAGACTTGTATCATCAGTGGGTATTTGCGTTCTCGTACCTCAAAGAGATGTATGCTAGAAACAACCCCAGTATTTTTGAGTAAAAAGAATAAAACAATGGGTGTAAAAGTAGTCAGGGTAGCAATAGCATATATATTGGCTAACATACGCTCGGGCTCAATAAAACGAGGTGTAATAGCATAATAACAAAGTACACCAACAAGGGGCATCAATAAGGGATGGAAGATATAGCCTGAAATACGTAAAATTTGATTCATCAAAGCTCTTTTCTAAGGCGTGCCACAGATAGCTCTAATTGTTCTCTATATTTAGCAACGGTGCGTCTGGCAATAGGGTATCCTTTTTCTTTTAGAATTTGAGCCAGCTTATCATCGGTAAGGGGTTTTCTTTTGTCTTCTTCACCAATGGTAATTTCAAGTATTTTTTTTATTTCTTTAGTAGATACATCTTCTCCTTGGTCGTTTTTCATGGATTCACTAAAAAACTCTTTAATGAGTTTTGTGCCATAAGGGGTATCTACATATTTACTATTTGCAACTCTAGATACAGTAGAAATATCCATACCAATAGTATCTGCAATATCTTTTAAAATCATGGGCCTTAACTTGCGTTGATCACCAGATAGAAAGTAGGCTTCTTGTTGGTGCATGATGGCATTCATGGTTACAAAAAGTGTTTGTTGCCTTTGTTTAATTGCATCAATAAACCACTTGGCTGCGTCTAATTTTTGTTTGATAAATAGCACTGCCTCTTTTTGTGATTTTGATTTGTCCTTAGACTCTTTATAGCCTTTAAGCATGTTAGAGTATTCTCTAGATACATGCAACTCTGGAGCATTTCTTCCATTGAGCGTTAATTCTAAGCTGCCTTCAACTATGGTAATGGCGAAATCTGGCACAACATGTTCTACCATTCTTGTATTACTTGAAATGGCTCCTCCCGGCTTTGGGTTTAAACTTTCAATTTCAGCAATTGCCTCTCTAAGTTCGTCTTCTGAAATACTAAACTTTTGAAGTAATTTTTTGTAATGTTTTTTTGAGAAATGATCAAAGGTTTCTTTTAAAATACGAGACGCTAAAACAACTTTTGAGTTTTGCTGCTTTCTTTTTAGTTGCAGCAATAGACATTCCTGTAAATCTCTGGCTCCAACTCCTGCAGGGTCTAGTTCTTGTACTTTTTCTAGCACACTCTCTACAGCAGCCTCTTGGGTGTACACATTTTGAGTAAAGGCCAAATCATCAACAATGTCTGCAATTTCTCTTCGTATATAGCCGCTTTCATCAACGCTTCCAACCAAGAATTTTGCAATTTCCTTTTCACTTTCTTCAAGCCTATAGGTATTTAATTGCAGCATCAGATGTTGGGTAAAGGATTGACCTGCTGCATAGGGCATATGTGTTTCCTTATCATCTGCACTATAGTTATTTGCATTTAACTTATAACTAGGGGTTTCATCATCACTTAGATAATCATCTATATTTATTTCAGGAGCTTCATCTATAGTTTCTTGGTACTCATCATTAATATCTTCATCAAACTTTTCTGGTTCCTCTTTCCCGCCTTCTAGTGCAGGGTTTTCGTTCATCTCTTGAGAAATACGTTGTTCAAAAGCCTGCGTTGGCAATTGAATTAACTTCATCAACTGTATTTGTTGTGGAGATAATTTCTGAGATAACTTAAAATTTAGAAACTGTTTTAGCATTTAAAAATGATGTAGACTATAAAGGTAAAAAAAACCAGCTATATACAAAACGGTACAACGCTGGTTTTAATATGTGGTATGTGTTTTATTTTTAAGTTTTAAAACTCTGCGTTACCAGGTGTTCTTGGGTAAGGAATCACATCTCTTATGTTTCCCATACCAGTTACAAACAGCACAAGGCGCTCAAAACCTAATCCAAAGCCACTGTGGGTACAAGTGCCAAACTTTCGAAGGTCTAGATACCAATATAATTCTTCTTCGCTAATATCCATAGCTTTCATCTTTTGCTTGAGAACATCATACCGCTCCTCACGTTGAGAGCCGCCAACTATTTCTCCAATACCTGGAAATAAAACATCCATGGCGCGAACCGTTTTTTCATCTTCATTTAAGCGCATATAAAATGCCTTAATGGTAGCGGGGTAATCAAACAAAATTACCGGACACTTAAAGTGTTTTTCTACCAAAAATCGTTCGTGTTCACTTTGTAAATCTGCGCCCCACTGGTTTATAGGGTACTTAAATTTCTTCTTCTTGTTGGGTTTGCAATTTTTTAAAATATCAATTGCTTCTGTATAGCTTACACGCTTAAAATTGTTGTCAATCACAAAATGTAATTTCTCGCGCAATGTCATTTCTTGACGTTCTACAGCAGGTTTGCTTTTATCTTCCTCTATGAGTCTTTGCTCCAAAAAGGCTAAATCGTCTTGGCAGTTTTCTAGCGCATAGGAGATTACATACTTTATGAAATCTTCGGCCAAGTCCATGTTGTCTGCCAAATCGTTGAAGGCAACCTCTGGTTCAATCATCCAAAACTCTGCTAAATGGCGAGAGGTATTGCTGTTTTCTGCTCTAAAGGTAGGCCCGAAAGTATATACTTTACCCAGTCCCATTGCAAAGGTTTCTGCCTCTAATTGGCCACTTACCGTAAGGTTGGTTTCTTTTGCAAAAAAGTCTTCTTTATAATTTACATTACCCTTGTCATCCAAAGGCGGGTTTTTTGGATCCAGTGCACTTACCTTAAACATTTCTCCTGCACCCTCTGCATCACTTCCTGTGATAATTGGAGTATGCATATAATTAAATCCATTTTTCTGAAAATACTCGTGTACTGCAAAAGATAGTTTTGATCGCAAACGCATCACCGCTCCAAAGGTATTGGTGCGCACACGTAAATGCGCTTGTTCGCGCAACTTTTCTAGACTGTGACGCTTTGGAGAAAGAATGGTTAGTTTTACCTGTTCTGGGTCTGCGGTGCCTAAAATAACAATGCCAGACACTTGCACCTCTAGGGTTTGTCCTTGCCCTTGGCTTTTTACCAGCACTCCGGTAATTTCTATACAAGCTCCTGTAGTTATATCTTTAAGTATGTCTTGGTCAAAATTTTCAAAATCAATAACACATTGCAAATTTTTAATAGTAGAGCCATCATTTACCGCAATAAAACGGTTGCTTCTAAAGGAACGAACCCAACCTCGTATTTTAAGTTCGTTGATGGTAGGCTCTGTTTGTAAAACGTGTACTATTTCTGTGTGTTTCATAGTCAAAAAATCAAGCGATAAAGATAGGTTATAATTCAGATAATAGAAATGAGTATTAATTATTTTAACAGCTCCTGTTCTTCTTCCATATTTTCTGGTAAGATGCCTAGGGCCGGTTTTTTTAGGGTTTGTTTATTTGCAATACTCTTTTCAAGAGAAAGCAGTAAAGATGGAAGTAACATTAAATTTGCTAGCATAGCAAATACTAAGGTAACAGAAACCAATGCGCCAAGTGCTACAGTACCTCCAAAACTTGAGATAGTGAATACAGAAAACCCAAAGAAAAGTACAATAGAGGTGTAAAACATACTTACTCCTGTTTCACGCAAGGCAGCGTATACAGATTTTTTAATCTTCCAGTTATTGGCAATAAGTTCTTGGCGATATTTGGCCAAAAAATGAATAGTGTCATCCACAGAGATACCAAAGGCGATACTAAACACTAAAATGGTAGAGGGTTTTATGGGGACTCCTAAAAAGCCCATCAAACCAGCGGTGATAATTAAGGGAAGTAAATTTGGTATCAGAGAAACCAATATCATTCTAAAGCTCCTAAACATCCAAGCCATAAAAAGGGCAATTAGTAAAATGGCCAGAGAAAGACTAATAATTAGATTTTTAACTAAATACTTTGTTCCTTTTTGAAATAGTAATGCTTTCCCTGTAAAACTTACGTTGTACCTGTCTTGTGGAAAAATTTTAAGTGCTTTGGCCTTTAGGTCCTCTTCAATTCTGTCAAATCGCTCGGTACCTATGTCTTTCATAAAAGTAGTAATACGGGCAAACTGTCCTGTACTATCTACGTAACTTTTCAGCAAATTTGTGTCTTTTGTGCTGCTTTTGGCATAACTTAAAATAAAGCTTCTCTCTTGGCTATTGGGCAATTGATAGTACTCAGGATTGCCATTATAATATGCTTGTTTGCTATATTTTACTAGATCTACCACAGAAAGTGATTGTGAAAACTCTGGGAACTCTTCTATATACTCTTGAAGCTCATTCATTCGCTTTAAAGTAGCAAGTTTCATTACACCTTTCTTTCTTTTAGTATCTACTAAAATTTCAAGAGGCATAATGCCTTTATACTCTTTCTCGAAAAACCTAATGGATTTAAAAAACTCGGTCTTCTTTGGCATGTCTTCAACCAGTGAGCCAGAGATTTTTATATTGTAAATTCCAATGATACTAACACACAATAGCCCAATAGAAATGATATAAATAGCAATACGATTGTGCCTCACTTTGTTTTCCATCCAATCCACAAAGCGGTTAATCCAACGTTTGTTTAAATGGTTTAAGTGCTTGTTTTTAGGCACTGCCATAAAACTATACACAATAGGAATAATAAGCAAGCAAAGCAAGAATATGGCAATAATACAGATAGAGGCAACAATTCCAAATTCTTTGAGTAGTTGGCTATTTGTTAAAATAAATGTGGCAAACCCTGAGGCAGTCGTAACATTGGTCATTAATGTTGCATTTCCAACTTTAGCAATAACGCGTTGCAGCGATTTTGCTTGATTACCGTGCTGTTTTATTTCTTGATGGTATTTGTTAATCAAGAAAATACAATTAGGGATTCCAATTACAATTATAAGTGGAGGAATTAAAGCGGTTAATACCGTGATTTCATATTTAAGCAACCCAAGTATTCCAAAGGCCCATAATACACCAATAATAACAGTAATCATTGATATGAAAGTTGCTCTGTAAGATCTAAAGAAAAAGAAGAAAATAATAGAGGTGACAAGCACAGCTGCGCCAATAAACATGCCTATTTCATCAATAATGTTTTGAGAGTTTAAGGTTCTAATATAGGGCATACCAGAGGTATAGACTTTCATGCCAGTTTGTTTTTCAAAGGCTGCTATTTTAGGAATAAGCACCTGCTCTATAAATATTTTTCTGGCAGGGGTATTTACAATGTCTTTTTTAAGATACACGGCAGTTCTTACAGACTTTTTATCTGGAGAGTACACCAATCCATTATAAAAAGGAAGCTTTTCAAAAAGTTCGTATTGTAGTTTTTTAAGTTGTTTTTCACTTAAAATAGAATCCCTTACAAGCGGAACCATTTCAAACCCTATACTATCTGTGCGTTTTTTTAATTTTTGGAGGTCTCCTACAGATAAAGTGAGGTCAACCTCTGGGGCTTGCCCAAGTTCTTTAGATAAGATACTCCAGGCGCTGAAATTTGATGGAGTGAATAATAAACTGTCTTTTACGCCATATATGATAAGGTTTCCTTCTTCTCCAAAGGTGTCCAGAAATGTATTGTAGGCTGTGTTTACCTGGTGGTCATCGGGAAGCATGTTTGCCTCTGTGTAGGTGAAACGCATATGTTTCCATTGCATTCCAAGAAAGATGGTAAAGCAAGCAATAGCAACTAAAATAAATACCCGGTTGCGTAATATAAAACGCGCCGTGGCACTCCAAAATCCGATGCTAAAAAGTTTATTCAATGATAGATGTTTTGTTGTTTTGTAAAGGTAAGAAATCTATTTAGGGCAATTAAAATTATGGCACCTCGATTTTTGTAAAATATGAAGGGTCTCTATTAAAATGACATTGACATTGCAAGGCCTACCTCATTTTTGTTGTAATAAGGGATCACTGCCGTTTTGGTTGCTGTTTCTTTTTTAGAAAACAGTTCTTTAAAAAAGGGCTGAACCCAGTAGGCAATTTTGGTGCTTAAAATACCAATTCCAGCAGCTGCAATTACATCAGAAAACCAATGTTTATTATTATACATTCTTAAATATCCTGTTCCAGCGGCGATAAAATATCCAGAAACACCATACCATGGTGAAACATCCTTATATTCTTGATATAAAAACTCAGCCCCCATAAAGGCTGTTGCTGTATGCCCAGAGGGAAATGAGGTGTATCCAGTTTGGTTGGGTCTTTGGCGATGCGTGGCTTTTTTTAATACAGTAACACTGGACCCCATTATAAGGTAGGCAGTTGCCAAAACAATGCTACGGTCTTTAAAATTGTTTTTCCCTTTTATGCCAAATAAATTTAACCCATACACAGATAAAAACGCAAGTGACTGGGTGCCTTCATCAAGTGGAAATGTTTTATAGATGTCTGAATTTATGCTTTTTCTAATAGAAGTATCAAGGGTAGTTAACTTATCACTATAGAGGCTTAAGGCTCCATATCCTATTAATGAAGCAGGTATAATTAAAGCTTTATAGTTAAAGCGATTGTCTTTTTGGTGGTGGAGGGTATCTTGTTTTTTAGTTTGTGAAACGGCATTGAAATTCACAAAAATAAAGACCAATAAGAAACTTATTTTTTTCATTTTTTAAGGAGCGCTTATGGGGTGTTTTTAAATAGCTGTAAATTAATACATAAGTAACTAAAAAAAACAACTTAGGTACTACATTTCAACAAAGAGCCCCCTAACTATTAGAAAAAACTAATAACAAATAGGAGGCTTTTTTATTTTGATATGATGTACATGTTATACAGTCATAATTTCTTTTTCTTTAACCGTAAGAAGAGTGTCAATTTTGGTGATACTTGCATCTGTCATTTTCTGGATATCTTCTTCCAGACTCTTCTTTAAATCATCGCTTGCACCTTCTATTTCTTTAATGCTATTCATGGCATTTTTACGGTCGTTGCGCACTCCAACTTTACTGTCTTCTGCTTCTGCTTTAGCTTGTTTGGCCAGTTCTATTCTGCGTTCTTCTGTAAGAGGAGGAACGTTTATAATAACACTGTCTCCATTGTTCATTGGGTTAAAGCCAATATTTGCAAGATGAATTCCTTTTTCTATTTCTGGAATTAATCCTTTTTCCCAAGGAGCAATTGTAATTGTCATACCATCAGGTGTTGCAACATTAGCAACTTGTGATAATGGAGTTTGGCTACCATAGTAGTTTACCATAACACTTCCCACCATAGCGGGAGATGCCTTTCCGGCACGAATATTTACAAATTTTTTATTTAAGTGGCTCACGGCGTTATCCATGGCTTCTTTTGCACTGTCTATGATAAATTCTATTTCCTCTTCCATCTGTATATCCCTAAAATGGGTATTTATTAATGTTTTCTAAAATGCTAGCTTAAAGATTTACTTTGGTTCCAATATTCTCTCCAGAGATCACTTTCATTAAGTTTCCACGAGTATTCATGTCAAAAACGATTATAGGTAGTTCGTTTTCTTGGCTTAGGGTAAATGCAGTAGTATCCATCACTTTGAGCCCTTTTTTTAATACATCTTCAAAAGAAATAAACTCAAATTTAACCGCATCTGCATTTTTTTCTGGGTCACTAGAGTAAATACCATCTACTCGAGTTCCTTTTAATATAACATCTGCGTTAATCTCTATAGCCCTTAAAACAGCGGCACTATCTGTCGTGAAATATGGGTTACCCGTACCTCCTCCAAAAATAACCACACGTCCTTTTTCAAGGTGACGCACAGCTCTTCGTTTTATAAAAGGCTCTGCTACTTCATTAATTTTAATAGCGCTTTGCAGTCTAGTAGGAATGCCTTGGTCTTCAAGGGCTCCTTGTAGGGCTAAACCGTTAATCACTGTAGCTAGCATGCCCATATGGTCTCCCTGTACGCGGTCCATACCTTTGCTGGCTCCTGCAACACCTCTAAAAATATTTCCTCCTCCAATAACAATAGCAACTTGCACTCCAGTGGCTATAATTGCTTTTATATCTTGGGCATATTCTTTTAGTCTTTCTGGGTCAATACCGTATTGTAGGCTTCCCATCAAGGCTTCTCCTGAGAGTTTTAGAAGGATTCTTTTATAGTGCATAGTGGTGTTTTGTTAGTTGCAAAAATAGTGAAATTATAAAAGATGTTTCTAACTAAGCATATAAAAAAGAAAAATCCGTTTTCAACACAGAGGTTGAAAACGGATTTTATAAGTATATACGTTCTTGACTTACGCCAAAGTAACTCTCTTAAACCCTACTACAGCAGCATCTCCTTTGCTGGCAACGTACTGTGCAACATTTTTCTTTTCATCCATAATGAAGTTTTGATCTAACAAACATTTCTCTTGGTCTAGAGAAGTATTATCAGAAATAAAACGCTCCATTTTTCCAGGAAGAATTCTATCCCAGATTTGTTCTGGCTTTCCTTCTGCTTTTAATTCTGCTTTTGCAGCCTCTTCAGCAGCACTTAAAGCCTCTGTTGTTAATTGAGACATTGAGATGTATTGAGGAATGTTTTTAAGGGTTTTCCCTAAACGTCCTAGCTCAATATTATCTTTTTCAATAACAGCAATTCTTGCTTCTGTTTCATTTGCAACAAACTCAGGGGTAAAATCTTTGTATGATAATGTAGTGGCTCCCATAGAAGCGACTTGCATTGAAACACTTTTACTAACCTCTGCAGCCGTATCACTATCTTTAGATAAACCAACAAGAGCGCCAATTTTCTTTCCGTGGATATAGGTGCCAACAAAAGGTGCTTCTAGTATTTCAAAACCACCTATTTCTAGTTTTTCACCAATAACACCTGTTTGCTCAATTAGTTTTTCAGCAACAGTCATCTCTGTGTTAAAAGCTGCAGCTAAGAATGCCTCTTTTGAGTCATAATTAATTGCAATGGCAGCCATTTCTTTAGCCATTGCAGAGTATGAATCATTGTTTGCAACAAAATCAGTCTCACAGTTTAAAGACACAACAACACCTCTTGTTTTTGCATCATTAATTTGAGAAACAACAGCCCCTTCACTAGAGTCACGGTCTGCTCTTTTTTCTGCAATTTTTTGTCCTTTTTTTCTAAGGATACCAATGGCATCATCAATGTTTCCTTCTGCTTCAACAAGGGCTTTTTTACAGTCCATCATTCCAGCTCCGGTTTTCTTTCTTAATTCGTTTACTTGTGCGGCGGTTATTTTTACCATCGTATTGTTTTTTTATTATTTCCGAATGGTCGGAAATTTTATTATTGTATTTGTGAACTTAAAAAGTCGCTTAATAGAATTTCTAGAAGAAAAAAAATTAAACGACTCTATATCTTAATTGAATCGAGACCTACTCTTCTTCTTTAGTAGCTTCTTCTTCTTTTACAGCCTTTTTAGCTGGCGCTGCTTTTTTCGGGGCTGCTTTTTTTGTAGCTGCTTTTTTTGGAGCTGCTGCTTTTTTTGGAGCTGCTTCTTTTTTTGGAGCTGCTGTTTCTTCTGTAACTGCTGCTGCTTCTTTTACAGGAGCCGCTTCTTCAGTTTCTTTAGTTTCAACAGGAGCTTGTTTTTCAGCTTTTGCTTTTTCAGCACTTTCTTTTCCAGCTTTACGTTCTGATAGACCTTCTTTTACAGCATCTGCAACAGCGGTCATGATCTTGTCTATAGACTTTGATGCATCATCATTTGAAGGGATGACATAATCGATTACTCTTGGATCACAGTTTGTGTCAACCATTGCAAAAATTGGAATATTTAATTTTATAGCCTCTGCTACTGCAATGTGCTCACGTGTTGTATCAACAACAAATAAAGCTGCAGGCAAACGACTCATTTCTCCAATAGAACCTAAGTTTTTTTCTAGTTTAGCACGTAAACGGTCTACTTGTAGACGCTCTTTTTTGGAAAGTGTCATGAAGGTTCCGTCTTGCTTCATTCTATCAATAGTAGCCATCTTCTTGACAGCTTTTCTGATAGTTACAAAGTTTGTTAACATTCCGCCAGGCCATCTTTCTGTGATGTAGGGCATGTTTACAGATTTTGCTTTTTCAGCAACAATGTCTTTTGCTTGTTTTTTGGTAGCTACAAAAAGTATTTTCCTACCAGAGGCTGCTATTTTCTTTAAAGCTTCTCCAGCTTCCTGAATTTTTGCAGCAGTTTTGTATAGATTGATGATGTGAATCCCATTACGCTCCATGTAGATGTAAGGAGCCATGTTTGGATTCCATTTTCTTGTTAGGTGTCCAAAGTGTACACCTGCATTTAGAAGTTCTTTAACTTCTGTGTTGTTGTCTTTTGCCATTTTGTTTTTAGTTTACGTTCTGTGTGTTTAGATGTCAATTACTTAGTTTACCTTTTTGCTACTAGGGCTTTGGGTAAGGAGTAATTTAGATGCTAAACTAATTGTCCCACCCGGCAGAGCGGGACTAACAGCTTATTAATATAATTGTATTTCTATGAACTTGTATGAAGCAAGAAAAATTCTTCCCCCAAATACCCAAAAAATTGGGTGTAAAAATTAACGTTTCGAGAATTGGAATTTTTTACGGGCTTTTTTCTGTCCGAATTTCTTTCTTTCTACCATTCTTGGATCTCTAGTTAAAAGACCTTCTGGTTTTAAGATTCCTCTGTTCTCATCATTTAATGTGCACATTGCACGAGATATAGCCAAACGAATTGCTTCTGCTTGTCCAGTGATACCACCACCAAAAACATTTACTTTAATGTCAAAGGTTTTCTCATTGTCTGTCATTACAAGTGGCTGCATTACTTTGTATCGTAATGTTGGGGTTGTAAAATAATTATCAAACTCACGCTTGTTGATTGTGATGTTTCCTTTCCCTTGAGATAAGTAAACACGCGCAACAGCGGTTTTTCTTCTTCCAATTTTGTGTATAGTTTCCATTACTTAGTTGCGGTATTAATTTTAATAGCTCTTGGTTTTTGCGCTTCTTGACCGTGGTTTGCATCTGCATACACTTTCAAGTTTCTAAAAAGTACTGAACCTAATTTGTTTTTAGGCAGCATTCCTTTAACCGCCTTCTCAACAACGCGTGCTGGATTCTTGTCTTTTAATTCTGTAGCAGTAAGGCTTTTTTGTCCACCTGGGTAACCAGTGTGACGTATGTAAGACTTTTCTGCCCACTTGTTCCCTGTTAATTGGACGTTGCTTGCGTTTATGATAATCACATTATCTCCACAGTCTACATGAGGTGTAAAGCTTGGCTTGTGTTTACCGCGAAGTAATTTTGCAACTTCACTCGCAAGACGACCTAGTGTGTGCCCGTCCGCATCTACTATTAACCACTCTTTTGTTACAGTGGCTTTATTAGCAGATACTGTTTTGTAACTTAATGTATCCATTATAGTTCTTTGTCTAATTATTAATAAATTATTTCTGTCCCGTATTATCGGACGGCAAAAATACTGTTATTTATTTGAATAACAAATAGTAAAAGATACATTTTCGTTTATTTTTTTGAAATAAAATCCTAAAGATAAACCCCTTGTTTAAAGGGGCCTCTCAATTTATAAATCTGGTGTTACTCTTGTGCTGATTTTACTCAACACCTGTATAGGAATTTGAGTATTAACATTTAGCGCGTTTTGGCTATTTTAAACGTTTCATTATTAATACGCACATAAAACATATTTCCAGATAGTGAAGAAAGGTCAATTTGTTTTAAGTTGCCCTTTAATTCTCCTGAGAGCATTAATTGACCTAGCACAGAATACACTTGGTAAAAGGCGTCCTGTTGTAAAGATATGTTTACAACACCTCTAGTTGGGTTAGGATACAAAATTGTCTGACTTATGTTCTCTTGTGTATCTAAAACTTCACATTCAAAACTACTTTCTATGTTTGATGCAAGTGGATTGTCTTGAACGTAATCTGTCAGTAAAGAACAATAGCAATCGTTTTGATCTACATATAATTTAAACCATGATAGTGCAACTTTACCAACACTTGAGTTGCCTCCCTCTGGTGTATTTGCAACACCATGATTACCATTTTCTATTTCAAAGAGGAGTTTATTTGTGCTATTTGGGGTGTTATCATAATGTATGTTGGCATGAATCCCTGGAGGAGCAACCGTATCATCTTGCCCACTAAAAATCACTACAGGGCTGCTATGATCTAAATCTGGGTTTGGAAGCCAAGGACATAGCGCAACGACTCCCTTAATGCTATTGTCTAAAACAGCAGCACGTTGTGCTCCTCCGCCTCCCATGGAGTGTCCACTTACGGCAAACTTGTCTTCATCTATAGCTCCAAGTAGTGGTGAGGCATTTCTGGTGTTCTCTTCTCGTAGTGTTTCTAGGGCATCCAATAAAGCTTCTGCTCTGGCTTCTGGAAAATCATAAATCGAATTTGTACCAATAATAATAGTAACAATACCATGAGAGGCATAAAATGGCCCCCAGGCCTCAACACTATTTGGCGAGGCGGTAAAACCTGGTACAATAGCGATACTAGCATAGGGTGGTGTAGCGTTTGTAGGATAATAAACTGTGGCGCCAAAATAGTCCGGGCCATTACGAAGTCCGTCTGCCTCTGTGAGGGTGGCAACATCATAAATCCCTGGGTTGCTTAGGCTACCAATGGTGATCTCCTCGCACTGAGAAAACACCGTTGTAGTAGCTAGAAATAAAGCCAATAAAACAACTGTTTTTGTATATAATTCTCTCATCTTGTATGCTTTAATTTTTTGTAAAATACAATAGTATTATTTGAAATGCAAGAACAAGGCTTTTGTAAACAACGTATTTGTTAATGTGCCTGTAGCCAATTCTCACCCTCTCCTAGTTCAACATCAAGAGGCACCGCTAGTGTGTAAGCATTTTCCATTTCAGTTTTAATGAGTGTTTTCATTTCAGAGAGTTCTGGCTTGTACACATCAAAAACTAGTTCATCATGTACCTGCAGTAGCATCTTGGTTTTATAGCCGCCTTTCTCTAATTTTTCATGAATGTTTATCATGGCAATTTTAATAATATCTGCCGCGCTTCCTTGAATAGGAGCATTGACGGCATTACGCTCTGCCCCGCCACGCACTATGGCGTTGGAACCATTAATATCTTTTAAATATCTGCGACGGCCTAAAACTGTTTGTACATAGCCATTATCTCTTGCAAAATCTACCAATTCGCTCATGTAATTACGCAATTTCGGGTAGGTTTTGTAATAGGTGTCAATAAGTTCTTTTGCCTCACCTCTTGAAAGATCTGTTTGGTTGCTTAGTCCAAAGGCAGAAACGCCGTAGATAATACCAAAGTTTACAGTTTTAGCATTACTTCGTTGCTCTCGGGTTACCTGCTGTAAGGGTACATTAAATACTTTAGCCGCTGTAGAGGAGTGAATATCTAGCCCATCTTTGAAGGCCTTCATCATGGTTTGTTCTTCACTTAATGCGGCAATGATACGAAGCTCAATTTGAGAATAATCTGCAGCCACCAATACATACTCCTGGTTTCTTGGAACAAAGGCTTTTCTCACCTGTCTTCCTCTTTGGGTGCGTATTGGGATATTTTGCAGGTTAGGGTTATTGCTGCTAAGGCGTCCTGTTGCCGCAACTGTCTGCATGTAGTCTGTATGGACTCTTCCCGTGGCCTGTTCTATTTGTAGTGGCAAGGCATCTACATAGGTCGATTTTAGCTTGGCTAGCCCACGGTATTCAAGTACATCTGCAATAATTTGATGCTCTTTAGCCAGAGAAGAAAGCACATCTTCTGCGGTAGAGTATTGCCCTGTTTTTGTTTTTTTAGGCTTGGCAACAAGTTTCATTTTACCGAAAAGAATTTCTCCCAATTGCTTTGGAGATGCAATGTTAAATTCTTCTCCAGCCTCTTTGTAAATGTTGGCCTCTAGGGTAAGAATGTCATGGTCTAAATCTCCAGAGAGTGACTGTAAGAACTCCTTATCTAGATTGATGCCCTCTGCTTCCATAGCCGCAAGAACTCTTAGAAGTGGCACCTCAATGTCGTCAAATAATTTTTGAAGATTATTGTCTTTAAGCTCTTTGGCGAAGTGCTCTTTGAGCTGAAATGTAATATCTGCATCTTCTACCGCATATTGTGTTTGCTGGTCTATAGGCACATCGCGCATCGATTTTTGGTTTTTCCCTTTTTTACCAATGAGCTCTGTAATAGATACGGGCGTGTAGTTTAAATACGTTTCTGCCAATATATCCATGTTGTGTCTCATATCTGGATTGATCAGGTAATGGGCCAGCATGGTGTCAAATAATTTTCCGTGTACCGAAATATTATATTTACGTAAAACCTTAATATCGTATTTTAAATTTTGCCCAACCTTTTCAATTTCTGTAGCTTCAAAAAAGGGACGTAATTGTTCTATAATTTGCTGGCTAGCGTCTCTGTCTTCAGGAAAGGGAAGGTAGAATCCTTTGCCCTTTTCCCAAGAAAAAGCAATTCCAACAAGCGCTGCGGTAAGCGGGTTTAGCCCTGTTGTTTCTGTGTCAAAACAAACGCTGGGTTGCTTCATTAGATTTTCTATAAACAAGCGTGTTCCCATACCAGGTTGTATGGTTTGATAAAAATGTTCTGTGTCTTTAATGGTTTTTCTACTGCTGTAGCTCTGGCTTTGCGCAGTAGGTTCACTGTCTCCACCAAATAGTGAAAACTGCCCTTCTCCAGCGCTAGGACTTGCTGGTGTTGGAGATGTCTTTTTTGAATCAGTAGCAGCCGTCTTGGGTTGGTTACTGGTTCCTTTTGTAGCCATGGCCTGCTCAGAGAATGTATTGGCAAAGCTAGTGGTGAGGCGGCGAAACTCTAATTCTTCAAAAATTTCTGTAACGGCGCCAATATCTGGAGCACTCATCTGAAAATTGGCTGCATTAAAATCTACGGGCACATCCAGCATTATGGTGGCTAGTTCTTTGCTAAGAAGGCCAAGGTCTTTATTGGCCTCTATTTTTTCTTTCATTTTTCCTTTGAGCTGCGCTGTATTGGCAAGTAGCCCCTCCATAGAACCAAATTGGCTAATGAATTTTTTGGCAGTTTTGTCTCCAACTCCCGGAAGTCCAGGAATGTTATCTGCACTGTCACCCATCATCCCTAAATAATCGATGACTTGCATGGGGTCAGTAACTTCAAATTTCTTTTGTACCTCTGGGATTCCCCAGGTTTCATACCCACCTCCAAAAACAGGACGATACATGAAAATATTATCTGAAACCAGCTGAGCAAAATCCTTATCTGGAGTAACCATAAAGGTTTGATATCCTTCTTTTTCTGCTTTTTTTGCCAAGGTTCCTATCACATCATCTGCCTCAAAACCTTCTTTAACCATGATGGGTATATGCATGGCAGTTAATATTTTTTGAATATACGGTACCGCTATTTTAATGCCATCTGGCGTTTCATCTCTATTGGCCTTATACTCTGGAAATAGTTCGTTTCTGGCCTGGCTACCTCCTTTGTCAAAACAAACGGCTATATACTCTGGACGTTCTCTTTTAATAACATCAATAAACGAATTCATAAACCCTAAAATAGCAGAGGTATCCATCCCTTTGCTATTAATGCGAGGGTTTTTAATAAGTGCATAATACCCTCTAAAGATTAAAGCAAATGCATCAATAAGAAATAAACGTTTTTTTGGTTGTGACATGGTTGCTTTATCTTTTGAGTTTGGCCCAAGGGTTTTTAAAATGTTTCTAGTTATCGTGTTTTTGAGTGTAGCATAAAAAACAATACTATGATATCCAAAAATAGAAAAAACACTAGAGAGTTTTACCAAAAGCCAATACAAAATATCAATAGAATATACACCAATAAAAAAGCCCTACACTTTTTGGTGTAGGGCTTTTTAGTATTCTTTGCCTAAAGGGATATTTGTAGTGCTATATGCGTATTATTTTAAAGGCTATCGTAGTACTTTACCGCTGTAAGTAAATCTTCTTGTTTGTTAAGATCTAAATTATATTGCTTTGTAAAGGCTTTCATTTGAGTTTGTTTTTCTCCAAATACCTTTAGTTTTTTGCTTCTAGACTTAGGCATTTGATAAAATTTACCACTTTTAGTCACTAAGTAAAAAACAGGTTTGTCTTTAAAAACAGCAGGAAGTGTTTTTGTGATGGAAGATGTAGCCTTTTTTTCTCGGCTTAAAATCTTTTATGTGTTTTTTATACAGCGCTATTTGACCTCCTTCAAAGATAACTTGAAAATAACCTCCATTTTCAACACCTCCTTGGTAGGGTACAAACACATATATGTCCTCTATAATCTTAACATATATGTCTTGAGATTTAGTAAAACTCTTGCGTTTTCATCATCTGAGCTAAGGATTTGTTTTACCTCCATCTCATCTGCAACGGCATTGTATCTTATCGCTATGTTATCAGCAAGGAGTTTTCCTTCTTTGTAAATGTTCCCTAGTAAAAAACTTGGATTGTTGTAAGGAGTACCTTTATAGGTTTTTGTGTCTTTAAAGTTAACATCCTTATTTTGTCTTTTTATGTAGTTATCTAAAAGAAAAACATCTGAAACAAACATTGCAGAGTCAAATTGTGCTAAAGCTGTGTTAAGTGTTAATACACATAAAACAACGGTAAGAATAGTTTTTTTCATTGGTATGGTTTTTATTTATAATAATAATGCAAAAACTTTGCCAAGATTAAAGCGCGTTAAAATAGTCTAACGCTTGATGTAAATCTTTTTCTCTACGAAGGTTTAAGTTATTGGTTTGAATATACGTACTCATCTGGTCCTCCTTTGAAACTAACAACTTCTCTCTTTTTGTTTTCCCTTTTGGGAGTTTTGTAAGATGCCCCTTGCTACTTACAATGTACAATTGTTCTTTTTCTTTAAATGTGTCTGGAACATCTCTAGAGTAGGAGTTTGCAGACTCTTTACCCTCAACAAAATCTTTAATTATCTTTTTATACACAGTAAGCTTAGCACCTTGTGCTATCACCATAAAGTATCCCGCTTTTTGATTTTTGTCTGGAGATATAAGGTACACAAAATCATCATTTAAAATACGTACAGAGATGTTTTGATTTGCTTTGATGACATTGGCAACAGTAGCTGAGGCGTTAGTATTTGCCTTTAGTTCTATTTCTTCTGCCTGGACATTATACCTTAGTGCAACATTACTGGCCACTAATTTTCCATCTTTATATATAGATCCAATTTGAAATTCTTTGTTTGCGTATATAGACCCCATGGTATTTTTATAGCCTTTGAAAACCGGTGTTGTTTTTGAGGATAGATAGTCATTATCTGATGTTTGGTCATTAGTCATACTTTGAGAAAGCATGTTTAAAGACACAAAAAGGGATACTAATACTAGAAAATTATTTTTCATTAATGACATAGTTTATTTTTAAAAACAAGCTCAAAACTAATCTTTCAAGCTTTTAATTGTGTTAAATTATTGTTATTGTTTAGGGATAATTGATGCTTTTTCAGCCAGCTGCAAATAAAAACAAAACCTATAAAGCAGCAATTACTTTGTGCGTTTTTTGTGAGATAATTAATGTAAGGTATAGCTCTTATTAAAGCTCAATTAAATCTATGGCTTTTGTCACATCTGTCTCGGGCATTTTACAAGCGTTATTCACACAAACATAAACAAAGGTCTCATTTTCTATAAAACGCTGCTCTAGAAGTGGGCTATTTCCCTCTATGGTGCTACCTGCAACAAGTTTGTTTGGCAAATAGTACTGATGAATTTCTTTCACTTTTTGCTGCGCATCTTCTCCTACAACAACAATTTCATAGAAGCTGTTTTGAAAATTCGCCAATAAGTCCAACCAGTTAGAAAACCCTGACGGGTATTTTTCTATCTCTGGGAGTACATTTTTAAGCATTTGAGAAGCGGTAGCGCCATACGTTTGGTTGTCAAAATGATGTGATAAAACATATAAGTTTTTTGCCATCATAGAGTTGGATGCTGGAATTACATTGTCTCTGTATTCAAAACTTCTTGTAATTAAAGATGGATCCTGGTCATTGGTGAAATAAAACAGTTGTTTTTCTGAATCAAAGAAATGTCCGTAGGTGTAGCTTGTTAGTTCATTGGCAATGAAGAGCCACTGATCATCCAAGGTAATTTCATACAAACCAATATAGGCATCAATTACCGCGGCATAATCTTCTAGATATCCATTAATAGTGCTTTTTCCGTCCTTATAGCTATGAAACAAAGCGCCAGAAGTTTGCCATTGTTTAGACTTTATAAAGTGTGCGTTTTTTAAAGCAGCCTGCAAGTATGCTGGCTCTTGAAATGCTTTATAAGCATCTACATATCCCTTTAGCATAAGCCCATTCCAGGAGGTTAGTATTTTATCATCAAGTCTTGGCTTATCACGTTTATTTCTGTAGTTAAGGAGTGTTTTTCTCCAAGCCTGTTTTTTGTTTTGTAATTCTTGATTGGTAATACCAAACTCTGCGCACACCACAGGGTCACTTTTAGAGCGTATTAATACATAATGATTGTTCTCCCATAGTCCAAAAGAATTAATGTTATAATAGGTTGAGAATAATTCAACATCTTCTCCAAGTTCCTTTGTAAGCTCCTCTTTGGTGAACACATAATAGGCTCCCTCTTCAAGAACTCCATCCTTGGTGAGGCTATCGGCGTCAAAGGAAGAGTAAAAGGCACCTTCACTGTTTGTGCATTCTCTAGCAACAAATGCAAGAGTTTGAGTTACCACTTCTTTGTATAAATTATCTTTAGTGGCTAAATAGGCGTTGCTATACAAGCTTACCATCTGGGCATTATCATACAGCATTTTTTCAAAGTGAGGAACATGCCATTTTTTATCTACACTATACCTTGAGAAAGCCACCTCCAATATGATCGTATATTCCGCCATAGGCCATCTTGTTTAGGGTAGTGGTAACATATTCAAGTAGGCCCGTATCTTTGCTTTGTTTTGCTTTTCGCAGAAGATAAGAAATGGTATTTGGCATCATAAATTTAGGAGCTCTGTTTGGGCCTCCAAATGTGTTGTCAAAAGATGCTTGCCACTGGCTTAAAATTTCATCGGTATTGTAGTTTTTTAAATCTACATTTTCCTCATTTAAAGGAAGAAGATCCATGCTTTTTATACCTTCTTCAAGATTGTTCGCAACCTCAAATAACCTTTCTGGGTTTTGGGTGTATAGTTTTTGCATTTGTTCTAAGGCATTTACCCAATCCTCTTTTTTAAAATAGGTACCTCCCCAAACAGGTCTTCCATCTGGAAGTGTTATAACATTAAGTGGCCACCCTGCACTTCCGGTTAATAGCTGTACCGCATTAATATAGATTTGATCTACATCTGGACGCTCTTCTCTGTCTACCTTAACATTGATGTAGTTTTTGTTCATTACAGCGGCAACTGCACTATCCTCAAAACTCTCTCGCTCCATAACATGGCACCAATGACAGGCAGCATATCCTATGCTAACAATCATGAGTTTTTTATCCTTTTTTGCAGCCTCCAATGTTTGGTCATTCCAAGCTCTCCAATCTACAGGGTTGTGCGCGTGCTGCAATAAATAAGGACTTGTTTCTTGGGCAAGTAAGTTGGTGTATTGATGTATGTCCACGGCGTCTTTTTTTGAAGTATTACAAGAAAAAAATAAAATCGAACAAAGTAAAATCAAATAAAGTTGTTTCATCTATACTTGGGTTTAATAAATCTTATAAACAAAAATACACTTTTTGAAATTTCAAAATATAGTATTATACATCTATTGTGTCTGTAAGCAATACAATATCAGCCATTAACTGCCTCTACGGTTTCAACTCGGCCAGGCATCATTTCTTTAAGCATGGTTTGAATACCATTTTTTAAAGTAACGGTTGCCGAAGGACAACCACTGCATGCCCCTTGCAAGATGACATGAACGGTTTTAGTGTCTTTTTGATAGGAGTCAAACGCAATGTGCCCGCCATCACTTGCTACAGCCGGTTTGATGTACTCATCAAGAATATCAACAATCTCCTGCTCAATATTGTTGTATGCTTTGTCGTTTTTTTCCTGAGAAACAGCCGTTTTTTTCTTGTCATTTGCTGTAACAATCTCTTTCTTGCTTTGCAAAAAAGCATCATTAAAAATAGCTTTACCCTCTTCTATGAAGGTTCTTATAAATGAGCGTAGTTCATTGGAGACTTCTGTCCATTCAACCACATTGTATTTTGTTATAGAAATATAGTTTGCGCTAATAAAAACTTCTTTTACAAAAGCAAAAGAGAAGAGTGCTTTTGCTAGTGGTGCCTCTATTGCATCTTCTATAGATTTAAACTCAAAAACCCCATCAGCTAGGGGTTTGTTAGCAACATACTTCATCACCCCTGGGTTTGGAGTGCTTTCTGCATATACTGTAACAGGTACTTTTTTTGATGTTTCTTCTTCGGTGATTACCTCTTTGTCACTATTTAGGTAGTCTGCAATAGATTGTGCTACTTCGTCCTGTACAGATGGCCAATCAACAATATTGAATTTCTCAATAGCAACAAAATTTTGAGATATATAGACTGTTTTCACAAAGGGAAGGTAAAACAATTCTTGAGCTAAAGGACTGGGTTTTGCTTGGTCTATGTTAGAGAACTCATAACTTTTCGCCTGGGTTAAAAACGAATTTGTAACAAACTTCACAATATTTTCGTTATTTGTTGGTTGTACAGATATGTTAAATTGGTCCATAGTGTGAATTTTGTGTGATTTTTTTTTGCAAAAATACCGAAAGAAAATCATTGTAATGAATATATTTGACCTCATATTGATTTGTTAATGAAAAAAATAGTACCCTTTATATTTGCACTCTATTGTTCTGTGGGTATTGGCCAAATCACCATAGATGAAACTTTTACCGCTCAAGAATTAATTCAAGACATCCTTATTGATTCTCCATGTGCTGAAGTTACTAATGTTGGCCAGCGTACGGGTACAGATTTTGGAAACGTAAACGGGATTGGATATTTTAACGCAAACGGCTCAAATTTTCCTTTTTCTGACGGGATTATTCTAATGACAGGTGATGTTTCTCAGGCATCTGGCCCCAATAATACTGGTGTAACGCTAAGTGGTGGTGACGCATCATGGCCCGGAGATCCAGATTTAGAGGCAAACACTACTGCAACAGCTACCAATAACGCCTCTGCAATTCAGTTCAATTTTGTACCACAAATTGCTCAGATAAATTTTAATTTTATTTTAGCATCTGAAGAATATAATAGAAATTTTGAATGTACTTTTTCTGACGCTTTCGCATTTATACTCACAGACCAAGTAACGGGTGCTGTTCAAAACCTTGCGGTATTACCTGGTACCACAACTCCAATAGAGGTTACAAATGTTAGGTATGGTATCCCAGGGCAGTGTGATGATATAAATACAGAATATTTTCAACAATATAATTTTGATGTTCCTGGTTTGCCTTCTGTAAATGCGGCAGACTCTCCCATATACCTCAATGGCCAAACCGTTCCTTTAACAGCTGTTGGTAATGTAATTCCGGGAAATGGCTACAACATAAAACTAGTTATTGCAGATGAGACAGATTCTGCATTTGATGCTGCCGTATTTCTTGAAGGTGGCTCTTTTAATATTGGAGTAAACCTTGGTCCAGATGTTACCATTGAACTAGGAACTGCTTTGTGTGAAGGTGAAACATTAGAGATAGGTTTATCTGGCCTGGGTGGTTCTACAGATGGAAGTACCTATCAATGGTTTATTTTCAATCCTGTTACTTTGGTCTTTGACATCATTCCAGGAGAAACTAATTCCACGCTAGATGTCACAGTATCTGGAACCTATCAAATAGAAGTTACCAATGATGATTCTGGTTGTTCTGGAACCGATGATATTGTAGTTGAGTTTGCCCCACAGCCAATAGCAAACCAACCAATCAATTTGTTTCAGTGTGATGATGGATCTCAAATGGGGGTTTTTGATCTTACCATTAATGATGCGCTTGTTTTGGGCGCTCAAGACCCTACTTTGTTTACAGTCAAATACTATGAAGATTTCACAGACTCTCAAGCAGGTGTAAATGAAATTCTTACGCCCAATGCCTTTCTAATTACCGCACCACCTTTACAAACAATTTTTGTGCGCATAGAAGATATTGGCGGAATATGTTTTGCTTTAGAAGATTTTACAATTAATTACTCCCAACCTTTTGTAGCTGAACTTACTGACGAAGGATTTTGTGATGGTGACTCCAGCGGTATAGTTGCTGTTAATTTACCAGATCTTAAAGATGTTGAGGTTCTCAATGGTCTTGATCCTCTGCTCTATGATATTACCTACCACAATACCCTCATTGATGCAAACGCAGATGTAAACCCACTGCCAGGAATTTATAATGTAACGGGACCTGTTGAGACTATTTTTGTGCGTATAGAAAGTGTTTTTGACCAGCTTTGTTTTGATACAGGAAGCTTTGATATTACTATTTATGTAGCGGCTACCGCCACCATTCCAACCAAGTATAACATTTGTGACGAGTTACCCAACGATGGTTTTGGTATTTTCGATTTAACGACCAAAGATTTAGAGATTACCGGAGGTAACCCAGATGCAGTAGTTTCTTACTATATTACTTTTGCTCAGGCTCTTGCAGGAACTCCTGCTATTGCTCCTGCCGATGCATTTATTAATACAGTACAAGGTTTTCAAGTTGTATATGCTAGGGTAGATAATATAAACGCCACAGATTGTTCTAACATCGTAGCTTTAGAGTTGCAGGTTAATGATGCTCCTGCCATCACAGATCCAATTACTGATTATTTTGTGTGTGATTTGGACGGTAACGGTATTGAGACTTTTGATTTAACGAGCAAGGATGAGGAGATTTTAAATTCTTTGGTAGATGTTACTTTAAGCTATCATGAGAATTTTGCAGATGCAGAAGCTGGGTTATTTCCTATCACTCCTGCCACGGGGTATGTAAGTCCTTCTGCTACTATTTGGGTACGCGCTGTAAACTATGAGGATGGAGATATTTCTAATGCTGCTTTGTGTGTTACTATAGGACAGTTTGATTTAATTTTAGGAGAGACTCCTTCTTTTAATATTATCCCAGAGATTGTAGCGTGTGATGATGAGATTGCTGATGGTATTACGGAGTTTGATTTAAACAGTTACAATGAGATTATCACCGGTGGTAATCCAGATGTTACTGTCACGTATCATGCCACCCAGGAGTTTGCCCAAGATGGTATTCCTGCCTTGCCTGTATTTTACACCAACACGACCAACCCTGAAGATATTTGGGTACGTGTTAGTGATGTAAGTGGTTGTTATGGTATTTTCATGAGTTCTTTGGTTGTTGTGCCTCGTCCAGAGATATTTGAGCCCTTGCCACTTATATACTGTGATGATGACAACGATGGTTTTGGGACCTTTATATTAACGGATGCCGATGAGCAGGTAGTAGGAGGTAACCCAGCGGGTAACCTAGTTGTTAGTTACCATGTTACATTATCTGATGCTATAAACGGGGTATTGCCTTTAGTTAGTCCTTATGATAATGAGGTTCCTTTTGATCAGATTATCTATGTTCGATTGTTTGATATTGCTTCGGGATGTTATAACACCACGATTCTGCATTTACTAGTAGAGGAGCGTCCAGCCATTACCGACCCACAGCCTTTGGTTGTTTGTGATACAGATGGAGACGGCATTGCTGTTTTTAATTTAACCTCTGCAGAGCCTGATATGCTTCAAGGCTTAACGGGCGGCCCTTATGTTGTGTCTTACTTTACAGACATGGCGATGACTAGTGCTATTGTGAACCCTTTTAGTTTCAGCAATAGTGTGAACCCTCAGACGATATATGTTACTGTTAGTGATACCAATAATGATTGTGAGAGTTTAACTACCTTAGAGCTACGTGTTGAGATCCCGCCACTGCTTGTCAATCCAACGCCACTGGAGCTTTGTGACCAGACCGATATTCTAGGGCCTGATGATGAGCTGGAGATTTTTGATTTAACCAGTAGGATAGCAGAGATAACAGGCGGAGATTTAAGTGTATCTGTTAGCTTCTTTGAGAGTTTTGCAGATTTGCAAGGTAACACCAACGCTATTGCAGCTCCAACAGCCTACCAAAATATAATTGGCGGTGTTGTTCAAAACCCTCAGACTATATGGATACGCGCCCAGGATGTAAACACCTCTTGTGTTATCGATACAGGTGTTGTAACCTTAGATTTGATTGTAAATCCACTTCCTTCACCAATACTACCAACGCCACTGGAGATTTGTGATATAGACAATGATGGTTTTGGCGAGTTTACCTTGACCGATAAAGATATTGAGATTATTGGCGGTGAGCCAGGAGTTATCGTTAGCTATCACGAGACGTTGAGTGATGCTCAGAATAACATATTCCCAATAGGGAGTCCTTACCAAAATATAGTAGCCAATCTTCAGTTTGTTTATGTACGTGCTACCTATGATGATGTTCCTCCTGCGTTAGGTACAGGTTGCTGGCGTGTTGTCAAGCTAGAGCTTGTTGTAAACCCAACACCTATCGTACCGATAGATTTAGAACCAATTATAGCCTGTGATCCAGATATGGATGGTTTTGAGGTGTTTGATCTCACCCAACGCGCAGCTATCATTTACGGTACTCAGGATGTAAGTCAGTACTCGTTAAGTTACTATTTAAGTGAGGCAGATGCCCACAGTAGGCACCCCAGCTATTGCAAGTCCAAACACTTTTACCAATACTGTTAACTCCACTACAAACTATTTGGATCCGTTTGGAGAATGTAGATAGTGGCTGTTTTAAGTTGGGTAGTTTTGATATCCAGGTTGTTGATGGCCCCGAGGTTATACAACCCAACGCGTTTAACAAGTGTGATGATTTGGGAGAACCCTTTGATGGTATTACGACCTTTGATTTAACAACTCAGGATGCTATTATTACAGCAGGCGAGCCGTCTGTAGGAGTACAGTATTATGAGACCCTTGCCAACGCGCAGGCAGATATTGATGCTATTAACCCTGCCACGGCGTATGTAAACCAGGTAAACTTGCAAACGATTTATGTTCGTGTTACCGATGGTAATAGTTTATGTGTAGATACAAGTGTTACCCTTACCCTAAGGGTATTGCCAAACCCTCAGCCAGAACAGCCAGATCCTATTGCGCTTTGTGATACAGATGGTGATGGTCAGCAGGTGTTTGATTTAACCATTAGAGCTGCACAGATTTTAGATGGTGAGACGTATGATTTACTATACTACGAGACAGAGCTGTTAGCTATAGACGGCGCGCCAGGCACAGAGATTTTAGATCCTACGGCGTATACCAATACTAGTAACCCTCAGGATATTTACATACGTGTTACCAACCCTGGTTCAGACGCTTTGTGTTTTGAGATAGTTGTTTTAACGATATCTGTAAACACGCTTCCAGATGATGGTGTTTTATTGGATGATTATGAGATCTGTGAGCTTCCCTTTGATGGTATTTCTATTTTTGATTTAACGACAAAGATTCCAGAGATATTGGTGGGTCAAGATATGGTTAACAATGTGGTTAGTTTTTATGTCACCCCGGCAGATGCTACAGCAGGTGTAAACCCAATTCCAATACCTACCACGTACCAAAACATCACTAATCCTCAGGCTATCTATGTAGGTATTACTAATACGGCTACGGGATGTTATATAGGCGGCGTTCAGTTTTTCAACATTGAGGTGAAGCCAGGAGCTACAGCTACAGCGCCATTGCTTGCTTACACTTTGTGTGATCAAGAGGGAGAAAATGACGGTTTTACAAGTTTTGATTTAACCCTTCAGAGTTTATTGGATGAGATTTTAAATGGTCAAGACCCTTTAGATTATCTATTGACCTTCCACGAGACATTAGCCAATGCTATGGACGCAGAGAATCCTTTGGGAGCTAGTTATACCAATATTATCAACCCTCAGATTATTTATGCAAGGGTAGAGAACGCATCTTCTGGCTGTTATGATGTTGTAGAAGTAATCTTGAAGGTAAATCAATTACCGGTAATTACCCTAGAGGAGAGTTATAGATTGTGTGTTGATCAAAATGGTCTTCCTATTGCCTCAGACCAGGGAGCAGCCTCACCACCAGTTATAGATACATCTCTAGATGATGCGTTGTATAGCTTTGAGTGGAGTATAGATGGTGTTGTTCAAGTAGGAGAGAGTGGCGCTAGTATTATAGCCACTACAGGCGGGGTGTATCAGGTAAATATTACACAGTTATCAAGTGGCTGCCAGACAGTAGTTAGTACTACGGTAACGGTATCACAGGCTCCGGTTACGTGGAGTTTTAATTTACTTAACGGGGCTTTTGCTGATAACCACAGTGTAGAGATATTGGCCGAGGGTCTTGGCGAGTATGTGTATAGTATAGATGGCGGACCCTTCCAGGAGAGTAATGTGTTTAGTAATGTATCTCCAGGGGTGCATACTATTACCATAAAAGACGCCAATGGTTGTGGAGAGGTTAGCTTTGATATAGGCGTTGTGGATTACCCTGATTACTTTACACCCAATAACGATGGATATCACGATACTTGGAATATAATAGGCATTGCAGATTTCGATGCTACGGCAAATATTTATATATTTGACCGCTACGGGAAACTGCTCAAGCAAATTAGTCCATTAAGTCCAGGATGGGATGGAACTTATAATGGTAATGCATTACCATCGAGTGATTATTGGTTTAGAGTGGAGTACACAGAACAAGGAATACAGAAAGAAATAAAAGGGCATTTTACCCTAAAGAGATAAGAAATTAGACGATACTAAAATTATGAATTTTAAAAAAACCTACGTTGTTTTACTTTTATTAGTAACCCAATTTTCATTTTCACAGGATGGTATTCCTGTTTATCACGACTACTTGAGTGATAATTTGTATTTATTGCACCCCTCTATGGCAGGAGCAGCATCTCACAATCAAGTAAGATTAACGGCCCGTCAACAATGGTTTGGAGAACTAGAGGCTCCAAATTTACAGACACTAAGTTTTAACGCAAGGCTGGGTGAGAAATCTGGTTTTGGCGCTATTGTGTATAACGATAAAAATGGTTTTCATTCTCAATCTGGGGGCTATATCACCTATGCGTATCATTTAATGTTTTCTAGAACAGCCACAGATTTAAATCAATTATCATTTGGACTTAGCGCAGGATTTTCTCAATCTAATCTTAATGAAAACACTTTTTTACTTTCATACCCAACCAATGACAGCTTTGATCCAGCAATTTTTGGAGGCACACAATCTGCATCCTATTTCAATATAGATGCTAGTTTGTCTTATAATTTTTTAAATTTTTCTTCTCATGTTACTGTAAAGAATTTAATATTACAAAACAGAGACCTTTATGATCCAAGAAATGAATCTAATAACCAACGTAGATATCTAGTTTCTGCTGGATACGCAATTGGTAGTTATGGCTCAGACTGGAGCTATGAGCCATCTGTTTTATTTCAATACTCTGAGGGTACCGCAGAGAAATCTGTGGATGTGAATTTTAAATTATTCAGAAGCATGGATTTTGGTAAGATCTGGGCGGCATTATCATACAGAAGGTCTCTAGATGGTGCAGAGTATCTTCAGGGAGGGGTTATCGACTCACAACAACAACAATTAATCACACCTGTTTTAGGGGTTAATTATAATAACTTTTTATTTGCATACACTTATGGTCTTCAATTAGGTGATGTTCAATTTAATAATGGTGGCGGGTTTCATCAAATCACTTTGGGGTATGATTTCTTAGGAAACAGACCAGAGCCTTATGATTGTAATTGCCCAGCAATTAACTAATAAAAAAGCCTGCTAATTAGCAGGCTTTTTTATTGTTTTAGAAGATCTTTTCTGAGATATCAATACTGTCTTTGTACTGTTTTAATAAAAAAGTAAGAGTCTTGGCTTTTGAGTTTGTAAAAAACTCAAGTTTTGGTTTTGATTAGTGACGTGCTTAAAAGATCATTAGAGCTAAGTACAAGCTGGGTCTGTCTTGCTACTGCTTGCCCACTATCTATTATTTGTATGTTGTCTGGCAGTAGTTTTTTTAGCTGCTCTATAAGGTATGGATAATGGCTACAGCCCAATACTAGATAATCAATGTTAGCCGCTAACATAGGTTCTAGGTATTTTTTAAGCAGCACTGTGGTTTGTGGCGAGGCAATCTCACCATTTTCTATAAGTTTTACCAATCCCTCTCCTACAACTTCTGTAATTTTAATATTTAATGCTAAGGCCTTAGAGGTCTCAACAAATAATTCGCTACTAAGTGTGCCCTTAGTTGCTAAAATGCCAATACTGCTTGTCTTAGACATTAACGCAGCAGGTTTAATGGCAGGTTCTATGCCAATAAACGCAATTTGGTAATGGTTTCTTAAATAGGTGATGGCGTTTGTAGTTGCGGTATTGCAAGCTATAATTATAATTTTACAGCCAAGGGAGATAAGGTGTTCGGTATTTTTAATACACAGTGAGAGAATTTCCTCTTTTGTTTTGTTACCGTAGGGTGCATTTATACTATCTGCAAGATATATAGTAGCCTCATGAGGTAGTTGTTTGTGAATTTCCTTCCAAATAGAAGTCCCGCCCACTCCAGAATCAAAAATACCTATAGGTGCCTTATTGTTCATATGATAAAGGTAATGATATCAACTATATTTTTATTGCATAAAGCCTAAAACAAAAAAGCCTGCTAATGAGCAGGCTTTTTTGTTTTAGATATAAAGTAAAAATTAGATTCCTAATTCTTTTTTAACATCCATTAAAAGATCAAATCCATCTGCTAGTATTACACCGTTTCCAGTAGCAGAGTCAAGAACATATTGATATCCTTTTGCTCTAGCAACTTTTTGGATAGCCGTACGTGCTTTTTCAAGAATTGGCTGATAAATATCAACTTCTTTCTTTTGTAAATCTTGCAGTGCTTGTTGTCTGTATGCAGAAATATTACGCTCCATACCTTGAACTTCTTCTACACGTTTTGCATTTTCTTCTTGTGTTTTTGTTGTTTCTTCAGCGCCGTATTGCTTTACTTTTGCTTCAAACTCTTTTGCCATGTCCTTGATAGCTGTATCATACGTTTTTTGCAATTTTTCTAACTGGCTTTGTGCAGCCTTCATCTCTGGCATAGACTCAACCAGAGCTTGGGTGTCAACATGTGCTGTTTTTGATTGTGCATTTGTAAAAGTTGTAGCTCCCATAAATAAGGCTACTGCTATCATTAAATTCTTCATTGTTTTCATTTTAATTGTAATTAAGTGTTATATTAATTTTTAAGTATACTAATTATTTCCCGTTTCCGTCACCTTGCTTAGGGGGGGTTGCCTCTTGATTTTGACCTCTTATTTTTGGGTGGTATTGGTGGCCAAGGCGTGCCATTTCTAATTGCTTGTATAGAATCTTTAGTTCTTTGGCGTGCTTCAAGTAATTCAGCCCTTCTTAGATCATAGGCTATTTTCTTTGCAGCTCTAATAGAATCACGCTCTCTCTTTCTATCTTTCATGATTTGCTCACGCGCATCCTGCTTTGCGTCATTTTCTTGCTCACGCTGGGTAACTTCTTTATCTTCTTCAAGAGATAAATCATCTCTTTTCTCGATTTCTTTACGCTCTCTTTTACTGCTGGCTTCTTTTCTTTTCTCTACTCTATTGACACTTCTTAAAACAATATCGCTAATGTCATTTCTTTTGGCAGCAAAAAGCATTACTACATCTGCAGACTTGTCAAAAATAAAATCATATTTTTTGGCCTCTGCAACTTCTTGAACAATATTAAATACTTGATCTTGTATTGGCTGTACTAATTGTCTTCTTTGTATTACCAAATCTCCACCAGACCCGAAACGATTTTGCTGATAGGTTATCATCTCATCTTCTTTGATCTTGATTTCTTCTTCTCTCTCTTCAATAAGTTCTTTGGTTAATAAAACACGCTCATTGGTGAGAGTTAATTTCATTAAGTCAATCTCTTGTTGTTTTTTGTCGATATCTGCTTTCCAGCGTTGTACTTTTCCGTCCAACTGTGTAGATGCTTCTATATACTCAGGTACATTTTCAAGTATGTATTCCATGTCAATGTATCCAATACGCACACCTCTTTGTGCATTTGCTGAAAATGATATGCAAATAAATGCAATCGCTACTAAAAGAATTTGTTTAGTTTTCATAGTAATGGTTGATGTTAAGAAAATATCGTGCCAAATTAAAATTGTTGTCCTATTATAAAGTGGGTTTCCCAGCCATTAGGGTTGGTTCCCGACAATGTTGAATCAAATCCATAAGCAAAATCGATACCTAATAATCCGAATGCTGGCATAAATATACGTAATCCTGCGCCAGCAGACCTCTTAAGATTAAAAGGATCATATTCTCTAAAGCCGTCATAAGAGTTTCCTGCTTCTACAAATGCCAATACATATATAGATGCTAATTGCTTCAATGTAATTGGGTATCTCATTTCTAACGAAAATTTATTATAAATATTATTTCCATCTTGTGGTGATAGAGATTGATTAGGATATCCACGAAGTTGAACGACTTCTCTTCCATCTAAACTAAATGCACCAAGGCCATCTCCTCCAACAAAGAATCTCTCAAATGGAACAACACCTCTATCGTTGTTGTAAGATCCTAAGAACCCAAATTCTGTTTTAGAGCGCAATACCAAATCTCCAGTGATTTTGTTATACCAAGTTCCCTCAAATTTAATTTTATAGTACTCTAACCAATTAAAACGCTCTTGATCAATAGCAGAAATACGCTCTTGGGTGTCAACATCTGTTTGGTTTTCTCTTAGAAAGTCCACCAAACCTTCGCGCTCTTGAGCAAGCTTACCATAATCTACCCCATTAAATAATGAATAGGGTAGTGTTACTTTGGCAGAGACTTTAAATTCTGCACCAAATTTAGGATAAATTGGATTATTACCCACATTACTTCTTGTAAGACCAATAGTATATGCTAGGTTATTTGAAAAACCATCACCAAATGTAAATAGCCCTGTGTTATAATTTTTTAAGTTATAGTGCTGAAAACTTATGGCATTAGAGAATGTAAAGTTATCATCTGGCCAAGTCAATCTTTTGGCGAGGCCCAAGGATCCACCCGTGATTAAAAATCGTTGATCTTTATCTACTTCTCTTGTTTGGAAATTATAACGGTATTGTACCGTATGAGAAAAAGAACCACTAAACTGTACTGGGCGTTTTCCTCCCAACCAAGGCTCTGTTACAGACAAACTATAGGTTTGATAATTTGTACTTGCCTGGGCTCTTAAAGAGAGTTTTTGTCCATCACCCATAGGCAAGGGCTTATAGGCATCGGCGTTAAATATATTTCTTAGTGAGAAGTTGTTAAAAGATAGTCCAAGAGTTCCCACAAAACCACCACCTCCATATCCACCCTGAAGCTCTATCTGGCTTGCTCCTTTTTCTACCACAGAATATTCCATGTCTAGTGTTCCGTTGTTTGGATCAACATTTTTAAAGTTTGGTGAAATTTGTTCTGGGTCAAAGAAGCCTAAATTACTTAGTTCTCTTATGGTTCTAACCACATTTCTTTTTACTGTATTTTTGGCCGGGTCTTGTACGTAATTCTCTATAAATTACATGGTCATTTGTTTTGGTGTTTCCAACTACCGTGATATGATCAAAATAGGCTTGCTTCCCTTCTCTAATCCTTATTTCATAATCAATAGTATCTTGTCTTACGGCAACCTCTACTGCATTAATGGTAGAGAAAAGATACCCGTTGTTTTGGTATTTGTTTGTGAGATCAAAGGCTTCTGGGTCTGTGTTGTCTTCAATTCTTTCTGCCATAAGGGTTCCGTTGTAAACATCTCCTTTTTTAATACCCAGTGTCTGGCTTAATTGGCCATTTGTGTATACGCTATTTCCTAAAAAGCGAATGTTTCCAAAGTAATATTTTTTACCCTCCTCTATTTTGATGGCAACACCAACACTGCGATCGTTTGTGTTGTAGACACTATCACTTACTATTTTTGCATCTCTATATCCATTCTCTTTGTAGGTCTGAATGATAGATGCTTTATCTTCTTTATAACCAGCATCAGTAAATTTTGACATCTTCCAGATACGAATCGGGTTTCTTCTTTTAATATTTTTCATGGAACGCCTTAGGGTTCCATCTTGCAGATTTTCATTGCCTTCAAACTCAAGAGGAGAGATTTTAATCCTATTGTTTTTGTTGATAATGATTTTCATGTCTTTAGCAACTTCAACACCTGTAGAGTCTAGCTTTGCAGGAGTGCTAATAATAACATCTGTGTTGTAGAATCCTTTTTCGACAAATTTATTGCGTATAAAATTTTTGGTGGTAGTGATTAAATTTTTAGTGATTTTTATCCCAGATTTTAATTCTGTTTCTTTTAGAATTTCTTTGGTCATCGCTTTGCGAATCCCATCACCAACAATTGTAATTTCATCTAGCTTTGGTAGCTCCACTATATAGATTTCTAGATCTGCGAGGTCTCCATCTATTTTTGTAACGTAAATAGCAATGTCACTAAATAGATTTTGTTCCCATAATTTTTTTGTGACCTCACTCAGGCGTTCTCCAGGGATGAATATGCGCTCTCCTTTTTTAAGACCTGTAAAGGCAACAACAGTTTGATCATTGTAGCTCTGTGCTCCTGCAACTGTAATGTTATTTATCTCGTATTTTATACCGGCATCTAGCTCTTTTTGCTGTGCCTGTATTGTTGATGACCAGAGCAGTGCAATGGCTAAAAAACAAAAGATCTTTCTGTACATACTAAAAATATAATGCGAATTATAATTGCTCACTTGTCTTTCCAAATCTTCGTTCTCTGTTTTGATAATTTAATATTGCCTCAAAAAGATGGTTTTTGGTGTAATCTGGCCAAAGTACATCTGTAAAATATAATTCTGCATATGCTAGTTGCCACAACAAAAAGTTGCTTATACGTTGCTCACCACTGGTGCGAATTAACAAATCTACATCAGGCAGGTCTTGAGTGTATAGATGATTGTTAATCAGTTTTTCATCAATATTTTCAGGCGAAATTAATCCTTTTTTAACTTTAAGACTAATCTCTTGAATTGTTTTTGTTATTTCTTCTCTAGACCCATAACTTAGTGCAAGTGTCAAGGTCATTTTTGTGTTGTTTTTTGTTTTTTCAATCACATCCCTAAGCTCTTTTTGTGCTTTACTTGGTAGCGCATCAAGATTGCCAATGGCGTTTAATTTTATGTTGTGCTTGTCAAGCAACTTGATTTCTTTTTTTAAGGAGGAAACCAACAGTCTCATCAGTAATTCTACTTCAATTTTTGGACGATTCCAATTTTCAGTAGAAAAGGCATAAAGAGTTAGGTAGGGTACGTTAATTTCCACACAAGCCTCTGTGATTTCACGAACTGCTTTTGTGCCATTTTCATGACCCATAGACCTAAACATACCCTTGGCTTTTGCCCAACGTCCATTACCATCCATGATAATGGCCAGATGTTGTGGAATGGTATCTTTATTTATTTGTTCTAAGAGACGACTCATTTCTTTAAAAATTACAATAACAGGGTTCTCTACCAAAAGTAAATGAAAAAGTAATGCCCGTAAAGACATACCAATCATTATTATTTTGATTTCCAAATTTTAAATCTTGTGATTGGTTATCTCCTTGCGATGGATTGCTTGCATCGATATTATCTGTAAATGCATACCTAGCTCCAATCTCGAAAGCTCCAATTAATTTTGTACTTAGGGTTGCTTTATACCCAAGTACCATTGGGATTGCAAATGCACCAGTTTGGTTGTATTGAGTTGTGTCACCCTGGGCATCACTTAAAGAGGCCTGATTAATAAAATAGGTGATTCCTGTGATATAGATAGGGCGCTGCAGCTGGAGCTCCAGAGTTTAAATTGAACTCCCAAAAGGTGTACTCTAGCCCTGCAGAAAATTCTTTAATATTGTTTTGAAAAGAGTAGCCTCTTTGTTTTCTTCTACCTTCTTTACTGTCTGCATCATTTCCTTCTGCTTTGGCTATAATGGCCGAAAAACGGAATGAATGCCTCTGGCTTCTGTTCCATTTAAAAACACCGCCAAATGCTAGTGTATTTGGATTGACATACGTTGTACTACCAACATCTCCAATTACATTTGCCCCGCCAACAAAACCACCCAGCTCAAATGTCTGTGAAGCTCCTTTTTGTATGCAAAAAAGCACTAAAAAAACTACCGTTAAATACCTCATAAGTTTTAAAAAGTTCGCAAATATAACAATAAACTTGGCACTACCCCACCATAACAGCCATAGTCTAGATTGATAAACAATTTTTAGTGTTTTTTATTGCTTAGTTTCTTTTGTCTTCTCCCCAAAGTAGTTTTTTCCGAAGTGTTTTAATAAAACTCTCTTCTATGGGCTGCACAAATTTAATAGTGAAGGGTGCTTTTTTAATGGTGATTACCGTCTCGTTTTCAAGGGTTACAATTCTAGAGTCTAAAGACACTAAATGGGTATCTTCTCTTCCCGAAACTTTAAGGGTTACCACACTATTATCTGGAACAACAAGAGGTCTAACATTTAAGTTATGAGGCGCAATGGGCGTGAGTATGATACTTTCATTGCTAGGTTCAATCACAGGGCCACCACAGCTCAATGAATAGCCTGTAGATCCTGTAGGGGTAGATATTATTAACCCGTCAGACCAGTAAGAGGTTAGGTATTCTGAGTTAATAGTGGTTTCTACTTTAATCATTGAGGTTGTATTTTTTCTATTAACGGCCACCTCGTTTAATGCAAAATTCAAGGGAGTAATCTCCTTGTTTGATGGACTCGTTTCTATAGATAATAAGGAACGCTCAGAGATGTAATAGTTGCCCTCGAGTATCTCTGTAATACTTGCGGTTATATCTTGTTTTTGTATGGTAGCTAGAAACCCAAGTCTTCCTGTGTTTACTCCAACAATTGGGATGTCAAGATCTCGTACAAATGTGATGGATTTTAAAATAGTGCCATCCCCTCCGATGCTAAAAAACAGATCATAGCTAGTGTCTAATTTTGTAAAACTTGCCAGGTTAGATAAGTCTGTATGAAAAGATTGGTTCTCTCTCATAAGCGCTAAAAAGTTTTTTTCCACCACAATTTCAACTCCTTTACTTTGCAATGCATTGAGAATTGCCTGTATGTGAGTTTCAGAATTTTTGTGGTAAAATTGGCCGTAGATCCCTATTTTCATAACTACATCTTTAGGTATTTGTCAAGGTATTGAGACCTTTTTTTTAGATCTTCAATAAATCGATCTTCTTGATGATTAGACACTACGTTATAGTTGTATCTTCTAAAAGTTTGAACGATAGCATTGATGCCTGTGTGCCCAACCTTAATAGTGATTTGAGTGATGTCATTCTCCATTTTTGAGATAAACACCCCTAAAATCTTTGCATCATTGCTTTCTACAATTTGACAAATTTCAGAAAAAGAATAATCTGCGGTACCTTTTTCAATAACAATAATGCCTCCCGCCTCTCCTAGAAAAGGAGTGTCGTTAAAGATGTTCATGATGTCACTCAGCTCATAATACCCAAGGTATTTGTAGTTGTCTGTCAATACAGGCATAATAGTGGTATTGTTCAGGGCAAAAGCCTCAAGTATGTCTATCCAATTGGTGTGCTGTTTTACATGAAATGACTCTAAAGAGTATTGATATGCCTCTAGGGTTTTATCTGCGTCATAGCAATGAATGTCATTTTCTGAAATTGCACCTTCAAAAACCCCATCTTTGGTCACAGGGATGTGTGAGTAGGTGAGCTGGTTGAAAGCGTTTTGAACCTCACTTACTTTGGTGGTAAGGTCAAAAGGGGTGATGTCATTTATGATATATTGTTGTGTGTTCACAGCAAAGGTTTTTATGCAAAATACTTAAAATATAGTTTCAAAACTGTGCTTAAGCATTGTATTTTTGTTTCAAATATATAATGATGACAAAGTTAAGTGTAAATATTAATAAAATTGCAACATTGCGTAACGCTCGTGGTGGTAATTACCCTAGTGTAGTGCAGGTGGCAAAAGATGTACAGTTGTTTGGCGCCCATGGCGTAACAATACATCCGCGTCCAGATGAGCGTCATATAAGGTACCAAGATGCCTATGATTTAAAACAGGCCGTGACAACAGAGTATAACATTGAAGGGAATCCTATTGCTAAGTTTATGGATATGGTTTTAAAAATAAAACCAACTCAGGTTACCTTGGTGCCAGATAGTATAGATGCAATTACCTCAAATGCAGGATGGGATACTCTAAAACACAAAGATTTTTTAAGTGAAGTAATTTCAGAATTTAAAAACAGCGGTATCCGCACATCGATATTTGTAGATCCATCTTTAAAGGCAGTAGAAGGGGCAGCCAATGTTGGTGCAGACAGAATAGAATTATACACAGAGGCCTTTGCAAAGCAGTATTCTTTAGGAGATTTTGAGGCTATAGTACCTTATGATGCCTGTGCAAAACTAGCACATCAATTAGGGATGGGAGTAAACGCTGGTCATGATTTATCTTTAGATAACATTGCATTTTTTGCTAAAAATGTATCACATCTAGCAGAGGTTAGTATTGGTCATGCGCTTATTTCTGAGGCAATTTATAAAGGCTTGCAGCCTACCATTGAGGCTTATTTGTCTAAACTAGTATAGGGTATGATATTACACTCACAAATAATAGGAACCGGCACACCCTTTGTAATTCTTCATGGGTTTTTGGGTATGAGTGATAACTGGAAAAGTCTTGGGAAAAAGTTTGCCAATCAAGGATACCAAATGCACCTTATTGATCAGCGAAATCACGGCAGAAGCTTTCATGATTCTGTTTTTACTTATCAGGCTATGGCTGCAGATTTGTTAACTTATTGTGAGCATCACAATCTTGATCAAGTGGTTTTGCTAGGGCACTCTATGGGCGGCAAAACAGCTATGGAGTTTGCTACTGCTCACCCAGAAAGGGTGTCAAAATTAATTATTGCAGATATAGCTCCTAGGCAGTATGGTGAGCACCATCAAGATATTTTAAAAGGCCTTGGTTTATTAGATTTTTCTATTATTAATTCTAGGGCTAAGGCCAGACGAGGTTTTGGCAAGTTATATTAAGGAGCCAGGTGTGCGACTTTTTTTACTTAAAAATGTATACTGGATTGAAAAAAAGCAACTAGCTCTTAGAGTTAATTTACCTGTGGTTACCAAAGAAATTGCTCAAGTGGGTAAAGCGCTTGCTACTACTGCAGTTTTTAACAAAGAGACCTTGTTTGTTCGTGGAGAAAACTCTGGATATATAAGCTCTTTAGATGAAATTTCCATACAAAAACACTTCCCTAAAAGCCAAATAAAGACCATTTTGGGAGCTGGCCATTGGTTACACGCAGAAAATCCTCAGCAATTTCATCAAATTGTTGTGGATTTTTTATAACATTGCAAAGTAAAATGTATTGTACACACCCAATAATTGCATAATTGGTAAAATTTGAGTGTTATATAAGCTATATTTATAAAAATTAATCTTTAACTAAACGTAAACAATTATGAAAAAAGTATTACTCCTCACGGTGTTATTTCTTGCAACGGCTGTTACTTATGCCGGTGGGTATAGGGTGAGTCTTCAAGGAAACAAAGCCTTGGCAATGGGTCATACAGGTGTTGCTGTAATTAACAGTAGTGAACTTGTATTTTTTAACCCAGCAGGGTTAGTGTACCTAGAAAACAAATTAAGTGTATCTGTTGGCGCCCATGGTGTTCTTGCAGATGTTTCTTACCAAAACTCTGCAACAGGAGAAACCGCAATGACAGAGGCTGGTGTTGGTACACCATTTTATGCATACATATCTTACCAGGCTAACGATTGGCTTGCATTTGGTTTAGGGATTTACACCCCTTACGGAAGTACTGTTGCCTATGAAGATGACTGGGCTGGATCTCACCTTGTTAATAATATAGCACTTCAGGCTATTTTTGTACAACCAAGTGTATCTGTTAAAATCACTGACAAATTTAGTGTTGGTGGTGGACCAATCTACGCAACAGGTGGTGTTAACTTTAACAAAAACCTTAACAGAACTCTTGTAGATCTTGACGGAAACAGATCTGAGGTAACTTTGGAGCAAACTGGAATTAGTAACTGGGGTTGGACCGCAAGTGCTATGTTAAGAGCTTCTGAGAATTTAACTGTTGGTGTGAATTACCGCTCAGAGATAATTCTTAGCGCAGAAGATGGAGATGCTACTTTTGAGAACATTCCTAACTCTCCACTAACTCCTTTCTCAGACACAACCTTTAGTGCAGATTTACCACTTCCTGCAGAACTTACAATGGGTCTTTCTTATAAGCACAGTGATTTCTTGTTTGCCTTTGATTACAACATGACGTATTGGAGCGCCTATGAATCTTTAGCTGTTGTTTTCGGAAATGACACACCAGATTCTGTACTTCTTAGAAATTACAAAGATGCGTCTACCTACAGATTTGGAGTACAATATGAGGCATCAGAGTCTTTCACCCTAAGAGGTGGATACTACTTTGATGAATCTCCAGTACAATCTGGATATTTTGCACCAGAGACTCCTCGTAACGATAGTAACGGGTATACTGCTGGTTTAACATTTAAAGTAGGTGACCGCCTAGAAATTGATGCTTCTTTCTTGTATTTACAATTTGATGAAGTAGATGCTTCTTATGATTACTTCGTTGAAGGATCTGGAGGACCTGCTGGTTTAATTAATCAGTACTCAAGTTTTGGAGGAACTTATAAATCAAGTGTATTTGTACCAGGTTTAGGTATCACTTACAAACTTTAATCTAAAAAAAACTAATTAAGATGAAAAATACTATAAAATTTATGATTGGTTTGCTTGCCATTGGTTTGGTAAGTTGTGAGCCAGAATTTGAAAATGCAGTAACCGATGAAGGTTTCTACGACGCAGGAGATGCAGATTTCTCAACCTATGTATCTCTTGGTGCATCTATAACTGCTGGAACTGCAGATGGAACAATTTACAAGTCTGCACAAGAAAACTCGTATCCAAGTATTGTTGCTCAACAATTTGGTTTTGTTGGCGGTGGAGATTTTACCCAGCCACTTACCTCAGATAATTTAGGAGGTTTGCTATTAAACGGAGAACCGCTTCCTGGATACGGAACTAGGTTGGTTTTATCTGCAGATGAGAATGGGAATCCTTTTCCAACACCATTAGACTGGAACACCTACTACAGATGTAGCAACAAGTGCTACAGGACCTTTTAATAATATGGGAGTTCCGAGGCTGCAAAAAGTTTTCATTTAGTACGCCAGGTTATGGAATCTTTGCTGGTATTGCTAACGGTACTGCAAACCCTTGGTATGCAAGATTTGCAACCAGTGCATCTTCAACAGTAATTGATGACGCAGTTTCTTTGAATCCAACCTTTTTTAGTTTGTGGATTGGTAATAATGATGTTTATTCATATGCTTCTCAGGGAGGTATTGGTGTAGACCAATTAGGGAATTCAGATATTAGCACTTATGGCTATAGAGACATTACAGATCCAAATGCATTTGCTACTGCATATAGCGCTCAAGTAGATGCGCTTACTAGCTAATGGGGCTAAAGGAGTGTTAGTAAACATCCCAGATGTAACATCTCTTCCTTACTTTACAACTGTGCCACCGCGATCTATACCCTTAGATGCTGCAACAGCAGGAGCTGTTAATGCACAGTTTGCATTATATAATGGTGCACTAGGACAATTAGTTGCAGGTGGATTTATTTCTGCAGAAGAAGCTGCTATTCGTGCAATTAATTTTGTAGAAGGTGTCAACTACCCTATCATGACAGATGTAGATTTAACAGATGTAACAGCCATCCTTATAGGAGCTGGTTTAGACCCGCAAACGCTGCACTTTTAGGTCAGTTACGTCAAGTAAAAAGTGATGATTTAGTGGTGTTAACAGCATCTAGTGTTTTAGGTACCACACCAGACCCTTCAAACCCATTAGGTGTTGTAGGTGTTTCTATACCATTACAAGACGTTTTTGTTTTAACATCTACAGAAAAAGCACGTGTAGATACAGCTGCACAGTCTTTTAATGCTATTATCGAAGGATTAGCAGCTGCTAATGAGCTTGGATATGTTGATGCAAATGCTGCTTTAGCTGAAGTTGCCTCAACGGGCCATGCTTTTAATGGAGGTGTTATGACTAATGCTTATGTAACAGGTGGTGCTTTTTCTCTTAGACGGAGTACACTTAACGCCAAGAGGATATGCTTTTGCGCAAATTCAATTATTGATGTAATTAACACAACCTATAATGCTTCTATCCCAAAAGTGGATATTGGTACGTATGGTACAGTAACTTTGCACAACAATTAAGTAGCATTTAATACAATTTAAAAAACCCCAGATAGAAGTTCTATCTGGGGTTTTTTTATGCCTTTATATGTTGTAAGGATGTTCTTTTTTCAAGCTAACTATAGGGATGTAGTTATTGTATCCTAAAGGTAATTACAGGCATGTTGGCATGATTTACTAAATCCTCGCTTATACTACCATTAAAAAAGTGTGAAAGCCCCCTACGTCCATGGGTGCTTGTTCCTATTAGTTTTGCGCCTTTCATTTTAGCAAACTGCAAAATACCATCCTCAACAGAGTAGGCGTTGTGTATGTTGATGGTGTGGTTTTCTTCTTTTGAATCTTTAATAAAATCTTGCATGAGTTTATTTGCCTGCTCTGTAGTTTTAAATCCTGCAGGAGTATTTACGTATAGTAAATGCATTTTTGCATCCATGGCTTTAGCAAATTTTTGTGCCTGGGTAAAACTCCAACGACTCTCTTCTCCAAAATCTGTAGCAAAAACAAAGTCTTTAATGTTAAAATCTGTATGCTCGTTTTTAATCACCAAAACAGGTATGTTGGCAGTGCGCACTACCTTTTCTGTATTGCTACCAATAAACAGTTCTTTTATCCCGTTAGCCCCATGAGATCCCATTACAATAAGGTCAATGTCTTTTTCTTCAACGGTTCTATTAATATCACTATATATTTGGTCATGCCCAATCGCTTCATGTATCTCAATAGGGCCTAGATAGTCTTTTTTTAAAAGCGCTTCAAAGCTTTTTTCTGCCAGTTTTATAAAGTATAAAGACTCTGGCATGCTTGCGTTGTTTTGCACCCCTCGAATTTGAGATGGCATGTCCAGGGAGTGTAAGAGGTAAATTTCACTATTGTGCTTGGTTGCAATCTCTACAGCTACTTTTAATGCATTTTCTGCTTGTGATGAAAAATCTGTTGGAACAAGGATGCGTTTCATAGGCTGTATATTAGGATTAATAAAAATTTCTTACATGAAGATACAAAAAAATAATGTGCTGCGCTAAGGTTTTTTAATATCAAATAAAGTACTATATTTGCACAGAATTTATGATGAGAAAAGGAGGGGACAGCTAGTCCCCTCTTTTTATAACCAAAATTTAATGAGAGAAAAAGTCACCCAATTATTAAATGAAGCATTAAAAGAACATACCCATTTGTTCTTGATTGATATGGAAATTGCTTCAGACAATAAAATTGCTGTTATTATAGACGGTGATCAGGGAGTAACAGTAGAAGATTGTATTGCAATAAGCAGGGCTATAGAGCATAATTTAGATAGAGAAGAAGAAGATTTCTCTTTAGATGTTCTTTCTGCGGGTGTTTCACGCCCACTTAGCTTGCCAAGGCAGTACAAGAAAAATCTAGGTAGAAACCTGCAAGTAAAAACAACACAGGGCCAAACCATAGAAGGTAAGATTACACAAACAACAGATACCGAGGTAACCCTAGAGTGGAAAGCTCGTGAGCCAAAGCCTGTTGGAAAAGGAAAAGTAACGGTTCAAAAACAAGCGGTACTTCCTTACACAGATATTGTAGAAGCAAAAGTTATGGTAACATTTAATTAAAATGATATGGAAAATTTAGCGTTAATTGATTCGTTTTCAGAATTTAAAGACGATAAACAGATTGATAGAGTAACCCTGATGGCGATACTTGAAGATGTTTTTAGAAATGCTCTAAAGAAAAAATACGGGAGTGATGATAATTTTGATATTATTGTAAATCCAGACAAAGGAGATTTAGAGATTTGGAGAAATAGAGTAGTTGTTGCAGATCAAGACGTGATGGATCCCAACGAGGAAATATCATTGACAGAGGCTAGAAAAATCGAAGATGATTTTGAAGTTGGCGAGGATGTTTCTGAGGAAGTAAAGCTAATGCAGCTAGGACGTCGTTCTATTTTAGCATTAAGACAGAACTTGATTTCAAAAATACATGAGCATGATAACACCATTATCTATAAGCAATTTAAAGACTTAGAAGGTGAAATCTATACGGCAGAGGTGCATCACATTCGTCACAGAGCAATTATATTGTTGGATGATGAAGGAAATGAGATTATCTTGCCAAAAGACAAACAGATCCCTTCAGACTTCTTTAGAAAAGGAGATAACGTTCGCGGAATTATTGAGAGTGTTGAGTTAAAAGGAAACAAGCCGGCCATTGTTATGTCACGTGCGAATCCTGTATTTTTGGAGAAATTGTTTGAACAAGAAATTCCAGAAGTTTTTGACGGCTTAATTACCGTAAAAAAAGTGGTGCGTATCCCTGGAGAAAAGGCGAAAGTAGCCGTAGAGAGCTATGATGATCGTATCGATCCTGTTGGTGCCTGTGTGGGTATGAAAGGTTCAAGAATACACGGTATTGTTCGTGAATTAGGGAATGAAAACATTGATGTGATTAATTACACAACTAATTTAAACTTATTTATAACACGCGCCCTGAGCCCTGCGAAGGTAACTTCTATTAAAATTAATGAAGAGACCAAGCGTGCTGAGGTTATTCTGCGTCCTGAGGAGGTAAGTAAGGCTATTGGTCGTGGAGGACACAACATTAGACTTGCAGGTCAGTTAACAGGATATGAAATTGATGTATTGCGTGAAGGAGCAGAAGAAGATGTAGAATTAAGAGAATTTAGTGATGAAATAGATGAGTGGATCATCGCAGAATTTCACAAAATAGGCCTTGATACAGCCAAGAGTGTATTAGATTATGATTTTAATGACCTAGTGAAACGTACAGACCTTGAGGAGGAAACGATTCAAGAGGTTATCAATATATTGAAAGAAGAATTTGACGAGTAGGATACATATTAGTATTTTTATCATCAAGATTTAAAGTAGTTAAAAAGAACAGACAAGCATTTTTATGGCTGAAGTAAAATCGATACGACTCAATAAGGTACTTAAGGAGTTTAACATCTCTCTAGATCGCGCGGTAGATTTTTTAAAATCTAAAAGTGTAGAGATAGAGGCGCGCCCGACTGCAAAAATTTCTGACACAGAATATAAACTCTTATCAGAGGAATTTGCAAAGGACAAAGAGAAAAAAGTAGAGTCCAAAGAAGTAGGCGAAGAGAAACGTAAAGAGAAAGAAGAGCTCTTTAATGATCGCGAGCGTGAACGCGAAGAGCAAGAGAAGCTTAAAGCACAAGCAGATGCTGCTGCAAAACTTGCTGCAGAAAATGCTGCTGCAGAAAAAGCCGCCGCTGCCGCTGCTCAAAAAGTGGTTGAAGCAAAAGCAACGCTAAAAGGCCCAAAGAAAGTTGGAAAAGTTGACCTTGATGCTAAGGGTAATGTAAAGCCAAAAGAAAAACAAGCTCCTGAGGTACAGGTTTCTGAGGATAAGAAAGATGTCCCAGATGTTCAGCCAGAGACTACCACCAAAAAAGAAACAGCCAAAAAGATTGCAACTCCACTAGATAAAGAAGCTGCAAAGGCTGTAAAAACAAAAAAAGAGGCTCCAGTTACTAAAGACATTGAGCCAGAGGCTCCTGTTTTAGATGAATCAGTGACTACTCAATATAAGAAACTAAATGGTCCTAACTTTACAGGACAAAAAATTGATTTAACTCAATTTAAAAAACCAGAAAAGAAAAAACCTGCTCCAGGAGCACCAGGCGATAAAAAAGGGCGTAGACGTCGTATCACTAAAGAAGCTCCAAAAGGTGGTTCACCGGCAAATGCACGAGAGAAAAGAGGCCCAGTAAGAAGAGTGGTTCAACGAGCCAATGTTCCAAAAGCAGAGCCTACCGAGGAAGATATCCAAAAGCAAGTAAGAGAAACCTTAGAAAAACTTAAAGGAAAATCTTCTAAAGGAAAAGGTGTTAAGTATAGAAGAGAGAAACGTGATATTCATCGTCAAAAAACAGAAGATGAATTAGCACAGCAAGCAATAGATAACAAGGTCTTAAAAGTGACTGAGTTTGTTACCGCAAGTGAGGTAGCTACCATGATGGATACACCTGTTACAGGAATTATATCTGCATGTATGTCTTTGGGTATGATGGTAACAATGAACCAACGCTTAGATGCAGAAACAATTTCTATTGTTGCAGAAGAGTTTGGATATGAAGTAGAGTTTATCACTGCAGATATTGAAGAGTCTATTCAGGAAGTTGAAGATGCTCCAGAAGATTTGCAAGTAAGAGCTCCTATTGTAACGGTAATGGGTCATGTTGATCATGGTAAAACATCGTTACTTGATTACATTCGTGAAGAGAATGTAATTGCAGGAGAGTCTGGGGGTATCACCCAACATATTGGTGCTTATGGTGTAGAATTGCAAGATGGTCAAAAAATGGCTTTTCTTGATACACCAGGTCACGAGGCCTTTACAGCCATGCGTGCAAGGGGTGCTCAAGTAACAGATTTAGCTATTATTGTAGTGGCGGCAGATGATGCCATTATGCCACAAACAAAAGAAGCAATTAGTCATGCCCAAGCGGCAGGAGTGCCAATTGTTTTTGCAATTAATAAAATAGATAAGCCAGATGCTAATCCAGAAAAAATTAAAGAACAATTAGCGCAAATGAATCTTCTTGTTGAAGATTGGGGTGGTAAGATACAATCTCATGATATTTCAGCAAAAACAGGAGAAGGTGTGCCAGAATTACTTGAAAAAGTATTATTAGAGGCAGAACTTTTAGAGCTAAAAGCCAATCCAGATAAAATCGCAAATGGTACCATTGTAGAAGCATTCTTAGACAAAGGTCGAGGGTATGTTTCAACAATCTTAGTACAAGGAGGTACCCTTAAAATTGGAGATTACGTATTGGCAGGTCAGCACAGTGGGAAAGTTAAAGCCATGCATGATGAGAGAGGCAAGAAAGTAAATCAGGCAGGGCCTTCAACGCCAGTTTCTATTTTAGGTTTAACAGGAGCCCCTCAAGCAGGAGATAAATTCAATGTATTTGAAGACGAGCGTGAAGCAAAAGATATTGCAGGTCGTCGTACTCAATTACAACGTGAGCAATCTGTTCGTACACAGCGTCATATTACCCTTGATGAAATTGGACGTCGTATCGCACTTGGAGACTTTAAAGAATTGAACATTATCTTGAAAGGTGATGTTGATGGATCTGTCGAGGCATTGACAGATAGTTTACAGAAATTATCTACCGAAGAGATACAGGTAAATATTATACATAAAGCTGTTGGGCCTATCACAGAGAGTGATGTATTGTTGGCCTCTGCATCAGACGCTATTATTATTGGATTTAATGTAAGGCCAATGGGTAATGCTAGACAAATTGCTGATAAAGAAGAGATCGATATCCGTACTTACAGTATCATATACGCAGCAATTAATGACCTTAAAGATGCAATGGAAGGAATGTTGTCTCCAGAGATGAAAGAGGAGATTACAGGTACTGCAGAAATACGCGAAACCTTTAAGATTTCTAAGGTAGGTACTATTGCAGGTTGTATGGTATTGACTGGAAAAATTATTCGCAACGCAGGTATACGTTTAATTCGTGAGGGTGTTGTTATATTCACTGGAGAGTTAGACAGTCTTAAACGATTTAAAGACGATGCCAAAGAAGTTGCTAAAGGATATGATTGTGGTATGCAGGTTAAAAACTACAATGATATTAAAGAAGGTGATGTTATAGAAAGTTTCCACGAAGTAGCCGTGAAGAAAAAACTAAAATAACACAGAGCACTACTATAATTTGAGTAAAAAAAAGCGCTAGATTCATGCATGAGTCTAGCGCTTTTTTATTGAAGAGTGTTTTATTTTTTTTCTAGTATAAATGCCCCAGAAAACCCTCTTTTAATCTCAATTAATGCTCTGTCTGCCTGTATTCTTGTGGCAAAATTTCCTGCCCATACCTTGTAGTTTGGCGTTTCATACTCTATAGAAGCAGGCCATGTTCCGTAGGTCCTTCTGTATTTTTTTAAGGTAGTATTTGCCATCTCAAGGTTCCCATAAAATAACTGGATGGTATAGCCTTCATCCATTTTGTTTTCGCTTTCTAAACTCTTTTTTATAGTGAGTAGTTCATTAATTTGAGCATCAGCATTTATGGTAACAGTGCCCGGTTGGGCTACAGAAGATTGTGTTAAAAAAACGAGTAAAATACTGATAATAAATAGGTTAAATGTGTTGCGATTTTTCATAGAATATAGTTGTTACTGCAAATGTACAAGAGTTTCTCTTGTTGAAGGCTAAATTTATTATTTAGAACAATTATAAATTAAGATTATACAAAATAATTAGATTTTAAATTTCGTCTTTATGTAGTACTTTTGCACAGTTATTTATGGCATCGTAAATGGCCTAATATGTAAGATAAATCACTAACCAATTACGTGCCAAACTATTGACGAAAATTAACATTAGTATGCAAAAGGTGAATTTAAGAAGACTTTCCTCAATTTTGTCAGTAGTAACCTTAGCCCTCGCGTTATCGTTATCTACAAATGTATTGGCTCAAGCTACTCCCGCAGATGATGCTGCTGCAGTTTCTGCCAATGGTGGTGATGCCGCCCTGGGTGAAAAATTATTTAAGGCAAATTGTGCCGCTTGTCACAAACTGTACAAAAAGGCTACCGGCCCTGCTTTGTATGGTGTTGGAGATAAGTATGAGAAAGAGTGGTTGTACAGTTGGATTAAAAACAGTGCTGCGCTAATTGCCTCTGGTGATTCTCGTGCCAATGCTATTTTTGAAGAGTACAATAAATCTGCAATGAATGTTTTTCCGGGTCTTAGCGACAAAGACATTGATGATATTGTAGCCTACACCTACACAGAGAAAAAAGTATCAGTTGCTCCAGCTGCTTTGCCAGGTGCTAAAGATGCAGGTTCTGGAAACGGCGTTTCAAACAACATCATTCTAGGGATACTTACCTTGGTATTTTTGCTGTTGGTTACCATACTATTTTTGGTAACAAAAACACTAAACAAATTTGCAGTTTCCAATGGAGTTGCTCTTCCCGTTAGAGAGCATAGTAAGCCTATCTGGAAATCATTTATAGAAAACCAGTTTTTACTTTTAGTAACAGCTGTTATATTTTTATTAGGCTCTGCATATTTTATATACGGCGGCCTTATGAGTGTTGGTTTAGACCAAGGATATGCTCCTGTTCAGCCAATACATTATTCTCACAGAATTCACGCTGGATCTAATGAGATTGATTGTAATTACTGTCACTCATCTGCAAGAAAGAGTAAGCATTCTGGTATTCCTTCTTTAAACGTTTGTATGAACTGTCACAAGAGTATTGGTGAAGTTGCAGAAGGTGTTCAGGCAGAAGGTTTGGCAGAATACGGAGTTGATTACAACAAAGAAATTCAAAAACTATACAAAGCTGTTGGTTGGGATGAAGAGAACCAAAAGTACACAGGTGAGACAGAGCCAGTGAAATGGGTTCGTATTCACAACCTGCCAGACTTTGCTTATTTCAATCACTCACAACACGTTACTGTTGCTGGTGTAGATTGTCAGAAATGTCACGGTCCTGTAGAAGAGATGGAGATTATGTACCAATACTCGCCCTTAACAATGGGTTGGTGTATTGATTGTCACCGTGAAACAAATGTCAAGGTTCAGGGCAATGATTACTACAATAAAATTCATGAAGAGTTATCCAAGAAATATGGAGTAGAGCAGTTAACAGCTGCGCAAATGGGTGGATTGGAATGTGGTAAGTGTCACTACTAATTCAATAATAATAAATTAAAAATTTTAAAAACGAAAAACGATTCTAGATTGAAGTTTAGTATTTCTCAATAAGGAGCGGAGTTCGCACATCGAAATTATATAATATGGCATCAAACAAGAAATACTGGAAAAGTGTTGAGGAGCTAGATGAAAACAGCACTATTGTTGAGGCATTACAACAAAATGAATTTGTTACGGATATTCCAACAGATGAATTTTTGGGTGATAAAGAAACCCTAGAGGCTTCATCAACTACGCGTCGTGATTTCTTAAAGTACGTTGGTTTTACAACTGCTGCAGCATCATTGGCAGCTTGTGAAGGACCCGTAATTAAATCAATTCCTTACGTTGTTGCACCAGATGAGATCGTTCCAGGTGTAGCAAATTATTATGCAAGTACCATAGCAGATGGTTTTGATTTTGCAAACGTACTGGTTAAAACTCGTGAAGGCCGTCCTATCAAAATAGAACGAAACGACTTATCTAACAACAGTGGTAGTGTAAACGCAAGAGTACATGCTTCTGTGTTGTCATTGTATGATAACAATAGATTAAAAGCACCACAACTTGCTGGAAAAGATGTTTCTTGGACAGATTTTGATGCAGCTGTTGCAGGAAAACTAAACCAGATGCAGGGCAAAGATGTTGTTTTGTTAACTCAGACATTTGCGAGTCCATCTACTTCAAAATTAATTAAAGAATTTACTAGCAAATTCCCAAACGTACGTCATGTTGTGTATGATACGGTTTCTTGCTCTGAAGCCTTAGATGCATTTCAGGCTGTTTACGGAACAAGAGCAATGGCAGATTATGACTTTAGCAAAGCTGAGGTGATTGTATCTGTAGGTGCAGATTTCTTAGGAGATTGGCAAGGCGGAGGATATGATGCTGGTTACGCAAAAGGCCATGTGCCAACCAACGGTAAAATGTCTCGTCATGTTCAGTTTGAAGCTAACATGTCATTAACTGGAGCAAATGCAGATACTCGTGTGCCTGCAACTCCATCTCAACAATTACAAATTTTAAAGGCCCTTACTGGTGGTAGTTCCTCTGGTTTACCACAGGGTATTGCAACTGCAGTTGCCAGCGCAAAAGCTGAGTTAGCAGCAGCAGGAAATAAAGGTGTTATCGTTACAGGATTACCAAGTGTAGCGGCACAAAAAATGGCCCTTGAAGCAAATGCAAATAGCGTAGTAATGGATGCTGTTTCTCCAAAAATGACAAGACAAGGTAGCGCAAATCAAGTTATCGGTGTTATGCAGGGTGTTATTAGCGGAAGTATAAAAGGATTGATTACAGTGGGAGTTGATCCTGTGTATTCGTTGCCAAACAATGAGCAATTTGCTGCAGGATATCAGAAATTAGAGATGTCTTTGGCATTTACAATGAAGAAAGACGCAACGGCATCTTTAGCACAAATGGTTGCTGCAACCCCTCATTATCTAGAATCTTGGGGAGATGCACAAATCAAAAAAGGTTCTTTTAGTTTAACACAGCCTACCATTCGTCCTTTATTTGATACAAGACAGTTTCAAGATTGCTTATTGACCTGGACAGGAAATACTACAAAATATAACGATTATATTAAAGACACTTGGTCTGGAGTATTGGCAGGAACTTCCTGGAATAAGGCATTAGAAGCAGGTATTGTTACCTCTGCTACAAATGTATCAAACGAATCGCTTTCTACAGAAAAGACATCTGTTGATACTAGCAGCTCAAATGCAAGTTTAGACACTAGTTTAAAGCAAGGTGATTTAGAGCTTACATTGTATACAAAAACAAGTTTAGGTGATGGGCAACAGGCTAACAATCCTTGGTTACAAGAAATGCCGGATCCTATTACAAGAGCATCTTGGGACAACTATATAACTGTTTCAAAGGCAGATGCGGCTACCATGGGTCTAGTTAACGAGAATGTAGCCAATGGTGGTTTAAATGGTAGTTATGTAAATGTTACTATGAATGGTGTTGTGATTCAAAACGTACCCGTTTTAATTCAGCCAGGACAAGCAAAAGGTTCTGTTGGTTTAGCACTTGGTTATGGAAAAACAGCCGCTATTCAACAAGAAATGCAAACAGGTGTAAATGCCTATGCATTATATAACGATTTCTCATCTGTACAACGTGTTTCTTTAGAGAAAGCAGCTGGAATGCATGAATTTGCATGTGTACAGTTGCACAACACGATGATGGGTAGAGATATTATTCGTGAGACAACATTAGAGATATTTAATACCACCAAAGCAAATAGAGATGGTGAGTATGCTTGGAACCCAGTATTAAAGGTTTCTAGAGATCACGAAGAAATTCCAGTAACCTCTCCAGAGGCAGATTTATGGACATCTTTTGATCGCTCTGTTGGGCATCATTTTAATTTGTCCATAGACTTAAACGCCTGTACGGGTTGCGGCGCTTGTGTAATTGCATGTCATGCAGAAAACAATGTTCCAGTAGTAGGTAAGCAAGAAATGCGAAAGAGTCGTGATATGCACTGGTTGCGTATCGATAGATATTACTCATCAGAAGAAAGTTTTGATGGAGATGAGTCTAAGAAAATAAACATGTCTGGCCTGGGTGAATCACTATCTCAATTTGCAGAATTGGAAGATCCATCTGCAAACCCACAGGTAGCATTTCAGCCGGTTATGTGTCAACACTGTAATCATGCTCCATGTGAGACTGTTTGTCCAGTAGCGGCAACCACTCATAGTAGACAAGGTCAAAACCACATGGCGTATAACCGTTGTGTAGGTACAAGATACTGTGCAAACAACTGTCCTTATAAAGTACGTCGTTTTAACTGGTTCTTGTACAATGAGAATGATGAGTTTGACTACCACATGAATAATGATTTAGGAAGAATGGTCCTTAACCCAGATGTGAATGTTCGTTCTAGAGGGGTTATGGAAAAATGTTCTATGTGTATTCAGCAAACACAATTATCAATTCTTAAGGCAAAACGTGATGGGCGTGCCGTGAAAGATTCAGAATTCCAGACAGCATGTTCTTCAGCTTGTGAAAGTGGAGCTATGGTATTTGGAGACATCAATGATCACGATAGTGAAGTTTATAAAGAGAAAAAGAGATAAGCGAATGTATCACTTATTAGAAGCCGTTGGAACACAACCTAACGTATTCTATCAGACAAAGGTGAGAAATTCAAAAAAAGCGTAACTAACTAAGAAATAGTATATAAAATATGGCGTCGCATTACGAAGCACCTATTAGAAGACCCTTAGTTATAGGAGATAAGAACTACCACGATGTTACCATCGATGTAGCCGCTCCTGTTGAAGGTAAAGCCAACAAATCATGGTGGATTGTATTCACTATTGCTCTTGTTGCATTTGGATGGGGATTAGGTTGTATTATTTACACCGTATCTACCGGTATTGGAGTTTGGGGATTAAACAAGACCGTAGGTTGGGCTTGGGATATTACCAATTTTGTATGGTGGGTAGGTATTGGTCACGCAGGAACTTTGATTTCTGCAGTACTGTTACTTTTCCGGCAGAAGTGGAGAATGGCAATTAACCGCTCAGCAGAGGCGATGACTATCTTCTCTGTAATACAAGCAGGTTTGTTCCCAATTATACACATGGGACGTCCCTGGCTGGCATACTGGGTACTGCCAATTCCAAATCAATTTGGGTCTTTGTGGGTAAACTTTAACTCTCCTTTGTTGTGGGATGTATTTGCAATTTCTACATATCTTTCTGTATCACTGGTTTTCTGGTGGACAGGACTCTTACCAGATTTTGCCATGATTCGTGATAGAGCAGTAACTCCTTTTACAAAAAAGATTTACGGCATTCTTTCTTTTGGTTGGAGTGGACGTGCAAAAGACTGGCAACGCTTTGAAGAGGTATCTCTAGTATTGGCAGGTTTGGCTACACCACTTGTACTTTCTGTACACACCATTGTATCTTTTGATTTTGCTACCTCTGTTATACCTGGATGGCATACTACTATTTTCCCTCCATATTTTGTAGCTGGAGCAATTTTCTCTGGTTTTGCAATGGTAAACACACTTTTGATCATCATGAGAAAGGTGTCTAAACTAGAAGATTACATTACCATTCAGCACATTGAACTTATGAATATTGTTATCATGCTTACAGGTTCTATTGTTGGTGTTGCATACATCACAGAGCTGTTTATTGCATGGTACTCTGGAGTAGAGTACGAACAGTATGCGTTTTTAAATAGAGCTACTGGACCCTACTGGTGGGCCTATTGGGCAATGATGTCATGTAATGTTTTCTCTCCACAATTTATGTGGTTTAAAAAATTACGCACAAGTATTATGTTCTCCTTCTTTATCTCTATTGTAGTAAACATAGGAATGTGGTTTGAGCGTTTTGTAATTATTGTTACCTCATTGCATCGTGATTACTTGCCATCTTCTTGGACCATGTTCTCACCAACTTTTGTTGATATAGGTATTTTTATAGGAACCATAGGATTTTTCTTTGTGTTGTTCTTACTATACGCTAGAACCTTCCCTGTAATTGCTCAGGCAGAGGTGAAATCTATCCTAAAGAGTTCTGGGTCAAAATTCAAATCCTTACGTGAAAAGCATGGAGATGATGTAAAACACTATGATGTTGTAACACCTGGTGCAACCCCAGTAAAATCATCAAAAAGTGGCTATGATCAAGGTAAGTTAAAGACCTTGCTAGCTTCACTAGGAAGTTTTGACACAGCTACTCAAAGCCCTGATGATCTTAAGAAAATTACAGGTGTTGGCCCAGTATTACAAAAGAAATTAAATGCTATGGGATTATTTACTTTTCAGCAGATAAGTAAAATGACCAATCAAGAGTATGATTTATTCGATGAAATTTTAGGCGAGTTACCAGGAAGAGCAAAGCGCGATGACTGGGCAGGACAAGCTTCTAAACTTAAAAACAACTAGTATGGCTTCCAAAGTGATACATGCAATTTATAATGATGATGATATTTTAATGCATGCGGTTAAACAAACGCGCGCAGCTCACTATCATATCGAAGAAGTCTACACACCTTTTCCGGTGCATGGGCTAGATAAAGTAATGGGTCTTGAGCCTACACGTATTGCCATTACGGCTTTTATGTACGGTATTGTAGGACTTGCAGTTGCAATTACAATGATGAATTTCATTATGATTGAAGATTGGCCTCAAGATATTGGTGGTAAGCCAAGTTTTACCTACATCGAAAACATGCCTGCTTTTGTGCCAATTATGTTTGAAATGACTGTCTTTTTCGCAGCCCACTTAATGGTAATTACTTTTTATATGAGAAGTAAACTATGGCCATTCAAAAAAGCAGAAAATCCTGATGTAAGAACAACAGACGACCATTTTTTAATGGCTGTTGATACTGCACATCATGATATAGACAAAATGTCTAAGTTCTTGCAAGATACAGGAGCTGTTGAAATTAGTATAGTAGAATCTGATGATGATCATTAATATGAAAAAGATACTCCATATAAGTATTGCTTTAATAGCATTGATAGTATTGGTTTCTTGCGGAGGCGATACCAAGCCCAGCTACCAATATATGCCAAACATGTATGAGCCTGTAGGATATGAAACCTATGGTGAGTACGAAGTTTTCCCTGGAGGGCAAGAAGCAATGTTACCAGTTTTGGGAACCGTACCAAGAGGATACGCTCCCTATGATTATCCAGACACAACAAAAGGCTCAGATGCTGCCAAAAAAGATTTGAAAAACCCATTAGAGGTTACTCAAAAAAACTTGGACGCAGGTAAAGAATTATATACCATATTCTGTGCTGTTTGTCATGGAGACAAAGGGGATGGAAACGGTATTTTAATGCAGCGTGAAAAAATATTAGGGATTCCTAGTTATGCTGCACCTGGAAGATTAATCACCCAAGGTGGTGTGTATCATGTACAGATGTATGGCTTAAACTCTATGGGATCTTATGCATCTCAGACCAATGAGTTAGAACGTTGGCAAATTACCCAGCATGTGATGAACTTAAAAGCAACATTAGAAGGGACACCATTGGTTGTTCCAGAACTTGAAGAAGTTGCTGGCTCTAATCAATCAAATGATTAACAAAAACATTAAACAAAAGAACAATAGAATAGCTTAGATATGAATTATACGCTACCTAATAAACTTAAATTATTTGCTATCATATTGATGGTGCTTGGTGCTGTTGGTATTGGTGCAGGTTTTTTGTCTGCTCCAGGATCTACTGCAGAGGTAAAACAAATGATGGCGGCACATGGTGATGATCACGGTGAGGCCTCTAACGAGAGTCACGACACAATCAAAGACAGCCATGGTGATGCTGCTCATGGAGCCTCTCATGACGCTGCAGACGAGCAGAAACACCTAGAGCATACCTTACATCAACTACAAAACAGACCTTGGTCTGCCTTGTATGTTGCTTGTTTCTTTTTCTTTATGATTGCACTTGGAGCCTTGGCTTTTTATGCAGTAAATTTTGCTGCTCAGGCCGGTTGGTCTCCAGTACTTTTTAGAGTAATGGAAGCTGTTACTGCCTACCTAGTACCTGGAGGAATCATTATGTTTGTTTTGTTAGGTTTATCAGGATTCCATATCAACCATCTATTTGTATGGGCAGATCCAGAAGTTGTAGCTCATGATAAATTACTTCAAGGTAAAGCTAGCTGGCTCAATGGAACATGGATGCTTATAAGAGCGGCTATATTTTTAGGTGGTTGGATTACTTACCGTCACTTTGCAGTTAAGTTTTCTCGTGCAGGTGATACCGCAAAAGAAAATGACTACAGTAACTTTAAAAAGACCTTCAGAATTTCAGCTGGGTTCTTAGTATTCTTTTTATACACCGAGTCTATGATGTCTTGGGATTGGATTATGAGCTTTGACCCACACTGGTTCTCAACCTTATTTGGTTGGTATGTTCTTGCTGGAATGATGGTGTGTGCTATCACAACAATTGCTTTAATTACAATATTTTTAAAATCTCAAGGATATCTTGAAATAGTAAATGACAGTCACATCCATGATTTGGCTAAGTTTATGTTTGGCTTTAGTATTTTCTGGACCTACTTATGGTTCTCTCAATTTATGTTGATTTGGTACGCAAACATACCTGAAGAGGTTACCTATTTCATGACGCGTATTGAAGATTTTAACCTGCCATTCTTTGGTATGTTGGCGATGAACTTTTTATTCCCGCTGTTGCTGTTAATGAACAGTGATTACAAACGTGTTAACTGGTTTGTGGTACTAACAGGTATTGTAATACTTGTAGGACATTATATAGATATTTTTGTGATGGTTATGCCTGGAACAGTTGGAAAAAGCTGGTTTATAGGAATACCAGAAATAGGGTCTATGTTGTTCTTCCTAGGTCTTTTTATTCTTGTTGTTTTTACAGCATTAACAAAAGCGCCTTTAGTGTTGAAAAACAACCCTTTCATGAAAGAAAGTAAAAATTATCATTATTAATTATTTAGAAGACCAATAACGATGACCGCATTTTTAATTGTATTAGTAATTATTCTCTTCGGAATCACTGTATTACAGATGGGTAAGATTTTTGGAATGTCAAAAACCCCGGAACAGTTAGGTGAATCTTCAGAGATTGCTTCAGACAAAGACAACAATATCAACGGATGGTTGATGCTAATGTTTGTGTTTGTTACCTATGCTATATTAATTGTTTCATTCTGGAAATGGGGAGAGGTTTTATTACCTAAAGCTGCTTCAGAGCATGGACAAGGAATTGACGATTTATGGTTAATTTCTATGGTACTTATTTTCTTTGTAGGGTTTATTACACTTTGGTTGTTAAGCTATTTTGCTTTCAAATACAGAGGAAATAAAAACAGGCGCGCTTTATATTTTGCAGACAATGATAAGTTAGAGTTTATCTGGACCGTAATTCCTGTAATTGTTTTAGCAGGACTTATTATCTATGGTCTATTTACCTGGACAGACATCATGAATGTTAGTGAAGATGATGATCCAATGATTGTTGAGTTGTATGCATATCAGTTTGATTGGAGAGCTCGTTACAGTGGTGAAGATAACACACTTGGAGAGGCCAATGTACGTTTAATTGAAGGAGCAAACCAATTGGGTGTAGACACCTCAGATCCTAACGCACAGGATGATGTTGTTGTTAATGAACTTCACTTACCCCTGGGTAGAAAAATATTATTTAAAATGCGTTCTCAGGATGTACTTCACTCTGCGTATATGCCACACTTTAGAGCTCAAATGAATTGTGTTCCTGGTATGATTACACAATTTGCATTTACGCCCTCTGTAACCACAGAGCAAATGAGATTGGATGAAGAGGTTATGGGTAAAGTAAGCAGAATTAATACCATTCGAAGAAAAAATTCTTTAGAACTAATGGCTAAAGGCGAAGAAGCATTAGAGCCTTACGAGTTTGATTACCTATTGCTTTGCAACAAGATTTGTGGTACCAATCACTACAACATGCAAATGAAAATTATTGTTGAAACTCAAGAGGAGTATGACGCTTGGATTGCACAACAAGCAACTATTGCTACATCCCTAAATAAATAAAAAAACGAGCTAAGATATGTCAGCACACGCAGAAGAACACGCAGTAGATGATCACGGGCATCATCATAAAGAGACATTTGTAACTAAATATATTTTTAGTACAGACCATAAAATGATTTCTAAGCAATACCTTATAACAGGTTTGTTTATGGGTATTATTGGTATTGCGATGTCTATTTTGATGAGAATGCAGCTTGCTTGGCCAGAAGAGCCATTTGTAATATTCGAAATGTTACTAGGTAAATGGGCAGAAGGTGGCGTTATGGACCCAAGTGTATATCTTGCACTGGTTACCATTCACGGAACTATCATGGTCTTCTTTGTATTAACCGCTGGTCTTAGTGGTACTTTTAGTAACCTACTTATTCCATTGCAAATTGGCGCAAGAGATATGGCATCAGGATTCCTAAACATGGTTTCTTATTGGTTGTTTTTCTTATCAAGTTTAATCATGGTTATGTCATTATTTGTTGAAGCAGGACCTGCTTCTGCAGGTTGGACTATATACCCGCCACTTAGTGCGTTGCCTCAGGCAATTCCTGGTTCTGGTGCTGGTATGACTCTGTGGCTAGTCTCTATGGCAATATTCATTGCATCTTCTTTGTTGGGGTCTTTAAATTATGTGGTAACGGTTATAAACTTAAGAACAAAAGGAATGCGTATGACGCGTCTTCCTCTTACTATATGGGCTTTCTTTGTAACAGCTATTATTGGTATTGTATCTTTCCCTGTACTTTTATCTGCAGCGCTTATGCTTATTATGGATAGAAGTTTTGGTACTTCTTTCTTCTTGTCAGACATTTTTATTGCCGGAGAGGTATTGCATAACCAAGGAGGGTCACCAGTATTATTTGAACACTTATTTTGGTTCTTAGGTCACCCTGAGGTGTATATTGTTATACTACCTGCCATGGGTATGGTTTCAGAAATATTAGCTACAAATTCTCGTAAGCCAGTGTTTGGTTACAGAGCCATGGTTGCTTCAATTCTAGCCATTGCGTTTCTATCAACCATTGTATGGGGTCACCATATGTTTATCTCTGGTATGAATCCATTTTTAGGATCTGTATTTACTTTTACAACTCTACTAATTGCCATTCCATCTGCGGTAAAATCTTTTAACTGGATTACAACTCTCTGGAGGGGGAACTTGCAGATGAATCCTGCCATGTTGTTTTCTATTGGTTTTGTGTCAACATTTATCACTGGAGGATTAACAGGTATAATCTTAGGAGATAGTGCACTAGATATTAATGTTCATGATACGTATTTTGTAGTGGCTCACTTTCACCTAGTGATGGGTATATCTGCATTGTATGGTTTATTTGCTGGTGTATACCACTGGTTCCCAAAAATGTTTGAGGGACGCATGCTAAACAAAAACTTAGGCTTTGTTCATTTCTGGATTACTGTTATTGGCGCATACGGAGTATTCTTCCCAATGCACTTTATAGGTATGGCAGGACTACCTAGACGTTACTATACAAACACTGCTTTTCCATATTTTGATGATCTAGCAGATGTAAATGTTGTGATAACCATTTTTGCTATTATAACTGCAGGAGCACAACTAGTGTTTTTATACAACTTCATTCACTCTATGTATTATGGAAAGAAAGGGCCTAAAAACCCATGGAATTCTACAACACTAGAATGGACCGCTGAGGTAAAACACATTCATGGTAACTGGGATGGTCCTCTTCCAGAGGTACATCGTTGGGCTTATGATTATAGTAAGCCAAATAGCGATGATACAGATTACATGATTCCTGGTCAAGATTTTATACCACAAGATGTACCAATGATGGAAAACGAAGAAGAGTTGCATCATTAAATAATAGACTATAAAAAAAGCCCTTTCTGTTTAGAAAGGGCTTTTTTTTGGACTATAAAGATGTTAAAACCTTTACGGGCCTTATGCAGAATTTCTACTTGCATTAATATTTCCGAATAAAGAGCGCATCACCAACTTCTGGTAAATAGCAATTTTAGCGACATCTTTAACAGGTTCTTTCTCAAGTTCCTGAATTTTCTTTAATGCAAATTGCTGTATGGTTAACAGGGGCAACACGATAGACTCCCTAACGGCAATAGAGGCTTTTCCTGCAGGCTCTTCTTCCATAAGTTGTGAGTATCCAGTGAGTTTTAAAAGAAGGCGTTTTGAGGTCTTGTATTCTGAGTAAATAACATTCCAAAACGCTCCGTACTGATCATCCTCGCTCATGTATTTTGTGAGCCCTAAAAATGATTTAGTCAAAGACATCATACTGTTTTCTATAAGTGTTTTAAAGAACTCAGAGGTGTTAAACAAATGCTGTACTTTTTCAAATTCATTACTATCTTCATAATGTTTCAAAGCAGTTCCAACACCAAAAAACCCAGGAACATTTTGCTTTAATTGACTCCATGAACCTACAAATGGAATAGCCCTTAAATCTTCAAAAACTAGACCTTCTGCTTTTCCGCGTTTAGAAGGGCGGCTTCCTATATTTGTTTTAGCATAATATTTTAAGGTACTCATGTGCTCTAAATAGGGTATAAATTTAGGATGCGATTTAAAACTCGAATATGCTTTATAGCTTCGTTGGGCCAAATCTGTCATGACCTCTGTATTTGCTTTGGTCATGCTTAGCTCTTTATCAAGCAAGCTATTGCTAATACCAGAGGTGATTAATTGTTCTAAGTTGTATTGTGATGATTCTAAGGTTCCGAAATTTGAAGAAATGGTTTGCCCTTGAATGGTTAATTGCACTTCCTTATCTTCAATAGTTGGCCCTAAAGAGGCATAAAAATTATGTGTTTTTCCACCACCACGCGCTGGTGGTCCTCCACGACCATCAAAGAAAATAACGGTAATACCGTATTGTCTTGATATTCTAGTTAGGTTTTCTTTTGCTTTATAGATGGCCCAATTTGCCATTAAATACCCTCCATCTTTTGTGCCATCGCTAAACCCTAACATGATGGTTTGTTTGTTTGCTCTAGTTTTTAAATGAGCAGCATAGTAAGGGTTTGTATACAACTCCTCCATGACCTTTGGCGCATTTTCTAAATCTGTAATGGTTTCAAATAAGGGCCCAATATCAACAGTTAGTGCGTCTTCAAATGCAACGATTTTTAACATTGCAAAGAGTTGCATGACATGCAGGGTACTTTGATTATTGCTTATGATATATCTGTTTGCAGCGGCCTGGCCATTTGTTGATTGAATGGTTTTTATTGCCTTCATTGTATGTAAAGCCTTTAGCGTTTCTTCATCTTTAATTAAAGATAAGTCAACCTTTCCCTGCACCTTAGAGAGTACTTGTATTTGTTGGTCTTCTTGTAAATCAAAATAGTTCTCTGGAAATATAGTGCTACCACTTTCTATTAAGGCGGTAACTAATGTATTGAAAAACTGAGCATGTTTACGGCTATCTTGCCTAATATCAAGATTTGCAAAATGAAAACCAAAGAGATGAACTTTATTTAACAAACTGTTTATTTGAGAGACATACAGCGATTGATGCTGGTCAATAATAAGCTGTTTTATTTCTTTTAGCTCTTGGGTAAAAGAATCTAGGGTAAGAGAAGATTTTTGATGTGTGATACTATTATAAAGTTCTGTTTCTAGTTTAATGATACGCTGCTCTACACCACTAAAGGTTAATTTTCTTCTTAATTCTCTAATATCTCTGTGGTAGTTTTTAATGATTGTTTCGCGCAATCTAGCGGCAACTTTTAAGGTTATTTCTGGAGTGACAAATGGATTTCCATCTCTGTCTCCGCCGGGCCAAAACCCTATATTAATGATGTCATTTTCTATGTGTTTTCCATCAAAGATGTTTTGCTGTATGTAGTCATAGATTGTTCCGAAGGATTTATAAAATACATTCTCTAAATACCAAATTAAACTTACAGCTTCATCGTAGGGAGTAGGTTTTTTATGTTTGAAAAAAGGTGTTTTACCTAATTGTGCTAATAGTTCATTAATGCGAAGCAAATCATTTTCACGGATGGCCTGTGTTAAATCTGTGATAATTCCTAATACTGCACCGGGGTAAAACTGAGTTGGGTGGGCTGTAAGAACAATACGCACTTTAAATTCTTCAAGATATTTTTTTAGGGTTTCTAGTTTCTTTTCAGCAGTTGCACTTTCCTTTAAAGAACGCAATGTGCCAATTCCATCCATATTATTTACAATAGGAAAACTAGCATCCTCAATGGCGTCAAACAAAACTACTTGCCGTTCTATGTATTGTATAAATCTGAACAGTAAATTGATTTGGCTGTCATTGGAGCGTCTATCTTGATATTTTTTAAAAAATGTCTCAACAATAGTAGTCGGGTCTTGTTCTTTTTCAAAACCTTTCTGGCAGGTTTCATGAAAAAGAGGCAAAAGCGCTCCGGTTTTGGTAATGGTGTCAAAGGGCAGGGTCATAAATATACTGTTGTATATTTGATATTTAGACAATACATTTTGATTAAATCGGGTAAGTTTTGGTTGTGTAGGCATTACAGTTATATTGATTATCCAAAAAATGATTTGTAAAAATATGCATTATAAAACGAATACTGATAGCCTTTAATTACTTGTTGTAGTTTCTTTAAATCATTTTGTTTATATCTTAGTTTTATAGGCTTCTCTTTGTAATGAATCCCTTTGTATATTTGTTATATGAACGAACATCTGGATCCATCTGAAGAGCACTTAACACCAAAAGATGTTGAAATCGAAAAGAAGTTAAGACCCCTCAGTTTTGATGACTTTACAGGGCAAGACAAAGCCTTAGAAAACCTGCAGGTATTTGTTCAAGCTGCCAATCAAAGAGACGAGGCTCTAGATCACACACTTTTTCATGGACCACCAGGACTGGGTAAAACGACCCTAGCACACATTCTTAGCCAATGAGCTAGAAGTGGGTATTAAAGTAACCTCTGGTCCTGTTTTGGACAAGCCTGGAGATTTAGCAGGACTGCTCACAAATCTTGAGGAGCGTGATGTGTTGTTTATTGATGAGATTCATAGATTAAGCCCTATTGTTGAGGAGTATTTATACTCTGCTATGGAAGACTACAAGATTGACATCATGATAGAATCTGGGCCCAATGCTCGTTCTGTTCAAATACACTTAGCTCCATTTACACTAGTGGGCGCTACAACACGTTCTGGACTTTTAACAGCTCCTATGAGAGCTCGTTTTGGGATCACATCTAGATTACAATATTATACCACAGAACTTTTAACAACCATCGTACAGCGAAGTGCAAGTATTTTGGATGTTCCTATTTCTATGGAAGCTGCCATTGAAATTGCAGGTAGAAGTAGGGGTACCCCTCGTATTGCTAATGCTCTTTTGCGCAGAGTGCGTGATTTTGCTCAAATTAAAGGGAATGGATCCATAGACATATCTATCGCTAAATTTTCATTAGAAGCTCTTAGTGTTGATGCCCATGGACTGGATGAAATGGACAATAAAATACTAAACACTATTATCGATAAATTCAAAGGAGGTCCTGTGGGGATTACCACCATTGCAACTGCGGTTTCAGAAAGTCCAGAAACCATAGAAGAGGTATATGAGCCATTTTTGATTCAGCAAGGATTTATTATGCGTACTCCAAGAGGACGTGAGGTTACTGAGGCGGCTTATAAACATCTAGGAAAAGTTAAGGAGCCCACCCAAGGAGGGTTGTTTTAATAGCGCTGTCTAGCAACAAGAATTTCCACACCTATCTTGCGTTTTTTTAAGTTCGAAAGTCTAAGATGTAAAACACTACAGCTATACACTCAAAACACCAACATACTGCTTTTATTAAAGACCAAGCAAAGCGCCTTGGGTTTATGTCTTGTGGTATAAGTAAAGCAGGTTTTTTGGAGCAAGAAGCCCCAAGACTTGAGGCTTGGCTCAACCAAAATAGGCATGGCCAGATGCAGTACATGGAAAACCACTTTGACAAGCGCCTTGACCCAACAAAGCTTGTGGAGGGTTCCAAAAGTGTTATTTCTTTATTGTTAAACTATTATCCACAACAACTTCAGCGAGATGATAGTTATAAAATATCTAAATACGCATACGGTACAGATTATCACTTTGTGATTAAAGACAAGTTAAAAGAGTTGCTGCACTGCATTCAAGAGCAGGTGGGTGATGTTCATGGACGCGCTTTTGTTGATAGCGCTCCAGTGTTAGATAAAGCTTGGGCCGCAAAAAGTGGTTTGGGTTGGATTGGTAAGCATAGTAATTTACTATCCAAACAAGCAGGTTCTTTTTATTTTATAGCAGAACTCATTGTAGATCTAGATCTTGACTATGACACCCCCGTTACAGACCATTGTGGGAGTTGCACAGCATGTATAGATGCTTGCCCAACTCAGGCCATAGTAGAGCCTTATAAGGTAGATGGTAGTAAATGCATTAGCTATTTCACCATTGAGCTTAAAAATGAAATCCCCTCAAGTGTAAGTGGGCAGTTTGATGATTGGATGTTTGGATGTGATGTTTGCCAAGATGTGTGCCCTTGGAACAGGTTTAGCAAAGCCCACAAGGAGCCTTTGTTTGATCCTCATCCAGATGTATTGTCCAATTCAAAGAAAGATTGGGAAGAAATTACCCAAGAAGTATTTTCAGAAATTTTTAAAAAGAGTCCTTTAAAGCGTACTAAGTTTGAAGGATTGCGCAGAAACATAGAATTCTTAAAGCCGTGATGCTATAATGAGCTGCCAAGTTATTATCTAGTGTTTAAAGCCAACAATTAATCTTTAATTTAGACACTGTTTTAACTTCACTCCGTTACATTTGTAGTATACCATAAAAAAACAATCTGTTGTTATGAGTAAACAAAGTAAACGTAAAGAAGCCCTTTTATATCACTCCCAGCCAAGGCCAGGAAAGATACAAGTTGTGCCTACCACAAAATATGCAACTCAAAGAGATTTATCACTGGCATACTCTCCTGGTGTGGCAGAGCCTTGCCTTGAGATAGCCAAAGATGTTGAGAATGTATATAAGTATACGGCTAAAGGTAATTTGGTGGCGGTTATAACAAATGGTACGGCAGTTTTAGGGCTTGGAAATATAGGTCCTGAGGCATCTAAACCTGTTATGGAAGGAAAAGGGTTGTTGTTTAAAATATTTGCAGATATTGATGTTTTTGATATTGAGATTGGCACCCAAGATGTTGATGCTTTTGTTGAAACGGTAAAAAATATTGCACCCACTTTTGGTGGAATTAATCTAGAAGATATTAAAGCTCCAGAAGCTTTTGAGATTGAAAGAAGGTTGAAGGAAGAGTTGGACATACCTGTTATGCATGATGACCAGCATGGTACGGCAATTATTTCTGCTGCCGCACTTTTAAATGCACTTGAGTTAACACATAAAAAAATTGAGCAAGTAAGAATTGTAATAAGCGGAGCAGGTGCTGCTGCGGTGTCTTGTACAAGGCTCTACAAAGCCTTTGGCGCAGTAGGGACAAATATTGTGATGTTGGATAGTAAAGGAGTGATTAGGGATGATCGTTCTGAGCTATCACCTGAGAAGTCAGAATTTGCAACCCATAGAAAGATAGATACCTTAGATGAGGCTATGGTTGATGCAGATGTCTTTGTTGGGCTTTCTGTTGCAGATATTGTAACTCCTAGTATGCTTAAGTCAATGGCCGCAGATCCTATTGTTTTTGCTATGGCAAATCCAAATCCTGAGATTGAATATCAGCTAGCCTGTAAAACGCGAGATGATATTATTATGGCAACCGGTAGGAGTGATCATCCCAATCAGGTCAATAATGTGTTAGGTTTTCCATTTATTTTTAGGGGAGCGCTAGATGTTCGTGCCACCAAGATTAATGAGGCTATGAAGATGGCTGCTGTAAAAGCCTTGGCTGAACTAGCCAAAGAGCCGGTCCCAGAACAAGTAAATGTTGCCTATGGAGAAACCAAACTTATTTTCGGAAAAGACTATATCATCCCCAAACCTTTTGACCCAAGGTTAATTGATAAAATCCCTCCAGCTGTTGCCAAAGCAGCTATGGAAAGTGGTGTGGCAACTGCACCTATTAAAAATTGGAAGAAATATAGAGATGAACTAAACGAACGCATGGGGAGTGACAACAAGATTATACGCTTGTTGTATAGTCGTGCAAAACAAAATCCAAAGCGTATTGTTTTTGCAGAGGCAGATCATTTAAATGTATTGAAAGCGGCTCAGATTGTGTATGAAGAAGGAATAGGAACCCCTATATTGTTAGGTAGAAAAGCTGTGATTGAGGAGCTTATGGAGCAACTTGAATTTGATGCAGACATACAAATAATGGACCCTAAGGCTGATGATCAAGCCGAGAACTTGGCAAAATATGCTCAGAAATTATTTGAAAATAGACATAGAAATGGAGTAACACTTTTTGATGCAGAAAAATTAATGCGAGAGCGTAACTATTTTGCAGCCATGATGCTTAACCAGGGTGATGCAGATGCTATGATCTCTGGCTACTCTCGAGCCTATCCTTCTGTATTGCGACCTGTTTTGGAAGTTATTGGACGTTTTGATGGTGTAAGTAAAGTAGCAACAACCAATATGATGCTCACTAAAAGAGGACCTATTTTTATTAGTGACACTTCCATAAATATTGATCCTACTGCTAAAGAACTGGCTAAAATTGCCCAGATGACAAATTATACTATGAAGCTATTTGGACTCACGCCAGTAATTGCAATGATAAGCTATGCTAATTTTGGTTCTTCAAAAGATCCACACGCCACAAAGGTGAGAGATGCTGTAGCTTATTTGCATAGAACCAATCCAGATATGCACATAGATGGGGAGTTGCAAACAGACTTTGCTTTAAACCCAGAAATGTTACAAAGTAAATTTCCGTTCTCTAAGCTTGCAGGGAAAAAAGTGAATGCACTCATATTTCCAAATTTAGATGCTGCCAATAGTAATTATAAATTATTAAAAGAAATCAATGGTGTTGATTCTGTAGGGCCTATTATGCTTGGAATGCGAAAGCCTGTTCATATTCTTCAACTAGGTGCTAGTGTAGAAGAAATTGTAAACATGGCAGCGGTGTCTGTGGTAGATGCTCAGCAAAAAGATAAACGAGAGGAAACAGCCCAGAAGTAGTAATATTTCAGCAGGAAATTTAGGTTTTAACCCTTCAGATAAGCCAATAAAATATACTATATTTGGCAGCAATAACATAAGAAAAACGTATGATAACCCAATTACAGGGAAGACTTGTTGAAAAATCACCTACAGATGTAGTTATAGACTGTCATGGTGTAGGGTATTTTGTGAACATTTCATTGCATACTTTTGCACAATTGCCCACATCAGAAAATGTCAAATTATTCACGCATTTACAAGTTCGTGAAGACGCACATATTTTGTATGGTTTTTCTAGTATAGTAGAGCGAGAGATTTTTAGGTTATTAATTTCGGTTTCAGGAGTTGGAGCAAGTACAGCCAGAACCATGCTGTCTTCTTTATCTCCAACCCAAGTGACCGAGGCCATTGCGTCAAGTGACGTGGCAACCATTCAATCCGTGAAAGGGATTGGAGCCAAAACAGCCCAACGCGTGTTGTTGGATTTGAAAGATAAAATACTAAAGGTGTATGGCTTAGACGATGTTTCTATGGTTTCAAGCAATACCAACAAAAATGAAGCGTTATCTGCTCTAGACACTTTAGGTTTTACACGCAAACAAGCTGAAAAAGTTTGTGACGCTGTTATTAAAGAATATCCGCAGGCAACCATTGAGGAAATTATAAAACAGGCTTTAAAAAAATTATAAGTATTGGGTACAAATTTCACCAAGTTTAAAAATAGCTTTTTTAAACAATTCGTATTTTTAAGTATCATTTTGGGGAGTCTCTCTAGTGCAAATGCGCAGGATTCTACCGCAACAGGATCTTCTATGGGGCGTATTGAGCTGCCTCCATCCTCTAGCATAGAGAATTTATACACCTATGACCCCGTTACAGACAGCTATTATTACAGTGAAATGCTCGGTGATTTTAATGTTGGTCTTCCACTAGTATTAAGCCCAAAGGAGTATCGTGATTTAATCTTAAAAGAGCAAATGCGCGATTATTTCAAAGAAAAAATTGATGCCGCAGATGGAAGAAAAGAAGGCTCTGATGATGCGCAAAAAAACTTACTGCCCAAATTTTATGTCAATTCTAGCTTTTTTGAATCTGTATTTGGAGGCAATACCATTGAGGTGATACCTCAAGGTACTGTAGAGATGGATCTTGGACTATTGTACACCAAACAAGACAATCCGGCATTTTCTCCAAGAAACAGAAGTAACTTTTCTTTTGATTTTGACCAGCGCATAAGTTTGAGTTTGCTTGGTAAGGTTGGAGAACGTTTGCAAGTAACCGCAAATTACGACACCCAATCAACCTTTGATTTTCAAAATCAAGTAAAATTAGAATTCACCCCTACCGAAGATGATATCATTAGATCCATAGAAGTAGGTAATGTGAGTATGCCCCTTAACAGTACTTTAATACCTGGTGCACAAAGCTTATTTGGTGTAAAAACAGAATTGCAATTTGGGAAAACTACCATTACTGGCGTGTTCTCTGAGCAGCAATCTGAAACTAGAAACGTAACCACAGAAGGTGGTGGTACCATCACAGATTTTGACATATATGCCCTAGACTATGATGAAAATCGTCACTTTTTCTTAGCGCATTATTTTAGAGACACCTATGATAGAGCATTAAAGCAATATCCTTTTATCCGTTCCAACGTTCAGATTACTAGAGTAGAAGCTTGGATAACCAATAGAGGTAACCAAACTCAAGATGTGCGCAACATTGTAGCCCTTCAAGATGTTGGTGAGTCTGACATATCAAATATTGGCTTAAATAATATTCCAGGTGGATTTTTAAACAAACCACCTAATTCTTTTCCAGATAATGGCAACAATGATTTCAATCCATTTGGTATTGATGATGCTAGTGCCCAAGGAATCTTAAATGAACAAATAAGAGATATAGCTACCGTACAACAAGGATTTGGTGGTGTGCAAGTTCAAGATGGTTCAGACTTTTTAACCCTAGAGAACGCAAGAAAATTAAGAGTTAATGAATTTACTATTAACTCTCAATTAGGATATATTTCTTTGAACCAACGGTTAAATAATGATGAGGTCATTGCCGTTTCATTTCAATATACTGTAAACGGAAAAGTATATCAAGTTGGTGAGTTTTCTACAGACGGTGTAGATGCCACCGGAGGTCTTGTAAGACCAGGTGAGCCAGGCAACCCAGGAACGGATGATATAGAGGGTATTCCTCAAAACCTTATTGTTAAATTATTAAAAAGTAACATCACCAATGTAACAGAGCCTATCTGGGATTTGATGATGAAAAACATATACAGTCTAGGAGCTTTTCAGTTAGAACAAGAAGACTTCAGGTTAGACATCCAATACAGAGACCCAGCACCTTTAAACTACATAATAGCTGCTGAAGGAACAATTACAAACCCAGCCATAGCATTACCTGAAGATGTTGATAACAAAACGCTATTAAAGGTTTTTAATCTAGACAGATTAAATTTCAATAATGACCCTCAACAAGGTGGTGATGGCTTCTTTGACTTTATACCAGGGCTCACCGTAGATCAGCAAAATGGACGCATTATATTTACCAGTGTAGAGCCTTTTGGAGAATACCTGTTTAATAAACTAGATGACCCCTCTGCTGGCGCTGCAGCCTATAACATGCCCGCTACCTATAATGCCAATCAAGACAAATACGTTTTTAGATCTTTGTATAGATCCACCAAAACACAAGCAGAACAAGAGGATAGTGATAAGAATAAATTTCAGTTAACAGGAAGGTACAAATCCAGTGGCGGAAACGGAATACCTATCGGGGCCTTTAACATACCTCAGGGCTCTGTGGTGGTTACTGCCGGGGGAAGAGCCTTGTCTGAAGGTGTGGATTACACGGTTAATTATCAAGCAGGAACAGTTCAGATTTTAGACCCATCTTTGTTGGCCTCAAATACTCCTGTAAATATTACAGTAGAAAACAACACCCTGTTTGGACAACAAACAAAGCGATTTACGGGATTAAATATTGAGCATAAATTTAACGATAACTTTATCATAGGTGGTACTTATTTGAAGTTAAACGAACGCCCGCTTACTCAAAAATCTACCTATGATGTAGAACCAATTAACAATCAAATATTTGGAGTTAACTTAAATTATGCTACGCAGGTTCCTTTCTTTACTCGTCTAGTAAACAAGCTCCCTAACATTGATACAGATGTGGAGTCAAACTTTTCTATACGTGGTGAATTTGCCTATTTATTGCCAAGTGCTCCAGAGGTTTCAGACTTTGGAGGAAGAACTACCGTATATATTGATGATTTTGAGTCTTCACAAACAGAGTTTGATATTAGTTCTCCCATCTCATGGCGTTTGTCCTTCATCTCCAGATGGTTTTGGGGGAGAAGTACCTAACAGTGTTTTAGATTATAATTACAAACGTGCCCGTTTAAACTGGTACACCATTGATCCTATTTTTTATAGCAGTCAAAGACCAGATGGCATTACAGACCAGGACTTATCCTCACCATTTACAAGGCGTATTTTTAGAGATGAAATATTCCCGGCACAAGATATAATTCAAGGGCAAACACAGGCGCTATTTTCTTTAGACCTCTCTTTCTACCCAAGCGAGCGTGGAGAGTATAACTTTAATCCAGCTGCTGCAGGGACAAATGATTTACCCAATCCAGCAGCTAATTTTGGAGGGATTTCTAGACAGTTAACCACTACAGATTTTGAAAGAAGCAATGTAGAATTTATCCAGTTTTGGGTAATGGATCCATTTATATACGAAGAAAACAACACCAACAATGGAGGAACCCTAAGTTTTAACTTAGGAAATATTTCTGAAGATGTTTTAAAAGATGGGAGAAAGCAATACGAGAATGGTTTGCCTCAAGATGGTGATTCAACAAATACAACACCAACGGTTTGGGGTAAGGTGCCCACCAATCAATCTTTAGTATACACCTTCGATACTGAAGGGCAGCAGCGCATTAACCAAGATGTAGGGTATGATGGTTTAAACAATGCCCAAGAAAGTGAGATGTTCCCCACCTTTAGTGGGCTTGCAGATCCTGCAAATGATAACTATCAATACTTTTTGCAGGCCTCTGGAGATATAAGAAATCGTTATAAATTATACAATGGTACAGAAGGGAATTCTCCCGTTGAGGTAACAAATACAAATCGTGGTTCTACCACCCAGCCAGATGTAGAAGATATTAACCGTGATAACTCTATGAATACCGTAGATAGTTATTATGAGTATAACATTCCTATCTCTCGTGATGCTCTTACCCCAGCTACCAATGATTTTGTGACTGATGTACGGGAGAGTACAATTACCCTTCAAGACAATAGTTCTTTGGATGTTAGGTGGGTTCAGTTTAAAGTTCCTGTTGCAGATTATGACAGGGCAGTGAATGGAATTTCAGACTTTAGATCTATACGTTTTATGCGTATGTATATGTCTGGATTTGAGCAGCAAACCACACTTCGTTTAGGAACTCTAGAACTAGTTAGAGGAGATTACAGAAGATACTTGCAGACTTTAGATAACGTTACCCAGGAAGATCCTGAGTTGGACGATACTGTTTTTGAAGTGGAAGCTGTAAATATTATTGATAATGAGAACAGGCAACCCATACCTTACACATTACCTCCAGGAGTAATAAGAGAGCAGCTCAATAATAACAATAACATTATTAGACAAGATGAACAATCTCTTGCCCTGCGTGTTTGTGGCCTAGAGCAAAATGATGCTCGTGGTGTGTATAAAAACTTTAGCGTGGATATGCGCCAGTACAAAAATCTTGAAATGTTTATTCATGCAGAATCTATCGTAAATCAAACAGCTCTGGCAGATGGTGATTTGGTTGCATTTATTAGAATGGGTAATGATTTAACAGAAAGTTTCTATGAGGTACAGGTGTCTTTAAAGCCAACGGCTTTCAATACAACTAGCGCTGAAGAAATATGGCCGGTAGAGAACAGGTTGGACCTGCCTCTTGCTTTATTACAAGATTTAAAGTCTACGATACTTGGAGATCCTGCCACCTATGCCCCTAACCAATTGCATTTCTTTGAAGAGGGCCAAATTGATGGCTTGCCATCTAACATACTGAGAGTAGGTATGAAAGGAAATCCTAGTTTTGGTGATGTGCGTGTTGCAATGATTGGTGTTCGTAACGAGACCAATACAGAATTATGTGGAGAGGTTTGGTTTAATGAATTGCGCCTATCTGAGTTGCAAAACCAGGGTGGTTGGGCAGCTGTTGCTGCTATGGATGCAAACTTTGCAGATTTCGCAAATCTAAGTGCAACAGGTAGAGTAAGTACCATAGGTTTTGGTTCTTTAGAGCAAGGCCCAAATGATCGTAGCAGAGAAGATGTAGAAGAGTATGATTTGGTAACCAATTTTAACTTAGGACAGATGCTGCCAAAGAAATGGGGTATTCAATTACCTTTTAATTATGGTAGGTCAGAAAAACTAATCACGCCGCAATTTGATCCAGAGTATCAAGATGTAGAGTTACAAACCAGATTAGATAACGAAGGAAACTCTGAAAGAAGAGAAGAGATTTTAGGACAATCTATAGACTACACAAAAAGACAGAGCATTAATTTTATTGGGGTTCGTAAAGAACGCACCTCAGAGGGTAAACCAAAAGTGTATGACATAGAAAATGTTACACTTTCTGCCTCTTACAATCAAATAGATCACAACGATTTTGAGATTCAAGACGCCCTGGATCAAAACGTGCGTTTGGGCGGAACCTATGCCTATAACTTTACGCCCAAAACATTTGAACCATTTAAAAAGAATGATTCTATTTTTACAGGAAAATATTGGCAGTTTTTAAAAGACCTTAATCTAAATTATTTACCCACTAGTATTGCAGTAAACTCTAATATTCTGCGCCAGCATAATGAGCAAAAGTTTAGAGAATTAAACCTAGAAGATGGCAATATAGGCTTGCCGGTGCTTTATCAAAGAAACTATTTGTTTGACTGGGATTATGCAATTAATTATAACCTAACAAAATCATTTCGTTTTAATTTCACAACCTCTAATAATAGAATTGTCACCAATTATATAGATGACAATGGTGTTGCTGACAATCAAATTGGAGTCTTTGACGGTCTGTTTGATATTGGAGATCCAAACCAGCACTTCCAATCATTGCAATTAAATTATGATCTGCCTACTGCAAAATTCCCTTTCTTGAAGTGGATACGAGCAACGTATTCATACACCGGAGATTTCCAATGGCAAGACGGTAGTGATTTGTTTAATAATATTGATATTGAATTATCTGACGGATCTGTAGAAACCTATGATTTAGGAAATTCTATTCAAAACGCAAGTACACATCGTATTAATTCAACCTTCGATTTCAGTGCTTTTTATAGGTATATTGGCCTTTCTAAAAAGAAAGCCAACAGAAACGCAGGCAATACTAGAAATAGCATGTCCAGAAATGGAGGCGGTTTTAGCCCAAAAGGTGGATCAGGTAAAGGCGGTAAGGACTCTAAAGCAAGTTCCAAGAATGATGCCCAAGGCTTTGCAGCCAAAGGTGGTAAGAATTCCTCTGGTAGCGCAGCTAATTCTGGAGGTGGCTTAGGTAATGGTTTAAGTGGAGGGGATAAAGCAGTAAACACACTTATTGGTTTGGCTACCATGATTAAAAAAGTGCAATTTAATTACCAAGAAACCAACGGAATTTTCTTGCCTGGATATAAACGCTCAATTGGTTTTGTAGGTACTTTAAAACCAACGGCAGGCTTTACCTTTGGAAGCCAAGCTGAGGTTAGAGACCAGGCGGCAAGAAACGGTTGGTTAACCCTGTATCCAGAATACAATGAGCAGTACACAGAGAATGAAACCAACCAGTTAGATGTTCAAGTCAACCTTGAGCCAATTAGAGATCTTAAGATTGATATTAATGCTAGTAGAATCTACTCAGAGAATTACTCAGAGAATTATATTATTGAAGATGGCTTGTACAATTCTTTAACACCTGTTACCTCTGGAAACTTTAATATTTCAACCCTACTTATTGCAACGGCTTTTCAAAGCACTACAGATGCGCTATCTGAGCCATTTGATGCCTTTAGAAGCAATAGACTTATTGTTGCCAATAGCTTGGCCTCAGAATTTTATGGTACAGACACCTTTCCTGTTGATCCAGAAACAGGATATCCTGTTGGATTTGGCCCTACTAGCCAAGACGTATTATTGCCATCTTTTATTGCAGCCTATAAAGGCGTTGATGTGCAGAGCGAGAAAAAAGGTATTTTAAGAGATATCCCTCTACCAAATTGGGATATTAAATATACTGGTTTTATGCGCCTGGGGTGGTTTAAAAAACACTTTAAAAGGTTCTCACTCCAGCATGGATACACTGCCGGGTATACCGTGAACCAATTTCAAACCAATTTAGACTACAACCGCTCTAGAGATGGCAATCCAGTAACGGCTTCTACAAATCAAGCTGGAGATTTTAAAAGCGAGCAGTTTTTAACCAATGTTAACCTTACAGAGCAATTTTCACCTTTGTTAAAAATTGATCTTGAAATGAAAAACTCTATTAAGATTAGTGCAGAATATAGAAAAGACAGAGCACTAGGTCTTAGTTTTGCAAATAATCTTTTAACTGAAATAAAAGGAGATGAAATTATTATTGGTCTTGGATATAGAATAAAAGACCTTCGTATTGGAACTAATTTTGGAGGTAAAAAACAAATATTAAAAAGTGACCTAAACTTTAAGTTAGACCTTTCAAGAAGAGACAACAGGACCATCATACGCTATTTGGATATCGAGAATAATCAAACCACGGCAGGGCAAACCATTTACGGGGCTCAGTTATTGGTAGACTATGCTTTAAGTAAAAACTTAACTGCAGCATTTTATTATGACCACACATTTTCTGAGTATGCAATTTCTACGGCTTTTCCTCAAACAACTATTCGTAGTGGTTTAACTTTGAGATATAACTTCGGTAATTAAAATATAAACACATAAAAAAATTAGGTAACTATGAACATTCCATCAAATTTAAAGTACACTAAAGACCACGAATGGATTCTTATTGATGGCGATACTGCTACAGTAGGTATTACAGATTTTGCACAAGGCGAGCTTGGAGATATTGTATATGTAGAAGTTGAAACACTAGATGAAACTATGGATGCCGACGAGGTATTTGGATCTGTCGAGGCTGTTAAAACAGTATCAGATTTATTTTTACCACTCTCTGGAGAAATTATAGCATTTAATGATACCCTAGAGTCTGATCCTGAAAAAGTAAACAACGACCCTTATGGAGAAGGCTGGATGATAAAGATTAAAATTTCTAATCCAGATGAAATAGAAAACTTATTAGATGAGACAGGGTATAAAGAGCTTGTTGGGGCCTAAACTTCTTCTAGGGATTGCCATTTCCTATACGCTGCTTATTACTGCGGCTTTATTGACTCCTATAACTGGCGCTCCAAAAATAGAAATTCCTTTTGCAGATAAGATCGTGCATCTTATTATTAATGCAGGACTTTTTGTGGTTTGGGCAAGTTATGTTTTCTCTGGCAAGACCAATAGCAAGACTACAAAGACCTACACATTACCCCTGTTATTTGTTTGCACCTTGCTTTACGGCATACTTATTGAAGTAGTACAAGGGAGTTTCATACCCACAAGAGGGGCAGACTTTTTTGATGTAGTAGCAAATGTATGTGGCTTGATTCTCGGGTTTTTTGCAGTTAAACTGACTAAGAAATTTATTTACTAATATTACAGTGCTATTGTTTTACATTACAATAGATTTTCTATATTTTTATCAACGATAATTTATATTCAATTATGGAACCTAAAAAAAATCCAAAAGCAGATTTAAAACAATGGAGTGGAGTCTACTTTTTAGCAGGCCTTGCTTTTATGTTGTTTTTGTCTTGGCAAGCAGTAGAGTGGAAATCTTATGATAGAGATCTCTCACTAGACACCTTAAATGTGGGTGATGATCTTGATGAAGATATTCCGATCACAGAACTGTTAACGCCACCGCCACCGCCACCACCGCCGCCACCAGCTCCAGAGGTTATTGAGGTTATCGAAGATGAGGCAGACGTGGAAGAAACAATTATCGAATCTACAGATGACAAGTTTGACGAAGAAATCGTAGAGATTGAAGAGATTGATGAAGCTGGAGAAATCATTGATGATGTTCCCTTCGCAGTAATTGAGAATGTGCCAATATACCCTGGTTGTGAAAGTGCAGGTAACAATGCTGCAAAGAAAAAGTGCATGTCTAGTAAAATTCAGAAATTTGTACAAAAGAAATTCAACACAGATCTGGCAAGTGATTTAGGTTTGGAAGGAATTCAGCAAATATATGTGCAATTTAAAATTGACAGAACGGGTAACATTACCAATGTTCAGGCACGAGCGCCGCACCCAAAATTAAAACAAGAAGCAATTAAAACTATCAAAGCTTTGCCAAAGATGACACCAGGAAAGCAACGTGGTCAAGCGGTAGGGGTATTGTATTCCCTTCCAATTAGATTTCAGATAGAAAACTAAAACACACTGATTATGAAAGTATTTAAACATTTATTTACCCTAGTTATTTTTGTATCGTTGATTGCTTGTACTAGTGATGATGACGCCCCACAATACCTGATTAAACAACACAAATTTAAGTGCAGGAAGTTATCAGGTTACGTATCTAACTAGCAACGCAACCGAGACTATTAACATAAATGGATTAGATATTATAACAGATTCGAATCCACTTATGGAGAAACATTTCAACTCACAGTTACTTTTTCTGACAATGACACCTATCGTTGTAGATGGTCAATATGTTCTCAACACACTTAGTGACTGTTGCAGGAGAATTCTGTGAGTCAATCTACAGTAATCGTGGATATTGATAATGAAATTGGAACATATGCTGCCAATAATAGCACAATGCAGCTCCTTTTGGATGAAACTCTTTTTGATGTAACACTGTTTAATGCCAATGAGCTTAGAATGTCATCTAGTAATGCATACTCAGAAGATGACATAGATTATTTTGAAACATCTGAAATTAGAATGGTACGTTAAAATTAAATAATCATAAATAAAAAAAGCGCTGTAGATAATTCTGCAGCGCTTTTTTTATTGGGTTCTTATTACAAGTACATACACTTCTTTTTTTGAATGGGATTTTTTTGGTTTACGATCTCTTATCCTGTAGTGTTTTTTTAGGCTTATTTTTAACATAGATAATGTGTTATAAATTGGTTAGAATTAGAGTTGTACCGTATCTTTGCACACTCAAAACACAAGGTAAAATTTAAATAGATTCTATTGTCAGTAACACAAACACAGGTGCTTCCCACCTCATGGGTTAAAAACTTTACAGAAATAACCAAACTTAGGTTGTCTGTAAGTGTTGTGTTTTCTTCGGTTGCAGGGTATTTACTTGGCGCAGCAGAGGTAGATTTTATGATCTTATTGCTTTTGTGTATTGGTGGATATTGTATGGTAGGAGCCAGCAATGTTTACAACCAAATCATGGAGCGTGATTTAGACACTTTGATGGATAGAACAAAAAATAGGCCTATTCCAGCTGGCAGAATGAGTATTGCTGCTGCGCTCTCTATAGCTATTATTTTAACTATTGTTGGTGTTTCTGTACTGTATAGCATAAATCCACAAACAGCAATGTTTGGTGCGATATCCATCTTTATATACGTTTTTTTATACACCCCTTTAAAAACAAAAACACCCTTATCTGTTTTTGTTGGCGCTTTTCCGGGAGCTATTCCCTTTATGTTAGGATGGGTTGCTGCTACCAATGATTTTGGTATAGAACCAGGGACCTTGTTTATGATTCAGTTTTTTTGGCAATTTCCTCATTTTTGGGCTATAGGTTGGTTTTTATTTGATGATTATAAAAAAGGAGGCTTTTTTATGTTGCCTACAGGAAAAAGAGATCGTACTACAGCGGTGCAAGTTGTTTTCTATAGCGTGTGTACGGTGTTGTCTTCATTGATTCCTGCATTTGGAGTAACAGGAGCGTTTTATATAACTCCAATTTCGGCAGTAATTATTGGCGGGCTAGGAATTTGGTTTGTGTATTACGGCTTGCGATTATACAAACAAAAAACAGACAAATCTGCAAAACAACTTATGTTGGTGAGTGTAAGTTATATTACCCTTCTACAAATAATATATGTGGCAGATAAATTTATTAGGTAAGTAAAGCGATTAAAAATTTTAAAATATGGACTACACACAAGGTACAGAAAAAGATAAAATAGCACGCGCTAAAAAGAACATGCTGCTTTTTGGTATGATAAGTCTAGGGATGAGTTTTGCAGGTCTTACTAGCGCATACATAATAAGTAAAGAGCGCGTAGACTGGTTAACAGATTTTGAAATACCAGAAGCTTTTTTTATTAGTCTTGCTGTTATCATAGCAAGTAGTTTTACATTTATATTGGCAAAAAATGCGGTAAAAAAAGAGCAGAACTCCAAAGCAATGGTGTTATTAGTAACAACGTTTATTCTAGGAGTTGTTTTTGTGTATTTACAGTTTCTTGGCTTTTCTCAAATTATAGAAAATGGCTATTTTTTCACTGGTAGTGAAAGTAGTATTACCACCTCATTTATTTATTTAGTGGTGCTATTGCACCTTGCTCATATTATTGCTGGCCTAATTTGTGTCTTAGTAGTAATTTATAATCATTACAAATTAAAATACACGAACGGAAAAACCCTTGGAATTGAACTTGCTACTACTTTTTGGCACTTTGTAGATGTTCTATGGGTGTATCTGTTTTTGTTTTTATATTTCGTGAGATAAAAAAATAATGTATTTTTGAACCAAATTAAAAATTGATTTCTATTTATGGAAACAACTGTTGCAACAACGGCGTCTCAAGGCGGTGTTTGGGGAGGTGGAAACCAACCTTTAAGAGCTAGTTATGGTAAGATGATGATGTGGTTTTTCATCGTCTCTGATGCTTTAACCTTCTCTGGATTTTTAGCTGCTTACGGCTTTTCAAGATTTAAATTTGTAGACGCTTGGCCTATCGCCGATGAGGTGTTTACTCACTTTCCATTTTTACATGGAGTGCCGGCACCTATGTTTTACGTTGCCTTCATGACTTTTATCCTTATTTTCTCTTCTGTGACCATGGTATTGGCCGTAGATGCAGGGCATAAAATGAAGCAAAGTAAAGTGGCCATGTACATGTTTTTAACCATCATTGGTGGAGCGATATTTGTTGGTTCTCAAGCCTGGGAATGGGCAACTTTTATAAAAGGAGAATACGGAGCCGTAGAGACAAAAGGTGGTAAAATACTACAGTTTTTAGATACAGAAGGAAATCGTGTGGCCATTGGTAGTTTTGCTGAATCTATGCATACTACAGCCACCGTGCACGAGCCAAGTAATGGTATTTGGTTTATGAGTGGAAACGATCAAACCTCTTACAACTTTGAAGAAGTAAAAGCTGGGTTTTTAGCGAATGATAATTTGTTGATACGCACACAATACCTAGATGAAAATGGGCATCCAACGGTTCTCTCAAGAGAAGGCTTCTATTGCAAAAATTAAAAAAGACGGTAAACTAGTTGTTGAGGGTGCAAACCTAAAGCGCAATGAGTATGGGCATCCCTTATTTGCAGATTTCTTTTTCTTTATTACAGGATTTCATGGATTTCACGTTTTCTCTGGAGTACTCATTAACATCATTATTTTCTTTAATGTTGTTATAGGGACCTATGAGCGTAGAAAGAGTTATGAAATGGTAGAAAAAGTAGGGTTGTACTGGCACTTTGTCGATCTAGTTTGGGTATTTGTATTTACCTTCTTTTACCTTGTTTAATAATAATCATATTTAGTAGTATATATAATGGGACATCACGAGCATAGTTTAGCAATCTTTAGGGGACGGCTTAAGTTCAAATCAATCGAACAAAAAATTTGGGGAGTTTTTATTTTCCTATCTATTATCACTATTGTTGAAGTTATTTTTGGTATCATAAAGCCACAGTCTTTAATGGTTCCTTTTATGTCTTCTTTTGAAGGTGGATTTATGGCAACAATGGCAAATATCTTTTTGTCACCATTTATCTTCATGAAACCATTGAATTTAATATTTATCGTTCTTACCATAGTAAAGGCATATTACATTACCTGGGATTTTATGCACATGCGTGATGAGACAAAAGCGTTGAGACGTATGGTTGTTTGGACAGCTATTTTCTTGATCTGCTACCTTATATTAATTCTTCTTGTTGAAGGAGATTATATCTTTGAAGTATATAAAAACAACTATGTTAAGTTTGACTTCTAATACATAACAACACATTAAAATAAACTAAAAATCCTACCAACTTGGTAGGATTTTTTTATGGAGTCATTTTTAATCGAATATTAACTATATGCTTCTTGGTAAACATTTTTTTGTAGTGTATTTTTGCAACTCAAAATCAAACACTTGGAAACGCCACAAAACAGTATTAAAAAGAAAATAGTCTTGGGGTCTTGTTTTTATTACCCATTGCAATTTATATGTTTTTTGCAACTGGAGTTAATAATTTCGGGAAGCTACCGGTGCTATCACAGGATGTGGTAAGTGTAACTCAATTTCAAGGATCTTAACGGCGCCCCTGTTACCTTAGATAATAAAATTACCATTCTTGGTTTTTTTGGAGATACGCCACTACAAACCAAAGCCTATACCTACAACCTTGCCCACAAGATTTACAAAAAGAATCATGAGTATAAAGAGTTTCAGTTTTTGATTCTATTACCCCAAAGTGCAAGAAATGGAGCAAAGATTTTAACAAATAAGATTTCAGAAATTGCCCCAACAACCGCTTGGAAATATGCCTTTGGAACTCCCCAGGCTATACAAGAGGCATTTACCTCTCTTAACAGTGGTTATACACTAGATAGCTCATTGGCTAGCAGTTTTGTCTTTATTATAGATAAGGATGCGCATCTGCGAGGCAGAAATGATGACCAAGATATGCCAGATGGTTTAGTGTATGGGTATAACTCTGCAGATATTGGAGATATTAACAACAGAATGAGTGATGATGTTAAAGTTGTTTTGGCAGAGTATCGAAAAGAAACCAAAGAGAATAGTAGAAGAAATCAAATTCTAGTAAAACAACAATAATGAAAGCAAAGTATATAGGTCTTTTTGCTGTTATTTTAATTTTTGGGATCATTTTTGTTCCAAAAATACACGATCGTATTGTAAATAATACCATTGTAGATAATACCAGAATGAGCACTGCAAAAAGTCAAGAGGCTGATGTGGTTGTTGATACTTCAAAAACATTGTTAGCATTACAAGAGGTGCCACCTTTTGATTTTATAAATCAGGACAGCCAAGCTATAACCAATGACTTTTATAAAGGAAAAGTGTATGTTGTGGAGTTTTTCTTTTCTAGTTGTACCACCATATGCCCTATCATGAATAGAAATATGCTGCAAGTTTCCAAGGAGTTTGCAAGTCAAGAAAATTTTGGAATTGCTTCTATATCCATAGACCCCTCTTTTGATACTCCACAGGTGTTAAATGCCTATGCAAATAGATATAATGCAACACATCCAAACTGGAATTTTTTAACAGGAGATAAAGATACCATCCATAAACTCTCTAATGAGGGCTTCAAGCTATTTGCTGCTCAAGACAAAGACGAGATAGATGGTTTTTCTCATTCTGGTTTGTTTGCCCTGATAGATCAAAACGGGGTTGTGCGTTCAAGAAAAGACAAACATGGAAATCCTTTGTTTTATTACAATGGTCTAGAACAAGAAAGCATTGATATGTTAATACAAGACATTAAAAAACTTTTATAATGAATACAAACACAACAGCACCAAAAAACAAGTACAACATCTGGATATGGATTGTTTCTATTGCCATCCCAGTTGCCGTAGCGATATTATTTACCGTGAGAATTCCTGGCGTAGAACGCATGGGTTTTCTTGCCTCCCATTTATGCAAGTGTGAATGCTCTTACTGCCGTATTTTTAATTATGGCACTATTTCAAATTAAAAAAGGCAATAGAAAAGCACACGAGCGCTTTATGAAACTTGCCATAAGCTCTCTCTGTTTTATTTTTACTGATGTATGTAGTCTATCACATGACTTCAGACTCCACTAAGTTTGGAGACACAAATCGGTGATGGACTGCTCTCTGGTGCAGAGTCTAGCGCTCTTGGAGCTATAAAATATGTGTACTACTTCATTTTATTTTCTCATATTTTATTATCTGTAACGGTAATCCCTTTTGTTTTGGTTACTTACGTTAGGGCTATCAACGGAGATTTTAAAATGCATAAAAAAATAGCTAGAGTTACATTTCCGTTGTGGCTGTATGTTGCTGTTACAGGTGTTATTGTGTTTTTGATGATTTCACCTTTTTATCCCCTATAGTATGAAAGCGGGCTTGTTTTTATTGTTAGTTGTTATTTGCGTCCTTCCAGCAGAGGCTCAGTGCGCTATGTGCCGGGCTGTTCTTGAAAGTGAGCAAAGCGGTACAGCTGCCAAGGGTATAAACAATGGAATTATGTACTTGATGGTTTTCCCTTATTTACTGGTAGGAACCGTGGGGTACTTAGTCTACAGAAACCGCCAGAAAGCAGCACGATAGTTATTTGTTTTTTACTTAAAAAAAAACGTAACAATAAACGTCAATTAGAGTCTTATATGCGATGTTTAATTAATAAATGCCTCAAAAAGTCTTAACAAGAATTTCACACAATACGACCCCAAAGGGTATTACTTTGTAGTTCAATACAATACAGCATGATTCAAATAAAAGATTTACATAAATCATACCATATGGGGAGTAACTCTCTGCATGTTTTAAAAGGTATTGATTTTTCTGTAAAAGAAGGTGAGATGGTTTCTATTATGGGTTCTTCTGGATCTGGAAAATCTACTTTATTGAATATTTTAGGGATGCTAGACGAGGCAGATTTAGGTTCTTATACCTTAGACGGTAAACACATTAAAAACTTAAATGAAAAAGTAGCTGCAAAGTATAGAAATCAGTTTTTAGGTTTTATATTTCAGTCATTTAACTTAATTAATTACAAAACTGCATTAGACAATGTAGCCATGCCACTGTATTATCAAGGCGTAAAACGTGCCCAGCGCATGGAAAAAGCGCACCATTATCTAGAGAAAGTTGGATTGGCAAATTGGGCTACTCATTTGCCAAGCGAGCTCTCTGGAGGTCAAAAGCAACGTGTTGCAATTGCCAGGGCATTGGCTAGTGATCCTAAGGTGCTGTTGGCAGATGAGCCAACTGGAGCTTTAGACACACAAACCTCTTGCGAGGTGATGGAGCTTATTCAGCAAATCAATGATGAGGGTAAAACCATACTCTTGGTTACCCATGAAGATGATATTGCCCACATGACCAAACGTATAGTCAAACTAAAAGATGGTCTGATAATAGATGATACGCAAGTAACTCAAGTTAGAGCACTTGATGCCCTTGGTAAATCACAAAGCCATGTTTGATATAGATCGTTGGCAAGAAATATTTGAAGCTATAGGGAAAAACAAACTCCGTACTTTTTTAACGGGGTTATCTGTTGCATCTGGTATTTTTATTTTAGTTATTCTTTTAGGCTTTAGTAGTGGGATACAAAAAGGGGTAAAAAGCCAATTTGAGCAAGATGCCGTGAACCGTGTTTCTATAAGAACTCGCGTTACAACCAAAGAATATAAAGGGTTAAACCCTGGGCGTAGAATTCAACTCCATAATGATGATTTTTCTCAAATCAATACCACCTATGATGACCAGCTTGAATACAAAACGGCCATCTACAATATGTGGTCAAGTCAAGTCACTTATAATGGTGAAACTGGAAATTATAGATTAGAAGGTGCCAATCCAGATCAACAATTCATTGAAAATGCTAGCCTTGTTTTAGGGCGTTTTTTAAGTCAAGATGATATGGATGAAACCCGTAAAGTAGCTGTTATTGGTAATATCATTAAACAAGACTTATTTAAAGAGAAAAACCCTGTTGGAGAGATCATCTCTATATTTGGAGTAAATTTTAAAGTAATAGGAGTTTATACAGACCCAGGAGGAGAAAGAGAAGAGGGTCGCGTTTTTGTACCACTTCCAACTGCCCAAATTGCTTTTAATGGGGGTGACAGAGTTAGATCACTTGCTTACACGGTAAAGATGCATGATGATTTTGATCAGGCCGTAGCCCTTAGCACTGCTCTATCACAAAACATAAAACAGGACCTTCAATCAAAATATATTATAGCTCCCGATGACAGAGGCGCAGTACGGGTAGATAACACCTCTAGAAGAGGCAAGAAAAATATACAGTCTTATAGATATCATACGCAATGTGTTCTGGTTTATAGGTATTGGAACCATTATTGCAGGTGTTGTAGGGGTGAGTAATATCATGCTTATAATTGTCAAAGAGCGCACTAAAGAAATAGGAATACGCAAGGCTATTGGCGCTTTACCAAGTTCTATTATTGGACTTATTTTGCAAGAGTCTATCTTTATAACGTCCATTGCTGGATTTATAGGTCTTTTTTTGGGGGTAGGCTTGTTGCAAATAATAAGCCCTATGATTGATAATGATTTTATTAAATCTCCACAGGTAGATTTTAACACTGCCATTACTACGGTATTTATTTTGATTTTTTCAGGCGCCCTTGCAGGCTATTTTCCCGCAAGAAGAGCTGCCAATATCAAACCCATAGATGCCCTACGAGATGAGTAGTTTTTTTAAATTAGAATATAGAAAAAAATAGAATGTTTAATAAAGATCGCTGGAACGAAATACTTGAGGCACTCAATGCCAATAGATTTAGAACAATGCTTACCGCATTTGGTGTGTTTTGGGGTATTTTTATTTTGGTTTTATTACTCGCTTTAGTTACAGGTTTAAGAAATGGAGTGAGCAAAGATTTTGGAGATTTTGCCACCAATTCTATGTTTGTATGGGGGCAAGGAACTTCAAAGCCCTATAAAGGCTTACCCAAGGGAAGGCGTGTGCAATTTAAAATGATTGATGGTGAGATTCTAAAAGAGAAAATACCAGAATTAAAAATTGTCTCTCCAAGAAACCAATTGGGCGGTTATCAAGGAGCAAATAATGTTACAAGAAAAGAAAAAACAGGCGCCTTTAAAGTATGTGGAGATTATCCAGAGTATATATTGCAGCAACCTATGGATATACTTGCGGGTCGTTTTATAAGTTATTCAGACATCAACGATAAGCGCAAAGCCGTGGTTATAGGCAAAGGAGTTGTTGAGAGTTTGTTTGACATTGGGGAAGACCCAATTGGAGATTACATAAAAATTAATGGTGTCAATTTTCTGGTCGTTGGAACCTTTAAAGCGCCAAGTAGTGGAGGAGATAACGAAGAGCTAGCCAATACCGTTTACGTGCCCTTTACCACCTTTAACCAGGTGTTTAACAATGCAGATAATGTAATGTATTTTGCTATTACGGCCCAAGATAATGTGAGTATCACTACCCTAAAACCAAGAGTTTTAGAAATTATGCGACAGCAGCGTACCATACATCCAGATGATCAAAGAGCTATAGGAAATCGTGACCTAGCAGAATCTTTCGAGAAAATTACAGGCCTGTTTGATATTTTAAAATTTGTAGGCTTTTTTGTAGGCGCCCTGGTACTGTTGTCTGGGGTTATTGGTATTAGTAATATTATGTTGATTGTAGTGAAAGAACGCACCAAAGAAATTGGAGTGCGTCGCGCTTTGGGTGCAACGCCCTGGGATATTAGAGCACAGGTATTGCAAGAATCATTAGTGCTAACCATACTCTCCGGAATGGTAGGAGTCGCATTCTCTGCCGGAGGTATTTGGATAATGAATTATGTCTTGTCTCTGAGTGGTCCTGTAGAAAATTTTGCCAACCCATCTGTCAATATTCAGGTTATTGCAGTAGCGTTATTAATTTTAATTGTCTCGGGTCTTTTAGCAGGTTTAATCCCTGCAACCAGAGCCACACAAATGAAACCCGTTGATGCGCTAAGAGTAGATTAAAACACTTGTGAGATTGAATTATTTCACAAATTATATAAAAACGTTTAACTAAAAAACAACCTTAATTTAAGGCCATAGAAATGAAAAGAACAGGAACAATCATCACATTACTGGTTATAGTAATAGCATTTTCTGCAGGTATTTGGTATATCTATTCAAAAGATAAAACAAACCCTGTGGTGTTTCAAACAGAAACAGCAAGTATAAGGACCATCGTCAAAAAGACGGTAGCTACAGGTAATATTGTGCCAAAAGAAGAGGTGTTCATCAAGCCTAATATTTCTGGAATTATACATGAGATATTTGTTGTAGCCGGAGATGTTGTTCTTGCCGGAGATTTAATAGCTAAGGTAAAAGTAGTACCTAATATAAACTCTCTAAACAGCGCTAAAAACAATATAAATAGTGCAAAAACTCAGGTAGAAACAGCACGATTGGCCCTAGAGAGTCAAAAAAGCATATACTTGCGTCAAAAAGAGTTGTTTGATAAAGCAGTGGTTTCTGCCAATGAATTTGATCAAGCGCTTCTAAGTTATAACCAAGCCCAGCAACGTTACAATCAAGAAAATGTATTACTTACCGCGGCCCAACAAACCTTTGATATTGTAAAGACAGGAACAGCAAAAGGATTAGGTGCTGCTGCCAATACAGAAATTAGAGCTACGGTCTCTGGTATGATTTTAGATATTCCGGTAAAGGTTGGTAACCAGGTCATAGAATCAAACAACTTTAATGACGGTACTACCATTGCTACTATTGCCGATGTAGAGCAAATGATTTTTGAAGGAAAGGTAGATGAGAGTGAGGTTGGAAAAATAACAGAAAACTTACCTTTAGAGATTACCGTAGGTGCTATTGAAAATAAAAAGTTTAACGCAGTTTTAGATTTTATTGCACCAAAAGGAGTAAGTGAAAATGGCGCGAATACAGTTTGAAATAAAAGGAACCCTTAATAATCAAAACGCCACTTTTATTAGAGCAGGCCTTAGTGCTAACGCCTCTATTATTCTTGCAAGGGCAGAAAATGTATTAAGCATTAAAGAAGCATTGGTACAGTATGATCCAAAAACAAAAAAGCCTTTTGTAGAGATTGCAACTGGTGCTCAAGAATTTCAACGCAAAGAAATTAGCCTTGGGGTGAGTGATGGTCTTTATGTTGAGGTACTTGAGGGGGTAACCCAACAAGACAATATTAAGGTTTGGAATCAATTAAAACCTGCTGGAGCTGGAAAATCCTGGTAGAAATTAATGTATTATTTTAACAAATAGTGTAACAATTTAAGCAAGCTAAAGACTTACACAACAACTATAATCAACGTATGAAAAAGTTAGGAATTTTATTTTTTGTCTTAACCATATCAACTGCGGCTAATGCCCAGGTAAAGAAATGGACCCTCTCAGAGTGTGTGCAATACGCCTTAGACAACAACATATCGGTAAAGCAAAGCGAATTAGATCTAGCAGCCACAGATATTGAAAAAATGTCTGCCGCTGGAGCATTTTTGCCTTCATTAAATTTCAGCACCAATACCTCAGAGAATACGGGTTTAAGTTTTAACCCCCTAACCAACAATGCCCAGACCACAACCTTTTTGTCTGTAAATGGTTCTGTAAATGTTGGATATACCCTTTTTGATGGTTTGAGAAATTATAGAAGAGTGCAGCGGGCAGCATTATCGCAACTCTCTAGCCAGTATAGATTGTCGAAAATGAAAGATGATATTTCTTTATTTGTTGCAAATGGATACTTGCAAGTATTATTAAACAAAGCAAATGTAGCGGCAGTTGTTGCCCAAAACCAAGTAACCAAACAGCAGATAGACCGCACCAAAAAACTTATAGATGCTGGCGTATTACCAAGAGGTGACTTATTAGATATTGACGCCACAGACGCCTCCGAGCAGCAGCGTATTGCAGTGGCAGAAAACGCAGTTAGAATTTCTTTAATTGGTTTGGCGCAATTACTTCTTATAAAAGATTATGAAAACTTCGATATTGTAGATGAAGACTATCAAGTTGTAAACAATGCCATTGCATTAAAAACTGTAGATGAGATTATAGAGGGTGCAAAACAATCGCGTTCTGAGGTTAAAATTGCCCAGCAAAATGTAACTATTTCAGAAAAAGATTTGCAAATAGCAAAAGGAGCACGCATGCCTACCCTAAGCGCCTTTTTTGGATATAACTCACGGTATACCAATGCAGGGTCTTTTACTCAAGAACTAGATCCAGACAATCCTTTTATTACCCAAGAAATTGGTATTGTTGAGCAAACAGGACAATCTGTAGTTGGGCAATTTCCAAACACTATTAGTAGAGAAGTACAGCCAGATGCTTTTTTAGACCAGGCATACGAGAATGACGGTATTAGTTATGGCTTGCAATTAAGTATTCCTGTTTTTAACGCATTCTCTGTAAGGGCGAATGTAAGACGAAGTAAAATTTCTTTGGAAAGAAGTAAGCTTCAATTACAACAAGCAGCCTTAGATTTAGAATCAAATGTGTATCAGGCATATGTTGATGCCGAGGGTTCTAGAAAAGCCTACCAGGCAGCTCAAAAATCTGTAGCATCGCAAGAGTTAGCTTATCAATATGCAAAAGACAGGTATGACGCAGGGGCAACAAATGCCTTTGATTTTAGCCAATCCAAGCTCCGTTATGACAATGCACAGGTAGAGTTAAATAGAAGTAAGTACGATTATATTTTTAAAATCAAGGTGTTGGAGTTATATTTCGGTATTCCAGCAACCGAGTTAAAATTTTAATATGAAGAAGAAAACACTTTTTTGGATTTTAGGTATTGTTATAGTGACTTTAGTTGTTCTTGTTGGTGGTAAAAAAGCAGGAATGTTTGGTAAAACCAAAAGGGGCAAAGAGGTCGAAATAGCAAAAATCACCCCTATAGACATTACTCGAAACAGTTGCTGCTACAGGAAAAATACAGCCAGAGGTAGAAGTTGCACTTTCTTCTGAGGTTTCTGGAGAAATTATCTCACTTCCAATAAAAGAAGGGCAAGAGATTAAAAAAGGAGAATTACTTGTAAAGATCAATCCAGATTTAATACAAGCAGCGGTAAGTCAAAGCCAGGCTGGACTTCAAAACATAAAAGCACAATTAGCTCAAGCCGAGGCCTCAGCTAGAAATGCCAAGGCAAACTACCAAAGAAACAAAACACTCTATGATAAGGGTGTTATTTCAAAATTAGACTGGGACCGCTCTATTGCAGAGTATGAAGGTGCACAGGCCAATGTAGAATCTGCATTTTATAGTGTAAAGAGCGCAGCGGCAAGTTTAAAGCAATCTCGTGACAATTTATCACGTACTGCAATATATGCCCCTATGTCTGGTACTATTTCAAGACTGGCCGTCGAGCTGGGTGAGCGCGTGGTAGGAACCGCACAGATGGCAGGAACAGAAATTGTACGTGTTGCAGATTTAACGAACATGGAAGTTGAGGTAGATGTAAATGAAAATGACATTGTAAAAGTGAATGTTGGAGATAAAACCATTGTGGAGGTAGATGCCTATTTAAAAAGAGAATTTAGAGGTGAGGTAACAGAAATTGCAAACTCAGCCCTTACAGCACTATCTGCAGATCAGGTTACAAACTTTAAGGTAAAGGTTCGTATTTTGCCTGAGTCATATTCAGATCTAACTCAGGGCAAGCCAGAGAGCTATTCTCCATTTCGTCCAGGTATGACAGCCACCGTAGATATTATCACTAATAAAAGAACTCAAATTATTGGTGTGCCAATTAGTGCTGTAGTTATAAAAACAGATACCACATGTACCAAAGAAAAAATAAATAAAAAGAAGATCACCTCTGAAAAACAAGAAAAGTACGAAGTAGTTTTTGTCAAAAACGGAGAAAAAGCCGCCCTTAGAGTTATTAAAACAGGTATCCAAGATGATAGTAACATTGAGGTTTTGTCTGGACTCCTTGCAGGAGATGAAGTAATTACTGGGCCTTACAATACCGTTACAAAATCATTAAAGTGCGATGACTTAATAGATCTCATTCAAGAGGAAGAACAAGAAGACTAATGGCAACAATACTTTGCATAGAAACGGCCACTAAAAATTGTTCTGTAGCGCTTTGTGTAAACGGTAATGTGATTGCTTTACAGCAAGATAATCCTAACAATGAACCTGACAAAGGTTTTTCTCACGCAGAAAAATTACAAGGTTACATCAATCAGGTTCTAGATCAAGGCAATATTTCAAAAAACGATCTGGACGCCATTGCAGTGAGCAAAGGTCCAGGATCTTACACGGGCCTTAGAATTGGTGTTTCTACCGCAAAAGGGCTTTGTTACGCACTCGATATTCCTTTAATTGCTATTTCTACACTAAGCTCATTGGCAAGACAGGTTACCGGCTCATTGGTGGTACCTATGTTGGATGCAAGAAGGATGGAGGTTTACAGTGCTGTTTTTTCTTCTGAGATGGAACAAATTAGAGAGATACAGGCCCAAATTATAACACAAGATTCTTTTAAAACCTACCTTGATAGGGGCCAGGTAACCTTTATTGGTGATGGGGTAGAGAAATTTGAAGCGGTATGTACCCACCCAAATGCTGTTTTTATTAAAAATGCATTGCCATCTGCCTCCCATATGGCTGAGGTTGCAGCTCATAAGCTCAGTGCAAACCAGACCCAAGATGTTGCTTATTTTGAACCCTACTACCTGAAAGATTTTATTTCTCTATAACCGGCCACTAGCTTTGTTTGGTTTTGTAAATTTTCATTTGTAATGTCATTGGCTGCAGGTCAATAAATCAACTCAATTATACGTATTTTTAACCCGTGGATACAAAAGCATTTGATGTTATAGTAATTGGTGGTGGTGCGGCAGGTTTTTTTGCTGCAATCAACCTTAAAACCAAGGCTCCAAAGCTTAAAGTTGCTATTTTAGAGAGAGGAAGTCAAGTACTTACAAAGGTTAAAATTTCTGGAGGTGGTAGATGTAATGTTACTCATGGTGAGTTTATACCCAGTGAGCTTTCCAAAAATTACCCAAGAGGAGAAAAAGAATTGTTGGGCCCTTTTCATACCTTTATGACAGGAGATACCTTGGCTTGGTTTGAGCAAAGAGGTGTTAGTATCAAGATGGAAGAAGATGGAAGAATGTTTCCAGTTTCAAATACCTCACAAACTATTATAGATTGTTTTTTAAAGGAAATTTCTACCCTTGGGATTCCTCTTTTAAAAGAGCATCCTGTCAAAGAGATTCATAAACTAGAGAACTCTTGGAGTATTACAACAACCAAGGAAACATTCTTAGCCCAAAAGATTGTTATTGCTACAGGATCTAATCCAAAAATATGGAATATTTTAAGCGCCCTAAAACATACTATTGTTGCTCCAGTTGCATCTTTATTTACCTTTAATATAAAAGATCAAAGAATTTTAGACCTTCCTGGTGTTTCTGCGCAGGTTAGTATTAAAGTAATGGGCCAAAAGGGTAAGGTTGTTTTACAAAGCGAAGGTCCTTTGCTTATAACGCATTGGGGGATGAGTGGACCTGCTATTTTAAAGCTTTCTGCCTGGGGTGCGAGGATTCTAGAAACCTTAGACTATAGATTTACTATTGTTGTTAATTGGTTGATGTATAAGAACCTCCAAGAAGTGTTGGAAGATTTGTTGCAACTTAAATTAAAAAATCCAAAGCAAACCATAGCAAAGTATCCTCAATTTGATGTTCCAAAGCGGTTGTGGCAAAGTATTGTAAAAACAAGTGGTATTGCCACCACAGAGATTTGGGCAGATATTTCTAAAAACAAACTTCAAAACCTATCTCAGCAGCTTACACAATCTTATTTTGAGGTATCTGGTAAAAGCACCTTTAAAGAAGAGTTTGTAACAGCTGGAGGTGTCGCTTTGGAGGAGGTTAATTTTAAAACATTTGAGAGTAAGATACACCCTAATTTATATTTTGCTGGAGAGGTTATTAATGTTGATGCCATCACTGGAGGCTTTAACTTTCAAAATGCTTGGACTAGCGCTTATATTGTCTCAAAGGCAATTTCTCAAGAGTTAAAGCACTAGACAAACATTCCTATTTCTTTTAGATTTAAAATTCTTTGGCTCATTAGCACGTCTTCATTTTTAAAAGAAGGCTATTTGCGTATCTTTACGGTTTAAACCTTTGCCCACTAATTTACGGCCCATATATGACCATTCAAGATTTTATTCCACAGCCTTATACAGAAATAGTCGAAAACTCAAGTGTGTCTTATCAATCACCAAGCAACATAGCTTTGGTGAAATACTGGGGAAAGTACGGCGAGCAACTTCCTCAAAATGCCTCTGTAAGTTTTACACTAAGCAAGTGTAGAAGTGAAACAACTTTGCACTATGAAAAAAAGACCAAAGGTGGGTTTGAGTTTGAGGTCTATCTTGATGGAGTACGGGAGGAAGGATTTGAACCTAAAATCCATAAATTTTTTCAACGCGTAGCGCAGTACATTCCTTTTATTGATGCGTATCGTTTTGTTATTAAAACACAAAACACATTTCCTCACAGTAGTGGTATTGCTAGTTCTGCAAGTGGAATGAGCGCACTAGCAATGTGTCTTGTAGCCCTAGAGGCTAAACTAAACAAAACCAATACCACATCAAGACAAAACAAAGAGTACCAGTTACAAAAAGCATCTTTTCTTGCCCGTTTAGGTTCGGGAAGTGCCGCTAGAAGTATTAATGGCCCTCTAGTTGTTTGGGGTGCACACCCAAAGATAAAGGGTAGCAGCAACCTTTTTGGGACACCATATCCTTATAAAGTACATGAAAATTTCAGTAAGTATCATGATACTATTTTATTAGTAGATAAAGCACAGAAGCAGGTAAGTAGTACTGTGGGTCATGATTTGATGCACAATAATCCCTATGCCACTCAGCGTTTTGAAAAAGCAAATAGCAATTTAGAGCAACTTGTTTCTATTTTTGAATCTGGTGATTTAGATTCTTTTATTGCCCTGGTAGAGAGTGAAGCGTTGCAGTTACACGCTATGATGATGGCCAGTTCTCCTTATTTTATTTTAATGAAACCAAACACTCTGGAGATTATTGATTGTATCTGGAACTACAGAAAAACTACAAATAGCAAGGTATGTTTCACTTTAGATGCAGGCGCTAATGTACATGTATTATATCCATCCAGCGAAAAAAAGCAAGTGCAACACTTTATTAAAAACCAGCTCTCTAAGTACTGTAAAGACGGCACTTATATTGATGATGTTGTAGGTATGGGAGCCTCTATAATGTAGTGTTGTTTTATATGTTGTAAACTAACAGCTGTAGTGTGTTTTTGCTTTTGTTTTTAGGATATTCATAACAATATATTTGCTCTTTTAGAGTATCTTTGTATTTATTATGTACCTTTATTGGTATAATACAAGTATTTATGAAAGGTCCTCTTTTTTATTCAAAAATATTACTCTTCGGAGAGTATGGTATTATCAAAGACTCAAAAGGACTCTCTATCCCTTACAATTTTTTTAAAGGTGCCTTAAAAACTGATACTCAATTAACAGACCTTACCACAAGTTCTAATGAGAGTTTGAATCACTTTGCTGGGTATTTAAAACAGCTTCAACAAGACAATCCTGAGCTTGTCGCCTTTAATATACAAGCATTACAAAATGACATTAATCAAGGGATGTATTTTGATAGTAGTATTCCTCAGGGATATGGTGTTGGAAGTAGTGGCGCTTTAGTGGCAGCTATTTATGATAAATACGCGACACAAAAAATCACCGTACTCGAAAATTTAACCCGCGAAAAACTATTAGCATTAAAGAATATATTTGCTGCTATGGAATCTTTCTTTCACGGTAAATCTTCTGGTCTTGATCCATTAAACAGTTATTTAAGCTTACCTATACTTATCAATAGTACTGAAGATATAGAAAGTGCAAACATACCTTCTCAAACCATAGATGGCAAAGGTGCGGTGTTTTTGTTGGACACAGGTATTGTTGGAGAAACAGCTCCTATGGTGCATATCTTTATGGAGAAAATGAAGCAAGAAGGTTTCAGAAACATGTTGAAGAACCAATTTGTAAAACATACAGATGCTTGTGTGCATGATTTTTTAAAAGGAGATGTAAACTCTCTTTTCTCAAATGTTAAACAACTCTCTAAAGTAGTTTTGGATAATTTTAAACCAATGATTCCTAAAGCATTCCAATCTCTTTGGAAAAAAGGGATTGAAACCAATGCCTACTATCTAAAACTTTGCGGCTCTGGAGGAGGCGGTTATATGTTAGGTTTTACCGAAGACATTGACAAGGCTCGAACAGCACTTAAGGGACACACCTTGGATGTGGTATATAATTTCTAGATAACGCTCAATTCATTTCATCTTTATGTTAAGCAGAAAACAAAAACACATCATGTTAAAGTTTTTTAGCTTGTTCTCTGTAGTAAGGGGTTATAATATTTTGGTTATTATTCTAGCCCAATACCTTACTTCAATTTATATTTTGGCGCCAAACCTACCTCTTGGTGATGTTCTTTTTGATGTCAATCTACTGATGTTGGTACTATCTTCAGCTGCAGCTATTGCCGCAGGGTATATCATCAATAGTTTTTATGACAGTGATAAAGATCTTATCAATAGGCCAACTAAAACAGTTTTGGATAGATTGGTGAGCCAAAACACGAAGCTATCAGGGTATTTTATTCTGAATTGCCTTTCACTTGTGTTTGCAAGCTATGTTTCTTTTAGAGCAGTGCTTTTCTTTTTAGTATACATTTTTGCAATTTGGTTTTATTCTCACAAACTCAAGAAATTTTTATTTATAGGAAATGTTACTGCGGCAATTTTAGCGGTCATTCCGTTTTTTGCAGTGTTTATTTATTATCAAAACTTCAACAATGTAATTTTTGTTCATGCAACGTTCCTGTTTTTGCTCATTGCCATGAAAGAACTTACCAAGGATTTAGAGAACATTAAGGGTGATTTAGCCCAAAATTATAAAACCATTCCAGTTGTTTATGGAGTTCATGTAGCTAAAACAATGCTTACCGCCCTGAGTATTGCCACCTTAATTCCTGCCGTGTTACTGCTTATGTATTTTTCAATAGGGTACATGGATTATTATTTCTACGGCAGTATCATAGCCCTAGTATTTTTTGACGTGTTTCTTTGGAGATCTAGTAAAAGAAGCCACTTTCTTACCTTACATAATATATTGAAATTTATCATTGTAGCGGGTGTGTTTAGTATTGTTTTGATAAATGTACATCTAGTTTTGAGCAAGGTTTTTTAAGCTGCTATTTTTGGTCTTGATGTAATAAAATTACTAACTTAGTACCATGCAAAAAGAAAATTTACTCAATGTGGCCTTATCTCAAATTGCCCCTGTATGGCTAGACAAAGAGGCAACGCTACAAAAAATATATACTCAAATACAACAAGCAGCAACTACCCAAACAGAACTTATCGTCTTTGGTGAGGGGTTGTTACCCGGCTATCCATTTTGGCTTGCCTTAGCAGATGGAGCCCACTGGAACACTTCCCTTAATAAGGAGCTGTATGCACACTATCTTCGTAATTCTATCACCATAGAAAATGGTGATTTAGGATCCTCTTTGTGCTTTGGCAAAAAAACACCACATGGCAATCTATCTGGGTATTATAGAGCGCCCATTAGATAGGGGCGGTCATAGTGTTTACGCCTCCTTGGTGTATGTTAATCAACAAGGGGAAATTCAATCTGTACACCGTAAATTACAACCCACTTATGATGAGCGTTTGGCTTGGGCCCCCGGAGACGGGAACGGCCTGCAGGTGCACTCACTCAAACAATTTACAGTGGGAGGTCTAAACTGTTGGGAAAACTGGATGCCATTGCCAAGAGCTGCTTTATATGGGCAAGGCGAGAATTTGCATGTTGCTGTATGGCCAGGAAGTGATCATAACACCAAAGATATTACTAGATTTATAGCAAGAGAGTCTCGCAGCTTCGTGATTTCTGTATCTGCCTTAATGTCAAAAGTGACTTTCCCTTAAACACTCCACATTATTCAAAAATTACAGAAAACTGCCCAGATATTCTTGCAAATGGCGGCAGTTGTATTGCAGGGCCAGATGGCGAGTGGATTTTGGAGCCAGACACCCATACAGATGGAAACATCTACCATACCCTTGATTTTAATAAAGTCTACCAAGAACGGCAGAACTTTGATCCTGTAGGGCATTATTCTCGTCCAGATGTGACCAAATTAACTATAAATACAGAGCGGCAATCTACCATTAGCCTTGTTAATTCTAAAGACCAGTTATAACCCAACACTTTGCTGCTTTTGATTTGTTGTAAGCCCCATTTTTGTTTCTATTATTGAGCAATAAGGAATCAATGAAATTATTAAATTAAAGCGTATCTTTGCGCCCAATTTAAAATCACCTGGATTTCAGGAATTTACATCATGAGCAGAAACGATAACAAAGGAAAGGGAGCCAGCAAAGGGCACGGTAAAAACGCGAAGTTTAAAAGCAATGATCGCAATGCAGTGTCTAAGCCAAGGGTTGGAAAATCTAGAGCGGGTGAGGTAAAGCCAGAGGTTGTTACCCCAAAACCAGCTAAGAAGAAACACGAGGTTGTTAACGGTATCCGTTTAAATAAATACATTTCAAACAGTGGTATTTGTTCTCGTAGAGAGGCAGACACCTATATAGCTACTGGACTAGTTACCGTAAATGGTAAGATTATTAATGAAATGGGTTATAAGGTAAAACTTGAAGATGATGTGCGTTTTGATGGGCGTCGTCTCAATCCAGAACCTATGGCTTATGTGCTTTTAAACAAGCCTAAAGGATTTGCCACCACCACTAGTGATAGCAAAGGCAATACAGTTATGGATTTAGTAGCTAATGCATCTTCTGGGCGTATTACTCCCATTGGTAGATTGGGCAGAAATGCTACTGGCTTACTGTTTTTCACCAATGATGATAAACTCAAAGAAAAACTCAGTAAAAAAGGAATGGAACGATTGTTTCATGTAGAGTTAGATAAAAACCTAAAAGCTGCAGATTTAAAGGAAATTTCTGAAGGAATTCAGATAGGTGGAAAGAAAATCCAGATCGAAGAAATAAGCTACGTTGATAATAAACCTAAAAAGGAAGTTGGCCTAAAAATCAAGCATATGGGTAATAGTGTGATTCGTGAAATTTTCGATCATTTAGGATACAATATTTTGCGTCTAGACTGTGTTACCTTGGCACATTTAACCAAAAAAGACCTTCCAAGAGGGCGCTGGAAAACTCTTACCAAAGAAGAATTAGAACTTTTTTCTATGCTCTAGAGCCTAGAAAAAACTATTTTAATAAAATTAAATTATAACTCCCTTTTTAGGGAGTTTTTTAATGAATATTTCCCAAAGTGCGACACCTATTACCACACTATATTCTAAGGCAACTAATAGTAGGTTTTCATTAAATCCATTTGCGCCATAGGCCGCATAACTAAAACAAATCATAAAGCTCCACAGCAGTGGGAATTTATATTTGGTAAACACGCTAAGCAATACGGGTGTTGCTATATACCATGGGTGTACTGTGGTAGCCAATAAAAAGTAAATTGAAACCGCCAATAACATACCAGTAATCAGCTTTTGTGTGGTGTTGTATTTTCTAAATATAGCAAGCAATACAATACAAATAAAAACCACCATGGGTAAAATGAGTCCCACTGTGGCTATGATGTTCCATCCAACAGTTTGAAATCCAAGCCACCGTATGATATAGTAAACACTTGCATTAAATTCAAAGTTTTGGAACCACAAACCAATTGTTGCACTAAAATTAGAAATAAAGGTCTTGGAGGCAAAGGGTGCAAAAGCAATTGCTATAGTTGCAAGGGTCACCCAGTAAAATTTTTTCATTTTCCAAAATCCTTTTTTAAAGAGCCCTTCTGGGGCTAGATATTTATAAAACAGCGGCAGAAAAAGTACAGGTAATAACTTTACAGAAACAGAAACCCCAAGTAATATTGCCGCCAATACCCATCTTTTTTTATCTAGCATGTACAATGACCAAATAACAAAAAAGAGCATCACTCCCTCAAAGTGCAAATTTCCAGTAAGTTCTATAATGATAAAAGGGTTTAAGAAATACCAAAAAATGTTTTTTGCAGGCAGGTTAAGTCTTTCTAATAGTTTTTTTCCGAAATATAATATACCTAAATCTGCCCCAATGATTATAATGCGCAGCACTATTACAGACCCAAGTATTGATTTTTTTGCAAACAGGGCTGCCAGGGCAAAACACAGCTGGTTAATTGGCGGGTAGTTGCTATAATGGCTAGCATTTAGACTCCCCATGCCTTGGATAAGAATCTTGGCATTTGAGATAGCCTCTAAAGAACTTAGCCCTTTAGCATTAAGTAATCCATTTGCTAGTTGCTCTGGGGAAAACATGTAGGGGTTTATTCCTAAAACAAGGAGTCTTCCGTCCCAAATAAAGCGATAAAAGTCTTGAGAAAGGTTCGGTATACTAGGCAAAAACAAAAGCCTTGCTGTTATACCAATGAACGCCCAGATCCAAAAATTAAATTTTGTGTGTTGAATGATTTTCCAGGCTGCGTAAAATAAACCACTGTACAAAAGTAGTAGTTTTAAAAAATCACTCCGTTCTAGAAAATAGCCAAAAAGAAAATACAGTAACATGCTCCCAATACCAGGGATTAGAAACGGTTTGTATGTGAGCAGATGTTTGATCGTTTGTATTAAATTACATTACGCACAGTATTGTCTTTGTGTTAATCTTGCCACTGTGCAATAAATAGGTTTGTATCTCTACCGCCTCCATTGTTTCTGTTGGAGGAAAAGGCCAAGTATTTTCCGTCATTACTAAAGACAGGAAAGGCATCAAATGTTTGCCCATGAGTTACTCGTTCTAGGTTTTTACCATCAAGATCTATAAGGTATAAGTTAAATGGAAACCCACGCTCTGCTTCATGGTTGCTACTAAATAATATTTTCTCTCCACTAGGATGAAAAAACGGACTCCAGTTCGCATTTCCTAAATTGGTGAGTTGTTTTAGGTTGCTTCCATCTGCATCACATATATACAGCTCCATGTCAACAGGTTCTACAAGGCCATCTGCTAGTAGGTCTTTGTATTTTTTAATTTCTGCAGGAGTTTTTGGTCGTGAAGATCTAAATATTAATTTGCTGCCATCTGGCGAGAAAAAAGCGCCTCCATCATAGCCTAGTTCATTGGTGATTTGTTTTACATCACTACCATCAATATTCATGGTGTAGAGTTCAAGATCTCCACTACGGGTTGAGGTAAATACAATTTTATCGCCCATAGGAGATACTGTGGCCTCTGCGTCATAGCCAGGTTCTGTAGTAAGCTGCGCAGTGATATTACCTTCTAGATCTGCCACAAAGATGTCAAAGCTGTCATACACAGGCCATACATAGTTCCCGTTTTTTCGTAGTGGGACTTCTGGGCAATTTTCATCAACTAGGTGCGTGCTTCCATAAACATAATGTTTGTTGTCTGGCAAGAAATAAGCGCAGGTAGTTCTTCCTTTTCCGGTAGATATCATTGGAGGCCTGGTGTCTTTAAATGTTTGGGCTGCATCCATTAAAAACATTTGGTCACATGCTACATTCCAATCTTTAAAATTAGATTGAAAAATCAATTGTTTGTCATCAAAACTCCAATAGGCTTCTGCATTATCACCGCCAAAGGTTACTTGACGTATGTTTTGAAGATGTACCTCCTCTGGGTATATAAGCGTGTCTTGTGTTATTGGATCTAGCACTGTTTCTCGAACACCACCCGTTAGACTTAGCGCTTTGTTTACCGTTGTAGCTGGCTGTGTTGAGACTTCTGTTTTTTCTTGGGTGTTGTTTTTACAAGAAAGTAGAAAACAAAAAATGGCTAGGGTAGTTAGGTATCTCATATTTCAGTAATTTTGTACAAAAATAAGGATATGCGTTTAGTTATAATAGGATTGATGATGCTCTTTGTGGTTTCTTGCAAGCAAACCCCAAACAAAATAGTAACCATGCAAGAAGATGTAGCTGTTTTAGCATCAGATGAAATGGGAGGCAGGCAAACAGGTACTCCTGGAGAGTTGCTAGCTGCAACATACATTACAGAGCGTTTTTCTGACATTGGATTGTCTCCAAAAGGCAGTGAAGGAAACTTTACCCAAACATTTTCCTTTACCCCGAGTGCAAACCCTCATGAGCAGTCAGAATTTACAAACATTCAAGAAGATGGATCTGTTACAGGAACCAATGTTATTGGCTATATAAACAACAATGCTGCTACTACAGTAATTATTGGTGCGCACTACGATCATTTAGGCATGGGCGGTGAGGGTTCTCTAGATAGAGAAAAACCTGCCATTCATAACGGGGCAGATGACAACGCAAGTGGTATAGCCATACTGCTGGCTCTTGCCGACAAGCTAAAAAATCAATCACCTACAATTACTCAAAATAACTATTTATTTATGGCCTTTTCTGGTGAAGAAATGGGATTACTTGGATCAAATTATTTTGTAAAAACGCCAACCATTGACACCAAAAAGGTAAGCTACATGATTAACATGGATATGGTAGGAAGACTCAACAAGGAACAAACTCTTGCAGTGTATGGCGTGGGAACCTCCTCACTTTTTAAACAAACCTTATTTGCCAACAACAACCAGGGCTTAACAATTAATGAACACGCAAGTGGTATAGGCCCTAGTGATCATACCTCTTTTTATCTAGCAGATATACCAGTGCTGCATTTCTTTACAGGCCAACACGCAGATTATCATAAGCCCAGTGATGATCCAGAAAAACTAAACTATGAGGGTATGGAGCGTATCTCAAACTATATACTCAACGTTGTTACAGATTTGGATGACGCAGGACAGTTGGCCTTTAAAAAGACTAAAAATGAAAGCGAAGAAGTTCCTATGTTTAAAGTAGCATTGGGCGTTGTGCCAGATTATTTATTTAACGGGCAGGGCATGCGTATTGATGGAATTAGCGAAGATAAACCAGCTCAAAAAGCAGGATTACAACGCGCAGACGTAGTTGTTAAACTAGGGAGCTTAGACACCCCAGATATGATGTCTTACATGAAGGCCTTGGCAAGCTTTGAGGTAGGAGAAACCACAACTGTTACTGTTAAGAGAGATGGCCAGCTTATAGAGCGAAAAGTAACATTTTAATAATAGCCTTAATTAGGCTTTGCTTGTTAGACTCTTAAAGAATACAAAACCAAAACCTATACAAAGCATTAGGTGAAATGGGAACAGTCCAAAATCACCCCCTTGGTCACCCACTACAAAAGCAGCGTACATACCAAAGCCAAAGTAGCACATTAACATGCCTTCAAAAATAACATGTACTGAAATGTTCTTTTTTAAGTATTTGTTTCCTTTCCATTTATCTTTTAAGGTGTTGATATTAAATTTTGGAGTTCTTACAAAGTCACTTTTTTTGCCCATATGCCCTTCAATAACTGCAATGGTATTGTGCAGAGAAAAGCCCATGGCAACACAGAAAAAAGCAAAGAACATCCCTATGTATTTTATAAATTGCTTTACACCACCACCATAGATAGACTTGAAGGTGTACCAATAACAAACAAAGAAAATACCTGTGCTCACCACAAAGAAACTCATCACTATGAAATAGCCCTTTAAATACTCATATTCATTTTTTATGTACAATATAGGGATGCTTAAAATAGCCACTAAAAAAATGTTTAAAAACATGGTGCTATTCAGTAAATGAAGCAAGCTATGTATTTTGGTTTTTGAAGATACATGGTTGCTTTTCAAGACACGTCTTGCCATTTTCTGAAAATTCTCTGCACCTCCTTTATTCCACCTAAATTGTTGTGAGCGCGCTGCGCTTATTACAACAGGTAATTCTGCAGGTGTTTCCACATCTTCTAAGTATTTAAATTTCCAGCTTTTGAGCTGCGCTCTGTAACTAAGGTCTAGATCTTCTGTAAGGGTGTCTCCTTCCCAGTTTCCAGCATCCAAAATACAGGTGCGTCTCCAAACACCAGCAGTACCATTAAAGTTGATGAAATGTCCTTGGCTATTTCTTCCTACTTGCTCTAGGGTAAAGTGCGCATCAAGGGCAAAGGCTTGAACTTTGGTAAGTAATGAGTAGTTTTTATTAATATGGCCCCAGCGTGTTTGGACCACGCCAATTTCTGTATCCTTAAAATAAGGTATGGTTCTATATAGCCAGTTGTGTTGAGGTAAAAAATCTGCATCAAAAATTGCAATGTACTCCCCTTTGGCTATTTCCAACCCTTGCTTTAATGCCCCTGCTTTAAAACCAGATCTGTTGCTGCGGGTAATGTGTTTTATGTCCAGTCCTGTTGCTTGTAGCTGTTTTATTTTTAAGGCTGTTGTTTTAAGTGATTCATCTGTAGAATCATCCAATACTTGTATTTCAAGTTTCTCTCTTGGGTATTCTATCTTAGCTATGTTATCAAGTAGCCGCTGCATTACATACATTTCATTATACACAGGAAGTTGGATGGTCACCACTGGAATTTCTTCTGGATTTTCAAAATCAAACACGGGGCAATGTGCTGTTTTTTTCTTAGCACTTAGGTAGTTAATAAGCAGGTTTAATTGCGCTAAGGCATACATAAGTATAAGCAGTAGCGAGCCGGTGTAAACAACCATGATAATGGTTTGCAGTATCATTTTTTAATAGAATATTTAAAAATCCAAGTTAAGATTTTAACCCCAGCAAAGATAGCACCTTTTAGGGTTCCCGACACTTTCGAGACTCCAATTCTATTGCGGTATTTCATTGGGACCTCTGTGTAGGTGTAGTTTTTTTTTAGTGCTTTTAATTGCATTTCAACGGTCCAGCCATAGGTTTTGTCTTGCATCTCTAGTGCCAGTAGTTTAGAGTATTTTATAGCCCTAAAAGGACCAAGATCTGTAAAACGGGCACCAAAAAAAAGTTTCATTAAAGCTGTTGCCAACCAGTTTCCAAATTTCTGTGGGTAGGTCATGGCGCCATCTTCTCGCAATGTCTTTACTCTGGCTCCTATAACAAGGTCAATGTCTTTTTCTATAATTGGGGCTATGAGCTGTGTTAGCTGCTCGGGATAGTCACTGTAGTCACCGTCTAAAAAGACAATGATATCTGGCTTGGTTTGTTGTAATGAAATATAGCTCACGGCTTTTAGACAGGCATGACCATAGCCTCTTTTAAGTTCATTTACAACTGTAGCTCCGGCAGTTTTGGCAACCCTTTCTGTGGCATCTGTAGAGTTATTATTAACTACAATAATTTCATCAACAATCGGTGGGATGTCATCAATGACTTTGCCTATGGAGTTTTCTTCATTGTAGGCTGGAATGATGACCTTAATTATAGTGTTCAATTGTCTTTTATAGGAATATTGAGTTCTTTTTGTTGGGCAGGTACGATGTGCTCATCAAAATACCAGGAAGACCATTTTTCTATTGATAAAAAAAGACCAACACCTACAAACAGGGTTATAATAATCAATAGAATTAAATTTTTTCGTTTACTCTTCTTGTCTATGGCGCATTGATTTTGTTTTTTTCTAAAAGAGTAAACACCATAAATACCTATACACAATGCGATCCCTTTTAACACCCATGCACCTGTTCCAGAGCTTCCGTCATCTTTGTAAAAAAAATCAGCAAAGGATATGGCATACACACCACTCATGAGGCCAAACATAAATAAAATGGCAGGTGCAACACAACACAAAATCCCTGCAATTGCCGCACTAATGGAATACTTTAAGCTCCATTTAATTAAATTCGGTTTTTTTTCTAGTGTCATGACGTTTTATTTAATATGACTCAAAGTTACTAAATATGTTTTTTATAATACGAGTAAATCTCATCTGCAGATGCTCCCAACCATTTTTTTAGGTATATCATCAAAAAGTGATATTGCAAGTACCAAACCCCTTTTTTTTCATACAATCGGGCAGAGGTGACAATCCAATGTTGGATTACAACAAATTGCTTGCGTTTGTAGAGTTGGTTGGTAAGTATTTGGTCTTCATAGATAGTATACCTCTGGTCAAAACCTCCTATTTCATTAAAAAGAGCTTTGGTAATAAAAAGACTTTGATCACCACCACGGCATATTTTCCAATTAAAACGAGTTCCCCAACTCACCAGGGCTAACCACCAATGATTGCTGTCAAATCTCATCTTAAAACATCCTGCTAGCTGTTGTTTTTCAATTTCAGATATAATACGGGTGTCAAAACCTTTTGGAGGGTATGAATCTGCATGTAAAAAATATAAAATTGTACTTTTGCTATGGTTTGCCCCAGCATTCATTTGTTTGGCACGACCTCTTTTTGAAACAATTACTTTAATGTCTATACTGGCGTTTCTAGAAAACTCTTGGATCAAAGCAACAGTATTGTCCTGGCTATTGCCATCTACAACTATGATTTCTGAAATGTAGCCTCCCGCTTCTTTTTCAATTAAATGGGCTAAAAGCCTATTTATATTTGCAGCCTCATTTAGAACAGGAATGATAATACTAATACTGTTTGCAGCTATTGGCATAGGGTTTTAGTTGTTTAATTCCCAGTTATAATCCAAGTAGTTTATTTTCGCATTACGCTGTATTTTTATCGTAGAATAGGTGTTTAGAAATTCAATTAAGCTTTGGTTTTTCTTGAAATCTTTAGAGAACCACTTAAATATTTTTGAGATAGTTATGGCCTGTGGAGTGATTGTGTTTCGCTGCGTGTCATTTATAAATCGTTTTTGTCAAGGCTTCAAGTTGGGTATCTACGCTATGGGCAGTAAAGGCTTCATTTAATAAAACTGGGCATGAAAAAGAAGCGCAATTAATGGCAAAGTGGATTCGTGGATCCTCCATTTTTCTTAAAATTTGATGCTCTATTGTATCTAGGTTGTACATGGCGCCCCCCAGTTTCCATAAAGACTGTTTCCAAGGATTGTCTATATCTTTAATACTGCCAATGGGTTGGTTTCTAATAATTAAATCTATGGTCATTGCATTATATGCATTGATCCAGTAGGCTAGTTTTTCCTGTTTGCTCCAATTCTCTGTAGGTGTTTTTCTGCCAAGTGCATGCAAATACATGCGCAGTACAGTCCTGTCTTTTTTAAACGCTTTATAGTTTACATTCCCTTCTGGGCTAACATTTTTTTGCAATAGGGCGTTAAATCCAGAATGATCAAAAACCTCCTTGTATACAGAGTCTTTGGCAATCTTTGTTTTTAAAATAAAAGATGGTAAAGCATCTTGATTTGTTGTAGGATAAGCTGTTACCATTCCAACACTTGCCAAAATGATTGCTGTAATTGTTGCTGTATAAAGGTAGTTTTTCATTTTTTTTGAATTGTGTTAACAGCAACCACCACCATCATAATGGTAAGTAGATTCGCTAAAATAGATGTCATCTCTATTTAATGCTTTTAGGGCCTTTGCAGTTTTATCGCAAATGGCTAAGGGTTGATTTTTCAGTAAAATATGTCCTTTATTATCGTCAAAGAAATCCTCGCCACCATAATAAATTGCTGCTTTGCCTGTAAATATACAAGGGCCATCCTCTGGCATAGGATCTTTGATGGCCGCAACCTCAATAGATTCAATGTAAATTAATTCTTCAGTAGGGTAGTTTTTCGGGTCTAAAATTCTGTAGGGTTTTCGGGCTCTAATTTCTATGGTTCCAAATCCTACATCTGTAAGGGCCTTTACATAGTCTTTTATAGGCAAACTACCACTTAAACAAAGCGCACGCAAACGCGCATCGTTTCTTAGTGTGTCATTCATCTTTTGTTCACATGTTGGATCACTCATTACTAGTTTTCCGTGCGGTGTTAATACGCGGTACATTTCCTCTATGGCCCGTTTTAAGTCTTCTGCTTTAAAGATGTTAAACAAACAGTTTTGTGCTGCTACATCAATGCTATTGTCATCAACGGGAAGGTGTAGAGCGTCTCCTTTTTTAAGAGTAACAAACTCAGATTTAAACCAAGGGTTTTGCGCTTCGGCAATTTTAAAATTTGCGGCAGAAGCCTCTAACATTTCGTCTACAACATCAACCCCAACAACTCCGCCTTTTTGACGATTAAAATATGAGAACTGCAATAATTCCATGCCGCCTCCAACTCCCACATAGAGCATTTTGGGATTGTTTGATAGATCTCGCGCATGTACGGTGCTTCCACAGCCGTAATTCATCTCTTGCATTATTTTAGGAATCTTCAATCCAGGGAGTTCCCAAATAGGATTGGTGGTGCAGCAAAGACCAACATCTGGAGTAAGTGCTGCTTCTTTATAGACATCATGTGTGGTATCTAGGTAGCTCATTTTTTTTTTGGTGTTTTCTAAAGCGATTGTATCAGTTCTGTAAATAGGGTAATCATAGCAGGTTCTGCTTTCCCAGCTTGCGCGATAATATCTGTAATATCAACAGGTTTTAAATTATCTGGATCACACTCATCTGTTAATACAGAGAGGGCTATAACCGGTATTTGTAGATGATTGGCAACAATAATTTCTGGCACGGTACTCATTCCTACCGCATCTGCGCCAATGATTTTAAGGTATCTATATTCTGCTCTTGTTTCTAGTTGAGGTCCTACAACACTTGCGTATACACCCTTGTGCAGATTTATGTTGTGTGCGGCTGCAATTTCTTCTATTTTGGCGTTCATTTTTGCATCATAGGGTTGGTTTAAGTCTACAAAACGCTCTCCTAGAGCAGCAACACCTTTAAAGGCTAAAGGTGATCCACCTTGCAAATTGATGTGATCATCAATAAGCATAATTTCCCCTTTTTTAAAGTTTAAATTTATAGCACCAGAGGCATTACTTACAAATAATCTTGTTATTCCTAGGCCTTTCATAACACGAACTGGAAAGGTGACATCAAGCAGTGTATACCCTTCGTATAAATGAAAACGACCCTGCATTAACACTACTTTTTTCCCTGCTAGTTCTCCATATATTAATTTTCCTTTATGAAACTCAACAGTAGCTGTTGGAAAATTAGGAATATGGTTATAGCTCATTTCTGCCTCCACAGCTACGTGATCAATTATTTTCCCTAAGCCAGTTCCAAGAATAATACCTATATCTGGAGTTCCAAAACCCCTGCTTTGTAAAAATTCTACAGCCTCTTGTATGTGTTTTATCATATGCTAAACTATTTTTTGTTGCTTTTGGGGTTTTAAAAACCAAGTATCAAGAGCAAGTTGTATTGAGATGTTCGGTATTGAAATTCTGTCTTAACCACCTCCTAGTTGGCTAGCTGTTCAAAAATACGTATTTCTAAAAGCTTAGTCTTTCATGTGAGGGAAGAATTTTTTAAACACGGCAATGTCTTTAATATCGCTCGTAGTAATCTACATCATTTTTCTCTGCCAAGATTGCTATGTTTTCTAATTCTAAATCTTGTAATGTATCACTTAAAACACGTTGTGTTCCCCATTTTTTATTTTTAAAAAGCTGAGGCTTTAGGTGTTTCATGCCAAGTAGGTAATAGCCCCCGTCTTGTGCAGGGCCTATCACAAAGTTGTTGTCTTCTAGTCTTAAAAAAGCATCTTCCACCTCTTGAGTGGTCATGTCATACATGTCACTACCAATAATGATAGCCCTTTGATATCCCATATTAAATACATCTGTAAATGCGTGTTGCATTTTATCGCCTAAATCATGACCTTGTTGTTGTTTTTTTCTGAAAATAGATGTATCCCAAATATCAACATCTTTAATTTTTTCAGAATAATACACATACACATCTGCTGTAACTGGAGTTGTTATTTTTACTGTGTGGTCTAACAAAAATCGATACACATCAAGGGCGCTTTGATCTCCAATTGTAGCTGCAAGACGTGTTTTGCATTTGCCCAGTTCTGGGTTTCTTGTAAAAACTATAAGAGCATTTTTTGAACTTGGAAGGTGAAACACTTCTTTTGATTGCTGATTACCAAGATTTTTTTTTACTCCTAAAATGGCCATAGTATTTTGGGATAACGTGTTATTTATTGGTTACTTTAATGCCTTTGGTGAGCCATTTCCCCCATTGTTTTGAGTACACGTGTACGCTGTCTGTGGGTTTTTGCTGCCTATTCACTACTGGTAAGTTATTGTTTTTCCAGTTAAAGATACCTCCGTATAGGTTTTTGATATTTGTGTATCCTGCCTTTTGAAGTGTCTCTGCTATATCTTCACTTCTAACCCCTAAAGAGCAGTACACAATAATTTGGGCGTCTTTGTTTTTAATGTTTTTTGAAACTTTTTGTAAATCAAAATCTTCATAACCTGCATATAGCGCTCCTTTAATGTGGCTTACTTCATACTCCTTTTTTTCTCTAGTATCAAGTAGTACCACAGTGGGGTCGTTTTGAATCTCTACAAGCATTTCAGCAGAAATATAAGGGATGGTCTGTTTGTTGTATTTTAATAGAACCTGCTCTAATGTTTGCTGGGCAAGGCTCGTTGTTGCCCCAAAAAAAAGTACTATGTAATAAAGTGTTTTCATGTTATTTATGTTGTAACTTCTCCCTGGCAGCTGCTTCCTGCTCCAGCGGTACACCCATAACAGTGCTGGGAAATAACAATATCTCTATTGTTTAAAATAGATTCATTATACTGGTTTATATGGGTGACTTTACTAGCAACTTTGAGCCCTAGCATTTGATTGAAATCACAGTCATACAAATACCCGTCCCATGAAATAGAAATTGTATTGCTGCACATAACGTTTTTAACGGCCTTTGGATTGTATGCCTCTACAAGTTGGTACATATAATCTTCATAGTTTTCACTGGCAATAAGATAGTCAAGAAATCTTGAAATAGGGAGGTTAGTAATAGCAAAAAGGTTGTGGAATTTAATATTAAAATCTGCTTTTAGGGCGCTTTTAAACTCTTTTTCCATGCTGGCTTGATCTCCTGGCAAATACGCGCCGTTTGGGTTGTAAACTAGATCTAGTTTTAAAGTACTGCCGGGCATTCCATACCCCACTGCATTTAATTGCTGTAATGCAGTTATAGACATATCAAAGACTCCTTCTCCACGTTGTTTGTCTGTTTTACCTCTTGTCCAGTGGGGCATTGAGCTTACAACATGAACATTGTATTTTTTAAAGAATTGTGGTAAATCATGGTATTTTTTATTGGCTCTTATAATGGTAAGATTGCTTCTTACTATAAAATCTTTAACACCTGCCTGGCTCGCCTTTTCTACAAAACGTCTAAAGTTTGGGTTCATCTCTGGGGCACCACCTGTAAGGTCTAAGGTGTGAGCTCCTGTGTTTTTTATGATCTCAAGACACTTCTGCATAGTTTCCCAGGTCATGATTTCTTTTCTGTCTGGCCCTGCATCAACATGGCAGTGCTCGCATACTTGGTTACACATATAACCAACATTAATTTGAAGTATTTCCAGCTTTTTTGGACGAAGAGGGAATTGGTTTGTCTGTGTTATTATTTTTGCAAAAGTGGGTAGTTCTCCATTTTCGAAAATACCACCATTTAAAATTTCTAATTGGCGGTTTGGGTTTGCCAATTGGTTTTCTCTTTTATGGAGGGATTGTTGTTTTAGTTTTGTCATACTAGTGGCTCTATGTAAAAGCCTGTTGTTTTTAACTGCGATTTATATCGCAGCATTTTTATTATAAACTATGTCTTAAACCTTATCTATAATTGTTATAGCCACCCTTTTAGGTTTACATTTCTAGCTTATTTACTTTATTCATCATCATGGTACCATGAACTAGTGTTGCACCGCTTTTGATGGCTGCTCCTACATGCACGGCTTCCATCATTTGTTCTTTTGTAACCCCTCTTTGTAGCGCATCTTTAGTGTAAGCATCAATACAGTATGGGCATTGTTCTGTGTGAGATACCGCCAAGGCAATCAATGATTTTTCGCGAGCTGTTAATGCGCCTTCTTCAAATACTTTACCGTAATAATCAAAAAACTTATTGCCAAGTTCTTCACTCCATTGTGTAATGTTGCCAAATTTTCTAAGGTCTGCAGGGTCGTAATAATTATTTGCCATAATCGATTTTATATTGGTGATGCAAAAAGCAACACTTGTTTGATTTTAAAAAGTAAATATAAGCATTAGTATAAAGGCAGAGTTGTATAGCGCTGCTTTGTGTTGTCATTTTCTAAAACTCTTTTATAGACAACTCTTAAAAGGGATAGTTACTAATTAAACTTGGGCATTGGAAGCCCTTCTTTTTTCTTGCTTTAGTCATGCTTAGCTGGGTCTTTGCTTAGCAATGTAATTTGGTTATTATAAAATTGGGTGAAATATTTGTAGGGATTTTTTTTAAGATAAATTTTCGTCAGTTGCTGTAATTCTATGGTTTGGTATAGTTTGTGTCCAGCAGCATAGTAGAAAAAAAGAAGAAATGTTTTATAGCTTAGAATAAAGTTGTTGACATTAATTTTTTCAAACATATCTTTAGCTTTTCTTATAGCACCTGTTTGGGCATAGTGCCACGTTTTAATTAAATGAAAGGTTTCCAAATAGTGAGGTTCTGGGTAGGCATTTTTGCTTAGATATTTTTCTATTTGCTCTATAAGCCAAGATTGCACTTTTAAATTATTTGTTACTATTGCAATAACCATAGGCTCGTAATAAATTTCATAGGCACGTGATAAAAAAGTAGTGGAATTTGCTATTGTTTTAATATTAAAAAAAGATTCCTCTTTTTTCTCTGCAAGTAAAAAATTTGAAAAGTACCTTCCAATAAGAATAGGGTGCAGCTCCATAAGCTGGGTGTCACTGATTTGGATATTCTTTATTTTTTCATTGTTTAGAAAGCTTTTAAGATTTAATAGGCATTTAACAAATAGTTTGTTTTTGTAGTCTTTGCTTTTCTCTGAAATATTTTAAAAACACTGCGTAATATCCATTTAAAAAAGAGTAGTCTACAAATATTTCAAAAATAGTAGCCCCAAAAAAGGGTGTTTTGCAAAGCAGATTGATTTCTTGTTTGCTGAGTGTTATGCTCCGCAACAATATACCTGCAGAGTTTCCAATAATTAATTTTTGATTGTAGGTTACAACATTATTTTTAAGCACATCTGAAGTAAATAAGATGTTTAATTCGCGAATTCTTTTTGCTAGTAAAAACTCTCGTATTAGATTGATTATTGGAAGAACGATATCTTCGCCTCTTTGTGATTTTTGTTCTAAAAATAAAAGAAGTGCCTTTGGGTCTTTGTTGTCTTTTAGTTCATATAAATGCAGACCGCTTTCCCAACTTATTTCATAAGGCGCAGCATTTACGTAATGATAGAAAGAGGTGTAGCCAACATATTGGGCTAATATATCAAGGGTGTCTTTGCGCGTTTTTACAGGTTTTGCCAGGCCGTAAATACGCCTTAAGGTGTTGTAATTTACGTTTTTGCTTGTTTGCTCATGGATAACTTCAGATAGTTTTTCGCAATCACCTCTGTTTAAGATTTTAAACCCAAATTCCTTTTCAACTGCTTTTATAAGAATTCCTTCCACTGTTTTGTTTGTATCATTTATGTATCACAATATAAGACTAATTCTTTAATACAATAAAATAAAGTCCTGTGGATGTTGATATCTAAGAGAAAGTTTTCAAAAAAAAACCCACTCAATGAGTGGGTTTTTGGTGGTGCCTCCAGGAATCGAACCAGGGACACATGGATTTTCAGTCCATTGCTCTACCAACTGAGCTAAGGCACCGTTTGCTGAGTCAAATAATTAACTTAGCGGCTGCAAATATAATGGTATTTTTATTGCAGCAAAACAATTTTTTGAAAAATATCTTTATTTAAATGTGCGTCATAAAATTCTCTAACAAACGCCATGTCTGTAATGCATTTTTGTTTTGTGAGTTCCCTATTTGGGCTAAGAATCAATTCAATGCCTTATTTGTTCTTTGCTGTTGAAATAACTATGTATTTTTGTCGTCTTTGCAACGATATGAATCTTACAGTAGATGTTGGAAACACCCTATACAAGTTTGCTATTTTTAATAGCAATACTCTTGTGGAAAAACAGCGGTGTGAAAAACAACATGTTATACAGCACATTAAACAGCTTTTTATAAGCTACCCTGAGATTACACACTGTATTTTATCTTCTGTGGGTAGTTTATCTTCTCAAGCTGTCACACTTTTTGAAGAGTTGACTTGTGTACATGTACTATCCCACCTCAGTAAGATTCCTTATACAAACACCTATAAAACACCAGAGACATTAGGTCCAGATAGAATTGCACTTGTTGCAGCTGCAGCTATGAAATTTCCAAAACAAGATGTGCTGGTTATTGATGGAGGAAGCGCAATTACCTATGATTTCTTATCTGCTGACAATCAATACATAGGAGGTAGTATTGCCCCTGGTATAGCAATGCGTTATAAATCATTGCATAGCTTTACAGCAAAATTACCTTTGCTGGAAAAAACAGCCGCCATTGCTATGATTGGCAATAGCACAGAAACAGCTATTCATAGTGGTGTTATTCAAGGAGTTACATTTGAAATTGATGGTGTGATACACCAATATAAAGACCAATACCCTGATTTAACAATTATTTTAACAGGTGGAGACGCTCATTTTTTGCGAGATAGATTAAAAAATGACATCTTTGCCAACTCAAATTTTCTGTTAGAGGGCTTAAATTATATTTTAGAACTTAATAAAGATTGATGCTGATGCGAATAATTATTGTAGTATTCTTACTCATTTCTACTGTTACGATGGCTCAAAACGGGACTTCGTCACCCTATTCGTTTTATGGTATTGGCTCCCTTAATTTTAAAGGAACGGTTGAGAACAGGACAATGGGTGGTATTAGCGTGTATTCAGATAGTATTCATCTTGGTGTCCAAAACCCAGCCTCTATAGCAGATCTTGATTTAATTAACTATGCCGTTGGTGTAAGCCACAAAGAAACCACTCAAAAAACAGTTTCACAAAATCAACAACAATCTACCACTTCCTTTGATTATTTTGCTGTAGCAATTCCTATGGGTAAACTGGTTTCTAGTTTTGGACTCATACCTTACTCTTCTGTTGGGTATGACACTCAAAACGTTGTAGATGATGTAACAACAAGGTATACCGGTCAGGGAGGTCTTAATAAAGCCTTTTTGACATTTGCCTACAGGTTTTCACCAAATTTTAGTCTTGGTGTAGATACCAACTACAACTTCGGAAATATTCAAAATACAGCATTTAGTGAGCAGGTTGATATTGAACTAGGCGCTAGAGAACAAAACAGGTCAGATTTGCTTGGGTTTAGTTTTAATTTTGGAGCGCGTTACAAGGCTATGGTGTCTAAAAACTTGCAAATTCAAACAGCAGTTGCCTACACCCCAGAGACTAACTTTAAGGCTGAGAATTCACGGCAGAGAGCCACTGTATTTGTGCTTCCATCTGGATCACAAGTGGTGCGTGAAGAAATAGAAGTTGCTGTAGAGGATACAGATTTCACATTCCCATCTCAAATAAGTATAGGAGCAGGAATCGGAAAACCAAAAAAGTGGTTTGTTGGTCTAGAGTATGTAAATCAAAAAATCAGTAATTTAACCAATCGTACTTTTGAATTGGAGAACATTACCTATACAGATGCCACAAAATATAAAATAGGAGGATTTTATATTCCTCAGTATAATTCACTCACAAGCTACTATAAACGAATTGTTTATAGAGCAGGAATACGTTTTGAAGAAACAGGAATAAATTTAAACGGTCAAGACATTAATGAGTTTGGCATATCTTTTGGAGTTGGAATACCTGTTGGAAGATTGTTCTCTAATGTAAACATTGGCTTTGAGATAGGAAAAAGAGGAACTACAGACTTTGGTTTAATACAAGAAAACTTTTTTAACACTTTTATTAGTCTATCATTTAATGATAGATGGTTTGACAAAAGATATTTAGATTAACACAGAAGATTACTACAATGAAAATAAAAACATTTTTTACTGGAATAACACTTGTGCTAGCCTTGGTTACAACTTCAGCAGTAGCTCAAGACGCACAAGAGTGTATAGCGATGGTGTCGTTGTTCACAGAGCCAGCGAAAGCAAAAAATTATCAAGAAGCCTATAAGCATTATGATAATGTAATTACCAAGTGCCCTCAAACTACTATGGCTGTATATCAATATGCGGCTAAGATGTTTGGAGATTTTATCACCAAGGGAGATACAGCTAAAATTTCTGATTTAGAAAGATCCTACCAGTTAAGAATGCAATACTACCCATCAAAAACAAAACAAGGTGCAGTGTTGAGTAAATTAGCGCAAGTGCGTTTTGACAATGGTATTGGTACAAAGCAAGAACAGTTTTCATATTTTGATGCTGCCTTTAAAAAAGATCAAGTAAATTTTAAAAGTCCAAAGGCTTTATATACTTATTTTTCCTTAGCAAAAGATCTATATATAGATGGAGAGAAAGACCTTCAAGAAGTTTTTAACTTATATGATATTATAAAAAATAAAATGGAAGTTGAAGAAGGGAAGCTGGCAAAACTACTCACAGCTCTTATTGATAAAGAAGATGCCGGCCAAGCTATGTCAAGTAAAGAAAAGAAGCGATTGAGCGCCTATGAAAAAAACCTACGTATTTTTGGTAAAGTAAAGGGTAGTGTAGATACCAAGCTAGGAAACGTTGCAGATTGTCCTAACCTTGTTATTTTATATAACAAAGATTTTGAGGCCAAGAAGGATGACATTTCTTGGATTCGAAATGCGGCAGGACGTTTGTCTGGCAAAGACTGCACAGAAGATCCTCTTTTTATTAAACTAGTTGAGCAGCTTGATAGATTAGAGCCAAGTGCAGACACAAAAATGTACTTGGGGCAATTGGAGGCGCAAAGCGGTAATGCTTCAAAAGCATTGCTTTATTATGAGCAGTCTGCAAAAATGCAAACAGACCCAAACAAGCAGGCTAGAATTTATTATAAAATTGCAGAAGAAAAACGTAAATCAGGGAGATATAACGCGGCAAGAACATATTACAATAAAGTATTAAATGTAAAGCCAAACGATGGTAGATCTTATCTTAAAATTGCTGCAATGATAGCAAAAAGTTCTAGTGATTGTGGAGGGACACCCTTTGAAAAAAGAGCTGTAAACTGGAAAGCTGCAGAGTATGCAGATAAAGCGGCAAGAGTAGACCCTTCTATTGCTTCAAACGCAAGGGCTGCAGCAAGTAGTTACAGAGCTCGTGCTCCGCAAAAAACAGATATTTTCTCCGCCGGTATGGCTGGAAAACTCATTACCCTTAACTGTTGGGTTGGTGGTAGTGTAAGAGTGCCAAATTTATAATTATGTCCAATAAATCATATAGCAAACAAAGCGTGATGTCCCTTCTTGTGGTCATCACGCTTTTTGCCTGTGATGCTAATTATAAAGACAAACAAAAATTATCTATAAAGGATGATCAGCCCTTGGCCATTGGCAAGCAAATCAACCTAAAATATACAGATAGCGGCAAGGTGGTTTCTAATTTAATATCAAAGAGTTTGCTAGATTATTCTAATTATGACTTTCCCTACCAAGAGTTTCCGCAAGGGGTAGAGGTTCATTTTTGGGAAGATGGCAAAAAAAGTACTGTTACCTCAGATTATGCCATTCGGTACGGCGGCACAGGTATGATAGATTTGCGTAAAAATGTAGTGTTAATTACAAGCGATAGTTTGGTCTTAAAGGCAGATCAATTGTATTGGCATCAAACAAATCGGTGGGTGTTTACAGACCAACCCTATCAAATAAAATTTAAAGACGGCTCTTATAATGATGGATCTCGCTTTGATTCTAGCCAGGATTTTACAGAATTTATATCAAGAAAAAACACGGGAGTACAACTTATAGAACAACAACAAAATCAAGAAGATGCAAAATAAAATCTACAAACTTTTCGAATACGCATATATCGTTATGGCTGCTTTTTCTCTGTACCTAGTTACAACACATTGGGTAGATAATAGAGGGCGCGCCTATATGTTTATCTTTTTTGCAATTGTGGCTGTGTTTATGTTTTTCTTCAAAAGGAAGTTTAGAAAAATGACAGAGCAGCGAAATAAAGACTTAAATAAAAAATAACAAGGCTGTTTTCTGAATATTTCAGCCCTTGTTGATCATTTACTATATTTGTAGCCCACCTAATCATTTATAACATCCTGTTGGAATACCATATTATCATTATTTTATCGGCACTTATATGCTCCGCTTTTTTTTCTGGGATGGAGCTTGCTTACGTTTCTTCCAACAAGATTTATATTGAGATAGAAAAAAAACAACAGAGCTTTTTAGCGGGTATTTTAAAAAAAATCACCAAAAGACCCTCCAAATTTATAGCTACCATGCTTATTGGTAATAATATTGCTTTGGTGGTGTATGGGTTTTTTATGGGAGATCTGTTGATGGAATATTTACCCATACAAGGACCCTCTGGGCTTTTGGTGCAGACCATTGTTTCTACCTTAGTGATTTTGCTCACAGCAGAGTTTTTACCCAAAGTATTTTTTCAGATATATGCCAATGATCTAGTGAAGTTTTTCGCTGTCCCGGCGTACTTTTTCTACATTGTTTTTTCCTTGGTGTCTGAATTTATTTTATGGATCTCAGACCTGGTTTTAAAATACATCTTTAAAACAGATGGAGATAAGGTGAGACTTAGTTTCAGTAAAATTGAACTAGGAAATTACATTAGTGAACAAATGCAGGCCATTGAAATAGAAGATGAGGTGGATTCTGAGATTCAAATTTTCCAAAACGCACTAGATTTCTCAGACATAAAATCTCGCGAGGTTATGATACCAAGGACCGAAATAGTGGCCGTTGATATCAATACCCCTATTGATGAGCTGAGCATGCAGTTTACTGAAACTGGACTCTCCAAAATAATAGTTTATAAAGGCAATATTGATGATGTAGTTGGCTATGTTCATTCTTTTGATTTGTTTAAAAAACCAGAGACGCTCCAGGGTTTACTTATGCCTGTGGTATTTGTTCCAGAAACTATGTTGGCCAAAGATGTGCTTAATATTTTAAGTAAAAAACACAAGAGCATTGCCGTTGTGGTTGATGAGTATGGAGGCACCAGTGGGGTTATCACCGTAGAGGATATTATTGAGGAACTCTTTGGAGAAATAGAAGATGAGCATGACAATACCGCACTTACAGAAGAGGTTATTGAAGAAAACTACTATCGATTTTCGGCGCGCTTAGAGGTCGATTATTTAAATGAAAACTACAAACTTTCTTTGCCAGAAGATGAGCATTATGAAACCCTTGGAGGCATGATTGTTAATTTCACACAAGGCATACCACAAGCTGGAGAAACAGTTGTAATAGGCAATTACCAGATAGAAATCATAGAGGTTTCTAACACCAAAATTGACCTGGTTTGCGTTAAAATGTGCAATCCAGATACCTAAGCAATCTTGCAGTGGGTTAATAAAAATTCATAGCTAGTTGTTTCTCTTTAGAATTTCATGTGGCTTTTAGCTGTAACTTTTCACCAAAACTATTTTATTAATGCAGGGAAAATGGTATTTTCGCCCACTAAATTAATGTGAACGCTACATGTAGAGCGTTCTAAAATTAAAAATGACAGATGGCAATATTAAACAGCATTAGAAAAAGAGGAGTTTTCCTTATTATCATTATAGCGTTAGCATTATTTTCATTCATCCTGGCAGATGTAATTCGTAACGGTGGTTTTTCTTCAGAAAAATCATTGACTACAGTAGCCACCATAAATGGTGAAACACTTACCCGTGACATTTTTATGAAGCAAGTAGAGTTAACCCAGCGTAACTTGGGAGAAAACGGAACTACTGCTCAGGCAATGAACATGGTTTGGGATCGTGAACTGCGTAATGTATTGCAACAACAGCAATACGATGCTTTGGGTCTTACTGCTCAAAAGGAGCAACTTGAAGAGTCACTGCGTATGGGGCTGGCTTCAAATCCAACCTTTCAAGATGCCGATGGCGTTTTTAGTACTTTTAAAGTGCAAGAATATATTGCAAATGTCAAAGCAACCAACCCAACGGCATACCAGCAGTGGTTAGATTATGAAAATAATTTAAAGAGCGGCGCTCTGCAAACTACCTATTACAATATGATTAAAGCAGGTATGAGAAGTACCCTTAGTGAAGGTGAGCAGGAGTATCGTTACCAGAATGATAAAATCAATATGCAGTATGTGTATGTGCCTTACACTTCTATACCAGATACAGATGTAAGTGTTACAGATTCAGAAATTGAAGCATACATTAGAAAGAATGCTGCAGATTACGAGCAAACTCCGCAGGTTGACGTGCAGTTTGTATCTTTTTCTGAAGCACCTTCAGATTTAGATATTGCAGATGCAGAGACAGCTATCACAAGTCTTTTAAAAGACCGTGAGGTTTACAACTCGAATATAAAAGCTACAGAGATTTTAAAAGGTTTAGAAAACACCCAGGATTACCAAAACTTTATAAATGACAATAGTGATGTTCCTTTCCAGGACAGGTATTTCTTTAAAAGTGATATTCCTGAAGCTATCGCAGAAGATCTTTTTGCAACTCCTTTAAATGGTATCTACGGTCCTTATAAATTGGGAAATAATAATAATATTTCAAAAGTAATTGGCATAACACAAATGCCAGATTCTGTGCAGTCAAGACATATTCTAATAAGATACCAAGGATCTTTTAGAGCCTCAGATGCTATTTCGCGTAGTAAAGAAGATGCAAAAGCAATGGCAGATAGCATTGCTAGTGTTTTAAAAAGAAATAAAAATAAATTTGAAACTCTAGCCAAGACATTGTCTGACGATAAATCAAACAGTGACAACGGAGGTGATTTGGGGTACTCTGGACCAGGAAAATTGACCAAAGACTTTAATGACTTTATTTTTGACAACAATACCGGAACTCTTGGTGTAGTTGAAACAGAGTTTGGTTTTCATGTTGTAGAGGTACAAGAACAAAAGAACAAGCAAAAAGCGATGAAGTTTGCAACAATTTCTAAAGAAATTGAAGCTTCAGAAAAAACACTTAATGAAGTCTTTGCAAACGCCTCTAGGTTTGAACTAGCTGCTCAAAAAGGTGATTTCTCCCAGATTGCAAAAACGCAAGAGCTTGCATTAAAGCCAGTAAACAAAATTGGAGCTCTAGATGCTACCATTCCAGGAGTTGGAAACAATCGTAGTATTGTAAACTGGGCCTTTGGAGAAGATGTGTCTGTGGGAGATGTAAAACGTTTTAGTATTCTAGATGGTTATGTTGTTGTACAACTTACTAGAAAGAGCCCTAAAGGGACTTATGAGTATTGCTGAGGCCTCTTCTTTGGTAATGCCAAAACTTAGAAACGCTTACAAAGCCAAACAAATTATGGCTACCATCTCTGGTGATGATTTAGATGCTATTGCATCTAGTCAAGGCAGTACAGTGCAAAATGCTACTGCCATTACTATGGCAGCACCAACCATACCAGGAGCAGGAGCAGAACCTGAAGTAGTAGGAGCTGCATTTGCAAAAGCTGCTGGAGAAACTACTAGTTTAATAGCTGGAGAAAAAGGGGTGTTTAAAGTACGTGTTACGGCTGTTAATAATGCGCCGGCTTTAGAAAATTACGCTTCTTATGCAAACCAATTAAACAGCGCAGCTACACCGGCTGTAAATACAAAGGTGTACCAAGCACTTAAAAATGCTGCAGAGATTGAAGACAACAGAGCTAATTTCTTTTAAAAGAACTTAAATAATATTTCATTCCGCCTACTTTTTAAAAGTAGGCGGATTTTTTTTGAACATTTTTGAAATCACAAAAGAATGTGCAAAAGTAATTGCTCCTAAAAAAGAAAAAATAATAGGCAGGAAAATCTGCTTATCATCTTTAAAGAAATATAACAGGGTGCCAATTGCTATAATAGAGATAAGCCATACTAGAAATGATTTTTGAATGTACTTTAAAAACGATTTCCAAGAAATCTCTTTGTATAGGTAGTCTAACTGCTCTATGATTGATGGGATACTGTGCCAAATAATAAAGTAAATGGCAAAGCTCCAAATAAGGTTTGAGCTACTAAAGAATATAAAAAATACCAATAACAAGAAAAGCTCGTAGACAATTTTTTTAAAACCAAAGGTATGGTCTAGGTAGTATTTAATACCCACCAAAATAAAGACAATAAAGGACCCAAGTAAGCAGTAGTTATATATACTACTATCAATGGTATTGCCAATGATGTCTTTTATAATGACTGAAACCTCTGCTGTATTTAAGGCAAGTATTAAAAATAGCACGACCAAACCATAGCTCATGTATAGTATGGCACTTGTTAGAGAGCTTTCCTTTATGCTTTTATGAAAGTGTTGCTCTCCAAAATGATATCCACTAAATAAAATGAAAAATAACATAGCAATTTTGGGTGCCACATAAAATATAAGCGCTGCAATAACCACCACTAAAATATATCCAGATAAAAATAGACCTAGCCTTTTTAGGGTAGTCACTTCTTTTATTTTACTTACAATAGAGAGGTCATTTGATCCATGAAGGATCCCTAGGGTAAAAATAAAAAACAAACCGATGCTGTATTGCGCGTATTCTGGAATTTGGCTTGTAAGCCAGAGGCAGAAAAAGGTGCTGGTAATCAAGATATTGTTAATGTTCATGTGCTAAATTTATTAAATTAATAATATTATTTATCCATTTTTGACAAATTACTTTATAAAGAGTTTGGTTGTTGTGTTTTTTTTTGTTTTATTTATACCTATAAACAATAAACAAAATTAAAAAAAATGACAAATTCTACTTTACTAATTCTTTTGGGTGATGTAAATGACCCAGTGAATTTCACATTCTTTATAGGATGTATGGCAATGATGGCAGCTTCTGCTTTCTTTTTCTTATCGTTAAATCAATTTGACAAAAAATGGAGAACTTCTGTTTTAGTGTCTGGTTTAATTACTTTTATTGCAGCAGTTCATTACTGGTACATGAAAGAAGCAGCTATGGATGGTGCTGTTGAAAACATTACTGCATTTAGATATGTGGATTGGATTTTAACTGTTCCACTAATGTGCGTTGAGTTCTACTTAATTCTAAAAGTAGCAGGTGCAAAAAAATCGTTATTAACCAAAATGATAGTGTTATCTCTTATCATGCTTGTAACAGGTTACATGGGTGAGACAGTTTTTAGAGATCAAGCTGCAATGTGGGGCTTTTTCTCTGCGGTAGCATATTTTGCAATCGTTTACGAAATATGGTTAGGTGGAGCAGCAAAACTAGCAAAAGAAGCTGGTGGAGATGTTTTAGCCGCTCACAAAATTCTTTGCTGGTTCGTATTAGTAGGATGGATTATTTATCCTTTAGGATACCTAGTAGGAACAGCTGATGGGCAGTGGTATTCTTCTTTTGCTGAACTTGGTTTAGATATGAATGTACTTTACAACATCGCTGATGCAATTAACAAAATTGGATTCGGACTTGTAGTATACTCTTTAGCAGTTAAGAAAACAGCTTAAGTTACCGAAACATATAATTATAAATTAGCGCAACCTTAGGGTTGCGCTTTTTTTATGCACTATTTTAACGCTCACAAGGTGTTTTGATTCTTAGACTTTTTTATGCCATCATATCATCAAAGGCAATGATAGTGGTGTACCCTTTAGCTTTAAAATAAGCCATGTCTTCTTTACTTCCTGTGGCCAGTACAAAGTCTCCCCCCCAGGCGCCAAGGCTTTTAATAGTCTTTGGGTAGTCCGGAAATACTAATTCCTTTACAGTAGCTTGCCCCAGAAGTGAAGCTATCTTCTTTTCATGTGCATTTAGAATTCTTTCCAGATCTTCAAGAGTGTAACAAACAAGTGTTTTTTTGCTTAAATCTGTAATGGCCTCAAGTATTCTAGGGTCTTTTTGTAGTTTCTTGTAGGTGTTAATTGCCTGATTGCTATCTTGTTTTTGGTTGAGGTGCACAAAAAACAAATGCTTTGTAAAGCTCCAAGTAAGCGTGCAGGGTTGCACCTGTGGCATGTTATCTTTTAAGGTATAAAAAATAGGGGTATTATGCTGCGCTGCAGCAATATCATAACCACTACCTCCAAAACTTTCTTTTAAGAGCGTAAAGGCGTCTATTTGGGCCCACTGTGCTATGTTGTTGATAAGGGTAGAGGAAGTTCCTAGCCCCCAATCTCTCGGGAAATCTAATTGTGTTAGTACTGCTACACCTTTACTTTGCTTTAAAAAGGAGGTGTTGTGTATTCTAGCCGTTTGTAAAATAGTACAAAGTGTTTTGGCTATCTTAGATGTATTGCTACTGGTAAGGGTTGTGAGGTCTATATGTGTTTCAAACCAAATGTTCCCGGTATGATCTTTACTAACCCAGTGAAGCGTCTGCTCATTATTATCTGTAACAGTGAGAGATTGTCCATACTTGGTGGGTATGGCCAGGGCAGTGGCCCCATCCAAAACAACATACTCTCCAGTGATTAGAAGTTTACCATTGCTTTTATATGTAGTTTGTTTACTCACCTTATGCTCTTAGTTGTTCTACAAAAGAGATCACTGCGCTGTGAGATACTTGATGGGATGTAAAATGTGTTACAGCCAAAGCTTTTTCTGCATCTGTTGCTTGAACCCCGTTTAAAATATTCATTAAATGCATTTTCATGTGTCCTTTTTGGATTCCAGTAGTCACCAAAGAGCGCAATGCAGCAAAGTTTTGTGCCAAGCCGGCAACAGCTACTAACTGCATTAGTTTTTTAGCATTTGGCTTTTGTAATAAATCAAAAGCAAAACCTACCAAAGGGTGTAGTGATGTTAAACCACCAACGGTTCCAAGAGCAAGTGGGAGTTCAATCCACATTTTAAAAATATCGTTCTCTACACTAGCGTGTGTTAGGCTACTGTACTGGCCATCTTTACAAGCATATGCATGCACTGCTGCCTCTACTGCTCTAAAGTCATTACCGGTTGCTAGTATAACGGCGTCAATACCGTTCATGATTCCTTTGTTGTGTGTAACGGCTCTTCTTGGAGTTGCTTTTGCAATTGCTATGGCTCTAACTATCTTTTGAGCAAACAGGCGGCCATCAAGGTCTTTTTGCGCTAAAAGATCAACATGACAGGACACAGAGGCTCTAACCAAACATTCTGGAGTGTAGTTAGACAAAATACTCATTACAACCTCTGGATAGGTTTGTGAGGTGTTAAATGCTTTATAAGTTTTGGCTTCTTTTTCAAGGGTTTGTGCAAATGTTTCTAGGCAGGTGTTTATAAAGTTGGCGCCCATGGCGTCGAGTGTTTCAAAAGTACAATGAAGCTGAAAAAAACCATCTAAGGTATTTGTGCTATCTATGAGCTGGATATCAAGTAGCCCACCGCCACGTTTTTTCATGTTTGTTTCAACCTGCGAAATGCTAGCGATTAGTTTGGGTTTTATAACACCGAAAAAAGCAGTCATGTCTTTAGTATTTCCGAAGAAATTAAGATGGACCTGTCCGTTTTTAATGGTACTAATAACCTGGGTTGTAAAGCCGCCTTTGTCTAGCCAGAATTTTGCAGCATTACTTGCAGCAGCCACCACAGAGCTTTCTTCAATAACCATTGGGATTGCATATAAATCTTGGTTTACCAAGAAATTTGGCGCAATACCCATAGGCAGGTAATAATTAGATATTGTATTCTCTATAAAATCGTCATGCAGTTTTTGTAGCTCGTTGTCTGAGTTCCAATACCTCTTTAATACATCTGTTGCTTGCTCGTTTGCTTTAAAATAGGTCTTGGTAAGCCACTCTATTTTTTGAGCCTTTGAAAGTTTTGAAAATCCTGAGATTGGATTTGACATACATTTTAGTTTTAAAAGTCAAAGATACTACAAAGCATATAATGTTGCTTAAAATCAAAGCACCTTGAAATAATAATTTTTTTAGGAGGTTGCTATTTTTACTGGCGCCTTGCTATCCTTGTTTTTAACTCCAAAAAAGGGCCTTGTTTCATATAATTTTATTAAACTTGTGTTACTATAAAATTAACATATTAAATACAATTATGCGCCTAGGCTTTTTGCTCCTTTTTATTATAAGTTTTAGTGTTGCAACAGGGCAACAAAAACAGATCAATCTTGAAGAAATATGGAGCGGTGATTTTAGAACACAAGGCCTTGATGAATTGCGTTCTCTTAAAAACGGCAAACAATATGCAGTACTTAACTACAACAGGCTCTCTGGCGGATCTTCAGTAGATGTGTATGATTACATAACCGGAAAAAAAGTAAACACAATTGTATCTTCATCTCAAATAAAGGATGCGAATTATTTTTACACATACACCCTTAGTGAAGATGAAACTAAAGTTTTATTAGCAACAGATTTACAACAAATCTATAGACGCTCTACCCTAGGAACCTATTACGTGTATGACGTGGTTACTAAAAAAATGATGCTTGTTTCAGAAAATAAAATACAAGAACCATTATTAAATCCTGCCGGAACCAAAGTGGCCTATGGGTATGATAATAATATTTTTATTAAAAACCTAAGCACTGGTGTTACTACTCAAATCACCAAAGACGGTCTTAAAAACAGCATTATTAATGGTATTACAGACTGGGTGTATGAAGAAGAGTTTGCTTTTGTAAGAGCTTTTGAGTGGAATAAAGACGGGTCTAAAATAGGATATATTAAGTTTGATGAAACCAATGTGCCGCGTTTTTCTATGGATGTGTACGGGACAGGATTATACCCAACCCAACAAGTTTTTAAATATCCTAAAGCTGGAGATCCCAATGCACAAGTCTCATTGCATCTTTATGATCTTGAGAGTGAAAAAACAAGTAATGTAGATTTGTCTGGGTACAATAACTATTACATCCCAAGAATTAAATGGACCCAAGATACCAACGTACTTAGTGTCCAGACTACAAATAGAAAACAAAACACCATAGATCTTATTTTTGTTGACGCCAATAAAAACCAAACGTCTCTTGTGTTACAAGAAAAAGATGATGCCTATGTTGATGTCACAGATAACCTAACTTTTTTCAAAGACAATAGCTTTATTTGGACCAGCGAGCGTGATGGTTGGAATCATATCTACCATTTTAATAAAAGTGGAGATCTTAAAAATCAAATCACTCAAGGTGCCTGGGAAGTTACTAACTATTACGGGTATGACCCAAAAAGTAATACCGTGTTTTACCAAAGTACAGAAAACGGTAGTATTAACCGTGGTGTGTATAGTATTAACGCAAAAGGTAAAAACAAGAAAGAGCTATCTGTAGCCACTGGAACCAACAGCGCCGCCTTTAGTGCAGATTACTCATACTATATCAATACATTTCAAAGCGCTACCACTCCAAGTGTCTTTACCCTGCATGACACCAAAACAGCAGCAGTACTTAAACAACTAAAAGACAATACAGATTTAGCCAGCAAAGTGGCGGGGTATAAAATGTCTGAAAAAGAATTTTCTACCATCTCTGTAAACGGGAATGATTTAAACATGTATACCATTAAGCCTTTGGATTTTGACCCTTCCAAAAAATATCCCCTTTTTATGTATCAATACTCGGGCCCTGGTTCTCAAAATGTAGCCAATAAATGGAACGGCAGTAATGATTATTGGCACCAGATGCTAGCCCAACAAGGGTATATTGTTGTTTGTATAGATGGAAGAGGGACTGGTTTAAAAGGAAGAGATTTTAAGAAAGTAACACAATTAGAGCTTGGAAAATATGAAGTGCAGGATCAAATTACTGCAGCAAATAAATTGGGCGCTCTACCGTATATAGATGCCAATAGAATTGGTATTTGGGGTTGGAGTTATGGTGGTTTTATGTCAAGTAACTGTTTGTTTCAAGGCCCAGAGACCTTCTCTATGGCTATTGCAGTAGCTCCGGTAAGTAGCTGGAGATTTTATGATACTATCTATACAGAGCGTTATATGTCTACACCTCAACAAAATGCTAGTGGCTATGACACCAACTCACCGATGTATCATGTAGATGGCTTAAAAGGAAAGTTTTTACTAGTGCACGGTAGTGCAGATGACAATGTACATGTGCAAAACACCACCCGTTTGGTAGAAGCACTAGTGCAGGCCAATAAACAGTTTGACTGGGCTATTTATCCAGACAAAAATCACGGTATTTATGGAGGTAACACACGCCTGCATTTATACACTAAAATGACCAATTTTATAAAACAGAACTTATAATCAACTAACTAATAACTAATAATCACTAATATGGAATTTAAATTTGGGGGTTCACAAACGAACCAAAAAACAGTGCTAGGACATCCTTCTGGTTTGTTTGTATTATTCTTCACAGAGATGTGGGAGCGTTTTTCTTACTATGGTATGCGAGCACTATTAGTGCTTTTCTTAATATCTTCAGTACTTGACGAAGGCTGGGGCTGGGACCGCTCTGAGGCATTGGTATTATATGCTTGGTACACTGGTCTGGTATACATCACACCTATTTTTGGTGGATTAATTGCAGATAAAATTATGGGGTACCGTAATGCAATTATTTTGGGAGCATTGTTAATGACTTTAGGACATGGTTCTATGGCCCTAGAAGGGGTTGCAGATCCATTTTTCTACCTAGGTCTAGGTTTACTTATTGTTGGAAATGGATTGTTTAAGCCGAACATTTCATCCATGGTAGGGCAACTATATAAAGGAGAAGGAGATCAAAAAGATGCAGGATATACCATTTTCTATATGGGTATTAATGCTGGTGCTTTTCTAGGTATTTTACTTTGTGGATACATTGGTGAGAAAATTGGATGGCACTTTGGTTTTGGTCTAGCAGGAATCTTTATGCTTTTTGGAATGTTACAGTTCTACTTTGCTCAAACTATTTTTGGGAAGATTGGTCTTTCGCCAAATAACCCTGAAAGTATAGAGGCGGCTAAAGAGGCTGCTGTAGAAGCTGCCAAACAGGAAACTGTTGCAGTAGATGAATTAAATGCTAATAAAGTAAAAAAAGACAGATTGGTTGTAATTGGTATTTTAGCCTTTTTCACTATTTTCTTTTGGTGGGCTTTTGAGCAAGCGGGAGGTTCTATGACAATTTTCGCTAATGATTATACAGATCGTATGTTGACAGGAGATGGTGCAGCAACCTTTAAGATATTTAATACACTATTGACGATAATACCTATGATTATTATTACCTGGGTATTATCTATGTTGTTTAAACAAACCTTTGAAAAATACTCACTATCTAATATTTTACTAGGAAGTAGTTTTGTTATTATTTGGGGAATTGTAATTTGGATGTTACAAAGAGAATGGGTGTCTGAGTCTGCAGAAGTTCCGGCTTCTTGGTTTGGAATCCTTAACTCTTTCTTTATTATTGCTTTTGCGCCAATATTTTCTAAAATATGGGCAAGTAAGTTGAACCCAACAGGTCCAGTAAAATTTGCCATTGGTCTTATTTTATTAGGTCTCGGTTTTGGGGTATTAGCGTATGGTTCTATGGGTATCCCTCTTGGAGCTAAAACAGCATCTGTGAGTATGATTTTCTTGATATTAGCGTACTTGTTACATACCCTAGGAGAGCTGTGTGTTTCTCCAGTTGGTTTGTCTTACGTAAGTAAACTTGCGCCAGCAAAACTTATTGGATTAATGTTTGGAGTTTGGTTTGTAGCCAATTTTATCGCAAATACTGCGGCAGGAATTACAGGTAGTTATATGGATCCAATTCTTGAAGAAAAAGGACTTTCTTATTTCTTTATGATCTTTACTTTAATACCTATTTCTGCAGGTATTGTAATGTTGATGTTAAATAAAATGCTTTTGAAAAAAATGCATGGAATTCGCTAACAGTACAATTTACACTCATAAAAAACGTTCCATTTATGGAACGTTTTTTGTTTATTATAGTTTATGAAAAAAGCACTTTTAGTACTCGTTTTTTTAATTTCCACAGTAGCCTTAACAGCTCAAGAAATAGCCTGGATGTCCATGGATCAGGCGCTTGTTGCCCAAAAACAAACACCCAAAAAAATATTTATGGATGTCTACACCACCTGGTGTGGCCCTTGTAAACTACTAGATAAAAACACCTTTAGTAATCCAGATGTGATTGCCTATATAAGCAAGCACTTTTATCCCGTAAAGTTTAATGCAGAGGGTAAGGACCCAATCACATATCAGGGGTTTACCTACACAAACCCAAATTACAGAGAGGCTAAACGCGGTAGAAATGCTACTCATTTTTTTGCAGATGCATTAAAGCTTCAAGGGTATCCTAGTTTGACGTTTTTTGAGAGTGACGGGACATTAATTCAGTCTATAGTTGGGTATCAAACACCTCAAGAGCTAGAACTGTTTTTAAAAATGATTGCTACAGATAAATACAAGGAGGTTACCACCAGAGCACAGTGGGAAATTTATCAAAAGAATTTTAAAGGTACTTTTAAATCTAAGTAATACTTATTGCCATATAAAAGCTCCCTTTTCATAGGTGCTGTGAAAAGGGATTTTTTTTTCAATGCATGTTTGCCTCCAGCGATCTACGTAGCTTTTATAATTGCTTCCATCTGCTATGATACGCCCGGGCGATACACTATCTATAAAACGCCCTAGATGTATTTGCGTATTTTGCGTTAATACAACAATTGGTTTTTGTAAGGCTTTTGGAAATACACTCCAACACTGTCCAAAATTAAAACAGGTGTCTCTTTATAGGTAAACACCTTAGGTAATTTTTCTTGTGCACTACTGCTGTTGTAATTTGCTGTTTTGTAACTTGAAATGAGACTAGCCAAAGCGGGAGTTATACTATCTGGAACAAACAAAGTTGTATGGTGTTTTTGTTTAACACCTAGAAGTGTTTGTTTGTATTTGTGAAATACAATAAGTTGCCCCGGTGTTGGATACACCTTCATTATAGTTAGAATACCTAAGGCAACTCCGCAAGATCCCAGGAAAAACATCAGGTTCTTGAAATTCCATTTTCTGCATAACACCAATAGGCAGATAATAACACCATAGCTCATAAATAAAAGCGGCTTAGGGAAAGAAATTTCTTTAAATAAAAAAGCATCTTGGGCGGCTATCCAGGTAATAAAATCATTGAGTATGGCTATCATGCCTACCATATATTTTTGCCACACTATCTGGCAGGATATTAAAACATCCAAGAATTACTATCACAAACCCAATACTTAATACCGCTCCAAGTAAAGGCAATACAATGATGTTGGTAATGAAAAATAATCCTGGAAATTGATTAAAATAATAGATACTCAATGGCCCAAGGCCAATTTGCGCAGCAATGGTAACGGTCATGGTATTCCATAGTAGTTTGGTTAGTGTATTACTAGGTGTGTAATAGCTTGCAAGTTTGGGTTGTATTGTAATAATTGACAAAACCGCTAGGTAACTTAATTGAAACCCAACCTGAAATACATACAAAGGATTGTACATTAATAAACATATAAATGATAAACTCAGGGTATTTATAGTACTGGTTTTTCTACCCAAAGCTTGCGCAAAAGCAAAAAAACTAAACATGGTAACAGCTCTGCACACTGAGGCAGATAATCCTGTAACAAGGGCGTAACACCACAAGCTCAAAACAATAGAAACACTACGAATAATTTCTCCTTTATCAAGTCTAGTTACGGGAGCTAGTAGCGTCAGTAATATAGCATATAGTATGCCTACGTGTAATCCAGAAACTGCTAATATGTGGACGGCTCCTGCAGCCGCATAACTTTGGTATAGTTGTTTGTCTAAGGCTTTTTTTTGTCCTAAAATTAATGCCTGTATGACGGCTAGTTCTTTTTGAGAAATGCTTGTTTGTGCTAGTTTGTAAATGCAGTAGTTTCTAAATTTTTCTGCATATCCTTTTAAAGAGGATGCAGCTGGCTGTAGTTTTAAAATCTCACAATAGCTGCTACGAATTTCATGGTATATGCCTTGATTTTTTAAATAAGCTGCATAGTTAAACTGGTAAGGGTTTTTTGGCCCAACTACAGGAGTTAATTTTTCATTTAATATAACCCTGTCACCAATAGTAAGCGGTTTTGCTAGACTGTCTTTGGTAATTAGGTAAACTATATCCCCTTTGCACGAAACTCCGTCCAGGGCTTGTGTGGCCGCCCTGTATTTGTAATTATAGGTGTCTGGCTTTAAGATTTCTTTAATCTGTAGTTGTACAAGAGGTCTTTGCTGGGTTAGGGTGTGTATGTAATGCTGTTGCTGAAATTCAGGAACTGTGATTTGGTACTTATAACAACCCAAGGCTATAAAAAATAGACATAGTACCCCGCCAAACCAAGGGCTGTTGTAAAAACTATTTCTACTTGTAAACCAAAAAACAGCTAGTACCACAAATAGCAAACATACTACTGGTAGTAGCAGAGGGAGGGAGTCGGCTTTAAAAAAACCAATACCAATACCTATAGCAAATGCTAAGGCGGTTGTAATTATAAACGGGTTGGAGTGTTTCAATCTATAGGCGCGAAAAACCTATAACCTTGGGAGTTTTTTTAAAAGTACTAAAAATCTATACATTACTTTGTTTTGGGTTGCGCAAATTTGTTTTTAAGAAGATTGCAGCCCTTTATTTTAGCGCGTCAACGATTAGCTGTCCCGTTGCATCACTGGCGCCTATTCCTCCTAATTTTTGCTCTAAGGCATCGTAAGACTTAAGTAATGATGCTCTATTGTCTTTGTCTAGAATTTTGGTAAGTTCTTTAATTAAACGCTGGGTGTTGAAATCTCCCTGGATGAGCTCTGTAACCACTTCTTTGTCTAGAATAAGGTTTACTAGAGAAATGTATTTAAGCTTAACAACCTGTCTTGCAATGGCCACAGATATTGCGTTTCCTTTGTAACAAACAACTTGCGGCACTTTAAAGAGTGCTGTTTCTAGGGTAGCTGTTCCTGAGGTAACAATTGCAGCATGAGATACCGAAAGTAAATCATAGGTTTTGTTTAACAGTAGGTGTATGTTTTGCTTGTTTAAAAAAGGCGCATAAAATGATGCGTCTTGACTTGGGGCTCCCGCTATCACAAATTGGTAGCTATCAAAGTTATTTGTAATAGATAGCATAATACGTAGCATTTTTGATATCTCTTGCTTTCTGCTTCCTGGCAGTAGCGCAATAATAGGTCTTTGGTCTAGTCCATGGAGTTTAGCAAATGCTTCTTTGTTTGTCTGTTCTCTATTGTCAATGGCGTCAATAAGTGGGTGTCCAACAAAATGCACCGGAAAATTATGTTTGTCTTGGTAGAAGTCTTTCTCAAAGGGAAGGATAACATACATGGCATCCACATCTGCTTTTATGTCTTTAATTCTTCCTTCTTTCCAGGCCCATATTTGAGGAGAGATATAATAATGTGTTTTGAAACCTTCTTTCTTTGCCCATTTGGCAATACGTAAATTAAATCCAGGATAGTCTATAAAGATAATTACATCTGGCTGGAAGCCTGTAATGTCTTTTTTGCAAATAGAAATATTTTTAAAAATAGTCCTTAGGTTAAATAGAACTTCAATAAAACCCATAAAGGCAAGATCTCTGTAATGTTTTACCAGCCCTTGGGTTTGTTGTTGCATTAAATCTCCTCCCCAAAACCTGAAACTAGCTTTTGAATCTTTAGCCTTTATTGATTTGATTAGGTTTGCACCGTGCAAATCTCCTGAGGCCTCTCCTGCAATGATATAATACTTCATATAGTATGTTGTTCTAAAATTTCAGAAACAAAAATTAATTAAAATATAGTACATATGCTGAAATAGCTGTAATAAATGTAGCCATTACAACACCTCTAGCTCTGTAATCTCTATCAAACTTTAAAAAACCAAAAAACAATACCAGGTTTGGTAAAGCGCCCAATGTTAATACTGCCCATGCATTTCCAGTTTTTAAGTAAAAATCAAAAACTTCTGAAATACTTGTTCCTTTTAAAAAGGATATGATGACTATACACATGCCAACTCCTGTTGCATTTGCAATGATCCCGGTTAGAAAGCCTATTATTATTTGTTTTTTCATCTATAAATCCCAGGTATTAATATCTTTTATGGCGTGGTGGGCTGTTAAATCGAATTGTACTGGAACCACAGATACGTATCCATTGGCAAGTGCCCATTCGTCAGTGTCTTCGCCTTTGTCTTTATTTATAAACTCTCCAGTGAGCCAGTAATAATCTCTGCCCAGTGGGCTTGTTCTTTTGTCAAATTTTTCTTGCCAATACGCATCTGCTTGTCTGCACACTTTTACACCTTTAATTTTCTCTTGCGGAAGTTTAGGTATGTTTACATTAAGTACAACTCCAGAGGGGAGCCCCTGGGCAAGACATTTTTCAATCATTAGCTTGATGTATTTTTTTGCAGGTTCAAAATCTGCCTCTAGAGAGTAGTCTAGTAAAGAAAACCCAATAGATGGAATACCAACGGTTCCTGCCTCAACAGCTGCGCTCATGGTACCGCTATATATTACATTAATAGAAGAATTACTGCCATGGTTTACGCCACTTAGGCATAAATCTGGTTTTCTGTCTAGTAATTCGTTAATGGCAATTTTCACACAATCTACGGGAGTGCCACTACAACTATATTCTTTTTGAGGAGCATCTTTGTCAATTAGTATACTATTGCAGTATATCGTATCGTTAATAGTTATGGCATGACCCATTGCACTTTGGGGTGCATCTGGAGCTACCACCACAACATCTCCAAAAGTAGTTGCTACTTCAATGAGTGCTCTAATTCCAGGGGCCGTAATGCCATCGTCATTAGTAACTAAAATTAATGGTTTTTTTGCGTTCATTGATCCTGTGTTTGTCCTACAAAAATACAGTTATTAATTGTATGTATAACCATGGAGGAAAATAACAATTTTTAGCCATCTATTAACAAAAAAATAGGAATTATAAAGAGGCTTGGCATGGTTTTTTATATATTTTTAACGTGATTTAAAAAGATAGTTTATGCAACTGATGAAAAAGAATTTTAAAGTACTCTTATTGGCTGTTTTTGTAGCGGCAGCATCTTGCAGCTTTACCACCAAAAGCTTTGATAATCCAGAGAAAGACAAACTCTTAATAGATTTGGTAACCTATGTTCTTGAAAAAGGGCACTATGATGCCCCGCCCATAGATGATGCTTTTTCTATGGCTGTATACACCAAGTTTATTGATGGGGTTGACCCTATTAAGCGCTATTTTTTAGCGCAGGATATCCAAGAATTTGAGCAGTATAAACTCCAGATTGATGATCAATTAAAAATGAAAGATTTGTCTTTCTTTAATCTGGTTTATGATCGCCTAGTACTGCGTATGGAGGAATCAAAAAAAATCTATCAAAACGCATTAAGCACTCCTTTCGATTATACAAAAGATGAATCCATTAATGTAGATTACGATGCCTCTAGCTATGCAAACAACAAAAAAGAGTTGCAGGCCCGTTGGAGAAAACAGTTAAAGTTTTCTACCATCTCTACCTATTATGATTTTCTACAAGAAAAACAAACTGTTGAAAAAAGAAAGGCTGAGGCTCTTAAACAATCAAAACAATACATTGCCACTGTTAATGAAGACCTAACTGATACACAATTAGAAGAAAAATCTAGAGCCTCTACCCAAACAAACTTGGAAGAGTATTATGATTTTACAGATGATCTGCAACGCAAAGATTATTTTGCTATTTTCTTAACCACAATTGTGGAACAGTTTGACCCACACACAAACTATATGGCGCCTCCAGATAGAGATCGTTTTGACCAGCGTATGTCTGGAAAACTTGAAGGTGTTGGAGCTAGACTCCAAAAAAAGAAAGACTATATAAACGTTATAGAAGTTATTAGTGGTGGGCCTGCTTGGCGTGGTGAGCACGTCGAGGTAGGAGATATATTATTGAAAGTTAGACAAGAAGATGAGCTTGAACCGGTAAGTATTGTTGGGATGAGAATTGATGATGCTGTAAAACTAATTAAAGGGCCAAAGGGATCAAAGGTAATACTTACTGTAAAAGGAGTAGATGGATCTATAAGAGAAGAAATAATAACACGTGATGTTGTAGAATTGGAGGAGACCTATGCAAAATCAACTATAATTGGTAAACAAGACAACACCTATGGTTTAATTAATTTGCCGGCATTTTATTTTAACATGCAAAACTATAAAGAACGCAATGCAGCAACAGATATTAAAAAGGAAATTCTTAGCCTTAAAAAAGAGGGGATAGAAGGGTTGGTGCTAGATTTAAGAAACAACGGAGGAGGTTCTCTAAGAACTGCAGTAGATATTGCAGGGCTTTTTATTAAAGAAGGCCCCGTTGTACAAGTTGCAAGTAGTGATGGTACTAAAGATGTGCTAGAAGATAAAGATGCCGCAATTATTTGGGATGGCCCTCTTGTTATTTTAGTAAACGAGCTTTCTGCATCTGCCTCAGAAATATTGGCAGCAGCCATGCAAGATTATAAAAGAGCTATTATTATTGGAAGCAAACAAACCTACGGTAAAGGTACGGTTCAAAATGTGGTAGATTTAAATAGATGGTTGCGTAAAAATGATCAAGGAGATATGGGCGCTTTGAAGCTAACCACTCAAAAGTTTTATAGAGTTAATGGAGGGTCTACTCAGTTAGAAGGTGTTAAAAGTGACGTGGTGATGCCAGATCGGTACAGTTATTTTGATGTTGGAGAGCGAGATTATGACAACCCATTGCCTTATGATAAAATAACTCCAGCAAGTTTTCAGCTTTGGGAAGGATATATAGATTACCAGACAACCATAGATAAAAGTAGAGAACGAATTGCTCAAAACAATCAATTAAAACTTATCGAGCAAAACGCTTTGTACATTAAAGAGCGTCGTGACCAAATGGATGTAACACTAAATTTAACTGGCTACACTGCCCAAATAGATGAAAATAAGCAGGCTGTAAATAAATTTGATTCTTTAGACACCTATGATAATAAGTTAAGTTACCGCTCACTCCCAGATGAGCTAGTTTTGATGCGTGAAGACACCACCTTGGTTGAGAAACGTAAAAGATGGCATAAAAACCTGACTAAAGATGTATACCTTGAGGAGGCAATTAGTGTTCTGCAAGATCTAAAGCTGGCGAACATTAATAATGGAAATACACCAAAACTGAAAAATTAATTTTCATTATCATTTATACAACCTGCTATGATTCACTAATTATAGCAGGTTTTTTTCTGCTTTATAAGTGGCTAAGTTTTGCTACATTTACCTTGTGAAAAAAGCTACATCATTATCACAATTAGCCTTTCAGAAGTTTTGTAAAAACTTTTGGGGAATGCTAAGTGTTGCGTTTTTAACCTTGGCTGTGCTGGTGGCAATTTTCGCCTATGGCTTGGCGCCAGATAATAGTGAAAACGCAAATCAAATGCATTTGTCTATTCATTCCAAAGCGCCAGGATTTACAGTTAAAATGCTTGTTTTACCTGCTGGCTTAGAAAAGCAAAAAGGGTTTTATACTTTTTTCTTTGGCAATGAAAATGCTACTACAGAAATTCCAATAAGTGGCTATAGTGTTTTGCAAAATGGTATTTCTATCTCTCAGTATACAGAAGATGGCTCTGGTCTTACAAAAGATTTTTCACTTGATCGGTTTCCAAATCTTGCAGTGTCAAGCCAGATTCCAACTAGGTATATTAAAGAACAAACGTTTTTATTAGGCACCGATAAGTATGGCCGAGACTTGCTTAGCAGGATGTTAATAGGCATACGTATTTCTTTAGCTATCGGTTTTGTAGCTGTTTTTATATCTCTTATAATAGGTGTTTCACTGGGCGCTATTGCAGGTTATTTTGGCGGAAAAGTAGATGCCATTATAATGTGGATTATTAATGTTACATGGTCCATACCAACTCTTTTATTAGTCATTGCCATTACCTTGGCTCTTGGAAAGGGTTTTTGGCAGGTTTTTATAGCCGTAGGATTAACCATGTGGGTAGAAGTTGCTAGAGTGGTAAGAGGGCAGGTGATGAGTGTAAAACAAATGCAATATGTAACTGCTGCCAGAGCCTTAGGTTTCACAGATTATAGAATTATTACAAAGCATATATTACCCAATATTATGGCGCCAGTTATCATCATTAGCGCTGCTAATTTTGCAGGTGCAATCCTTATAGAAAGTGGGCTAAGTTTCTTGGGTATTGGAGCCCAGCCCCCAATGCCTAGTTGGGGAGGTATTATTAAAGATCATTACAGCTATATTGTTTTGGGTAAGCCTTATCTGGCAATCATACCAGGGCTCGCCATTATGAGTTTGGTAACTGCATTTATGTTGGTTGGTAATGCCCTTCGAGATGCATTAGATGTGAAAAATTAATACTCTTTAGGTGTAGTAATAGTTTGAAGCATCAAGTCTTACAAAAATAAAGAGTAAAATAGTAAAGCCCCATAAGCCGGACCCTCCATAGCTAAAGAAAGGCAATGGAATCCCTACGGTAGGAAACAAGCCAGTTACCATCCCTACATTTATAAAAAAGTGAAAGAAAAGGATAGCGCCTACACTATACCCATACACCCGGGCAAATTGGCTCTTTTGTTGTTCTGCCAGTACTAGCACTCTTATTATTAAAAAGATAAATAAAATGACTACCCCTAGGCTACCAATAAAACCCCATTCTTCCCCAACGGTACTAAAAATATAATCTGTGTGTTGCTCTGGAACAAAATTACCTTTGGTTTGTGTGCCTTGGGTCCAACCTTTACCAAACCATCCACCACTGCCAATAGCAATTTCACTTTGGTTGGTGTTATATCCTATCCCCTTGGTGTCTATTTCTTTACCCAGTACAATATTAAATCTGTCTCTGTGGCGCTGCTCGAACACATTGTTGAATATATAGCTTACAGAAAAGGCAAAACTAATACACGCCAAGGCAATGGTTGCATATTTAAAAATAGAGGGTTTTTTCTTTTGTTTTTTATTTCTAAGGAAGATACCAATGGTTATAAGTGCCACAAAAAGTCCAATCCAAGGAGCACCTACAACTAGGGTTCCTACAAACAGTGCGGCGGCAAAAAAACCAAGCAGTAAATAAACAAAATGGAGCCCTTCTCGATACAAAGGAAAAATAAAGGCAACATAGATTAAAGCGCTACCTGGGTCTGGCTGCGGAATAATAAATATAGCAGGCAGGGCCAAAATAAGAAACGCTTTGAGCTGATCTTTAAAAGCGTTCATGTTGGTTTGTATATCACTCACATATTTTGCCAGCGCTAGGGCTGTTGCTGCCTTAGCAAATTCGCTAGGTTGTATGCTTGCTGGGCCAATTAAATACCATGATGTGGCACCATTTACATTATTTCCGAAGATATACAATCCAAGAAGTGTGATTAATGAAACTAGGTAAATAATACTCGAAAACCGCTCATAAAACTTTGCCTCTAAGGCTAAAATAAATACAATAAGTATAAAGCTAAGGCAAATCCAAAGCAACTGCTTTGTATAAATATTACTAAAGTCAAAAAAGCTTCCGCCAGATTGAGTATATGATGCAGAATAGATGTTTACCCATCCAATGCTTACCAAGGATAAAAATAGCAGGATGATAATCCAATCAAATTTTAATGTGTTTTTTATTGTCGCCATTATTGGTTGATTTTAAACGGCTTTCCAGCATAAGGTTTGTTGTACTCCTCTTCCAAAGATCCGTTTAAAACAAAAGCCTCCATATCTGTTCTAGTGATTTCTCCTTTGATGTACTTCTCTATCATAAGACTGGCAATTCTTCCTGCCCAACGCGCACCCCAATATCCATTTTCAACAAAAACAGCAATGGCAATTTTCGGGTTGTCTTTTGGGGCAAAGGCAACAAAAACCGAGTGGTCTGTAAGTTGTTTTACACTACCATTAATTTTTTTAAAATTTTCTGCAGTTCCGGTTTTTCCGCAAATTTCTATATCAGGTATTTCTAGAAAAGAAGCTGTTCCATCTCTATATACATCATGCATACCTTCTATAATAGGCTCAAAATACTTTGGGTCTATGCTTGTTTTGTTTTTGTATTCAAAGGCCTTTGCTATAGTGTCATGATCTTGTATGTTTTTTATCATATGAGGGCGTACCCACCAACCTCTGTTGGCTATAGCTGCCGTAAAGTTTGCCATTTGTATGGGCGTTAAGAGCACCTCTCCTTGACCTATGGCGTTTGATATGGTTGCCGTTGCATACCAATTGTTGTTTGGATATTTGGCATTGTATGTTTTTGAACTAGGTATTTTACCCTTACTACCAGCGGGTAAATCATATCCAAGGTAGTTTCCTAAACCAAAACTTGTTAAATGACCTCGCCAATTGTCAATTCCTTGTTGAGGTGTGTTGTATTTTTCAATCACACGCTTGTAAACGGTACAAAAATAGGTGTTACAAGATTTGGCAATTCCTCCTTGCAAGTTTACAGGGCTTTTGTGCTCATGACATCCTAATTTACGTCCTCTTTTTCCGTAATAATATCCTCCCCGACATTCAATTTTTTCATCAAGGCTCACTACATTTTCTTGCATTGCAATAAGCGCTGTTAGGGTTTTAAATGGAGAACCTGGCGGATACTCTGCCTTAAGCCCTCTATCAAAAAGAGGGATGGCTATGGTATCATAATAAAGTTTGGTGAAATTTTCAGAACGTTCTCTGCCCACCAATAAACCTGGATCATAGTAGGGTGCTGTTACCAGAGATAAAATCTCTCCTGAGGAAGGTTCTATTGCAACAATACCACCTCGTTTGTTTGTAAATAGCTTTTCTCCATAGGCCTGAAGCGCAGCATCAATAGTAAGGGTGATGTCTTTTCCGCGTTTTGGGAGTGTGTCAAAAATCCCGTCTTTGTAGGCGCCTATATCTCTATTGAATCTATCCTTTTGAATATATTTTACCCCTTTTGTGCCTCGTAATATTTGTTCGTATTGTTTTTCAATACCCGTCATTCCTATTATTTCTCCCAATTCATAGGCAGGGTTTCTGTCAATAATATTTTGATCTACTTCTCTAATGTACCCAAGGACATTTGCAGAATGTGACACTTCATAATCTCGTAATGATCTTTTTTGAATAAAAAACCCACGATGCTTATGTATCTTTTCAGAGAGTGAGGCGTATTCTTGTTTAGTGAGTTGTGGGATTATTGGCGAGGCTAAACGAGGTGAATACCGCTTTGCAGTAGCAAGCTTTTTCAGAAATTTTTCTTTAGAAATATGAAGCAGTTCACAAAACGCCACCGTGTCCAAATCTTTAACCTCTCTTGGGATAACCATTACATCATAGGACGGCTGGTTTTGCACCAATAAAGAGCCGTTTCTATCAAAGATATATCCTCTTTGCGGGAAATCATAGACAGTTTTTACTGCATTATTCTCAGAAAGCTTTGCAAAAGAAGTGTCATAAATTTGCAAGTAAAAAAGCCGCCCAGTAAATACAAGGGCAGTAACAAGAACAATAAAAAGCAATAAAAACTTTCTCATTTATATTTTAGTAGTACCCTTTAATGTACCACTTCTAGTTTTCTTTTGTGTCGAACAAAAGTAGTATGCACAAAATAAGTAGCACACTGAATATTCCAGAAAATAGCGTTGACTTTAGGATTAAAACAATGTGAGACAGGCTAAAAATTTCTAGACCAAACAACACAAAGTGATGTATAAACACCATTAGTGTAATGTAAAATACACGTTCTTTAAAGGTAACTTTATTTAGTTTTACAGCATTGTATTCATAACTCACACCAAAAGAAAATTTCAGTATACCAGGACGTAAAAATCCAACAAGCACGCAAGCCGCGGCGTGTACTCCTCCAGAATCTGAAAATAAATCTATACTAAGTCCTAATAAGAAGCTTAAGAAAATGAGCAGTGTCTTACTTCCATCAAAGGGAAACAGTAGTATGAAAATCAGATATGCATATGGATTTACATATCCTAAAAAATTAATATGGTTTAATACAATAACCTGTAACAACATCAAGACAACAAAGCGAACTATATTTAAAATGATTTGATTATTCTGCATCGTCACTGGATTGAAGTTGAATAATCTCTTTCTTGTTTTTATTTTTAATTACAAACACATGGCTTAGGTTTGTCATGTCATTGAATAGCCTCACATCAACAGTGTAGCTGTCGTTATTTTCTAGGGTGTAGTTTGCAACCCTGCCCACTAAAATTCCTTTAGGGAAGATGGCAGAATTTCCGCCTGTGATAATAGTGTCTCCAATAGCAATAGGTGCTAGTTTAGGAATTTCGGTAAGTTGTACAACATGTGGGTTTTGTGTGTTCCAGGTTAAAAACCCAAAATGTTTTGATTTTTTGAGCTGTGCATTAATTTGGCTCTTGGTGTTTAGCAAAGATTGTATCCTTGCGTATTTGCCACTTGTTTTATTTATAATGCCCACAATACCTTTGGATGTAATAACACCCATATCAGGCTCTAGGGAGTCATTGTGGCCCTTATCTATAGTGATGTGGTTGTTGGTTTTGTTGTACACATTGTTAATCACCCTGGCGCCTGTAAATTCAAAGTTTTTTGATAAAAGACTATCTAAGGGTATTTGTGAGATTAGGGGTATTGGTGTTTGCCTGATACTTTAAAAGACTGCTGTTTTGCTCTAAAAGTATTTTGTTTTGCTCTTTAAGATCAAAATACTCAGTGATATTTGATGTTACACTGTACACTTTTGCGCTAAAAAAATTAGTAGAACTTATCAGTTTACTGTTGTGGTAGGAGTGTGACTGTAGCGTTAGAATAAAGGAAATTAAAAACAATAATGCAAACAACAGAAAATTTTTGTTCTTGATAAAGAAATAAATAATTTGCTGCATGAATTTATTGTGTCAAGAGATCCTATTTTAGTTAACTGTTTTTTCCAAAAAGACTGGCTCGTTTAATTTTTGATTTCTTACCCCTTACCAATTAAAACACTCTTGTATTTAGCAAGGTTTTTTAGGGTAATACCCGTTCCACGAACTACAGCTCTTAGAGGGTCTTCTGCAATGTATACCGGCAGGTCTGTTTTTTGAGATAAACGTTTGTCAAGACCTCTTAGCATAGATCCTCCACCGGCAAGATAAATACCAGTGTTGTATATATCTGCAGCCAATTCTGGTGGTGTTTGTGATAGGGTTTCCATGACAGCATCTTCGATGCGCAGGATAGATTTGTCTAACGCTTTTGCAATTTCACGATATCCTGTCATTACTTGTTTTGGTTTCCCTGTTAACAAATCACGACCTTGAACTGCCATTTCTTCTGGGGGAAGTTCTAAATCTTCTGTGGCAGCACCAATTTGTATTTTAATTTTCTCGGCGGTTCTATCTCCAACATATAAATTGTGTTGGGTGCGCATGTAATACACAATATCATTGGTAAAGACGTCTCCGGCAACCTTCACAGATTTATCACAAACAATACCTCCAAGAGCTATTACTGCAATTTCTGTGGTACCACCTCCTATGTCTACCACCATGTTACCTTTAGGTTGCATAATATCTACACCAATACCTATGGCTGCTGCCATTGGCTCATGGATTAGGTATACTTCTTTTCCGTTAACTCTTTCTGCACTTTCTTTTACAGCGCGCATCTCCACCTCTGTAATACCACTTGGAATACATATTACCATTCTCAGTGAAGGTGTGATCCATTTTTTCTTTAAAGCCGGAATGTCTTTAATGAATATATTTATCATCTGTTCACTGGCATCAAAATCTGCAATTACTCCGTCCTTAAGAGGCCTAATTGTTTTGATGTTTTCATGGGTCTTTCCTTGCATTAAAGCTGCCTCTCTACCAACGGCTATTATTTTACCAGTTTCACGATCTCGTGCAACAATAGATGGTGCATCTACTACTACTTTATCGTTATGAATAATAAGCGTGTTTGCCGTTCCTAGGTCTATGGCAATCTCTTCAGTAAGGAAATCAAAAAATCCCATGGGTGTTATTGTGGTGTTTTAATTATACGTTATTGTTTAGGCTCTTACACAAATGTACTAAAATTTAATGCTTAAAATGACGTGTTGCTGTAAATACCATTGAAACATTATTTGCATCACAATAATCGATACTTAATTGATCTTTTATGGAGCCTCCTGGTTCTATTACAGCGGTTATTCCTGCGGTATCTGCAATTTCTACACAATCAGGAAAAGGGAAGAAAGCATCACTAGCCATTACCGCTCCTTGAAGATCAAAATTAAAGTTTTTTGCTTTTTCTATAGCTTGATTTAGGGCATCTACACGAGAGGTTTGTCCTGTTCCACTAGCATACAACTGACCGTTTTTGGCAAGTACAATTGTATTTGATTTGGTGTGCTTGCAAATTTTGGATGCAAAAAGCAGATCTTTGAGTTCTTGTGAGGTTGGTTTTTTGCTTGTTGGGTATGTTAATCCTTCACGGGTATCGGTGATGGTATTTCTGTCCTGCACCAACGTTCCGTTAAGGCATGTTCTAACGGTTGTTTTTGAGAGTGTAACTTGCTTTTGTGTCAACAAGATTCTATTTTTCTTTCCTTTTAAAATTTCAATAGCCTCACTGGCAAAAGAGGGAGCAATCACAACCTCGCAAAATAATGTATGAATTTCATTTGCTGTAGCTGCATCAATTTGTGTGTTACAAATTAAAACACCTCCAAAGGCAGAAACAGGGTCCCCAGCCAAAGCATCAACATAGGCCTTGTGTACACTCTCTCGTTGAGCAAAACCGCAAGCGTTGTTGTGTTTTAAAATAGCAAATGTAGGCTGCTCTCCCTTAAATTCATTCATAAGGTTTACCGCGGCATCAACATCAAGAAGGTTGTTGTAGCTTAGTTCTTTTCCGTGAAGCTTGTCAAACATCTGGTCAAAATCTCCAAAGAAAAATCCTTTTTGATGCGGGTTTTCTCCATATCGCAACACATTTGCATTTGTTTGTGAAATTTTAAGTGCCGTAATTTCTTGATCTGTATTAAAATAATTAAAAATTGCGGTGTCATAGTTAGAAGAAACATTAAAAGCTTTTGCAGCAAAATGCCTTCTAGCTGCAATGTCAATAGCACCCTGGTTTTGAGAAATAAGTTCTAAAAATTCAGTGTAATCTTCCATGGATGATACACAAATGGTGTCTTTGAAGTTTTTTGCAGCAGCACGAATTAGTGAAATGCCGCCAATGTCAATTTTTTCAATAATATCTTCTTGGGAAGCTCCGCTAGAAACTGTTTTTTCGAAGGGATATAAATCTACAATAACAACATCTAACTGAGGGATGTTGTATTGCTGCATTTGCTCCCTATCTGAGGGGTTGTCTTGCCTGTTTAGAATACCTCCAAATACTTTGGGGTGTAATGTTTTAACACGTCCACCCAATATAGATGGATAGTCTGTCACACTCTCCACGGCAATCACGTCAATACCTAGATCATTTATAAATTTTTGGGTACCTCCGGTAGAGTATATGGTAACCCCAAGGTCATTTAGTTTTTGGACAATAGGGGCTAATCCGTCTTTATGAAATACAGATATTAAAGCCGAAGATATTTTTTTGAGATCACTCATTACTTAGGTGGTTTTTTTGAAGTGTAATTGAACGTATTTTACAGACGTAAAAATACATAATAAGAGCTATTGTTTGTAACAAATTTAATCACTTCGCGACTTACTTTTTGTTTGTATTTACCTATTTTAGATATAAAAGAACCTGTTATGCCTTTGTTTAGTATGTTCGGGGTATTTTTGATTTGTTAATAGGCATTTCATAACTTTATAAAATTAAAAATGCATACGTTTTAACGGTACTTTTTTTTACAAAAATAACAGACATTTACATCTCCTTTACCGGGATTTTACCAAACTAAAAAAGCTATTATGTTAATTTATCTTAGGGTCCTTAAAGAAAGTTTTTATTTTGCTATAAGCGCCCTTGTGAACAATAAATTGAGAACCTTTTTATCGTTGCTTGGAGTTACCATTGGGATTTTCTCAATTATCGCTGTATTGGCTGCTGTAGATTCATTAAAAAATGAGATTGAGGGCAGTATCAGTTCTTTAGATAACTCAACTATTTTCTTGGCTAGATTTTCCTTTGGGCCTTCAGATATTCCTAGATGGAAACGAGAGCAATTTCCAAACGTGAGTTTTGAAGAATACAAACTATTAAAAGATGCCGTCCCAAACATAAAGGCAGCTTCTTTTACCCTAAATGTTGCACCAGCTACAGTAAAGCATGAAGATAGAACAGTAGGCAATGTTGCGGTTGCGGCAGTTACAGAGGGCTACTATGATATTGAGTCTCTACAATTGGCCCAGGGGAGGTTTTTTAATGAGGCAGAATCTAACAGTGGTACTCCTGTAATTGTTTTAGGTAATGAAATTGCAGCATCTCTATTTGATGATGTTTCCTATGCCCTTGGAAAAAAAATACGCCTATACGGTATGAAATTTGTGGTAATTGGTGTTCTAGAAAAGCAAGGGAGCCCTCTCTTTGGAAGCTCTAAAGACACCTCCATATTCATACCTTCCAACGTGATTAGAAGAATCTATGGTGATAACAATAGAGCTGTGCTGCCTTTTATTGTTATCAAACCAGAAAAAGGTATTGATAATGATGAGTTTATTGCACTATTAAAACAGCGCCTAAGAATTAAAAGAGGCATAAAAGCAGATGATATTGATAATTTCTTTGTGAATCAATTACAAGGCTTCGCAGATGTTATCGATGATATTATTGGTACCTTAAACTTGGTTGGGCTTTTTATTAGTTTCTTCTCTTTGCTTGTTGGGGGCTTTGGTATTGCCAATATTATGTTTGTGAGTGTGAAGGAGCGAACCAATTTGATTGGAATTCAAAAATCTCTTGGAGCAAAAAATAAATTTATTTTATTTCAATTTTTATTTGAAGCTGTAATTCTTGCCCTTATTGGTGGCGTTATAGGGCTTGTTCTGGTGTATTTTGTTTCCTTGATAGCCTCTTCAATGGCTGGAGATTTTGAGTTTATACTCTCTACAAAAAACATGATTATTGGAACGGGTGTTTCTGCAGCTATTGGTTTAATTTCTGGGATACTGCCTGCAATTTCTGCCTCTAAATTAGATCCTGTAGAGGCCATAAGAACAGGAATGTAGTTTTTTTACAAAATAGTGGCAACCTTTTCATTTAGCCAGCTTAGAAAATCTTCATCTGCTTTTGTGAATGGATCTTGCGTGTTTGAATCTATATCTATTTGACCAATATTTACACCGTTTTTAAATAGTGGTATTACAATTTCTGCTTTTACTGAAATGCTACATGCAATATAATTGTCTTGCGCCTTTACATCTGGTACCACAAAGTTTTGGTTACTTACAGCAACTTGGCCGCAGATACCTTTTCCAAACTCAATAACGGTATGCTCTGTGGGTGCCCCACAATAAGCTTTTAAATGGAGTGTTTTTGTGGCATGATTTGCAAAATAAAAACCGACCCAATCATAATACGATACCTGTTGTGTAAGAAGCTTACAGACATTCTGTAATCGCTGGTCTAAAGTAGCATTCGTATTCTCTATAATAGCAGTAAGCTGAGGTTTTAAAGTATCTAAAATCATGGCGGTAATTTTTTAGGTAAAAGTATTTCAAAGTTGGTATACTATCCAATTTCTTTGCTTGTTTTTTCTTAGTTGGTTTTTGGTTTTCGTACTTTTGCTCTCTAAATCATACTTATGAAACACCTACTCCATACTCTTTTTTTAGGAATGTCATTATTTCTTTTTTCTTGTAAAAACCAAACCAATGCCAATGAGCCAGAAATTAAAACAGCACCTGTGGCTATTGAGTTAATTAGTGAGGGTGAAATTCAGGACGTGACTTTTACATCAAAAGGCGCCTCTAAAGTTTTTCATTATTACACAAAATTAAAAAATGCGTTAGTTAATACAAATTCTACTGCTACAGCACAGGCAGCTCAAGAGCTATCCTCTAGTGTGTCTTTAATGGGTGGAGATGAAATTACTCTTGCTGCTATTAAGGAAATTTCAATGTCAAATGACATCCAGATGCAGCGTGAAAAATTTGTGATAGTAACTACCAGCGTTGAGAAATTATTAGAAAACAATGTTGCCACAGGACTTTTCTACAAGCAGTATTGCCCAATGGCATTTAATAACACAGGCGGGTACTGGTTAAGTAACTCTAAAGAAATTAGAAATCCGTTTTTTGGAGATAAAATGCTGAAATGCGGTAGGATAGATAAAGAAATTAACTAAAATTTACCACTACGGCTATACTATTGTTGTAATTTTGCACTGTGAAACAAATCATCTCTATACTATTAACGCTTCTATTACTAATTAGTAATACAGGCATAACCTACGCCCAACATTTTTGTGGTGGCCACCAGATGATGGCCAAAGTAACCATAGGGCAAGAACGGTTATCTTGTGGTATGGCACTGGTAAAAGATCTTTGTGATGAGTCTCACCAAAGTGACACCCACTCTTGTTGTAACAATCTCTACACTCAAGTAGCTTTTGATGATACCGTTGAGCAGCCCGTTGTTGAATTTCAACTCACTCCGCCATTAAAAGCTAATACTACTACTTTTAGTGCTAGTGTTTATGAAATTCTAACACTCCAAAAAGAGGTTGTCTACACCATCTACAATCCACCACCTTTAATAAAAGATTTCCCTGTTCTTTTCGACACCTTTTTAATTTAATATACTACAAACTGCTATTTCTTAGATAGCAATGCTTTTGTGTGCACCTATCTTTTAGTGCACCACATGTAATTTTATATTAAATTTAAAAAAATGACACAAACATATCATATTCAAGGAATGACTTGTAATGGTTGCAAGGATTCTGTAACAAGAGCCTTTCAATCTCTAGAAGGAGTTCATCAGGTACATGTTGATCTTGAAAAAGGCACAGCTTTACTAACTACGGCTTCTGTTATTCAAACCAAGTTGTTAAAAGAGGTGCTGCCCTCAAAATTCACCCTGATTGAATCTAATACCCAAACGGTAAAACAAAACAATGTGTTTGACAGGGATAAAAAAGCCCCTCAAGGGTCAAAGCTGGAGCAACTAAAACCGTTGTTTTTGATTTTTGGATTTTTGCTACTTATTAGTAGTGCTTTAAATTTTAGAGGATTTACTACCTTAGATTTTATGCTCGATTTTATGGGCTTATTTTTCTTTGTCTTTAGCCTTTTCAAGTTTTTAGATCTCTCTGGATTTGCCTTGTCTTTTGCTATGTATGACCCTCTTGCAAAGCGTCTACCTTTATACGGCCGGGTATATCCTTTTTTAGAATTGACTCTTGGTTTTTTGTTGTTAGCAAAAATCCAACTACCAATAGCGCTACTTGTAACGGTTATTCTATTAAGTATAACCACCATTGGAGTTTGCGTTGTTTTACTTCAAAAAAAACAAATAACCTGCGCCTGTCTTGGAACGGTTTTAAAACTGCCCATGACCCAAGCCACATTTATTGAAAATAGCGTCATGATTTTCATGGCCACATTCATCTTATTAACACATTATATATAATGAAACATATTTTATACCTATTGCTAGTTTTACCAGCACTGCTTTTTTCACAACAAAAAGTATCTGGTAGTATTTTAGAACTACAAAACAATAAAGAAGTACCCTTGCCTTTTGCCAATGTTTTTTGGCTTAATTCTCAGGTGGGTACTGTTACTGATATCGACGGAAATTTCAGCATTGAGTTTTCGGCTCAATACTCAAAATTAGTGGTAAGTTATGTGGGGTATACCACAGATACAATTACCGTTACAAATCCTAATAGCCGTACTATTAGGCATTTATTAATGATCTAAAGGAACTTTAGATGAAGTGGTACTAACTTCAAGAATTAAAGCAACCTCTAGGTCTTATCTTGGGGCAGAAAACGTGATTAACATTTCTAGTGCAGAATTATTAAAAGCAGCTTGTTGTAATCTTTCAGAAAGTTTTGAAACCAACCCATCCATAGATGTCAATTTTGCAGATGCTATTACAGGGGTTCGTCAAATAAGATTGCTAGGGCTCACTTCTCCCTACACGGTAATCACCACAGAGAACATTCCTTCTGTCAGGGGGGCTTCTCAGGCCTATGGGCTTAGTTTTATACCCGGTACTTGGGTAGAGAGTATCCAAATCACCAAAGGGGCAGGTAGTGTTGTAAATAGTTTTGAAAGCATTGCAGGACAGATTAATGCAGAACTTGTAAAGCCCAGCACAGATAATAAAATATTTGTAAATGCCTTTGGCGCTTTGGGAGGTAGACAAGAATTAAATGTTCACTTAAACACAAAACTTACAGACACTTGGAGCACCGGAGTATACCTTCACGGAAACACAAGAGATAAAAAAAATGACAGAAATGAAGATGGATTTCTTGACAACCCGCTGGCAAAACAAATAAATTTTATGAACCGCTGGCAATATGCAAATCCTAAAACGGGTTTTGTGAGTTTTATATCTCTTAATTATTTAAAAGATGATAAGCAGGTTGGGCAAACGGGTTTTGTGCCAAATCGGGATCGTGGTACTACTAATTTTTGGGGAGGTGAGGTTGATACACAGCGCGCTGGTTTTACTGCCAAACTAGGGTATGTAACCCCGAGTGCACCCTATCAATCTATTGGTATACAAGTAGCCGGAAATAGACACGAGCAAAATTCTTATTTTGGATTACGAGAGTACAATATACAGCATGATAGTGGCTATGTTAGTGGTATTTTTAATTCTATTATTGGTGATTCTAGGCATACTTTTAAAACAGGTATTACAGCCGCTTATGATGATTATAAAGAACTGGTAGAGAGTACAAATTACAACAGAACAGAACAAAGTCTTGGAGCCTTTTTTGAATACTCATTTGATGATTTAGAGAATTTCACCATGACAACCGGCCTTCGTGTAGACACCCATAATTTATTAGGCACCTTTGTTACCCCTAGATTTCATGCGCGTTATACCCCTTGGAATAAAGCGGCACTAAGAGCTTCTTTTGGTAGAGGAAAACGCAGTGCCACTATTTTTACAGAAAACCAGTCGCTTTTTGCAACCTCAAGGGCTATCTCTATCACAGATAATGGTGGGCCTATTTATGGACTGGATCCAGAAATTGCCTGGAACTACGGGGTTTCTTTTTTGCAAGGATTTACTGTTTTTGATCGTAAAGCAGAGTTGAGTATGGATTTTTATAGAACAGATTTTCAAAATCAAGTGGTTGTAGATTGGGAAGATCCTAACCAGATACGTTTTTACAATGCACAAAACGCAACTACTGCCAATAGCCTTCAAGTAGACTTGAGCTATGCTATATTAGAGCGTTTAGATTTTAGAACAACATATAAATACTATGACGTACAAACAGACTTTGCTATTGGAAGATTAGCTAAAGCGCTAACTCCAGAGCATCGTTTTTTTGCAAACCTATCCTACCAGACACTGCTGTATAAAGATGCGCAATGGAAATTTGACGCAACCTATAACTGGTTAAGCTCTCAACGCCTCCCCAGTACTCAAACCAATGAGGCTCCTTATAGACTCCCAGAGAATACTCCTTCTTTAGGTACACTAAATACACAAATCACCAAAGTGTTTAGTTCTAAGTTTGAAATATATGTAGGAGCAGAGAATATTACAGATCAAAGACAAGAGAACCCAATTTTGGACGCTCAAAACCCTTTTGGTTCAAATTTTGACACTACATTTGTATATGGCCCAATTTTTGGAGCTAATTATTACGCAGGATTAAGATATAAAATAAACTAAAATTAAAGAAGATGAAAAATGTATTACTAGTATTGATGCTTGTTTTTGGAGCAAGTGTTTTTGGACAAAATAAAAATGCAAAAGCAGTTATTGCCGTTGACGGAGTATGTATGATGTGTAAAGATCGTATAGAAAAAGCATCTATCAAGACCAAAGGAGTAAAGTCTGCGGTTTGGAATCTAGACACAAAAGAGTTGCGTGTAATTTATAATGAAGAAAAAACAACCTTAGCTGCTATAAATGCCTCTGTTGCCGCCGTTGGTCATGACACAGAACAAATAAAAGCAACAGAAAAGGCGTATCAAAGTGTACACCCTTGTTGTAAATACAGAGACCAGGATGTGCAAAAAGAGCACACCATGGACAATTAATTTTTAGCTTCATAAAGTTTCTTAAAACCACTTTTTTTTGAAAGTGGTTTTTGTATTTTTATACTATGATATTAAAACCAAAAATCTTACTATACATTATAACCCTTTGCGTGCTTGTTGCAGCTGTTGTTTGGGAGTATTATATGCAGCAGTGGCTGTCTTATCAGCCCGAAGATGGGGCTAATGTTTTAAGGGTTGATCTTTTTGTAATATGGCCAGTGGTACTTACCTTAGTTGGCGTATCTTTATTTAGGATACTTGAAAATAGAAAATAAAAAAACAGGCTACACCAAGTGTAGCCTGTTTTTTAGTACAAGAAAGTTAAAAAATTAATTTTCTTCTGTTAGCTTTTGTACTTCTAGAACTTCTACAGCTGCACCTGTAGCTACTTCTACTGCTTCTACAACTGAGTCTGTAGCTACTTCTACTGCCTCTACAGCTTCAACTGCTTTTTCTTCAACTGTTTCAACAGCTTCTTTAGTTTTGTCTGTAGTTTCTCTACAAGATGTTACAGAAACTATTAATGCTAGTGCAGCAAATGTTGTGATTACTTTTTTCATGATATTGGTTTTTAGTTTAAGGGTCAAAAGTACTGTAATATTTAATAATACAAGTTTTTAGTAGCTTTATTTTCAATTAGTTGTGTAAAATTAATGTTTTGCAGCACAGCTATTATGGAAATATTCCTTTTAAGTGGAAGATTTCCGAATAAAACATTGGATATATTCCAAAAAAATGTATATTTGAATATGGACGCAAAATTATCTATCGAAGCCAGACGGTTTAAAAAAGTACGTGAAGAACTCAATCATACCCAGCAATACTTTGCTGAAATTTTAGGTATTGGTGCTACCACAGCAGATATAGAACGCGGTAAAACCAAATTATCTGGGAAGGTAGTTATGGAGCTCTTACGTCAATTTAATATTAACCCTTTGTGGTTGTTTGGAGAAAGCTATAACAAAATTGTTAATATTAATGGAGGTGATGTAAGTCCTAAAGTAATCACTCTTGATGTAGATCAAAATGACACCATCGCTCTAGTAAATCAAAAAGCAGCAGCAGGGTATCCTCATAATGTTCAAGATGTAGAATGGTATGAAACCTTACCTGCATTTAATATACCCCTTCCCCAATACAGAAATGCAACCTATAGAGGTTTTCAAGTTGAGGGAGATAGCATGTTGCCAAACATAAGGCCTAATGAATGGGTTCTTGGAAAGGCAGTACCTAGCATTACAGAGGCAAGTGATAGTAAAATTTATATTGTAGTGCTTCATGACTCTGTTTTGGTGAAAAAGTTGCAAAAAGTACCAAGCGCGCCAGATCGGGTTCGGTTAATTTCATTAAACCCAGAATACATTCCAATAGAAGTTGCTGTTAAAAACATTCAAGAGCTATGGCTGGTGAACAGTAAACTTACCTTTGGTATTGATGAGCCAAGTGAGAGTTCTTTACTCAGAGAATTGCAACAATCTATGGAAGAGTTGAAGGGGCAAATCAACAACTTGAATGCTTAGAAATTTTTTCTATGAGCTTTGAGCACCTTTATGCATTTCTTGCCGCCCTTGGGCAAAACAACTCCAAAGACTGGATGGACTCCAACCGAAAGCAATACCATAGGGTTCGAGACTTTTATATTGCTTGGCTAGATGCTATGAATCAAGAACTAGCAGCCATTGATCCAGACTATTTTGACACCCCCGGCAAAAAAGCCATTAACCGCATTAATAATAATTTGATGTTTCAGCCATCTAGGCCGGTGTATAAAAATCATTTTGGTGCTGGTTTAGATCAAATAAGCAAACAAGGAGATTTTTACATACACATTGGCGAGAAAGAGAACTTTATTGGTGGGGGATACTGGCATCCTAGCCCAAAGGTGTTAAAAAGTATTAGAGAGGCCATTGATTATAACGGCCAGGAGCTAACAGCAATTTTAAATAAGAAGTCTTTTAAAAATACCTTTGGTGGTTTGATTGCCAGGGGAGTCCCTGAAAAATGCTCCCAAAGGGATACCCGCAGGATCATCAGCATATAAAACTCTTAAGAAGAAAGTCATTTGCGGTAGGAAAGACTTTTACAAAACAAGAGGTGCTATCCCCAGATTTTAATCAAAGAGTAGTTTTCCTTTATATGGAGTTACTGCCTTTTAGAAGGTATTTAAATAATGCCGTAACGGTATAAGTAATTAACTACTGCTTTACTTTTTAAGATACGCTACTATCTTTTTTGTTGCCCCAGTATTACTGTCTACAAAATGCCCACATATCATCCCTGTTTTATTTCTAAAACTTGAATCCTCAACCAATTTAGTGAGTATGTTTTTACACTCAGTACTATTTTCTGCAGAGAACAATCCAGCCAATGATCTTAATTTTATAGCCTCTGGAAAATTATCATAATTCTTGCCAATTACAATAGGCACTCCAAAAGTTGCAGGCTCTAGTATGTTGTGTAAACCTTTTGTTCCAGCGGCCCCTCCAACATATACAATATCTGCATAGCTGTATATTTTGGCTAGTAGGCCAATAGTGTCAATAATAAAAACTTGCGCAGTTTCAATGTTATCTATATTTCCTTTAGCGATAGTTTGAGAGTATATGGCGGTTTGTTTATGAATCTTTTTTCTAAGTGCTAAAATTTTAGCGGCATCTATAGTATGAGGTGCAATGATAAATTTTACCTGCTCGGGTGCTTGGTTTATGTACTCAAGTAACATGTCTTGATCTTCTTCCCAAGTACTCCCGCAAACAATACACAGATGCTCTTTTTTAAACTGGGCTATAAAATCTAGGGTGTTGTCCATTTCAATTTGACGAGATACTCTGTCAAATCTAGTGTCTCCACTAACACTTGTATTGGTTAAACCTATGGATGCTAATAATTCTTTTGAAGCTTGATTTTGCAGGAAAAAGTGATCAAAGCTATCCAATGCTTTGCGCATAAAACCTCCATAGAATTTAAAGAATAGTTGATCTTCTCTAAATACTCCTGAAATTAAAAGAGTCTTAATATTTTGCCGTTTTAATTCCACTAAATAGTTGGGCCAAAATTCATATTTCACAAAAAGAACAAGGGAAGGGTGTATCTTTTTTATAAACTTTTTCGCATTGCTTTTGGTGTCTATGGGTAAGTAAACAACAACATCTGCAAGAGGTGTGTTTTTCTTATTCTCATAGCCTGAAGGGGAGAAAAAGCTCACAACTATTTTATGGTCTGGGTGCGTTGTTCTTAATGATTCCATTACAGGAACTCCTTGTTCAAACTCACCTAAGGAGGCGCAGTGAAACCAGATCGTTTTGTCTTCTGGGGAAATACCACTGGCTATTATCTGGAAGGTTTGTTTTCTTCCCGCCATAAATAGCTTCAGTTTTTTGCTAAAAAGCTGCGCTATAGATAAAACACCTATTGTGATATAAAGCAGTATGTTGTAGAGTAAACTCATGGCTGTAAAAGTACAAAATTGAAGTTTTACAATATACGTGTGCTGTATATATTAAATATCTTTAGCTCATTTACTCAAGTAGGGGCGTTGTATTGTTTTTAATATCATGCAATTTTGTATTTTTACAAGGAAAAAATTGTCTGATTCATCAAGGTTATTTGGTTTATTATTTCAGACAATATTTTAATTAATTCTATAATACGAAGCACCGTGTATGAGAAAAATACAAATGGTTGATCTAAAAGGTCAATATGCAGCAATAAAAGAAAGGGTAAACGCATCCATCCAGGAGGTTATAGATACTACAGCATTTATTAATGGACCACAGGTACAAGAGTTTCAGAAAGAATTAGAGACATACCTTGGTGTAAAACATGTAATCCCTTGCGCCAATGGTACAGATGCGCTTCAGGTAGCTATGATGGGTTTAAATTTGCAACCTGGTGATGAAATTATTACTGCAGATTTCACCTTTGCAGCCACTGTTGAGGTTATTGCTTTATTGCAGCTTACACCTGTTTTAGTGGATGTAGATCCTATTAATTTTAATATTGATATCGCGGCTATTGAAAAAGCAATTACACCAAAAACCAAAGCTATAATCCCTGTACATCTGTTTGGTTTGGCCGCTAATATGGATGAGGTTATGGCTCTTGCAGAAAAACATAACCTTTACGTAATTGAAGATAATGCTCAAGGTATTGGAGCTACTTATACCTCTAAAACAGGTCAGAAAAAGATGACCGGGGGTATTGGTCATGTTGGTTCTACTTCTTTTTTTCCTTCAAAGAACCTAGGTTGTTATGGAGATGGTGGAGCTATTTTCACTAATGATGATGATTTGGCCCATGTAATAAGAGGGATTGTTAACCATGGTATGTACAAAAGATATCACCATGATGTTGTTGGAGTTAATTCAAGATTAGATTCTATACAAGCCGCGGTTCTCAGAGCAAAATTACCAAAGCTTGACCAGTACAATACAACACGAAGAAATACAGCTAGAAAATATACCATGGCCTTTGCCGGTATCCAAAATATTATAACTCCAACTGGGTTTTGTGATAGTGAATCATCTATTTGCGATACTTGTGATTGTCATGTATTTCACCAATATACATTACAGGTTAAAAATATTGATAGAGACGCTTTGGTAGCCCATTTAAATGCTAATGATATACCATGTGGTGTGTACTATCCAATACCGTTGCATTTGCAAAAAGCATATGCAGATTCTAGGTATAAAGAGGCAGATTTTACTGTAACAAACACATTGGTTAAAGAGGTTGTTTCTCTGCCTATGCATACAGAACTTGACGATGAGCAAATTGCTTTTATTACCAAAACCTTGATTGATTTTGTAACTAAATAGTTTAACAAACACTTACACTCATAAAAAAAGAGACTGCTTTTAAGCAGTCTCTTTTTTTATGTATTGTTTTTAAAATTAAATTTCACCCTTTGATGCCGCTACACTTCGGTCTATTTTACGCATCAAGCCTTGTAACACATTTCCAGGGCCTACTTCAATAAAATGAGATGCTCCATCTGCAATCATATTTTGCATGCTTTGTGTCCATTTAACAGGAGCTGTGAGTTGTGCAATTAAGTTTTTTTGAATTTCTGTTGCATCTGTAACAGCAGTTGTACTCACGTTTTGATAAATAGGGCAGCCTGGGTTTGCAAAATGGGTAGCCTCTATAGCAGCGGCTAATTCTTCTCTTGCAGGCTCCATAAGTGGGCTATGAAAGGCTCCGCCAACTGGCAGTAACAAAGCACGTCTTGCACCTGCTTCTTTTAGAGCCTCACAAGCATTGTTTACAGCTTCTATCTCACCACTAATAACCAATTGCCCAGGGCAGTTGTAGTTTGCAGCTACAACAATCCCAGATTGTAAGGCGCAAATATCTTCTACAACGTTATTTTCTAGGCCCAGTACAGCGGCCATAGTAGAGGGTGCTGCCTCACATGCTTTTTGCATTGCAAGGGCTCTTTTGTACACCAATTGTAATCCATCTGTGAAGGCAAGTGTTTTATTGGCAACCAGCGCAGAGATTTCTCCCAAAGAATGACCTGCTACCATATCTGGAGCAAAACTACTTCCCATAACCTCTGCAGTAATAGCTGAGTGTAAGAAAATTGCTGGCTGTGTTACTTTTGTTTGTTTGAGCTGCTCTGGGGTTCCTTCAAACATGATTTTAGTAATTTCAAAACCAAGAGTTTGGTTTGCCTTGTCAAAAAGCTCTTTTGCACGCGCAGAGTTTTGGTATAGATCAAGGCCCATTCCTGTAAACTGAGCACCTTGTCCTGGAAATATATATGCTTTCATATTCTGTTTTTTTGTTAATTACTGCAAAAATAAGATTATTATTTTTTTATGATATTTAGATGCGATCCCAAGTTTCATAGGTAAACCCGTGTAGATGTTTCTCATCTATGCCATGGGTTGTTTCTGAGGTTTTTTGCCAACGGCTTGTGTCAATTTCAGGAAAAAAAGTATCTGCTTCAAATGTGCCATGAACTCTGGTGAGCTCTATCCTATCTGCTACGTCCATAGATAGGTTATATATCTCTCCTCCACCAATAATAAATATAGTTTCTTGTGTAGCAGCTTTTAGTAAAGCCTGGTCTAAAGAATGCACTACAATGATGTTTTTTTCTTGATCTGGAGTACCTTTTGGAAGGTAGGTTTTGTCTCTGGTGATAATTATATGTGTTCTGTTTGGCAGGGGCTTTGGAAAAGATTCAAAGGTCTTACGTCCCATAATAATATAGTGTCCCGTTGTTAACCCCTTGAAGCGTTTAAAGTCATCAGGTAAGTGCCAAATTAAATCATTGTCTTTACCAAGTTCATTGTTTTGCCCAGCGGCTGCTACTATTGTGATCATATATTTTCTTCAGGGAGTTATAGTGGTTGTATTCTGTTTAAATTATACCAAAAAAAATTCTTCTTAATGTGGTGTCTATGGGTAAAAATACCTAATTTTAAATACCTATCCTATCTCTTTTTTACAAGATTTAATCTTTCTTACATCATAATTTTATTTCAACTTCATAGGCCTTGCTTTGTCTTTTGAAATATAATTATCAATATATTTGTATTAGGTTTAAATACACGTTACATATATGAAAATACTAGTTACAGGCGGTTTAGGTTTTATTGGGTCTCACGTAGTTGTAAAACTACAAGAAGAAGGATTTGATGTTGTAATTATTGACAATTTATCAAACTCAGACATTAAAGTGATGGATGGAATTGTTGCCATCACTGGTATTACCCCAGCCTTTGAGCAGTTAGATTTAAGAGAAAAAGCTGCAGTATCTGGTTTTTTCAAGAAGTATGATGATATTGGAGGAGTCATTCATTTTGCTGCATCTAAGGCAGTTGGAGAGAGTGTAGAGAATCCCTTATTGTATTATGAAAATAACATTGGCACCCTTGTGTATTTATTACAAGAATTACAGAAAAAAGAGCAGACCTCTTTTATTTTTAGTTCTTCTTGTACGGTTTATGGGCAAGCAGATCAGATGCCAATTACAGAAACAGCAGCCATAAAAAAAGCAGAATCTCCCTACGGAAATACCAAGCAAATTGGAGAAGAAATTATACAAGACACCTGCAAAGTAAGCCCAAATATAAAAGCTACAGCCCTGCGTTATTTTAACCCTATTGGAGCCCATCAAAGTGCGCTCATTGGAGAGCTGCCTATTGGGGTTCCTCAAAATTTAGTACCCTTTATAACTCAAACCGCAACAGGGCAACGAGCACAATTATCTGTTTTTGGGGATGACTACCCAACTCCAGATGGTACGGCAATTAGAGATTACATTCATGTGGTAGATTTGGCACAGGCTCATGTTACAGCCCTAAAAAAGTTACTTGAAAATGGCCAAGCAACTAACTTTGATTTTTACAACGTAGGAACAGGGAAGGGGTCTTCTGTATTAGAGGTTATTACTGCTTTTGAAACTGTTACAGGAAAAAAATTAAATTATAAGATTGTTGACAAACGAGAGGGTGATGTTATACAGGCTTTTGCAGACACAACCAAGGCAAATAATGTATTGGGTTGGAAGGCTGAGCACACTTTAGAGCAGGCCTTGTTATCTGCCTGGAAATGGGAAGAAAAACAATAGTCACTGGTTACATTTTATTTTACCTCACAAAGCCCTTACAATTAAGGGCTTTTTTGATCCTGGTTTAAAATATTTATCTACACCCTAGGGTTACGTCTCTCTTTTTTGTAGCTATCTTTGCCACATGGAAATTACACCACACAAAGCAGGTTTTGTAAATATCATAGGAAATCCCAATGTGGGTAAGAGCACCCTTATGAACGCTTTTGTGGGAGAACGCTTATCTATTATTACCTCAAAGGCACAAACTACACGTCACAGAATTTTAGGGATTGTAAACGGAGATGATTTCCAGATGTTGCTAAGTGATACCCCTGGCATTATAAAGCCTGCTTACCAACTCCAAGAAAGCATGATGGATTTTGTGAAATCTGCTTTTGATGATGCAGATGTCTTGTTGTATATCGTTGAACTTGGCGAGAAAGAATTAAAAGATGAAGCTTTTTTTAGTAAAATAACAAACAGTAAAATACCGGTTTTGCTACTTATAAACAAGATAGATAAAGGAGATGAAGCCTCTTTAAAAGAGTCGATGACCCTTTGGCAAGAAAAAGTGCCTAATGCAGAGATTTTTGCTATTTCTGCCCTAGAAAACTTTGGGGTTGCAGAGGTTTTTAAGCGCATAATAGATTTGCTACCACAATCTCCAGCATTTTACCCAAAAGATCAACTAACCGATAAGCCTGAACGCTTTTTTGTAAACGAAACCATCAGAGAGAAAATCTTGATGCACTACAAAAAAGAGATACCCTACAGTGTAGAGATAGAAACCGAAGAGTTCTTTGAGGACGAAGATATTATAAGAATTCGCGCTGTTATTATGGTAGAGCGTGATTCTCAAAAAGGAATCATTATTGGACACAAAGGCGAGGCTATAAAGCGCATAGGGGTTGAGTCTAGAAAAGATTTAGAGAAGTTTTTCGGAAAACAAATTCACTTAGAAACCTATGTCAAAGTCAATAAAAACTGGCGCAATAACGATAGGCAATTACGAAGGTTTGGCTACAACGGCTAAGGATTTTTAAAGCACAAAATACAAAGGAAATAAAGTCTCAATACTTCCTGCCTAATATCAAATCTAAAAGAGTACTTTTGCGCACTAGAAAATTTCAGAAACTATGAGTATTGTTGCTATTGTAGGACGTCCAAACGTAGGGAAGTCTACATTTTTTAATAGATTAATACAACGCCGTGAGGCTATTGTAGATGCCGTAAGTGGTGTCACTAGAGATCGCCATTACGGGAAGAGTGACTGGAACGGTAAAGAGTTTTCACTCATTGATACAGGAGGATATGTAGTAGGGAGTGATGATATCTTTGAGGCAGAGATTGACAAGCAAGTAGAGCTTGCCATTGATGAGGCAGATGCCATTGTCTTTATGGTAGAGGTTGAAAGCGGTGTTACGGGTATGGATGAAGATGTAGCCCAACTGCTTAGAAAAAGCAGAAAACCGGTTTTCCTTGCTGTAAATAAAGTAGATAACTCAAAAAGAGCTCAAGACGCTGTAGAGTTTTATTCCTTAGGATTTGAGCGTTTTTATACCATTTCAAGTATCAATGGTGGTGGAACAGGAGATTTACTAGACGATCTAGTAAAAGCTCTTCCAGAGGCTGTTGAAGCTGATGAGGAAACCTTACCAAGATTTGCTGTAGTGGGGCGTCCAAACGCAGGAAAGTCTTCTTTTATCAATTCCTTAATTGGCGAAGACAGATATATCGTTACCGATATTGCAGGAACAACCCGTGATAGTATCGATACAAGATACAAACGGTTTGGTTTTGAATTTAATCTGGTTGATACTGCAGGAATCCGTAAAAAGAGTAAAGTAAAAGAAGATTTAGAATTTTATTCTGTAATGCGTAGTGTAAGAGCTATTGAGCATTGTGATGTTATTATATTAGTTTTTGACGCCTCTCGTGGTTTTGATGGACAGGTACAAAACATCTTTTGGCTTGCCCATAGAAATAATAAAGGTGTTGTTATTTTGGCAAACAAGTGGGATTTAATTGAAAAAGACAATCAAAGCTCCAATGATTTTGAAAAGTATATTAAAAAACAATGTGAGCCTTATACAGATGTGCCAATTGTCTTTATGTCTGTACTTAACAAGCAGCGTATTTACAAGGCCATAGAAACTGCGGTTCAGGTGTATCAAAACCGTACCAAGAAAATCAAAACAAGTACTTTGAATGATACGATGTTGCCAATTATACAGCACACATCACCTCCTCAGTACAAAGGGAAGTATATCAAGATAAAATACATTACTCAATTGCCAACACCTTGGCCAAGTTTTGCATTTTTCGCCAACTTGCCGCAATACGTAAAAGAGCCCTACAAACGCTTTTTAGAAAATCAATTACGTAAAGAGTTTGATTTTCACGGGGTGCCAGTAACTGTTTTTATACGTAAGAAATAAAAATTTTACTTGGTAATTTTATAAAAATAAAATTTCATTAAAACCCTGTCTTAATCGGCGGGGTTTTCTTTTTCTAAGGGTATTATAAATCAAAACCCCCTAACATAGTAGGGGGTTTGTGTATTTAAAAGAACAAGAAATTTAGTCTTTCAGTAAACTTCTTGAAATTACAATTTTTTGAATTTCACTAGTACCTTCATATATCTGAGTGATTTTAGCATCACGCATCATGCGTTCTACATGGTATTCTTTTACAAAACCATTACCACCATGAATTTGTACAGCCTCTACAGAGACCTCCATTGCAACTTTACTTGCCTTTAATTTTGCCATGGCACTAGAGGTGTCATAGTTGTTCCCGTTGTCTTTGTCCCAGGCAGATTTGTAAACCAAATAGCGTGCTGCTTCAATCTCTAGGTGCATGTCTGCCAGTTTAAATGCAATGGCTTGATGGTTGCATATTTCTGTGCCAAATGACTTTCTTATTTTAGAATAATCACGAGCCAATTCAAATGCTCCTGCCAGCAATACCTAATGCTTGTGCCGCGATACCAATACGTCCACCAGATAGTGTCTTCATAGCAAATTTAAAACCAAATCCGTCTTCACCAATTCTATTTTCTTTTGGAACCTTTACATCATTAAAGTTTAGCGTGTGGGTGTCACTACCTCTAATACCTAATTTATCTTCTTTGGGTCCTATTTCAAAACCATCCCATGTTTTTTCAACAATAAAAGCATTGATACCACGGTGTCCTTTTTCTTTGTCTGTTTGAGCAATTACTAAATAGTAATCTGCACTGCCACCATTTGTGATCCAGTTTTTTGTACCATTTAAAATATAATGATCTCCTTTATCAATAGCTGTAGTTTTTTGCGATGTTGCATCACTTCCTGCCTCTGGTTCACTTAAACAAAATGCTCCTAAGGCTTCTCCAGTAGCTAGTTTTGTTAGATATTTTTGTTTTTGCGTTTCATTTCCATATTGTTCAATACCATAACACACCAATGAGTTGTTTACAGAAACAATAACAGAACTTGAAGCATCTATCTTGCTTAATTCTTCTACAACAATGGCATAACTTAGGGTGTCCATACCGCCACCGCCGTATTTTGGGTCTACCATCATACCCATAAAGCCAAGCTGCCCCATTTTTCTTACTTGCTCTTTTGGAAATTCTTGTTTGTTGTCACGTTCTACAACACCGGGAAGTAATTCTTGTTTTGCAAAATCACGAGCTGCCTCGCGTATCATTAAGTGTTCTTCAGATAGATTGAAATCCATGTATTTTGTTTAAAATTCAATAAAATGATGTGTTTGTAAAGATAGTGCTAAAAACATAATTCTCAAAAGCCCAATTGTTGCTAAATGTGTAATTGTTGTATTTTATCATGATGCTATAAAATGGTGTTAATTGTGTTTTAATGTTGCTATTATTAACGCTCTGAAAGTCTTAATTTTTTTACAATCCTGGTTATGTATTGCCTTTTTTTTATGATATTTAGGGTATGAAAAAACAGCGTTATAAAGTGTTGGGCGTAATGAGTGGTACCTCCCTTGATGGTGTTGATTTGGCGCTTTGTTATTTTGATATGCATGAAAAAATAACCTATGAGATGCCCCTGGCAAAAACCATTGCATACTCAAACCATTGGAAGAGTAGGTTACAAAGTGCAGTAGGTTTTTCTTCTAAGGAGTTAACTCAACTTGATTTGGAGTATACCAAGTATTTGGGTGATATTATTACAACATTTATTGCACAGAATAACATTAAAGATTTGGACGCTGTATGTAGTCACGGCCATACCGTTTTACACCGGCCCGATCAAGGAGTTACATTACAGATTGGTAATTTGGAGCAGATTTCAAAAATTATCAAGCAAACAGTTGTTTGTGATTTCAGGGTTCAGGATTTGCTTTTTGGAGGTCAAGGAGCCCCATTAGTGCCTTTGGGTGATTTATTGCTTTTTTCGAAATATGATTATTGTCTGAATTTGGGTGGGTTTGCAAATATATCTAAAGTAAGCAGTGGGGTATCTATTGCCTATGATATTTGTCCTGTAAATGTGGTCATGAATCACTATGCCCAAAAATTGGCACGCCCCTATGACTCTGGTGGTGAGCTCGCGAAATCTGGCAACGTATTGCCCGATGTACTAAAACTTCTAGATGCCTTACCTTATTATAAACTACATCCTCCAAAATCTTTAGGTGTAGAATGGGTGTACAGAGAGATAATGCCCATATTAAATGCCTCACAAGCAAAAGAAGTAGATATTTTAAGAACCTGTGTTGCGCATTTTGCAAGCCAAATAGCCCAGCAATTTAACCCTGGTAGTAGCGTGCTAGTTACAGGAGGGGGCACTTATAATAATTTCTTATTAGAGCAAATAAAAGTACATATTGATGTTTCTTTGGTAGTGCCCAGTAAAACACTCATAGAATTTAAAGAGGCTTTAATTTTTGGCCTTCTAGGAGTTTTAAAATTAAGAGATGAGGTAAATTGTTTGTCTAGTGTAACTGGGGCAAGTCACAATCATAGCAGTGGCGTTGTTTTTTTAAATAAATTTCAATAGCTTTTATTGTAGTTGTTATATCTTAAAGTTTTCAAAATCTTAATTTAATTCTCTCTCTTCAAACTATCTTTGACAAAAACTATATATAGCGCATGCCCGCATCCAAAGAAAAAAAACCAGATCAAGTAGTCTTTGATCAAAAAACACAAAAGTATAGTGCTTCTTTAACGCCCTATGCAACAAACTTGGGTGCTCCTGCTATTATTCCAGAAGATATCACTTCTTGGAAAAATGCTAATATCCACAAAGTAAACCATCAGTTTAAATCTCAATTTGATGATCTCAAAGCAGAATATGATTTGATGATGAAGCAATTTGAGTATAACAATTTAATCTATAATGCCAAATTTAGCTTTGAGCCTGTACTGGGAGAAATCTATTTTCTATATCGTAAAAAAAATGGTGATGTTTGGCTCTCTCTAATTGCGCCCAATGAATGCTCTTGGGATTATGTAGGCACTTTTAGACTCAATAGTGCCAAGATGTGGGAACAAATTGAACAAGAAAATTAAAAATCTTAAAATAAAAAAAGCAGCTCTAGTGAATCTCTAGAGCTGCTTTTTTAATATAAAGTACAATAATACCTTAGTCTCTTTTAACTATTATTTGTTTTGTAATACTACTTTGTCCATTATTAATCTTGACTAGGTATACCCCTTCATATAGCGATTGGATATCAAAAAATGCGATAGTACCACCTGGGTTAATATGGGTTGTTTGAATTAATTTTCCAGCAATGTCCTTTAATGTTATGGTCACTTTTTTTGTTACCAAGGTATTTAGCTGTATGGCCACCAAATCTGTTGTAGGGTTTGGGTAAATGGAAACAATATTGCTGGTTATTTCATTGTTATTAACCTGCAGGGGGTTTTCAAAAACAGTAGTAGGTTCTGTTATGTTATTAACTCTTCCTCCCGTTACCTCTCCAAAAAAGGTAGGACCAATAACATAGGGATATACAGAGTTGTAGTTTTCATTTACTGTAGCATAATAGGCATATGTACCATTTGGATATTCTGGTGTTACAGCAAAACGACCATTGTGTTGATCAAGATAGTTTTGTTGTCCCTCTTGGGCTACCCACTGATAATCTTCTCTAAAAGACCCCAAAGGATATGTGTTGTTTATAGGTGCTCCAAGACTAACAGGACTGCCATCTGCATGTGTGTTACGTATGGTAATATCTCTTAACTCATAGCCAGATCGTATTCTGGTAAGCCCTCCAGTTCCATCTGCATTATTAAAGCCGTAGGCTCCATAAATAGGAAATCCATCATTGGCATATCCAATAAGAGGAGAATGCTCATCTGGGTCAATGGCGTAAAGGCCGTCTGCGTCATATAGGTTACAAATGGTCGAAATCACCTCAAGGTCTAATTTAAAAGCAGATGGGTTTTGATGATGGTGATAGTTACCCATTGCAGGATGCCCTTTTGCACAATCAAAACCATCTAACTCATACACAACAGCATCTCTATTCCAGTCTTGAACTGCCATAGGGCCTCCCGGACATGGTGGGTTTCCAGGTCCTCCACAAAAAGAATTTGTGTTTGGATTCCAGGCAACCCCGTCTCTGTAATCAAACAAAGAGACTCCGTTAATGAAGTTTCCGATGTTTCCCGGATTGGTTTGTGTTTTAGTTCCAGTATTTTCTTGGGGGCTTATGCTAAATCTATAAATAGCATTTTGGCTTTGGGCGTTTGAAGGATTTCCGTCTAAAAAGGGTCCAGTTGGGTAGGAAGGAACTCCATTTGTAGATATATACACCCAGGTATCACTGTATTGAACCACTTGGCAGTTCACCAAAATATTATTTGGTATTGCGGTGTTGTTTCCTTGTGTGTAGTAGCTTCCTGTCTCTGTGGTGTTTTGTAGCCAATTGGTAATGTTGGGTCCTTGTGCCTTTGAGATAAATGATGCAAAGATTAGTGTAAGCAAAAATAGGTTTTTCATGAACGTGTTTTTTTAATTAGACGATGGCTTTTTTAATTTCCTTCGGTATTTATAAAAAAGGATCTATTTATTTGATGTTTTTGTGAAACAACAAAGTCTCTGTCGTTTAGGGTGTTTAAAAAGGAAATCAAATCTGTTTGCTGTTTTTTAGTGAGTGAGATGCCGTTTTTTAGTTCTGTGGATAGCGTAGTGCTGTTTTGAATTTTTTGTGTGTAGTGTTTTAATACTTCTCTAAGTGTTTTAAAGCGTCCATCATGCATGTATGGAAAAGTATAGTTTAGGTTGCGCAAGCTTGGTATTTTGAAATGCAGACTGTCTTTAGGGTTTAAGGTTAGCTTCTGTCTTCCTATGTCTTTTAGTGTGCTATCTAATACAAGTCCATTGTTGGCAAACCCATAGGTAGAAAAAAGAGGTTCTGCATGACAGTTTGCGCAATTAGACTTGTAGATGTTGTAACCGCTAATTTCTTTTGGTGTGTAGCTTGGCGGCACCCTTTTGTACTTGGTCGTATTTAGAATTACTAGATATTAGCGAGAGCTGAAATTGTGCCAATACTTTTAATACCCGCTCTCCCTGTAATTAGACTGTCTTTGTAGATTTCCTGAAACAACCCAGGATATTTTTTGTGTTCTTTTAATTTGGCTACCACTTCATTTATGGAGCTTCCCATTTCTGTTGCGTGGCTTATTGGTGCAAGGGCTTGGGCGTCAAGATTATCTATGGCGCCATCCCACATAAAGCGATCTTGCCAAGCTAGGTTAAACAAAGGGGGCGCATTTCTTGTTCCAATACTATCATAAATGCCATGACTTAAATCATGGTCTGTGTGGGCAAATCCAGCATAGGGAGAATGGCACGAGGCGCAAGAAATAGTATTATTAGCAGAAAGTAAAGGGTCATAAAATAAATTGCTTCCTAATCTTGTTTTGGCCTTTGATATTGGGTTGTTGTCAAAGTTATAGTGTGGCACAGGAAAATACTCTGGAGTTTCTAACCCGCTTTTTTTTACGCCACAATATGTAGCAGTTAGCACGATACTCAACCCAATAATTATTCTATTAATTTTCATGAACACTAAACAGGGTTGGTAATACCTTAGAGACCATCACTGCATTTTTATTTGGACTGGTCACAGTATTGGTTTGTGAAATATCTATTGCGTTAAAAAAAGAGGCTACATCAACTTTAATTACTAGGGGCGATGCCCCTTTAGCTTTAAGGCTTACTTCTTGGCTTGTTACAAAGGGCTTTTGAAATCCTCCAATATGAAATTGGAATTTATTTTTTCTAGTAGGACACAGGCTTGATTTCCCCTCCAATTTAAAGTTGATAAACCCATTTTGCCATGTCCAATACATTTGGCTTGTTGGATCTAATACTCCCCCTTGAATTCCTTTTTCTTGTGTTTTTGAATCAAGACCAACAAGAAATGTTATGGTGTCAAATTTTTCCTTTTTTATAGTGCAAAGCGCCTTATAAATTAAACTATTTTGAGCATCTATTAAGTGGTGTTTTTCTTTAGATTTCCCAACTTGTGTTCCCTCTTTAAAAAAAGTAATATCTGAGATGTAAAATTTTAAAAAATCAATGGTAAGGCTGTCCTTTTCTGAAACAGGATACTGTTTTGCTAGTTCTAGTGGCCCCTTATCAAAAAGAAGCTGAAATGATATTTCAGTTGTGGTTTTTTGTGCCTTAACTGCAAAGCTACACAACAAGAAAAACAAACAACTATAGGTTGTCTTTAAATACATATCTTATTTTTTTGGGTTTCTATCTTTAGGCTTAAAAAGTGTAGCCAAGTTTTTGGCTAATTTATTAAAAGCCTGCTCCTGAGATGGATTGCATATTTTTTTGATGTCCTGAAAGTGTTTGAAATGTAACATTTCAATATCTCTTTGTAAAACTCCCAAATGAGTAACAATAGAATCCTCTTGTGTTTTTGCTATATCATCATTAGATAATAAGGAGTACAGATTTCTTTTGCTGTCGCGAATTTTAACATCTTTGTTTTTAATAGCACTGCGATGCTGTTTTACCAAAGAAGTATACTGGATAATTTGAGCTTCATTAAATTGCAGCTTTTTGATGATAATTTCTTTTGGGCTTTTGTTCTCTTTCCCTAAAGGCCTTTTAGGCTTTAAAACTACAAAGCCTACAAGAAGCGTATTTATAACCAAAAGAGAAATAATCAACACGCTATATGTTTTGTTTTTACTCATAATAAAGGGTATTATTTGTTTGGGTAATTAGGTCAGAAAAATCATTAGTTACGCCACTTGTTTCACTAAATATTGCATATCCTTCTATACCAATAAGGCATATAAAAATTGCTGCTGCCCTATGGAGCCACTGTGTTGATATTATTGGTTTTGTTATTGCAATTTTCTCGACAATAGTATCGTACACCTTAGCATCTATAGTTGCTGGGGTAATGGTCTGTAAAAGATCGAAAGGGTCTTTCATATACTCTTTAGACGATTGTTTTGTCATAATCCTTCGGTTTGGTTTCTGTGTTTTTTGAGTTGCGTTTTCGCTCGCTGTAATAAAGATTCAATAGCTTTTGGTGTTTTCTCTAGAATATGAGCAACTTGGTTAATGCTCCTCCCTTCAATTTTAACAAGTATTAATGCGGTTTTTTGTGTTTGTGGAAGCTTGTTAATTAAACTAAAAAGCTGTTGTAGTGCTTCTTTGTTCTCAAGTGTAACACCGGGATGATTAAAATTTGTGTAATTGTTAAGCTCGTCTTTGTTTTGGCTAAATATGGCAAAGCGTTTTTTTCTTTTTTTTGCCTTAATGGCGTCTAAAGATGTATTTATAGTAATTCTATAGAGCCAGGTTTCTAGTGTTGCATCCCCTTTAAAAGTATGTATTTTTTGGTGTGCCTTTAAAAAAACATCTTGCGTGATTTCTTGAGCCTCTTCTATGTTTTGAACATATTGTAGCGCTAGATTATAAACAAAGTTCTTATTTTTTATATAAAAGGCTTCAAAGTCCATGAAACACAAAGTGGTTTTGCCACAAGGTTATGATTTGTTTTGTAATTAAAAATTAATTTTGAACTTCGTTTACAACTCAGTGTAAATTTTACTAAAAACAAACATATAGCATTTTTCATTTTTTTATCTTTGTGTAAATATCAAATAGTGTATGTCTTGAGCAAATAAATTTAAAGACATTGTCAATACGATAGTTCTTCTTCTATGGTCCTACATACATTATCTAACTTATAAATATTTTTTCATGACACAGCTTTAGCTTCGCTTTATTTTTTATATATTTTCTTTACTGGCTCAATGATTGTTCTTGTATGTAAAAGGAAATGTATCTCAAAATAGACAATAAAATAAAAAATAAGTCAAAAGCATACACTACTATGAAAGAATTACTAAAAAAATACGAAGAAAAAGAGCCTGAAATTGTTTTTCACTGGAAAGATCCACAAACAGACGCAGAGGGCTGGACTGTTATTAATTCACTCCGTGGCGGCGCTGCTGGAGGAGGAACCAGAATGCGTGTAGGTTTAAATGAAAATGAAGTTTTGTCTTTAGCCAAAACCATGGAGGTGAAGTTCACAGTGAGTGGACCTGCCATTGGTGGCGCCAAATCTGGTATAAATTTCAACCCTGATGACCCTCGCAAAAGAGGTGTACTAGAGCGTTGGTATAAAGCAGTGTCACCACTATTAAAATCGTATTATGGTACCGGTGGAGATTTAAACGTAGATGAAATTCACGAAGTTATCCCCATTACAGAACAAAGCGGTGTTTGGCATCCACAAGAAGGTGTCTTTAACGGGCATTTTAATCCTACTCAAGCAGATAAAATAAACAGAATTGGACAGTTGCGCCAAGGAGTAATTAAGGTTATTGAAAACACAAGTTACTCTCCAGATGTTTCAAAAAAATATACTGTTGCAGACATGATTACAGGTTTTGGTGTTGCCCAAGCGGTGCATCATTACTATACAATATATGGAGGTGATGTTAAAGGTAAAAAAGCAATTGTTCAAGGTTTTGGAAATGTAGGAGCGGCTGCTGCCTATTACTTGGCCCAAATGGGAGCTAAAGTAGTAGGAATAATTGATCGTGTTGGCGGTGTTATTAATCCAGATGGGTTCTCTTTTGAGCAAATTACAGATTTATACCACCAAAAAGACGGGAATACTTTAGTGGCAGATAACATGCTTTCTTTTGAGCAAATGAACGAGCAAATTTGGTCATTAGAATGTGATATTTTTGCACCTTGTGCAGCCTCTAGATTGATAACCAAAGACCAGATTTCAAGTATGATAGATAATGGACTTGAAGTGATATCTTGCGGTGCAAACGTGCCTTTTGCAGATAAAGAGATTTTCTTTGGCAGCATCATGGAGTACACAGATCAGCGTGTTTCTTTAATTCCAGATTTTATTAGCAATTGTGGTATGGCACGTGTGTTTGCTTATTTTATGGAGCGAAAGGTACAAATGACTGACCAGGCAATTTTTAACGATACTTCACAAACCATCAAAAAGGCTATTGAAGATACATACAAGGCCAATACTAGCAAAACCAACATCAGTAAAACTGCTTTTGAAATTGCCTTAAAGCAATTAGTTTAATTATCATACAGTACACTATTTATGACGTCACTCATTATTTTAATATTTGTAATTGGTTATTTATCAATAACCCTAGAACATCCTTTAAGACTAGATAAAACAGTCCCTGCGCTTTTAATGGCAGCACTTATTTGGGGTGTGCTTGCAGTAGGTTTTCATGCGGGTTGGTTTGATGTTATAGACACCTATGACAATGTTTTTAATTTTGCCTTGGGCGGTGAGCAAGCCGAGCACGGGTTTGAAAATACCTTATTGCATCATTTAGGGAAAACATCAGAGATTTTAATTTTCTTAATTGGAGCAATGACCATTGTTGAGATTATCGATTTGCATCGCGGTTTTGAAATCCTTAAAAGTGCTGTACGTACCAAAAGCAAAAAAAGATTATTATGGATTATTGGAATTTTAGCCTTTATTCTTTCTGCAATTATTGACAATTTAACAGCTACCATTGTTCTTGTTACACTGTTGCGTAAATTAATTATTCAGCGCGAGGAGCGTTTGTGGTTTGCGGCCATGGTTGTAATTGCTGCTAATGCTGGTGGTGCATGGTCTCCCATAGGAGATGTAACTACAACCATGTTGTGGATTGCCAAGAATGTGACTGCTTTAGGACTTATAAAATATGTAGTAATACCTTCTGTAATTTGTTTTGTAATCCCTTTTAGTATTGCTTCTTATTTACCTGCCTTCAGGGGTGAGATACAAGTAGAGTTGGATCAAGACACAGATTCTGGAAGACTGTTAAGTAGTAAAAAGATGCTCTTTCTAGGTCTAGCAATGATTGTATCTGTACCTATTTTTAAAACACTCACCCATTTACCCCCTTATATAGGAATGATGTTAGCCCTAGGGGTTGTTTGGCTAGTTTCAGAATACATACACCCAGAAGAAGATTTTAGTAAAGAAAGACGCCATCTGTACTCTGCCCACAAGGCACTATCTCGCATTGAAATTTCAAGTATTTTATTTTTCTTAGGTATCCTTATGGCAGTTGCTGGACTAGAGAGTTTGGTATATGGTGTTGCCGAAAATGGAGACCCTGTAGGAACGCTTCGTTATTTAGCTGAAATATTAAATGCAGCAATTCCCTCTCAAGACATTGTGGTAATGTTATTAGGTGTTTTGTCTGCCATTATAGATAATGTTCCACTAGTTGCAGCATCCATGGGAATGTATACCGCAGAAACAGATAGCCTACTTTGGCACTTCATTGCCTTTTCTGCTGGTACAGGAGGTAGTATGCTTATTATTGGTTCTGCAGCAGGTGTAGCCGCTATGGGTATGGAACGCATCGACTTTATTTGGTATCTTAAAAAAATATCTTGGTTAGCCTTTATTGGTTTTGCCGCAGGTTCTATAGCTTTTATACTGCTCACAGGAGGTACTTCAGGGCTCTAGATAGACTAGAATTCTTTTCTAGTTGTTTTATAAAATTAGCACACAAAAAAAAGCATTTGAAAAAATGCTTTTTTTAGATTTTATGAAAACAAAAAATTCTAATTAGCGCTATCCTTTTTGTTGTTAATGTTTCTTTTTAGAGAAGATATTATTTCAATCTCTTACTTTATGTTTCATTTACATCTAAAGATCTTCGCAACTGCTAGTGCAGTTTGTATTATCATTTGGTTGCTTTTGGGACTTAAACATAAACAAAATATTTAATTATATCGATATAATACATATTTATTCGATTAAATACACAAAAATTTATTATTTGGTCTTGTTGCAAAGGTGAAATGTTCTGCTGTTTTAGATCGTTTTGTTTTTCCTTTTTTTAAATTAGGTCTGTTTTTGTGCTTACTTTTCTTCAAAAAAAGTAGAGACTTTTTGGTATCTTTAACGTTAAAACATATCCTATTGAAAAAGTTATTTATAGGTGCTATTGCACTATCGTTTTTTGCTTGTACTAACCAAACAAAATCTATTTTGGCAGAGGTTGATCAAACAACGCCTCATGATTTTATGTTTATGCAACGCGCGTATCCTAGCGGGCAATTAAATACAAGTGCTTTTAGAGAAGCAGTTCAGTGGAAAAAGAAAAATAGTTCACAAGAAAAGGCAGTCTCTGAGCTCTGGGAATTTGTGGGGCCATTAAATACTGGTGGTAGAATAACAGATGTAGAAATTCCCTTAAATGATGCTAATACCTATTATGTAGGTACAGCCTCTGGTGGTATTTTTAAGACCATAGACGGCGGTGCTACATTCAATCCTATTTTTGATGATCAAGAAATACTCTCTATTGGTGATATGCAGCTTTCAAAAAACAATCCAAACACCATTTGGGTTGGAACCGGAGAGGTAAATGCTGGAGGAGGCTCTTTGGCCTATGATGGTGATGGTGTGTACCGCTCTACAGACGGTGGAATGTCTTGGGAGCCTCGAGGATTACCCAATGTGGGTAGTGTTGGGAAGGTGCTTATTGATCCTAATGATGACAACACCATTTTTGTTGGAGCTATGGGGCCTTTGTTTAAAAATGATCCCAGTAGAGGGGTTTATAAAACCACTGATGGTGGCGCCTCTTGGAATCAAGTATTATTTATAAGTGATAAAACGGGCATTATAGACATGGCCATACATCCTACCAATGGAGCTATTGTTTATGCCGCTGCTTGGCAGCGAGAACGAAGACCAAATAATAGAATTTACGGTGGTGAAGAGTCTGGTCTTTACAAGTCTATAGATGGCGGCTTAACCTGGACACAGATGACAAGTGGCTTGCCATCACAAGGTGCTCAAAAAGGGCGTATTAGTATTACTATTTCTGAGTCTAATCCAGCTGTTTTATATGCAAGGTATGCAGATGCATTAGGTAATATCCAGGGAGTGTACCGTTCTGCAGATGGCGGAGAGTCTTGGGAAACCCGTAATTCAAGCCAATTAACAAATGTTGGATTTCACTGGTGGTTTCGGGGTATTTATGTAGATCCTACCAATGAGAATATTATTTATAATGTAGATTTTAGGGTACAAAAATCTACAGATGGAGGACAGAGTTGGAGTAATTCTTTTTCTAATGTACATGTAGATCAACACGCTATGGCATTTTCTCCAAACAATCCACAAAACATATTATTGGGTAACGATGGAGGTTTATATGAAAGTCAAAATGGGGGGAACACATCCTTAAAATATGCTACATTGCCCATTACACAGTTGTATAGATTTCATGTAGATGCCCAAGACGATAGTAAGATATATGCAGGTGCACAAGATAATAACACCATACGCACCACCACTGGAGATACAGATAATTGGAATCCTATTTATGGCGGTGATGGCTTCCAGCCACTTGTGGATCCAGACAACACCAATGTAATATATGCCTTATCACAGCGGGGTAATTTGGGTAAATCTATAAACGACGGCGCTTCTTTCTCTGGTGCCATGAGTGGTATTTCAAATAGTGACAGAAAAAATTGGGATACACCAATAGCCTTCGATCCTTCAGATTCTCAAACCCTCTATTATGGAGCAAATCGTTTGTATAAAACGACAAATGCAGCTGGAAATTGGTCTGTAATAAGTCCAGATCTAACCGATGGACCTTATGAGGGTAATTTAACCTTTGGAACCATAATTAGCATAAGTGTTTCAGCTATAAACAGCAATGTTATATACGTAGGAACAGATGATGGTAACCTCTGGACTACCGATGACGGAGGTGCTTTTTGGTCTAATATTTCGGCCAGCTTGCCAAATAGATGGGTAACAAGCGTCCTTGCAGATCCAGATGATGTAAATACCGTGTATGCTACCTACTCTGGGTATCGTTTTGGAGAAAATCTAGGACATGTTTTTAAAAGCGAAAACAGCGGAGCTACCTGGGAGGACATCTCTGGAGGGATTCCTGATATTCCTATCAATGATATTGTTAAAGACAGTTATGGCAATTTATTTGTTGCAACAGATGTTGGAGTAGTTGCCTCTTCAGACCAAGGAAATTCTTGGAATGTTTTGGCTGCAAATTTACCTTCTGTGCCTGTTACAGATCTGCATATTCATCAAGCCAGTGAGTATCTTTATGCTGCAACGTATGGAAGATCAAGCTATAAAATAAATATTGCAGAAAATATTTTAGGTCCTAACAATCAAGCCCTACAAGACTCCGTAGCATTATTTCCTAATCCTACCCAGGATACCGTTGAGATTTCTTTTCTACAACAAGCAGAAAATATTGCGGTAACTGTATATGATGCACTTGGCAGGAAAATGATCCAAAAAACACTACCAGCCACATTAAATAAGGCTACTTTGGATGTGTCTAAGCTCCCTAGAGGGCTTTATTATCTTGCGCTAGACATAGCTGGTACTAGCACAACTCACAAACTCATAAAAAAATAAGTTATTACCTACTTGCAAGCAACAAATTGGCTTTTTAAACAGCTCCCAATGTATCAAAATGTGGGCATGGCTGGCTATAAAATAGATTTGAGTAATACCTTATTGCTGGCAAATTATCTTGACAACCCACATCATACATTTAAATCTATCCATGTAGCTGGAACTAATGGTAAGGGATCTACCAGCCATATGATGGCCTCTGTTTTGCAAGAAGCAGGATATAAGGTAGGCCTTTATACTTCTCCACATTTAAAAGATTTTAGAGAGCGTATAAAAATTAATGGAATAATGATTCCAAAGAGAAAAGTATCTTCTTTTGTAGGCAAGCACCAAGATTTTTTCAAAAACAACAAGTTGTCTTTTTTTGAAATGACAGTAGGGTTGGCCTTTCATTATTTTGCACAAAGTAAGGTTGATATTGCAATTATAGAAGTAGGGCTAGGAGGTAGGCTTGATAGTACTAATATTATAAGCCCAGAGCTCAGTGTGATTACCAATATTGGCCTAGACCATACCCAGTTTTTGGGTACTACCCTAGAGGCAATTGCAAAAGAAAAAGCAGGTATTATAAAATCAAACATACCTGTTGTTATTGGAGAGTTGCATCCAGATACAAAAAAGGTTTTCCTGCAAGTGGCTAAACAAAAAAGTGCACCGATTACTTTTGCAGAAAAACAAGAAGTGTCATTATTTGATTGTGATTTGAAAGGAAATTACCAAGTAAAAAATCAGCGCACCGCCTTAGCCGCTCTAAAAACACTAACAAAAAAGGGTTTTAAGATTTCACAAACAGATATCAAAAGAGGTATTGGGTCTGTGGTTTCTAATACAGGATTATTAGGCAGGTGGCAGGTATTACAAACCTTGCCTACTTTGGTGTGTGATACAGCCCACAATAAAGAGGGTTTACTTTTTACCATGAATCAATTGCAACAAATAAATCAAGGAGTATTGCATATTGTTTTTGGCGTTGTTGGAGATAAAGACCTAGGGGCTATATTGCCATTGTTGCCACCTAATGCTAGGTATTATTTCTGCGCTCCTAATATTCCACGAGCCATGAGTGTTGCTATCTTAAACCAAAAAGCGGAAGAATTTAGCCTAGTTGGCAAATCGTATAGTACTGTAAAAAAGGCTGTAAAAGCTGCTTTAAAAACTGCCGCAAACAATGATGTGATTTATGTGGGCGGAAGTACTTTTGTGGTGGCTGAGGTTGTATTAGTTTTTAAACCTTAATTAATAAAAAAATCTCCCAACAGTATTTGTATCTGTTGAGAGATTTTTTTAAGAAGAAATTATCTAATTTCTACCATTTATATATTCCTCAAGTTCTTCGCCGCTACTGCTAAAAGAAAATACATCAAATACTTTAAAGTAGTTTTCTACATCATAGATGTAATCATATGCAAACTTCGCAGTATTCAATTTCCCGTCATCGAAGCTAAATTCGTTCAACAAATCTACTAGCTGATCAACGGTCATGCAATTGCTCTTTACTATTTGTTTTGTTACTCTTTGTTTGTCATCGCTAAAAGATTGGTTTTTTACAGAATTAATCATTTGATTAAATCTTTGCTCACTCACCGGTGGTGTGCAACCAACTTTTCCATTGTAACCAGTTACATATACAACTGCCGTTTGTGGTGCCGTATTTGTGATAACAGTAGTTTGTGTTGTAGTTTGTTGTTGGGTGTTTCCCATATTCATATTGATATTCATGCCCTCACCTACATTCATGTTAATATTCATACCATTATTTGCCGGGTTGGTAGTTGTGGTTGTTTGTGTCATAATTGTTTGTGCATAGGATGTTACAGCAAATGCAAAAAATAAAAACGATAGTATATTTTTCATGTTATTTGTTTTAAAATTATTTAGGTAAATATCTGTTTTTTTTTATAAGATTTACTATTTATTGCATAAAAAAAGTCCACTCTGTTGAGTGGACTCTGTATTGGTGGGCGCAGAGGGATTCGAACCCCCGACCCCTTGGGTGTAAACCAAGTGCTCTGAACCAACTGAGCTATGCGCCCTAACCTTGTTAGCGAGTGCAAATATAAGTTAGATTTTAAAACCCACAAACAAATAGTTCAAAATAAGTTAAAATACTTCACCTAAAATCTCTAATTAGCTGTTTAAAAGCAGTTTGTGTTTGTATAAAAAATCTTCTCTATTTTGTTGATAAAACTTCTTTGTTTTTGAGGCCTTATAGCAGTGTCACAATACGCTCTAGGGCCATCCCTCTTGAGGCTTTTATCAGTATTGTGGTGTCTTTGGGTATGGTGTTTTTAAAAGCACTTTTAAGGGCTTCAAAAGTTTTGTATTGGTAGATAGTTTTTTGCCTGGAATTTTGTTTTACTGAAATAGGAGCCAATAAGATGAACTTCATCTATATTGGTGTTAGAAAGATAATCTACAATATCTTGGTGCTCTTCTTGTGCTGTTTCTCCTAGCTCAAACATATCTCCTAAAAACACCATTTTTGAGGCCGTCTTTATTGTATTGAAATGCTGCAAAGCAGCCATCATGCTTGAAGGATTAGCGTTATAGGCATCTAAAATAATTTGAGTACTGCCTTTGGTGATTAATTGAGATCTATTATTAGTGGGCAAATACTCTTCTATGGCCTGTTTGATGTCATTTAAAGGGATATCAAAGAAATCACCAATAAGTACCCCTGCGCAGATATTTGTGAAATTGTAAGCTCCTATAAGGTTAGAGGTAATGTTTGTTTGTGCTGCCTGCAGCGCTACATAGGGATTTGCATCAATTTGTTTTAGGGTATAAAAGTTTTCTTTGGTTTGACTAAACCCAACCTTTGAAGGATAGTTGCCAAGTAATTTGTTTTGTAAGGGATCATCGGCATTAAAAAATAGCGTTCCCTTTTCTTTGCTAATGTATTTGTATAATTCACTCTTTCCCTTCAATTACCCCTTCTATACTCCCAAAACCCTCAATATGCGCTTTTCCAAAATTAGTGATATACCCAAAATTAGGTTGTGCTATTTCACAAAGGGCTTCAATTTCTTTTTTATGATTTGCACCCATTTCTACAATACCAATTTGGGTTTCCTTGGTCATTGACAGCAAGGTTAAAGGCACGCCAATATGATTGTTAAGATTTCCAAGGGTAGCGGTAGTTTTAAATTTCTTAGATAGAACAGCGTTGATGATTTCTTTAGTGGTGGTTTTTCCATTACTACCCGTTAGGGCAATCATTGGAACATTTAGCTCTTGTCTATGGTAGGTAGCGAGTTCTTGAAGCAGTACTAAGGTGTTTTTGCAAAGAATGGTTTCTCCAGTGTTTTTATGTTGTGAGATATCATCAATAATAACCTTAAAGGCTCCTTTGTCTAGTGCTTGTTGGGTAAATTTATTGCCATTAAAATTATCACCTCTTAGTGCTACAAATAAGCACCCTTTTTCTATTTTTCTGGTATCTGTACAAATACCAGTGCTTTCTAAAAAATAAGAATATACTGTTTCTAGTTTCATGAAAAGTAAATATATAAAAAAAACCCTCTTTAGTATAGTACCAAAGAGGGTTTTGTGTGTTGTATAAAACTCTTAGTGTCTTGCTCTTTTAGGCTGTGTAGATTTCGATCCTACGCGAGACATAGCACATCTAAACCCGATATAGTCTGTAGCCATATCTTGAGGGAAATAACGTCTTTGTGCTGGGTCTAACCAGTAATCTCTGTCTTTCCAAGAACCACCCTTGTAAACTCGTACTTCATTATTTATCATAGATGTTCTACTTGAAGACTTATCAAATTCACGATCTACTCCACCACCTTCACTCTCATCTAGAGTTCCAACTTTATGATTTGGAGAATTATACATTCTCTTGTTTGGATCTATTACTACTTCGTCTTCTTGCTCACCGAAAGATTGATAGAAACGAGTAGATGCTTTATCTCCATCTCTGTAGTCACGGTTATCACTAGTTGAGAACTGTGTTCTTAGGTAAGTTTCGTTTTCGTCTACGGGTACTTGAAGGATTTCTCCAGGTAAGTTTCTTGCAATTACTTTACCAGTGCTTAAGGTGTCATATACGATAGAGTCTGCAGTAACAATTTTTACTTTTCCGTTTTCGTCTATAGCATTTTTAGTATATACATTACCACGGTAGTAATTAAAGTCATTAAAACCATCATCTACAATTGGTCTATAAACATCTGCAACCCATTCTGCAACATTACCAGACATGTCATATAAGCCAAAATCATTTGGTTGGTATGATTTAATTTCTGCAGTAATATCTGCACCATCATCACTCCATCCAGCTATTCCTCCGTAATCTCCATCACCTTGTTTGAAGTTTGCCAGTTGGTCTCCCTGTGTTTTTCTTTTTCCAGAACGAGTGTATTGTCCATCCCAAGGGTATTTTTTTCTACCTCTGTAGTTGTTGAAATTTCGAACACTCACCAGGCCAATAGCAGCATATTCCCATTCAGCCTCTGTAGGGAGTCTGTATGCAGGCATTAACAGGCCATCTTTTCTTTGTATGTATAAATTGGTGCTGTCTTTACTTCTTTTTTCAATAGATTTAGATCTATTTCCACCTCTAGTTAATGAGTCATTACCGCCATATGTTTGTGTTGGCGCATTAAGGTACGTTGAGGTGCTGAATGTTTCTCCATCCTCTAGGCCATAACGTGCATTTCTTGCTGTGATGCCTTCTTTTTCTAGAATAAGCTCATTGACACGATCTGTTCTCCAGTTACTGAACTCTACTGCCTGGATCCAACTTACTCCTACTACAGGATATTCTGCATACGCAGGATGTCTTAGGTAGTTGTTTGTCATTACTTCGTTATATCCTAAACGGTTTCTCCACACCAATGTGTCTGGCAGGGCACCTTCATAGATTTTACGGTAATTTTCGTTTTCTGGAGGAAATACTTCTTTTATCCATTGAAGGTATTGAAGGTACATGTAGTTTGTTACCTCTGTCTCATCCATGTAAAAAGATTGAACATGTTGCTGGTTTGGCGAGTTATTCCAATCATGCATTGGGTCATCCTGTACTCTACCCATGGTAAAGGTACCACCTTCCACAAAAACAAGTCCAGGACCTGTTTCTTGCTCTTTGTATTTGCTGTTTTTTTGTGGTCCTCCCTCTTTAGAGTTTAGTGACCAACCAGTAGCACGAGAACTATCTTTATAGTCTCTTGTTTTGTTACAACCTACAAACAATGTTGTGGTAAGTAAAATAATAAGCAGCCTAAAGGCTAATTTTTTTGTCAAGTTCATAGTTTAAATTATGAATAGTATGGGTTTGCAATATAATGATTAACGGCAAAGTTCCAATATTATTTTATATTTAATTAGTAGTTAGTTTTTACTTTTTTGTTCTACCAACCATTGAAAAACGATTTTGTTCGTATTTTAGTATGTATGCTATTAAATTTGGCAAAAAAACTTTAGTCATACTTCATACTAACTGTATCTTTGACGCGTTAGAATTACTCATGAAACACATTTTTTTATTTTTAGGTTTATTGATTTGTAGCACATCTGCATTCTCTCAAACAAAAAACGTTACCATATCTTGGGAAAATGAAATTTCCAGGCCTTCTTTTGTTTCACCTTCATCCCCTTTGGTAAATAGTACAGCCGTAAAAAAATCTTCAAAACAAATGGCTTTTGAAAGATTAAAACTAACCCTTACCAAAGAGGCTATAGATTTTTCTCAGCAGTGGAAAGACACTGGTTTTGCAAATCCAGCTAGTTTGAAGCTCGCAAATGTTGAGTATGACGCTGTTTCCTCCAATGAACTTGGGCTGGTTTCTATTTCACAGATACCAACTACACTTCAAACAAGTATAACTAGTAAAAAAGGGAGAGATCAAATCTATACGATGTTTTCACTCTCACCACTGGTGAATATAAATGGGCAAGTAAAAAAAGTACGTTCTTTTTCCCTTTCTTACAAATACTACCAAAATACCAATTCCAAAAGCTTAACTATTGCTGTTTCTAATTCTGTACTGGCCACAGGAGATTGGTATAAGTTTAAAGTAGAAAAAACAGGAGTACATCTCATCACTAAAGGGTTTTTAGATAATTTAGGAATCAATACTGCTTCTGTAGATCCTCGTAGTATTAAAATTTATGGCCATGGAGGTAAGCCACTTCCTCTGCTTAACTCCAAAAACAACACTCTTTTTGATTTGCCCCAAAACTCCATACAAATTATAGGAGAAGAGGATGGCTCTTTTGATGCCACAGACCAAATTTTATTTTATGGTATTAGTACCCTTGGGTATGATAAAGAAAATGACACACACATCAACCCCTACAGTGATCAGGCGTTTTATTATATTACTCATGGTGGAGATACAGGTATGAGGATTTCACCTTTAAATGAACCCACTGGCCCTGGTGATGCTATTACAACATTTAACGATTACCAATTTCATGAAGTGGATGATTTTAGTCCTGCAAAGGTGGGGCGTAGATGGTTTGGAAATAGGTTTGATATTCAGGACGATCAAAGCTATAGCTTCGAGTTCCCTAATATTGTGCAAGGCTCTGATGTGTCAGTCAATGTAAATGTAGCTTCTGCATCTGAGAGTCCAACATCAATGGCAGTTTCTTTAAATGGTACAGCCATAGACCCAATTAATTTTGGAACCATCTCTGGTTCAACGCTGCTTTCTTATAGGCCGTCAAGCCAAAACTCCGCTCCTTACATTGTACCTGCTAGCGGTGAGACCGTTACAGTTAACTTGCTTTACAACAATGGCAGTAACCCCTCTAGTATAGGGTATCTTGATTATATACGTGTTGGCGCAGAGCGTCAATTAATTGCGGGTAGTGAGCAGTTTTCATTCAGGTATAATCTAGCTGCAACAAATTTTGGGGTAGGAGTCTATAGCATTGCTAGTGCTTCCCAAATATCACAAGTTTGGGATGTAACAAATACAACTGCTATTGCTGCAAAAGCAAATAATGAGGCCTTAAACACACTCACTTTTAAAGCAGAACTGGGATCACTAAGAGAATATGTTGCTGTTTCTCCCCAAGATTATTACACCCCTGTATCGGTTTCAGACTCTAGTGTGCAAAATCAAAATATTAAAGGCACCATTTTTCAAGGCGAAGACGGAAATTTCCAGGATATAGATTATTTAATTATTACGGCGCCCTTTTTACTGCAACCAGCCCAGAGGCTAGCTCAATATCACATAGCTCAAAGGGGTCTTAAGGTTAAGGTTGTTACCCTGGATAAAATTTACCAAGAGTTTAGCAGCGGAAAGCAAGATATTGGCGCTATCAGGAATTTAGTGCGCTATATTTATGAAAATGCATCTGCTCCAGAAAACAGAATTAAGTACGTAGGTATTTTAGGTGATTCCTCTATTGATTATAAAAATAGATTGCCTGGTAATAATATGGTAGTTCCTACATTTCATACACTGTTTAGTTCTAGTACCTGGACAAGTTATATGTCTGACGATTTTTTCGGCATGATGGGCGCAGATCCTTCCAACGGAAATGACGAAGGCCTTATGGGGTCTAATGAGAAGGTGGACGTTGCTTTTGGTAGAATTTTAGCAGACGATGTAACACTTGCCAATGCTATGATAGATAAGATTGTAAATTATGAGAAACAAGCATCTTATGGAAATTGGAGAAATAACATTATCATGGTTTCTGATGATGTTGATATAGATTGGGAGTTTAATAAGCTACAAGTAACATTAAACGAATTGTCTGACAGAATCACCCTAGAGAAGCCTTTTGTGAATGTTAAGAAAATTTACATGGATGCCTATGAGCAGCAAACATCTGCCGGAGGAAATAGATATCCAGATGTAAATGCTGCTTTAAAAAACGATATTGAAGTTGGTGCGCTTATTGTAAATTATTTTGGCCACGGAGGTGAAGATGGTCTTGCCAAAGAGTTTATTTATACCAAAGAGACCGCAACCTCTCTTAGAAACCCCAATACCTTACCTATGGTGGTCACGGTAACTTGTGAGTTTACAAAGTTTGATTTGCCCTCCAGAATTACCGCAGGAGAACTCACCTATTGGAATAAAGAAGGGGGTGCTATATCACTCATTACAACCACCCGTTCTATTGGCGTGCAGGTTGGCTCAGATCTTAATGATCTCTTGGCAGACGAAATTTTTGGTATCGGAGAAGAAGTTCCAGATGTGCCAGCAGTTGGGCTTAGAAAAGCAAAAAACGATCTTCCTGGTAGTAATGAAAACAGGCGTGTGGTTTTTTACATTGGAGACCCAGCATTACCCTTGGCATTTCCAAAGAAAGACATTCGTTTAACCACCATTAATGGTGTTCCAATTTCTAGCACTTCAGATGTATTGCAAGGCCTAGGTTATGTAACCCTTGGTGGTCAAGTTTTAAACGCAGATGGGTCTGTAGCTATAAACTATAATGGTGTTCTAGAGGCTAAGGTATTTGATAAGCGTATAGCGCGTCAAACACTAGGTAATGATGGCACCCAAGTAGGTGGCGAGTTAGCAATACTTAATTTCTCTACCCTTGGAGAGACTATATTTAGTGGTCAGGCCAGTGTAAGTAATGGCCAATTCGAGTTTGATTTTATTGTGCCTCGTGATGTGCAAATACCAGTAGGCAATGGTAAGGTTAGTTTCTATTCCAAACAAAACGGCTTACTAAGAGACAACAATGGCTTTAATCTAGATATTCAAGTAGGGGGTCTCAATGCAAATGCTGGGACAGATACCACAGGACCTGTCATTGAACTGTTTATGAATGATGAAAATTTCATCTCTGGAGGAGTGACCAATGACGCTCCTAATTTAATAGTAAAGCTTGAAGACGCCAATGGTATTAATACAGCTAGTGGTATTGGACATGATTTAATTGCTGTTTTGGATGGGGACCAGGCAAACCCTTTTAAACTCAATGATTACTACCAGGCCGATGTAGATAATTACACCAAAGGAACCGCAAGTTTTAAGCTAAGAGATCTTGAAGATGGGCTGCACACTTTATCTGTAAAGGCTTGGGATACCTACAATAACTCCTCAATACAAGAGATTAATTTTAGAGTTGCAGGCAATGATGTATTAGAGATTACTCGTGTGCTTAATTACCCTAATCCTTTTGTTAATTACACAGAGTTTTGGTTTAATCACAACAGGCCTTTTGAACCTCTAGAGGTGCAAGTACAAGTTTTTACAGTAACTGGAAAAGTGGTTTGGACACAAAACCAATTGGTAAACACAGATGGGTTTTTATCAAGAGACATTGCTTGGGATGGACTTGACAATTTCGGGCAAAAGATAGCAAAAGGAGTTTATGTATATAAGATAACTGTGAAATCTACGTTAACTAACCAGCAGACCGAAAAATTTGAAAAATTGGTCATCCTTTAAAAATTAAAATTATATTTGTTAAAATTTTTTCACCTCATGAAGAACGTATTAGTAGTACTATTAATAGCCCTGGTAACCTTTAAGGGTTTTGCTCAGGAAGATACATCAAATATTGACCAACGTGTTATTACAACAGGAGTTCCATTTATGTTAATTGCAGGAGATGCTAGATCTTCGGGTATGGGAGATATTGGTGTTTCAAGCGCGCCAGATGCTTTTTCTCAACAATGGAATCCGGCAAAATATGCCTTTGCTAAAGACAAGCAAGGCATAGGGGTAACCTATACACCGTATTTGAGTAAATTAGTTAATGATATATTTTTGGGTAACATTACCTATTACAACAGACTCAATGAAAGAAGTGCAGTTGCTGCATCTTTTAGATATTTTTCTAACGGAGAAATAGAGCTACGGGAAACTGCAGATCAAGAGCCTCTGCTTGTAAAACCAAATGAATTATTATTTGATTTATCCTACTCTTTGAAACTCAGTGAGCGTTTTTCTATGGCAGTAGCTGGTAGATACATAAGAAGTGATTTAAAACTTCAAACAGCAATAGAAGATGCAAATGCAGCCAATACATTTGCTGTAGATATCGCTGGATATTACCAAAGTGAAGAGATTCCTTATGATAGTTTTGATGGACGTTGGAGAGCTGGTTTTAATTTTTCAAACATTGGGCCTAAATTAAAATATGATGAAACAGGTCAAGAAAATAATATTCCTACCAATATGGCTTTGGGTGGTGGTTTTGATTTTATTTTAGATCAATACAATAAAGTTTCTGCCCTTGTAGAGGTAAATAAATTATTGGTTCCAACACCTAGTGACTCTAATGAGGATGGAACCATTAACAGTCAAGATGATTACTACAACGAAAGTTTTGTGAGTGGTATGTTTTCTTCTTTTGGAGATGCCCCTGATGGCTTCGGTGAAGAGTTAAAAGAATTTACTTGGGCTCTTGGGGCTGAGTATCTCTATCAAGATTCATTTGCATTTAGAGTTGGTTACTTTAACGAAAGTGATGAAAAAGGATCGCGTAAATTTGCAACCCTTGGTGCTGGATTTAAATATACTTCTATAAATATTGATTTGTCTTACTTGTTTTCAACGTCACAGGTAATAAGCCCATTAGAAGGGACGCTTCGTTTTGGTCTTACCTTTAATTTTGGGGAGCAGTATGATGAGTACTAATAGCTGTAGCTTATAAAAATTACCATACAAATTCCAAATTCAATCATGAATTTGGAATTTGTATTTTAAACAAGATTCAATTAATGTATCTTCGAACAACCTAAAAGAAAATTTACTTTTGAAAAAACTTGATATTTCTATTGTCCTTGACGTGTATGATAGTGTTGAAACGCTACCTGTTACAATACAAGAGCTAATGCAATCAGCAAAACAGGCTAGAGATCGGGCCTATGCTCCGTACTCTTCTTTTATGGTTGGATCTTCTATAGAACTAGCCAATGGCATTATTGTTCAGGGTAATAACCAGGAAAACGCTGCCTATCCCTCTGGACTTTGCGCAGAGCGTGTAGCTGTTTTTTATGCCGGAGCTACCTATCCAGGTGTGGCCATTAAAAACATTGCCATAACGGTTCGGTCCTTGCACCATACGGTGCTTGTTCCAACACCTCCTTGCGGGTCATGTAGACAAGCATTGGCAGAGTATGAGGTTAATCAAGATGAGCCAATAAAAGTTTATTTTATGGGCGAAACAGGGCAAGTTGTAAGGGCTAATTCTGTAAAAGATTTGTTGCCTTTAATTTTTGACAGCTCGTTTCTAAAGTAACTTTTTAAAAATTTTAATTCCTCAAACGTTTTTTAAGACTTTTACTGCTTTTGTATAAGTATTTAATGTGTTATTTTTGCTGTTGCTTTACTGTTATAGTTTGCAAAGAAAATAATACAAAATACGTATGAAAAAAATCACCAAAAAAACCTACCTAGCTTGGTATGAAAACATGCTTTTTTGGCGCAAGTTTGAAGATAAATTAGCGCAAGTATATATCAATCAAAAAGTACGAGGGTTTCTCCATTTATATAACGGTCAAGAAGCTGTTTTGGCCGGCGCATTACACGCCATGGACTTAACCAAAGATAAAATGATTACAGCATACCGTAACCATGTACAACCTATTGGTATGGGTGTTGACCCTAAAAGAGTAATGGCAGAGCTGTATGGTAAAGCAACTGGAACTTCTCAAGGTCTTGGGGGTTCTATGCATATCTTCTCTAAAGAACATCGTTTTTATGGAGGTCATGGTATTGTTGGAGGACAAATACCTCTAGGAGCAGGTCTTGCTTTTGCAGATAAATACAAAGGAGATAATGCTGTAACGCTATGTTACATGGGTGATGGTGCAGTACGTCAAGGTTCTTTACATGAAACCTTTAATATGGCAATGCTCTGGAAATTACCAGTGGTTTTTTGTTGTGAAAATAACGGATATGCCATGGGTACATCTGTAGAGAGAGCTGCCAACCACACAGATATCTGGAAACTTGGTTTAGGGTACGAGATGCCTTGTAAGCCAGTAGATGGTATGAAGCCAGATGTTGTTGCTAAAGAAATGGATGAGGCTATGGAGCGTGCAAGAAGAGGAGAAGGGCCTACCTTTTTAGAGATTAGAACCTACCGCTATAGAGGTCACTCTATGAGTGATGCACAGCACTACCGCACCAAAACAGAAGTTGCAAAAAAGCAAGAAGAAGATCCTATAGACTACGTACTTCATAACATTTATGAAAATAAATGGGCAACAGAAGGGGACATTGAAAACATTAATAAAAAAGTAAAAGAGATGGTTAGTGAGTGTGAGAAATTCGCTGAAGATTCTCCATATCCAGAAAAAAGTGTCATGTATGATGTTGTATATGACCAAGAAAATTATCCATTTTTACCTCATAAATTATAAGCTATGGCAACAATAATTACAATGCCGCGACTAAGCGACACCATGGAAGAAGGAACGGTAGCATCATGGCTTAAAAGCGTTGGCGATACCGTTGGTGAGGGTGATATTCTTGCCGAAATTGAAACAGACAAAGCTACGATGGAGTTTGAATCTTTTCATGAAGGAACACTTTTATATATAGGCATAGCGGAGGGCGAAACAGCCAATGTGGATGCGCTACTTGCAATTATTGGTGAAAAAGGAGAAGACATTTCTATGCACCTTAGCCCTAGCACATCACAAACTGCTCCAGATTCAGTATCTCAGGAAGATACCCAACAAACAAAGGAGGTTGCACCTACCACTGAGGCGGCTGCAATTCCAGAAGGTGTTGAGGTTATTACTATGCCAAGGCTTAGTGATACTATGGAAGAAGGAACTGTGGCAACATGGCTTAAGAAAGAGGGAGACAGTATCCAGGAAGGTGATATTCTTGCTGAAATTGAGACAGATAAAGCAACTATGGAATTTGAGTCTTTCTATACAGGAACACTCTTAAAAATAGGAATTCAAGAAGGTGAAACAGCTCTAGTTGATGCCTTGTTGGCAATTGTTGGGCCTGCAGGAACAGATGTTTCTGGCATCTCTCAGACTACAAAAGCGGCGCCAGATGCAACACCAGCGCCAGTATCTGCTCCAGCTCCAGTAAAAGAGACACCTATAGCTGCACCTATTACTCAAGTGGTAACAGAAGTTGCGGCTACAAATTCCTCATCACAAAGAATATTTGCTTCACCACTTGCTAAAAAAATGGCAACAGATAAGGGTATTTCACTTCAGCTTGTTAAAGGGTCTGGAGAAAATGGTCGTATCGTTAAAAGTGATATAGAAAATTACCAGCCATCCGCATCAGGTATGGCGCAATATACTCCAGTTGGAGTTGAAAGTTTTGAAGAAATTAAAAACAGTCAAATGCGCAAAACAATTGCAAAGCGTTTGGGTGAATCAAAATTCTCTGCACCACATTACTATTTAACCATTGAGCTTGACATGGATAACGCCATGGCATCAAGAGCTGCCATAAACAGTGCGCCAGATGTTAAAATCAGCTACAATGATATGATTGTAAAAGCGTGTGCTATGGCTCTTAGAAAACATCCACAAGTAAATAGCCAATGGACAGACGGGCTAATGCGTATTGCAAAGCATATTCATGTTGGTGTAGCCGTTGCTGTAGATGATGGCCTGCTTGTACCTGTTTTAAAATTTGCAGATCAAATGAGTTTCTCTCAAATAGGTGTGCATGTAAAAGAGTTGGCCGCCAAAGCAAGAAACAAAAAAATCACACCACAAGAGATGGACGGGAGTACCTTTACCGTTAGTAACCTTGGTATGTTTGGCATTAAAGAATTTACCTCTATTATAAATGCGCCAAACTCGGCTATTTTATCTGTGGGGGCAATTATACAAAAGCCAGTTGTTAAAAATGGAGCACTTGCTGTGGGTAATACCATGACAGTAACCCTAGCCTGTGATCACAGAACCGTTGACGGTGCTACTGGAGCCAAATTTTTACAAACATTACGTAATTACATAGAAAATCCAGTAACTATGTTTGTATAGTTTTTCTGAAATTTTCAAATCCTTAAAATCCCTTAGAAATCTTAAATAGATAGCTCAGGGATTTTGTATATTTAAGTATTATTTTGACAATAGATATATTTGTCATGACTTTTAAAAAACAACTATGAAAAATATTATTATCACAGGTACTTCTCGCGGCATTGGCTATGAAATGGTTGCTATACTTGCTCAAGCTGGACATAATGTGTTGGCTCTCTCAAGAAATGCAGCCCCAGTTTCTGGGCTAGAGATTACCAACTGTCATTGCTTCTCTTGTGATATTACAGATCCCGATGCTATTAAAAAAGTGCCAATTTTTTTAAAAGAGAAAGGGTGGAAGCATGTTGATGTACTTATCAATAATTCAGGATATTTGGTAAATAAACCTTTTTCAGAACTTTCCCTAGAAGACTTCAAACAAAGCTATGATGTAAATGTATTTGGTGTTTTCTCTCTAACTCAAGCCGTTTTACCCTTTTTTAAAAAATCAAGCCATGTGGTTAACATAAGCAGTATGGGCGGCGTGCAAGGGAGCGCTAAGTTTCCTGGACTAGCTGCGTATAGTAGCAGCAAAGGTGCATTAATCACCCTTACAGAGCTACTGGCAGAAGAGTTTAAACTAACGGGTCCTTCCTTTAATGTTTTGGCTTTGGGCGCCGTGCAAACCGAAATGTTAGAAGAGGCATTTCCTGGGTATAAGGCTCCTTTAACCGCTACGCAGATGGCACAGTATATTATTGATTTTTCTTTAACAGGAAACACATTTTATAATGGTAAAGTATTAGAGGTTTCTAGCTCAACTCCATAGGTGTATGATAGAAGCGCTGTCAAAATACATTCCAGAGGCTGCGGTACTTCCTGCCTTTGAACTGATTAAACAAAATGATGTATATCTTAAAATTGTTAATGAGCGTGTTACGCGTCATGGTGATTATAGAAAAACAAAAGATGGGCAACATCAAATTACGGTCAATGCAAGTTTAAACAAGTACCGTTTTTTTGTTACGCTAATACATGAAATAGCCCATTTAGTTGCTTTTAAAAAGTTTGGCAGAAACATTAAACCCCACGGTACACATTGGAAATTTACATTTCAGCAACTCATGTTGCCTTTTATAAACCCTCAAGTATTTCCATCTCAACTTTTGCCACTATTAGCCCTACATTTTAAAAACCCTAAAGCAAGCAGTGATACAGATGCTAGGTTGTCTTTGGCATTAAAGCAGTTTGATCCAGAAAATGATAAAAATTATGTTTTTGAAATCCCTGCTGGAGGGACTTTTAGACTCTATAACGGTAAGCTATTTAAACGTGGAAATAAGCGAGTGAAACGTTATGAATGTGTAGAGAGTTTCAACAGGTAAAATCTATCTATTTCAGCCCAATGCAGAAGTTGAGTATATAAAATAAAGACCTAAATGAGTTTTGTCTTTGCTAGGAGTTTTTATTTTGTACATCTCGTATTTTTTTAAACAAGTTGCTAGAGTATACAAAGTCTGTTACGTCCTGGTTGCTAGTTTTAAAGATATCTTCTTGTGTTCCTTTCCAGACTAGTATGCCGTTTTTAAGAAAGTTAATGCGTTCTCCAATCTCCATAACAGAATTCATGTCATGGGTAACTACTATGGTAGTAATATCATTTTCATGGGTGATTCTTTGAATAAGATTATCAATCACAGTGGCTGTTTTTGGGTCTAACCCAGAGTTTGGTTCATCACAAAATAGATACTTAGGATTATTTACAATAGCCCTTGCAATAGAGACCCGTTTTTGCATTCCTCCAGATATTTCTGCAGGAAATTTATTGTTTACACCATCAAGATTTACTCTATTTAGCACCTCATTTACTCGAGAGATCATTTTTGGTGTACTCTGGTCAGAAAACATGCGCAGGGGAAACATAATATTCTCTTCTATAGTCATAGAATCAAAAAGGGCACCTCCTTGAAATAACATACCTATATTTTCTCTAAGAATACGCTGCTGCACAAGATTCATTTGATCAGTAGGTTTGTTGTGGTATGAAATGGTTCCAGCCACGGGTTTTAATAAACCAATGAGACATTTTAACATTACAGATTTTCCGCTCCCACTTTGACCAATAATTAGGTTGGTTTTTCCTTGTTCGAAGACGGTAGAAATTCCTTTCAAAATTTCTTCAGAACCAAATTGCATTTTTAAATTATCTATGGCTATCATTAGCTTAAAAGTAATTGGGTTATGATGTAATTTGCAAGGATAATAAGTACACTCGTCCAAACAAAACTCTTGGTGCTAGCTTTACCTACCTCCAGGGCTCCACCTTTCATGTAGTAGCCATGCCAAGCAGGCACTGTAGCTAATATAAAAGCAAAGACATATGTTTTAACAAAAGCATATACCAAGTGAAATGGTATAAAATCTTCTTGCAATCCTCTTATAAATTCATCTAGCGAGACAAACCCTCCATATACTCCAGCTATAAGCCCTCCAAAAATCCCTAAAAACATAGCAATAGCTATTAAAAAGGGGTAGGTAAGAAGTGCTATTACTTTTGGAAAAACAAGATAATTTAATGAATTAACACCCATGACCTCAAGGGCGTCAATTTGTTCGGTAACACGCATAGATCCAATGCTAGAGGTGATAAAAGATCCTACTTTACCTGCCATAATTATGGAGATAAAAGTTGGCGCAAATTCTAAGATGATAGATTGTCTAGTAGCAAAGGCAACTAATTCTTTGGGTATGATTGGGTCTGTTAAATTTAATGCCGTTTGTAGGGTGATAACCCCACCCACAAAAAAACCAATGAAACTCACAATACCGAGAGAACTCATGACTAAATCATCAATTTCTTTGAATATTAATTCTCTTAAAACATCTCCTTTTGTAAAGCCACTAAAGGTGCGTCTGAGCATTAAAAAGTAAGATCCAATATCTTCAAGGTATTTCATAATATATAGCTGTTGCTAAGGTACTAAATTTATGATAAGTGTTTTAAATGTAAGGGTATAAAGCTATTTGTTTTTATTTAAAGATATCCATCATTTTTTGAAATAACGCTGTGTTTTTGTAGATGCCGCCAAAGTTTTCTTCTCCAGGTCCTTTGGCAAATATAGGCACCATAGTTGCCGAATGTCCTCCAGTAGAGAAGGTGGGTTTGATTTTGTTGTAATTCCCATCATCTGTAGATAGCGTGAAGCCTCCGGTTTCATGATCTGCAGTAACAATAATAAGTGTTTCTGCGTTTTTTGCAGCAAAATCTAGAGCAACACCAATAGTCTTGTCAAAGTCTAATAACTCTGTGATTAAGTAATCTGTATCATTATCGTGGCCTCCCCAATCTATTTGAGCTCCTTCAACCATTAAAAAAAAGCCGTTCTTGTTTTTAGATAATTTATCCAATGCCATCTTAGTTGCATTGGGCAAGAAATCACCTCTTCCCTCCAACATTTTGTCCATCCCATCTTCTGCCAAAAAGATGGCTTGTTTTTTCTCTGTAGTTTTATTTGGTAGGCTATTGGTTTCCACCTCATACCCATTATTCTCAAATTCTTTATAAAGATCACGAGCATCTTCACGTTTGTCTTTGTCTAGAAACTCAGTACCTCCACCTGCAATAAAATCGATTTTCGAAGTGGGCAAAAAAGCAGCAATGTCTTGGTAGGATTTTCTAGATGCTGCATGTGCATAAAAGCTAGCGGGAGTGGCATGCATTACAGAGGAGGTTGTAACAATTCCAGTGCTAATATCCATGGGGATTATTTTTTCAATAATAGTAGGTACTGGTTTTTTTTGCATGTCTACACCAATGGCGCCATTATAGGTATCAACTCCAGTTGCGTATGCAGTAGCACTCGCAGCAGAGTCACACACTAAGGCATCTGCAGCAGATGTTTTTATAAGCCCAATGGTGGTAAATCGGTCAAAATTTGGCACACTGTCCTTGAAAAAATAACTTGCAGAAGCCTCACTTAAGCCCATGCCATCTCCTATGAGTAGAATGATGTTTTTTGGCTTTTTGCTTTCTTGTTTGTTTCTAGGCGCTGATAAACGATACGCAACGGCCGAAATTACAAGTATGCCAAGTATAATTTTTCCTATATTTTTCATTGCAACTTTTTATTTTCAAAAGTACTCATAATCCAAGCCTCAAATGATAATACGGTGTTATAGTATCTTTTTTTTTATTGCTTTCCAGCGGAAATTTCTGATAAATTCACCCTCTTGTTGAGAAACTATAAAAGGTTGCTTTTGTTTTTTTGAACTATTATAGCCTTGCATACAGTGCAAATAAAATAGCGGGTCTTTTTTTGATACGGCAAGTTTTAAAGCTGCAATTCTTGTAAGAGTTTTTGAGTAACGCATTTTGTAGAAGGCTTCTCCTTGTTTTTGTTTAGCTCCAGATGTGTAGGCATTTCCTGTAGCCTTGAGGTGTTTTACGTGCAATAAAGGGTCTGTCTTTGTTTTCCAGCCGTGAAACCCTGCCAATAAAACATCTACGGTATCCCATCCTATAGATTTTTTAAGCCCGCCAATGGCCTTAAAGCACTCTTTTTTATATAGTTTTATAGGTCCTCGCACCTTGGTTTTTTCTGAAATATTTTCAAAGATCCACGTATCTCTTTTTTTAATATAAAGGTTGCCAGATGCTATGCCAACCAAATTATCTGAGGCAAAGATGGCTACCATTTTTTCTAGATAATTTGATGGAAGTATGATGTCTGCATCAAACTTACCTATAAGCTGCGCATCTAGATCGCATTTTTCGTACCCCTTGTAAAATGCTTCTATTACTTTGGCTCCAGGACTGTGCTTTGATGTTTTGTGTGTGTTTATAGCTGTAATCCAAGGGTAGGTATCAACATACTTTTTAATGATACTAGGGGTGTTGTCTGTGGAGTTATCATCTACAATAATGACTTGTGATGGTTTAATAGTCTGTCCCACCAAAGAGCCAAGCATATGTTCTATATGTGCTTGTTCATTATATACAGGTATGATGATTGTTATTTTCAAACACGTTCTGCGTAGATAAGATAGTATCTTGGTGTGAAGTATCTTAAGATAGGTCTAAACCCAAATTTTTTAACAGGGTTTGTGAACTTTTCACTTTTTTTAATCCTCCAGCCAGCTTTTTCTAGTAACCAGTCAAACTGCCAATCTTCAAATTCATGGTAATGTCTGTCCCAGGTGTCTGTCTTGCTTTTATATGCAGATGCAAACCACAACTTAAGAGGTACAGAAGCAATTAATTTTTTAGCTTTTATGTCTTTTAATACAGTGTAGGGTGAGACAAGGTGTTCAAATATTTCAAAAGCGGTAGCAACATCATAGTTGTTATCCTGCACTGCTTTAGTGTCGATGTCTAAATCCTCTCCGGTTGTATTTGTGATGTTGTACCCTTCTTTTTTTAAAACTTCAGAAAAAGGATTTACAACACCCAGATCAATAATTTTTTCTTGTTTTGATATGGTTTGCTCTAAAAAAGCTTTTGTGATTCTGTATCTTTTTTTGGGATAGTTTCCTGGATACATGATTATGCTTTGTAGACCATTGCATTAATGTTCATTCCTGCACCAACACTGGCAAACATAATAAGGTCTCCTTTATTAATACTGTGCCCTTCCATGTTGTTGTTTACTATTAAATCATAAAGTGTAGGAACCGTCGCCACACTTGAGTTTCCAAGTGTGTTTATGGTCATTGGCATAATATCCTGTGGCGCCTGCATATCATAAAGGCCATAGAATCTTTTCACAATGGCTTCATCCATCTTTTCATTGGCTTGATGTATCAATATTTTCTTTAAATCTTTAATATCATATCCACTATCCTCCAAACAACTTTTCATTGCTTTTGGAACATTTGTTAGGGCAAAATTGTAGATTTTTCTGCCATTCATTTTTATGTACTTTCTAGGGTTTTGATCTTCTAGATTATTGCTGTTTCCAAAGTAGATATAATTAGCCTCCTCAATAGCATGAGTAGCGGTAGCGTGCGAGATAATGCCATCTGTATCATCTGTGTGCTCAATGATTGTTGCTCCAGCGCCGTCACTGTATATCATAGAATCTCTATCATGAGGGTCTGTAACTCTAGATAATGTTTCTGCACCAATTACCAAACATCTTTTAGCAATACCCGCTTTTATAAAAGCGTTGGCTTGTATCATTGCCTCTAGCCAACCTGGACAACCAAAAATTAAATCATAGGCAACACACGATGGGTTTTTTATTTGCAAATTACTTTTTACACGAGAGGCTAAGCTGGGTACAGTATCACTTTGGTTACTACCATACTTGACATCTCCGTAGTTATGGGCTACGATAATATAATCTAATGTTTCTGGATCAATCTTGGCATAATCTATTGCTTTTTGTGCAGCAAAAGAAGCAATGTCTGAGGTGCTGTACTTTTCTTGAGCATACCTTCTTTCTGAGATTCCGGTTATGGCTTTAAATTTCTCAATAATGACGTCATTTTGGTGAGCAAAACTAGTTCCGTCTTCATTGTAAAAGTCGTGATTTTCAAAATCTTTGTTACTGGTTATTTCTTTTGGGATATAGCTTCCTGTCCCTGTAATGGTAATGCCCATGGTGTAATTTTTTGGCTAATGTAGGAAAAAGAAAGCACTATAGATGCTGATTTTTCTATAAATATAGCCTGTTTAATGTATCAATATTTAAAGTAATCTACTATTAAAAAATCCTCATTTCTGATAAAAAAAATGAGGATTTTTGATTTAAATCATGTTGTTAATCTTCCATGTATTGTTCTATTGGTGCGCAGGTGCAAATTAGATTTCTATCTCCATATGCATCATCTACTCTCGCCACACTTGGCCAGAATTTGTTATCACTAACAAATGCTAGTGGAAATGCTGCTTGTTGTCTTGTGTATGGTAAATCCCAAGAATCTGCAGTAAGTAGCGCCTGTGTGTGAGGTGCATTTTTAAGCACATTGTTAGGCTCTTGTTTGTTTGTTGCTTTTATTTCTTGCCCAATAGAGATCATTGCGTCACAAAAACGATCTAACTCCTGAAGGCTTTCACTTTCTGTAGGTTCAATCATCATGGTTCCTGCAACCGGAAAAGATACAGTTGGAGCATGAAAACCATAATCCATTAATCGTTTTGCAATATCTACTACTTCTATTCCGTGTTCTTTAAATGGACGGCAATCAATAATCATTTCATGCGCAGCACGCCCTTTTTCTCCAGCATATAATACATCATAATGGCCATCTAACCTCTCTTTGATATAATTTGCATTTAAAATAGCATATTGGGTAGATTTCTTTAGTCCGTTTTCTCCTAACATGCAAATGTATGCGTAGCTGATCAAACACGCCAATGCACTTCCCCATGGAGCGCCAGAGATGGCTGTAATGGCATGCTCACCACCGGTTTGAATTAATGGATTGCTTGGTAAAAACGGAACTAATTGTTTTGCAACACATATTGGGCCAACGCCAGGACCACCACCACCGTGAGGTATGGCAAATGTTTTATGCAAGTTTAAATGGCATACATCTGCTCCAATTGCTCCCGGGTTTGTGAGGGCAACTTGCGCATTCATGTTTGCACCATCCATGTATACTTGGCCACCATTGTCATGAATTAAGCCAGTAATTTCTTTAATAGCACTCTCATATACACCGTGTGTTGATGGGTAGGTGATCATAAGTGCAGCAAGATTGTCTTTATGCTGTTCTGCCTTGGCACGCAAATCTTCTACATCAATATTTCCTTCTTCGTTTGCCTTTGTAACCACTACTTTCATTCCTGCCATTACTGCACTTGCAGGATTTGTACCATGTGCTGAGGATGGGATAAGACATATGTTTCTATGGTGGTCATCTCTAGATTCATGATATGCTCTAATAACCATAAGCCCTGCATACTCTCCTTGAGCTCCACTGTTTGGTTGTAAAGATGTACCTGCAAAACCTGTAATTTCTGTAAGTTGTTCTTCTAGCTTTTTTAACATGGCTTGGTACCCTGCTGCTTGTTCTACAGGCACAAATGGGTGCATGTTACCCCACATAGGGTTGCTTAGAGGAAGCATTTCTGCTGCAGCATTTAATTTCATGGTACAACTTCCAAGGGCAATCATTGAATGGTTTAGGGCCAAATCTTTGCGCTCAAGTTTCTTGATATAACGCATGAGTTCTGTCTCGCTGTGGTAGGAGTTAAATACGCTGTTTTCTAAAAATGGAGTTTGTCTGGCAACACTTTTTGGAATGCCGCTTCCAGTACTAATTTCTGAAATTTTAAACGTTTCTTTATGGTTTGCCTCTGCGAAGAGTGCGATAATTTTATTCAGGTCTTTTAAGGTAGTGGTTTCATTTACCGATATAGAAACAGTTTCTGGATCTGGGTAATAGAAATTCATTTGCTTTGCTTCACTCAAGAATTTTATTTTGCTGGCATCTGTTTTTATAGCGATAGTGTCAAAATAAGTTTCGTTTGCCTGAGTTAGCCCTAATTGCTCTAGAGCACCGGCAAGTGTGGCAGCATGATTGTGTACTTTATCTGCAATATATGTTAAGCCTTTTGGGCCATGATATACTCCATACATACCAGCCATAACCGCAAGAAGTACTTGCGCGGTACAAATATTACTGGTGGCTTTATCTCTTTTAATGTGTTGTTCTCTTGTTTGAAGTGCCATACGAAGGGCACGGTTTCCTTTTGTATCTCTGGTAACCCCAATGATACGTCCTGGAATATTACGTTTGTAGGCTTCTTTTGTTGCGAAATAAGCTGCATGCGGCCCACCATAACCTAGTGGTATACCAAATCTTTGTGTGGTACCTACCACGACGTCTACCCCAAATGATCCTGGCGATTCTAATTTTACTAGACTTAGTATATCTGCAGCAACAGCTACTTTGATTTGGTTTTTATTAGCATCGGCAACAAAAGATCTAAAGTCATACACTTTTCCACTTTTTCCAGGATATTGCAATATGGCGGCAAAAAATTCTGAACTAAAGTCAAAAGTTTTATGATCTCCAATAACTAATTCTATTCCAATTGGTGTAGCTCTTGTTTGCAGTAAAGAAAGTGTTTGAGGCAAGATATCCTCTGACACAAAAAATTTGTTTACTCCATCCTTCTTTTGTTGTCTTTCTCTTACAGCAAAAAGTAATGCCATTGCCTCTGCAGCAGCTGTACTCTCATCTAGAAGTGAGGCATTTGCTAACTCCATGCCAGTGAGGTCTGTAATCATGGTTTGGTAATTAAGCAGCGCCTCAAGACGTCCTTGTGCAATCTCTGCTTGATAAGGAGTGTAAGCGGTATACCAACCTGGATTTTCAAGGATATTCCTTTGTATTACAGGAGGAGTGATGGCTTGGTGATACCCAAGGCCCATATAGGTTTTAAAAACTTGATTTTTTGTAGCAAGTTCTCCAATATGTTCAAGATACTGCTGCTCGCTCATGGCCATATCTAGCGTTAAATCTTTCTCCAGCCTAATGTCATTAGGAATGGTTTGATTGATAAGCTCCTCCATTGATTGTGCGCCAACAGTGTCAAGCATTTTTTGAAGGTCTTCTTTACGAGGGCCAATATGTCTAAGGGCAAAAGAGTCTGTATTCATAGCATTTTCCTTTGTCAGGAAATAGTGTTAATTGAACATTTGTATGATATGATTTTAAGACAATTATGATGATTATATGCCCCTAAAAATCAAGGAGCAAAAATACAACATAAAAAAAATAAAAATGAAATGTTTAACATTTTACAAACGTTTATTTTTCAACCAAAAAACGATGTTACTAACATTCTTTTTAAAAAGTGTTGTTGTTATTGGGTTTCAAGACAGGGAATATGTAATTTTATATTGTGAAACAACTAATCTCTCTCTTTTCTTTTTACATAAAAAGTAGTATCCATGTTGCATTAGGGGTTACAGGGCTAGTGTTTGTGACAAGTATTGAGTTTGGTGTAACACTTCCTATTGCTTTTTATTGGGTTTCTTTTTTAGGAACAATTACGGGCTATAATTTTATTAAATACGCTGAGATTGCAGGGCTGCAACACAATAGCCTTATTAGAAGCTTGCAAAATTTGCAAGTGTTTTCTTTGGTAGTGTTTTGTTTGCTGGTGTATTTTCTAACCCAATTACACCTTGTGGTTTTAACATATCTTTGCCTGCTTGGTTTTTTAACCTTACTGTATGTGGTTCCCTCTATAAACCATAAAAACTTTCGCTCCATGGCCGGTGTTAAAGTGTTTATAGTAGCTCTTGTTTGGTCTGGTCTTACTGTTTTAGTGCCAGTGTATTATGCCACATAGTGCTATCCCAGATCTATGGCTTTGTTTTGGGCAGCGATTTTTTATTGTACTGGCTTTAATAATTCCTTTTGAAATTAGAGACTTACCCCAAGATAAGAACGCTTTGGTAACCTTCCCTCAATTACTAGGTGTACAGAAAACAAAGCTTTTTGGTTTTTTTCTGATTGTTTTCACTCTATTGTTTGAGGGTTTAAAACAGCCATTTGTTTTTAGTAAAACAGCACCTTTGGTTATAGTTTGTGGGCTTACAGCTTTTTGTTTGTACCGCGCTAGGGTTCATCAATCAAAATATTTTGCCTCTTTTTGGGTAGAGGGTATTGCTAGTTTTTGGGCACTGATGCTATGGGTGACTTATTTTATACCTGGTCTAACAGCGCTATAGGTTTTCTGTCTTTTTTTTAAATCTTAGGGCTTCTTCTACGCCCCAAAATCCTAGGATTAGATTTTCTTCGTCTAGCGTTACAATGTAATAACACTCTGGAGTTGCTGAGGTAGTTACAATGTACTTGTCTTTTTCTATTGGCGTGTCTTTAAAATTAGTTCCTGCGCAAGAATCTTGTACAGAAAATTCTAGGTTTTTTTTAACCATCACACCATCGTAACTATTAACAACCGTATTGTTATTAAAAGATAGCGTGCTTAAAGGGTTTTGTGTATTAACCCAATTACCCTGCAGTTGGTTGTAAATTACATCTCTAGATGTGTTCAATTTATCTATGATTTTTGACTCCTTTATTGTGGTTACTTCTTTCAAGGAGGTTTGTTTGCAAGAAAAAAGCAAGAGCGTAAGTAAAGTTATGTATACGGGTTTCATACAATATATGTTTTAAACCAGACCTGCTCTTTCTAACAAGGCATCTGGATTTGGTTTTTGCCCTCTAAATTTAATATATAATTCCATGGGGTCTTGAGTACCTCCCTTAGATAATACAAAGTCTTTAAATTTATTGGCTACTTTTTTATTGAAAATACCTTCTTTTTTAAAATAAGCAAACGCATCTGCGTCAAGCACCTCGGCCCATTTGTAGCTGTAGTATCCTGCACTGTATCCTCCTTGGAATATATGGCTAAATGCAGTACTCATACAGGTGTTTGGGGTGTCTGGATATAACACTGTATCTCCAAAGGCGCTGTTTTCAAAGTCTTTTACAGAGGTTATCTTTGATGGGTCACTACCATGCCATGCCATGTCTAGCATACCAAAGCTAAGTTGTCTTAGGGTTTGCATACCTTCATGAAAAGTGGCAGAAGCTTTAATTTTTTCAATGAGCTCCATAGGTATTACCTCACCAGTCTTGTAATGGGTTGCAAATAACTCTAGGGTTTGTTTTTCATAGCACCAGTTTTCTAATATTTGACTTGGCAGTTCCACAAAATCCCAAGAGACATTGGTGCCACTTAAGCCTTTGTACTTAGTGTTTGCTAGCATTCCATGCAGGCCATGGCCAAACTCATGAAAAAGAGTAGTCACCTCATTAAAAGTCAATAAGGAGGGTTTTGTTGCAGTAGGTTTTGTGAAATTACAAACGTTAGAGATGTGAGGTCTTTCATTTTTAACACCTTTTCCATCTGGAGTGTCTATTATTTGTTGGGGCTTGTAGCTTGTCATCCATGCGCCACCACGTTTTCCTGCACGAGGATGAAAATCTGCATAAAAAATGGCAACTAGCATTCCTTGTGTATCTAGTACGCGGTAGGTTTTTACATCTTGATGATAGGTCTCTATGGTATGATCTTCTTTAAAATCAAGGTCAAATAATTTATTGGCCACTGTAAACACACCCTGTATTACGTTCTCTAATTTAAAATAGGGCTTTAGCTGCTCATCATCTAGACTGAATTTTTCTTGTTTTAATTTTTCAGCATAGTAAGCGCTATCCCATTTTTGTAACTGGTCTATCCCGTCAAGTTTTTTTGCAAAGGCTTCTAGCTCATCAAATTCTTTTTGAGCGGCTGGTCTTGCTTTTACTAATAATTCATTTAAAAAAGAGTGCACCTTTTGTGGTGACTCTGCCATGCGCTCCTCTAAAACAAAATGTGCATGGCTTTTATAACCAAGTAGTTGGGCTCTTTGGTATCTTAGTTTTACAATATCTAAAACGTTTTGCTGGTTGTTTTGTGGGTTGTCTTGAAAGGCTCTAGCGCCAAATGCAAGGGATAGTTTTTTACGCAAGGCTCTGTTTTGAGCATATTTCATAAACGGCACATAACTTGGGTAGTCCAGGGTTATAACCCAACCCTTCTTGCCTTTCTCTGTAGCCGCTTGTTTGGCAGCTTCTTTGGCTCCCTCGGGCATGCCTGCAAGATCCTGCTCTTTGTCAAGCAATAATTCAAAGGCGTTTGTTTGGGCTAATACATTTTCTCCAAAGCTTAAACCTAGTTTAGATAGCTGGGTGTCTATGCTACGAAGTTGTATTTTTTTATCCTCAGAGAGATTGGCTCCATTTCTAGCAAACCCTTTGTATTGTTTTTCTAGCAACATCTGCTGCTCATCACTTAGGGCATATGTTTGTTTGTTGTCATAGACCGTTTTCACTCTTTTAAAAAGGGCCTGGTTGAGCAGTAAATCATTAGAGAAATTTGATAACAGTGGAGAAACCTCTTGCGCTATTTGCTGGATTTGATCATTTGTTTCTGCGCTATTGAGATTAAAAAAAATACTTGTGGCTCTATCTAGTGCCTTTCCTGTATTCTCGAGCGCCTCTGCCGTATTTTTAAAAGTAGGTGTGTCAGGGTTTTTGGTAATAAGAGCTACCTCTTGTTTTGTGATATCAATAAGCGCTGTAATAGCGGGTAAATAATGCTCATTATTAATTTTAGAAAAAGGAGCTAGGTCAAACTGTTGTAGTAATGGGTTGTCCATAAAATAGGCTTATCAGGGGTAGTTGCTTGAAATAAAAAGTGTGTTGTGTAATTAGATTAACCTTAAAGGTTTTTAGCGCTTTGTTCTACCTTTATTTTTAATCCCTCTTTGTAAGCAATTACTTTGTCCAGTACACATGTGTCTGCAGTGCTAATAATTTGCGCGGCTAGGATACCTGCATTTTTGGCTCCGTTTAAGGCAACAGTTGCTACGGGTACCCCGCCAGGCATCTGCAAGATAGACAACACTGAGTCCCATCCGTCGATGCTATTGCTTGACTTTACAGGCACTCCAATTACTGGCAGTGGAGATAAAGAGGCTACCATGCCTGGCAAATGTGCTGCGCCACCTGCTCCTGCAATAATTACTTTAATACCGCGAGTGTGCGCGTTTTTACTAAAGTCAAATAGTTTTTCTGGTGTGCGATGTGCAGAAACGATATCTACTTCAATTTCTATATCAAAACCTTTTAGGATGTCTATGGCATCTTGCATTACGGGCATATCACTAGTGGATCCCATTACTATGGCTACTTTCATAATTATTTGCTTATTACTTTAATACGTTGCTTTACTTGTTGTGCAATTTCTCTTGCGGTATCAATATTTTGGTTTACAATGGTAACGTGGCCCATTTTTCTAAAAGGGCGTGTTTGTTTTTTTCCGTAGATGTGTGGTGTTACACCATCCATGGCCATAATTTCCTCAATGTTTTGATACGCAACATCGCCAGTGTGGTTTTGTTCACCTACCAAATTTACCATAATACCACCTACTTTACTAGCGGTATTGCCAAGAGGTAGATCTAGAATAGCCCTGATGTGTTGTTCAAATTGATTTGTATAACTAGCCTCAATACTGTAATGACCGGAGTTGTGTGGTCTTGGAGCTACTTCATTTACTATAATTTGATCATCATTTGTTTGAAACATTTCTACGGCAAGAAGTCCTACATGCTCGAAGGCTTTGGAAACCTGTATGGCTATGCTCCTGGCTTTTGCAGCAACTTTGTCATCGATGCGGGCAGGGCAAATAACATACTCTACTTGGTTTGCCTGAGGATGAAACTCCATTTCAACAACAGGATATGTCTTTACCTGCGCACTTGGGTTTCTTACAACAATTACAGCAAGTTCATTTTTAAAAGCAACTAGATCTTCTGTTATACAAGGGCAGTCTGGTAATACATCTAATGTTTGAGAATTTTTAATGACTTGAACGCCCTTTCCATCATAGCCGCCTGTACAGCTTTTCCAAACAAAGGGAAGTTTTAATTCTCCAGATGTTACTGCTTTTTTAACTTTTGCAATAGTCTCAAAAACAGAAAATGGAGCGGTGGGTATTTTATGAGTGTCATAAAACTTTTTTTGTACTCCTTTGTCTTGAATGTTGCGTAGTGTTTTTGAGCTGGGATATACTTTTTTTCCTTCTTTCTCTAAAGCTTCCAAGGCTTCTATGTTTACACCTTCTATCTCAAAGGTAAGTATGTCTACTTTTTTTCCGAAGGTATACACCGTATCATAATCCATTAAGTCCCCCTGTGTAAAGTGGTCACAGGCTATACGGCACGGAGCTTCAGGACTAGGATCTAGCACATGTGTGGTGATGTCAAATTTGCGCGTTTCATAAAGCATCATTTTGCCTAGTTGGCCGCCGCCTAAAATCCCGAGTGTGAAATTTGAAGAAAAATAATTTGCCATAACACAAAGATACATTGTTCTTTCAAATAGCTATCTTTGCCGCGATTAATTATTGTACAACATTTATTAAATTATAGGGTTTTGTATAACCTTATACTCCAGAAAACAAAAAAGATGACAAATATCGTACTATTTGGCCCTCCAGGAGCCGGAAAAGGAACGCAAGCAGAGGTATTAAAAGTTAAATATCAATTGGTACACATCTCTACTGGTGATGTATTTAGGTATAATATAAAAAATCAAACAGAGTTAGGTGCACTTGCCAAATCTTACATGGATAAAGGTCATCTAGTGCCAGATGGTGTAACCATTAAGATGCTTAACGCAGAGGTAGAGAAAAACCCTGGTGCAAATGGTTTTGTTTTTGATGGGTTTCCAAGAACAGCGGCTCAGGCAGAAGCCCTAGCAATATTAATGGAAGAAAAGTCAAGTCAAATCAATGCAATGGTTGCTCTTGAGGTGGATGATGAGGTTTTGGTAGGAAGATTATTAGAAAGAGGTAAAACAAGTGGCCGCGCCGATGATGCAGATGAGGCTATCATTAGAGAACGCGTTGCAGAGTATTACCGCAAAACGGATATCTTAAAAGACTATTATAAAGCTAAAGACAGATATTTTGGGGTAAATGGTGTTGGAACTATTCAAGAGATTACAGCTCGTTTGAGCGAAGTATTTGATAGATTATAACAAGCGTAAGCTTAAAAAAAATTCTTACCCGGGTAAGAAAATAGGTATGACTGAAGGAAATTTTGTTGACTACGTAAAAATTCATGTAACCTCTGGTAAAGGAGGGCAAGGGAGTGCGCATTTGCGACGTGAAAAATTCATCCCAAAAGGGGGTCCAGATGGTGGAGATGGAGGTCGTGGAGGTCATATCATCTTAAAGGCCAATAGTAACCTTTGGACACTACACCATTTAAAATTTAAGCGTCATTACAAAGCCGGGTATGGCGGCGCTGGAAGTAAGCAAACAAGTACAGGTGCAGATGGTGAAGACATCTATGTTGAGGTGCCTTTAGGTACTGTGGTTATAAACACAGAAACCGATGAAAGATTAAAGGAACTTCTAGAGCACGATGATGAGCTTATCCTTGCAAAAGGTGGTATGGGAGGACTTGGTAACAACCATTTTAAGTCTTCTACCAACCAAACCCCACGCTACGCTCAGCCAGGAATGGAGGGAGAAGAAGGTGCCTTCACTTTAGAGATGAAAGTATTGGCAGATGTTGGTTTGGTAGGGTTTCCAAATGCAGGAAAATCTACACTGCTGTCTGTAATTACTGCTGCAAAACCAAAAATTGCCAATTATGAGTTTACCACTCTAAAGCCTAATTTGGGTATTGTAGAATATCGCGATCACAGAACTTTTGTGATGGCAGATATTCCTGGAATTATAGAAGGTGCTGCAGAAGGAAAAGGGCTAGGGCATTATTTTTTGCGCCACATAGAACGCAACTCGACCTTGCTTTTTCTAATACCTGCAGATGCAGATGATATTAGAAAACAATACGATATTCTTCTAGATGAATTAAAGCGATACAATCCAGAATTACTAGATAAAGACAAATTGGTGGCTATCTCGAAAAGTGACATGCTAGATGATGAGCTAAAGATAGAAATGAAAGATGCCTTAGATAAAGACTTTGATGGGATCCCTTATTTGTTTTTCAGTTCCATGGCCCAACAAGGTTTAATGGAATTAAAAGACACCCTCTGGGCCATGCTCAATGAAACTAGTGTACACTAATTGTTTTAGTAAACAGTTTTTGTTTGTTAAATGTATACAGGTCAAAATATAGTGTAACCTTTATTTTCATTCTCCTTAATGTCATTATATGAGAGGTTGCTAATAGTGCAGTTATTTCCGCTTTTTTGGCTAATCTCCGGGATTAAAAGAGGTGGTAAAAGAAAAAATAGTATTACAGATGCTTTAAAATAATTCTGATTTCTGAATTGAAGTTAAGGGTTATCTTTCTATTTTTGGAGTAAGTGAGTTACATTTCTGTACAGATAACGATATAAATTTTTCAATTTAGATGAGAATCCATTTCATAGCCATTGGCGGCAGTGCCATGCATAATTTAGCCATAGCATTACATAATAAAGGCGAACAGGTCACGGGAAGCGATGACGAGATTTTTGATCCTTCCAGGTCAAGATTGGCAGCCAAAGGTTTACTGCCCGAGCAGTATGGTTGGTTTGAAGATAACATCTCATCAGATATTGATGCGGTTATCTTGGGTATGCACGCCAAACAAGATAACATCGAGCTGCTTCGCGCTAAAGCGTTAGGGCTTACCATCTATAGTTATCCAGAGTTTTTATATGAACAGTCCAAAAATAAAACCCGCGTAGTTATTGGAGGATCTCATGGTAAAACAACCATAACTTCTATGATTTTGCATGTAATGCATTACCATGACAAAGAAGTAGATTACATGGTAGGGGCTCAATTAGAGGGTTTTGACACCATGGTGCATCTTACAAAAGAGAATGATTTTATTGTACTAGAAGGAGATGAGTATTTGTCATCTGCCATAGATAGACGGCCAAAATTTCATTTATACAAACCCAATATAGCTTTGTTGAGCGGTATTGCCTGGGATCACATCAACGTATTTCCAACCTTTGACAATTATGTGGAGCAATTTCGTATTTTTCTATCCCAGATCACTCATGGTGGAGCCATAGTTTATAATCAAGAAGATATAGAGGTTAAACAGGTAGTGGAAACAGCCCAAAATCAAATTAAAAAATATCCCTACCAAACACCCCGATTTAGTGTTAATAATGGTGACACACTTCTAGATACAGAAGATGGGCCAATGCCTATCGAAGTCTTTGGAAAACATAATTTAAATAACCTAGAGGGTGCTCGTTGGATTTGCCAACTTATGGGAGTGCAACAAGAAGATTTCTATGAGGCTATTGCAACATTTAAAGGTGCAAGTAAACGTTTAGAGAAAATTGGACAGGGCCCTACAAGTATAGCTTATAAAGATTTTGCGCATTCGCCAAGTAAAGTAAGGGCAACCACCCAGGCCTTAAAAAGCCAGTATCCTGAGCGTAGTTTGTTGGCATGTTTGGAGTTGCATACGTATAGTAGTTTAAATCCAGAATTTCTCTCTGAATATAAAGGTGCCCTTGATGGTGCAGATAAAGCGGTCGTTTTTTATTCCCCAAATGCAGTAAAAATAAAAAAGTTAGATGCAGTTTCTAGCTCTCAAATTTTAAAGGCTTTTCAAAGAGAAGACCTAGTTGTCTTTACAGATCCAGGTGCCTTTCAAGACTATTTATTTGAGCAAGATTTTACTGACACCTCTTTACTGCTTATGAGTAGTGGAAATTATGGCGGTTTAGATTTTGAGAAAGTCAAAGAAATTTTAAAATAAGTAGGGATGTAAAGTCCTTACAAGAGTTTGTCACATTAACTATATAAAATTGAGTAAAGAATCATCACCCCAAGAGTCAGGTTACATCGGTAAGCTAGAGAAAGAGATAGCTAGCTTGCAAGAAAAGCTACGAATTAGTGAAACTAATTTTGGTTTTTTGTATGATGATAACCCCGTTATGCATGCCACAATAAACCCATTAACAGGATATATTGTTAATTGTAATAGTATGCTTGTGTCTAATCTTGGACACAAAAATAAAAAAGCAATTCTTGGCACTCATGTCTCAAAAATATTTACAGAGAAATCGAGCGTCAAAATTGTTACGCTTTTAGATGCATTTTTAAACAAAGGTCCTATCTCTAGTGAAGAAGTTACCTTAAAGACAAAAAAAGGGAAGAGAATTCAAGCAATTTTAAATTCAAGAGCAATTTATAACAAGGCGGGTATTGTTGTAAAATCAATATTCACACTGGTAGATATTTCAGAAATTAAAAAAGCACAACGCAAGGCTAAAAATAAAAAAGAAGATTTAGAAAGAGTCAATAAAGATCTTGAGCAGTTTGTATCTATTTGTTCTCATGACTTGCAGGAGCCTTTGGCTACAATTAGGTTTAGTAGTGATTTTTTGATGCAAAAATTTACAGATGAACTTTCTCCAAAGGGCAAAGAGTATATTGGGTATATTCATGAAGCCTCAGGAAGAATGGCCGAGCAAATAAAAGGCTTATTAGAACATAGCCGCATAGGTAGAGATTTAAAAATAACAAAGGTAGACGTGCAAGAGCAGCTTGAGGTTGCAAAGTATGATCTTAAGAAGCGAATTCAAGAAACCAATGCAACTATCATTTCTGAAAAATTACCTAAAATAAAGGGCTATAAGGTAGAGTTGCGTTTATTGTTTCAAAACTTATTGAGTAACGCCCTTAAATATGCTAAAAAACAGGTTGCTCCCATTATTACTATTGCCGCAAAAGAAGAAGAAGATTTTTGGGTTTTTTCTGTTGCAGATAATGGTATTGGAATTAAGCAGGAGGATATAGAAGATCTTTTTACTATTTTTTCTCGTGTACCTACTCAGCAAAAGCAGGAGGGAAGCGGGGTTGGTCTTGCTCACGCCGAGAAAATTGTTAAACTTCATGAGGGTGTTATATGGGTAGAATCTCAATTTGGAGAGGGGAGTACCTTTTATTTTAAAATCAAAAAATAACAAACCAAATTATCCTATATTTGAATTGTATACGGTATAGATACTGGTATACTTTTTAGGTTATATTTCTATATGCTACTTATTTTCACCAAACAAATCACCCCAAGAATTTCGTATGTATTTAAACATATTTGTACCCGTATTTTGGGTGTCAAAGTTGGTTTTACCGCTGAAATTGAGTCGTTTTTAGCTCATAAAGGTCCAAAGGCCTCCTATGGAAAACAGCCCCTGGGTAATGAACTTTTTTTTCAAAGTCATGGACTACTTACCCAACAGGGTATTGAAAGTGTAGATATTAATGTGCGAGACTGGGAAGCAACCAAGTGTTTCTTTGCAGTTAGTGATAAAAGCGCCATACCTTTTGATATTTTCTCGGCTGCGTTTTATTTGCTTAGTAGGTATGAAGAGTATTTACCTCATGTAAAAGATCATTTAGGAAGATTTTCTGCATCAGAGAGTTTGGGCTTTAAATACAACTTTTTAGACAGCCCAGTGATTGATATTTGGAGCTATAAACTAAAGGTGCTGTTACAGCAAACATTTACGCAGCTGTTATTTCCAAAAAAACAAACTACGGTGCACAGTTTGATAAATGCACAAGTTGCATATGCTTTTCTAAATAAAGGGATATTTAGATCCTTTATTGGTTTTGCTTCAGATCTTTTTAGACTTAGATTAAAACAGTTTGTACTTCGCTGTAAAGTTGTTATTGGCTTAGAAAAAGACCCCTACGACAGCTATAAGTGGATACTAGATGTAACCAAAAAAAGCAGTATGAAACTTACTGTGTTTTTTTTATTGGGAGAAGCAGTTGCTTTTCACGAGACTATAAATACCCAGAAGCAAAAGTTTAAGATGCTTATTAAGTATGTCGCAGACTACAAAGAAGTAGGGCTTTTAGTTTCTCTAAGAGCATTAACGAATCCAGATTTTCTAAAAACCGAAAAAACAACACTTGAACATATTATAAATAGAACAATTCAAAGCAGTCAAAACAGTAATTTACTTATTGGCCTTCCAGAAATTTATAGAAATCTAGTTGCGCTAGAAATAAAGAAAGATTATACCATGGTGTATGAAAACCAACCTGGCTTTAGAGCAGGAACCTGCACCCCTTTTTTGTTCTATGACTTAGATTACGAAATCATCACTCCTCTGGCCATACAGCCCATTGCTTGTACTACGCAAGGATTTTTGAAATTAAGCCCTAAGGATACTGCCTTAAAAATTGCTCAGATGTTTGGTAAAGTACAAAGCGTTAACGGTACCTTTTCTGTGCTATTTTCAAACAAAGATTTTTCTGCAGACCCTAACAATAAACTATGGCGTTCTCTTTTTTCTGAAACTTTAATCTCATGATAAAACCAACAATAACCGATGTCTTTTTTGACTTAGACCACACCCTTTGGGATTTTGATAGAAATTCTGCACTGGCCCTTGACCGTGTATTTCAGAGATTTTCTGTTGGTGTTCCTCTAGCTTCATTTTTAAAAGTATATGAACCTATAAATTTCAGCTATTGGCGGGAGTTTAGAGAAGAGCGTGTTACCAAAACTCAACTGCGCAGAGGCAGACTCATTGATAGTTTTAGTGAACTAGGAGTAACCTATGATATGCACATCATTGATGGTATGAGTGAAGCATATATTGAAGAGTTGCCCAATAATAATTATTTGTTTGACGGGACTTTTGAGCTACTTGGGTATTTAAAAGAAAAATATACACTACACATTATAACCAACGGGTTTTCTCAGGTACAGTTCATTAAACTTAAAAAAAGTAAGTTAGCTCCCTTTTTTGCCACAGTAACCAGCTCTGAGGAGGTAGGTGTAAAAAAACCAAACCCTTTGGTGTTTACAACAGCCTTAGCAAAGGCCGGAGGTTTCTGCTCAATCAAGTATTATGATTGGAGACACCTTTGATGCAGATATCCTAGGGGCAGAGGGTGTAGGGATGGACACTATATTTTTTAATTATAGAAACGAAATTCCCAAAAATGGATATAAAGTTGTAGATTACTTGTTAGAGATTAAGGATTTATTGTAAAACAATAATTATACTCTAAAGAAAAAAATTCATCCTCATCTAGAGGTTTTTTGAAAACAAGTATATATGTAATCTAGGTTACTGCAGTTGTTTTCATTTCTTATTACTATTACATTGCACCCTTAATAGACTTTTTATGCCAGAAAAACGTTTATTTAATATACCCTAGCCGCCATGGATCTTAAAACCGCCAAATTATTTTTTTTACTCACTAGTATGCTGCTCTGCGTTTCTTGTTTTGATGGCACCGATTTTGATCAAGCAAACGAGGTTGTGCTAACACCAGAAATTGAACTTGATTTAATTTATTTTAATTTGGAGGCGTCTAATTTTTATGATTACGCAAACAATACAGAGGTCTTGGTTGTGGAGGACACCACAGATTTAGATTTTCTAGGTGGAAGCGATATTAATGATATTTTAAAAGGAGCAGATTTCTTTTTTAAATTTACAAACAGCATTGCAAGAGGCTTTAACGTCTCTTTTGATTTTTTGAGTCAGGACAATGTCTCTAAGTATTTAATGCAAACAACTGTGGCTCCTGGAAGTGAAGACAACCCAGTTGTGAGCTATTTTGTGCAATCCTTAGATGAGTTGCAAATTAAGGAGCTAACAAAGGCAAAAAAGGTTTTGGTTACAGTAACCATACCTTCTTCTTCTCAAGATTTAACAGGGGTTTTGAATTTACAGTCTAAAACCACCTATTATTTGCAAATAGAGCAATAATAAAATGTAATGAAAAAACTTCTTTTTATTTATTTAGCTTTTGGACTATCCGTTGCTGTTTCTCAAAACAAGCAACTGCTCTATAATTGGGAGGTAACCCCTCAAACCCTTATGCTTAATCCAGGTGCTTTGGTTACAAATCAGTTTCATGCTGGTATCCCTTTAGCGTCTCAATTTCATATAAATGTTGGTTCTTCTGGAGTTTCTGTATTTGATATTTTTGCAGATGATGGGGTAGACATCAACACCAAAATTTCAAATACAATCTCTAGGTTAAGCTCACGAGATTTTTTTACTGTGAATCAGCAATTAGATGTGTTAAACTTTGGTTGGCTATCCAAGGGTTTAGAGCCTATGTACTTCTCTGGCGGAATGTATCAAGAACTTGATGCCATTGCCTATTTTCCTAAAGATATAGCAATTTTGGCCTGGGAGGGCAATAGAGAATATATTGGGAAAGCCTATGATTTTAATGATATAAGTGCTCGTGCAGATTTGTTAACTGTGTATCATTTTGGGGTGAATAAACAAGTTTCAAAAAAACTAACTGCAGGAGTTCGCCTTAAACTTTATTCTAGTTTGATTAGCGTAAGTAGTACAAGGAATAAAGGAGCATTTAAAACAACAGTTAGAGAGGGTAGCGCTAATATTTATGAGCACACAGTTACAGATTTGGATGTTGAGGTAAGAACCTCTGGATTTATATCATTAGATGGTTTAGAACAATCTCAAGTACGTAAAAAATTACTTGGCCGAGCTTTACTTGGCGGTAATCTTGGCATTGGTATAGATGCTGGTATAACTTACCAGTTTGACAACGAGCTTTCTTTAACCGCCTCTGTGCTTGATCTTGGTGCTATTTTTCACACCAAAGACACAGAACTTTACAAGGCCAAAGGAGATTATACTCTAGATGGTATTGAGCTTATTTTTCCTGAACTAGAAAATGGAGAACCTACCATACCGTATTATGATAATCTAGAAGATGACATTACCCGAGAAATTCCTGTTGACACACTCAATACAGGATATACACAACTACGACCCACAAAAATAAATGCTGCATTACATTATGATTTTGGCAGATTTGTTGGCGATAATGGAGGGTGTAACTGTAAAAATAATGGCACAAAACAAAAGCGAGTTTCCCAGGCAGGGGTGCAATACTATAGTATATTTAGGCCTCGAGGACTTCAACTGGCTGGTACATTGTATTACACAAGAAGATTTGGCAACACTCTCTCTATAAAAACAACCTATACTCTAGACAGCTATTCTGCCAAAAATATTGGAGCTGGGATGTTTTTAAATATAGCAGGCGTAAATTTGTTTTTAGCAGCAGATAACCTCCTGCAGATGTCAAATCTTGCAAAGGCAAATAGTGTATCTTTACAAGTAGGATTAAACTATATATTAAATTAATGATGAAACACCTTTTTTTAACCCTAGTTATTATAGTAACATGTTCCAATCTTTCTCTGGCCCAAAAGACTTTGAGCGATTATAGTTTTGTGGTTGTGCCAGATGAATTTGAATTTTTATCTAAAGCCAATCAGTATCAATTAAACGATATGGCTAAATATTATCTAACTAAAAATGGTTTTAACACCTATTATTTTAGTGAATTACCTAGTGTAGATAATTGTGATGGATTATGGGCAGATGTAGAGTCTATTGCTGGATTTACAAGGACTAAGATCTTGGTTGTTTTAAAAGACTGCAAAGGCATTGAAGTATATAGATCAGAACCAGGTGCTAGCAAGCAAAAAGAGTATAAAAAATCTTACCAAGATGCTTTGCGTAAAGCGTTTTTGAGCTTTGAAGAGCTTGATGTACAACAAAAAGCAGTAGTGGTAAGACCTAGCGCTTCTGATGTGTCTAGTCAGGAAGCTTCTGTAGTTATTGCGCCATTAGAGTCTAAAAGTAATACAGGACCAGTAAATAAGTTTAACGCTTACACCTATGATGCAAAGTCATACCTTTTAAAGAAGGTTGAGGGAGGCTATAGTATGTATGATGCCTCTGGGGCAGATTTAATTTTAAAGGGAACTATTGAGGATTCTGAAAATGGCTATAGGGCTATGGTCTTTGACGCTAATTACCAGGGGTATTTCCTTGAAAATAATGATTTGAAGCTAGTTGATGAAGATGGGAGATCCATTACATTAATTTTTCAGAATTAAAAATCATATTTATCTTTCCATAGACTTTTTAAATAGGTCTTTAATTGATTTTCTTTTCCATTATTACCAGGTTGGTACAATGTGGTGCCACTAATTTCTTTAGGTAAAAACTCATGAGCCACAAAAGCATTCTCATAATCATGAGCATATGCGTAGTTGTCTCCATACCCTAATTCTTTCATTAGTTTTGTGGGCGCATTTCTAATAGAAAAAGGCACAGATAGATCACCAGATTGCTTAACGAGTTGTTGTGCTTTTTTAATAGCAAGATAACTAGCATTACTCTTTGCAGAACTTGCAAGGTATATGGCGCATTGGCTTAAAATAATACTAGACTCTGGAAAACCAATCGAGGTTACAGATTGAAATGTTGCGTTAGCAAGTAAAAGTGCATTCGGGTTTGCATTTCCAATATCTTCACTGGCAAGAATGACTAACCTTCTTGCAATAAATTTTATATCCTCGCCTCCTTCTATCATTCTAGAGAGCCAGTAGACAGCTGCATTTGGATCACTACCGCGTATTGATTTAATAAATGCCGAAACAATATCATAGTGCTGATCTCCAGTTTTATCATACAACACCGTATTTTTTTGCACCTTATGCTGTACCATTTGGTTGGTGATAACCACTTTTTGTTTTTCATCACTTTGCACCTCAGATATTTCAGAAATGACCACCAATTCTAAAATATTGAGTAGTTTTCTTGCATCACCTCCAGATAATTTTAAAATGGCCTGTGTTTCTTGCAATTCAATATCATATTTTGATAATACGGTATCTATTTCTATAGCACGTTTTAAAAGCGCTTCAAGATCTTTTTTAGAAAATGAGTTTAACACATATACTTGACACCTTGAGAGTAGGGCAGGTATAACCTCAAAACTTGGGTTTTCTGTAGTGGCGCCAATAAGGGTGATCAATCCTTTTTCTACAGCACTTAGCAGGGAGTCTTGTTGAGATTTACTAAAGCGATGAATTTCATCTATAAAAAGTATGGGGTTTTTTGTGGTAAACAACCCGTCAGCTTTTTTTGCTTTTTCAATAATTTCTCTTACCGCAGCAACTCCACTATCAATGGCGCTTAATTGGTAGAAAGGCCTTTCTGACTCAGATGCTATGATAGTCGCTAAAGTTGTTTTACCAATACCAGGAGGTCCCCAAAATAACATAGAGGGTATCATACCGCTTTGTAGTTGTTTTGTGAGTGCTCCAGTCTCACCAACTAGATGTTGCTGGCTTAGATAACCCTGGAGTGTCTTTGGCCGTATTCTTTCTGCAAGTGGAATATTCATTTTATAAAGTTACATTTTTAATTTAGCTATTAAACTGACAATTTATCATATTCAAAGTTTTGGATTTGTTTTTGCTATATTGAGGTATGGTCAAAACACAAAAATTGTATTTCTCTCCTGATGTAGTGCTTTATCCTCTGCTATTTGTGATAATCATGTGGCTGGTGTTTTGGTTTGAAATTAGGTTTGGTGAAGATTTTACTCCCTATGGTATACACCCAGGTAAGGTGGAGGGCATAAGAGGTGTGTTGTTTGGCCCTTTTATACACGGTAATTTAAAGCATCTGTTCAACAATAGTATCCCTATGTTAGTGTTGGGTACTGCACTTTTTTATTTTTATCGCCCTTTGCGTTGGCAAGTGTTTATTTTGGGTTTTGTTATTACGGGTCTTATAACTTGGGCTATTGGCCGCCCTGCAAACCATATTGGCGCTAGTGGGATTGTTTATTTATTGGCTTCTTTTTTATTCTTTAAAGGAATTATCTCAAAGCAATACCAACTTACGGCACTTTCTTTTGCGGTTGTATTTGTGTATGGTAGTTTGCTTTGGTATGTATTCCCTTTAGATACCCATATATCTTGGGAAGGACATTTATCTGGTTTTGGGGTTGGTTTGTTATTGGCTTTTTTATATAAGGGTAAAGCCACAGTCACCAATAAAAAATTTGATTGGGAAGCTGAAGATTACCTGCCGGAGAATGACCCTTTTATGCAGCAATTTGATGCAGATGGAAATTTTATTGAAATCAAACAAACCCCAGATGACCAGCAACTAAGTACTACATCAAAAAATGATGTAGGTGTTGTTTACACTATTGTGAAACAAAAAAAAGAGTAGGTTTTTTTACTTTGATCGTTGACGCACTACCTCATATAATAAAGCACCACAAGCAACAGATACATTTAATGAGTTAATAACACCTAGTAGGGGTAATGAAGCTTTTTTATCTACGATAGAAAGCACAGATTTTGAAACTCCAAGACCTTCAGATCCCATAACAATTGCCATAGGTTCATTTAATTCTAGATTGTATATAGTGTCTTGTGTCTTTTCTGTGGCAGCAATGGTTGTGATACCACTTCCTTGAAGGTAATAAATAGCATCTTTAATATGGTCTACTTTACAGATTGGGATATTAAATATAGCTCCTGCAGAAGTTTTAACAGTATCTCCACTTACAGGTGCTCCTCCCTTTTTTTGTATAATAACGCCATCAACTCCTGTACATTCTGCTGTTCTTAGAATGGCACCAAAATTTCTAACATCACTAATCTGGTCTAGAATTAAAAACAAAGGTTTTTTTTCGCTTTCTAGTACCGCCTCTACCATGGTCTCTAACCCAACAAATTCTATGGGAGAACTTATTAAAATAATTCCTTGGTGGTTGCTACGGCATAGTTTCTCCATCTTTTCAAGAGGGACATAGGAGATTGTAGTGTTTAATGCCTCAAGATCTGCCACAATAGCGTCAATCTTAGGGCTTTGAAGTCCTTTTTGGACATATGCCTTGTCTATGGTTTGTTTAGCCTTTAAAGCCTCTATAACAGGGTAAATTCCAAATAATAATGTCTCTTTCTTCATTGTGCAAAAATAAAAAACCATCCTTAGAAAAGGATGGTTTTTAAAATATATTAACTAATTATTTACTAGTTAGCGTCTTCGAAGCTTACTTCCCAGTTAAATGCGGCTAGTAAACCTGCTGCGCTTGTTAGCACACCACTTGTTTGCCCACCGTTCCAAGAACCTGCATTTTCAGGATCATCTCCATCAGGATATGAACCACCTGGAGCCGTACCGTCATAAACAGAACCGTCTACAGTTGTAACTACACCAAAGAATTCGAAAGAATCATCTTCTACAAAAACAGAAGCATCAACTCCAAATAATTCAGCCATGTCTGCAGTTGTGAAACTTACATCATATGGGAATGTTGTTGTTGAACCAAAAACTAAAGCCTCTGAAGGTGCACCTGCAAAATCTCCAACAACAGTTACATCGTAAGTTGCAACAGTTCCGTTAGGATCTTCAGTCATCGCGCTAAAAGAAGCGGTAGCTGGATCAGCGCCCATATCAAATTCTGGAGCACTTACAAACTTTACAAAACCTCCGTTAGTTAGTTGTGGAAAACGTGCTTTATCTTCATCTTCACAGCTAGTAAAAGTAACTGTAGATAATATTGCTACAAATACTAGAGAGAATATTTTATTTATATTTTTCATAATTAAAGTATTTAATTAAAATGGATTAGTTAATGAAACCAGCTGGGTTAGTATCCCAGAATACTTGGTTATCTGCAGTAGTTTGATCTACGTTAGGATTCGTATTTACTTCCGATTCCGGATATCTGAAAGATCTTGGGAATACTCCTACTGGTACAACACCAGTTTGTAGTGTAGGATATCCAGTTCTTCTGTACATGTTGTAAGGCTCTATACCGTTACCCCAAGAAGCGATGTACCATTCTCTAATTACAATAGCTAATTTAGCATCGTTTCCTGATGCAGCATCGTACTCTGCTAATACTCTAGCAATGTAGTCACTTATATCTGCAGATGTTGCAGCATAGTCTATAGTCTCGTCATCTTCATCAGTAGTGGTTAAAGAACCTGAAAAGTCAGTTACTTTGTCCATACTAAGAGAAATACCTGCTTCTAGTAATGCTCTAGAATCAACACCAACTCCTAAATCTAATCCTGCCTCAGCTAGTGCAAAGTGGGTAAAAGATGATAAGAATATTGGGTTTATACCTTCACCATTAAGAGTTTGGGTATTACTAGAATCTGTTCTGTTGAATTGATTGTTGTCAAAAGCTCCACCACCTGGATATACTCCCCATGTAGTTCTTCTTGTGTTATCATTTGGAATTCCTTCATCATCTCCATGATCTCTACCCCAGTACTTGTTTCCAACATAACAGTAGTCATAGATGTCGTCTCCTGCACATGGAAGGTTAGATCCTGATGGTGCATCATCTCTTTGTCGGTATAAGTAGTATCGTAGTCTTGGATCTGCAATTCCTGTTTCAACATAAGGAGCCTCAGCATCACCTGCGTTTAACATATCTAAAAATCCATTACTCATGTAAAATCCAGTTCCATTAGGATAGTTTCCTTGAAATATTGGACTTCTTGATTCTGGAGATGTAGCATGAAGAGTAGTTGAACTGAAAATCTTCATCATCAGTATCAATAATGTTTTCTGACAATAAAGCAGAAATAGCTCCACCATTACCCATGTTTAAGTGAGCTTTTAATTTTAGTGTATTTGCAACAGCAATCCAGTTGTCTGCGTCAAAACTACCATAGAATAAATCTTGTGGTATTACTGCAGACACTTCGCCTAAATTAGAAATAGCTGTATCTAATAAAGCTATTTGAGCAGCGTATACATCTTCGCCAGCATCTAATTCTGGTGTTGGGAAATCACCAAACTGATTTGCTTGGCTGTAAGGTACATCTCCTACATAATCAACAAGTGATATGTACGTGTAAGCCTCCATAATTTGTGCTAGTGCTACATGATAAGGTAATTGGTACTTCACTTGCTGCATTTATTTCCTCTATAAGGTCTACGTTTGCAAACATGTTGTAAGCAGATGACCATGTCCCGTTTAATGAATTAACAGTAACACTTCCGTTGTACTGACCAAATTGAGCAGTCATACGTGTAATGTTACTTGATGATCCTCTAAACCCACTAACAATACCATTAAATGATAATTGAATTGAGTTTAATACAAAATTTGGACTTGCCACATCTGCACCAATTGCATTAGGGTTGTCTAGTAAATCTAGCTCTGTTGTCTCACATCCAGTGAATAAAGCCAACATAGCTGATACGAATGTTATTTTTAAAATATTTTTCATAATATATAATTAAATTTTTAAGGGTACACTAGTATAACAAGGTGGTAAAATAATTACCACCTCACTAGTACCTTTTTTTTTTAAAATGTTGCTTTTATACCAAATGAGTAACGCTTAGATGTAGGTCCCGTTTGGAATTCTAAACCTTGACCGTTTCCTGTACCAACACTCAATGCTTCTGGATCAATGTTAAATGCATCAGGAATATTTACTGCCTTTACATATAAGTTTTGACCAGATAACGAGAATGAGATATTTCCGAAAGGAGTTTTCTCTAACATTTTCTCTGTTAGTGAGTATGTCAATGAAGCTTCTCTCAAACGTATGTGAGATGCGTCATACATACCTTGTCCAGATGGATCAACTAAGTTGATAAAGTATAGATCATTAGCACCAATTTGAATATTGTTTTGGATTGGTAGGTCATCATCCCCTAATAATAACTGACCTGTTGTAGGGTTAGCTAATAATCCTGGAATAACATATGTTCCTTCTCTGTTATCAACGTTTACCTGTTGTTACACCACGACGGTAGAACTGAGATGCAGTTTGAGAATAGATATCACCACCATGTGTGTATTCCAATTGTGCAGATACAGCTAGTTGCTTGTACGTTAACGTATTAATCGTAGTTACTGTCCAGTCTGCGTTTGGATCACCAATTGTTTCAATACCTCTACCTAAATCACCTTCTGAGTCAAGAATTTGACCCGTACCTGGATTAATTAGTAATGCACCGTTTACACCTGTTCCGTAAGGGTTGAAGTCAGCACTCGTCTGGATCGTTATTGATGTTTGATTCTGCATATCTCGCAGCATACCCACCTTTAATTACACCTAACGCTTCACCTTCAGAAGCATAGTTTCCTAAGTTAGAGAATCCAGCATACGCAAAAGATTCAACACCACCTAAGTCAATAACTGTGTTTTCTGCAGCACTAAAGTTGTTACGTACCTTCCAATTGAAGTTATCACTCTTGATTAGTGTAAAGTCTAAACCTAATTCTACACCTTCTATTTGCGTTTCTGCAATGTTATCAGATGTGAATGTTGCTCCAGTAGATGGAGAAATTGGTCTGTTTACAATTTGATCTTGTATTGATCTTTTGTATATAGTTGCATCAATACTAATTCTTTTCTTGAATAAGTCTGCCTCTAAACCAAGTTCAAACTCTTTTTGAAGTTCTGGTTTTAGATTAACATTTCCTAAGAAAGAAGATAGTCCGTTTGTAGTAATTGCATTTCCATCACTATCTATCACTGCAGAAGCTGTAGAGTTAAATCCTGTTCTTGTAGAATATACTCCTGGGAATCTTGCAGAGGTACCGTAACCTGCACGGAACTTCAAGTAGTTTAGAGCATCAGATGATCCACCATCCATAGATGTTGGAACAAACGCTAAAGAAGCACCAGGGTAGAATAACGAATTGTTTTCTGCCTCAAGGGTTGAAGCCCAGTCATTACGACCAGATAATGTTAAGAATAAGTATCCACCATAATCAAAAGCAGCTTCACCATAAGCACCTAATATATTTTGTTGTGCTTGGAAAGTTAAACTACCCGCAACTGGATCATTAATTGTTTGGTCAATAAAGTTGTCATGGTCAAAGAAACCAAATACTACTTGGTTTTGACTTGACTGTCCAAATTGCTCGTAGGTATCACGTCTTGCGTTGAAACCTAGTTGAGTTGTTAAACTAAATTCATCAGCAAGCTCAATGTTGTTGAAACTAAAGTTTAAGTTGTGGTCAAAAATAAAGTTTGTACCGTTAGTTGTTCTTAAGTAACCTGTCGTGTATGGTGCCGTAACACTTCCTCGAGCTGCTTTAAACTCTTGAGTTTCGTTGTATGTATCCAAACCAAAACGGTAAGAGATAGATGCGTTGTCAGAGATTTCATAAGAAGCACCTAACTTACCGTAAAAACGATTTGTTTTTTGCTCACTACCTGCGTAGTTAGATAACCATCTTGGATTTTCTTGATCTGTTCTGTAATATACACTAGATCTATCGTTTGGATTTTCGTAAGGGATATTATTTAGATCCAAGTTTCTTGGCATAAATAATGTTCTTGTAAAAATAGATAAAGCTCCACCTGCGTTGTTTGCAGCAATTGGTGGTGTATTTACTCTCGTGCTACTAAAGTTAGCAGTTCCGTTAAATGAAAATTTGTTAGAAAGTTTCGTAGAACCACCAAGTCCAATGTTGTAACGAGTTAAACCGTTGTTTCTGATGTACCCATCTTCAGTTGTATAACCAAAGTTTAAGTTGTAACGTGTGTTACCATCATTTCCAGGAGATCCTGCAACATTCACAGACATTGACTGACCCAGCCCAGTTCTAAAGAAATCTTTTACGTTATTAGGTGCAGCTACATAAGGAATTTTTAATCCGTCATATTCAGGGAATAAGTTTCCAAAAGAAGCATACGGGTGAGATACCTCAAGACCAGCGTCAAAACGTGCTCCCCAGTTACCTACATAACCAGAGTTGATTGTGTTATCAGCTCCTTGACCATACTCATTTTGGTAATCTGCAAGGTTAGAGATTTCTGTTTGGTATACAGAAGAGTTAACAGTTACCTCAAACTTTTTGTTTAAGTCTTTGTTAGATCCGTTTTTCGTTGTAATAAGTACAACACCATTTCTACCTTGTTGTCCGTATAATACAGAAGCACTCAAACCTTTTAAGATTTGTACGCTTTCAACATTGTTTGGATCTAAATCCAAGAAACGGCTACTTGTTACTGTGTTACCACCACCAAAACCTGTTTGTTGGTTTGTACCAGAGTCGAAAGGAACACCATCTACAATAAATAAAGGTTGGTTGCTACCATTAATAGAACTTCTACCACGAATAACAAAGTTAGTACCAGATCCAGTTGCTCCACTGTTACCTACAATCTGAACACCGGCAACTTTACCATTTAATGATCTAACAACGTCAGATTCTGGTTTGTTTTCGATTTCATCAGCTTGTAGTGTTGTAACTGCATATCCTAAAGACTTACGTTCTTTAGTTGCACCACCGTAACCTGTAAGTACTACCGCATCTAGCGTTTCTCCTTGAGCCATTGTTACATTCATCATACCAGATGATGCTGTAACAAGTTTTTCTTGAGAGTCAAACCCTACATAAGAGTAAACAAGTGATTGACCCACTTCTGTTGAGATAGAATAATTTCCATCAAAATCAGATTGAGTACCATTTGTCGTACTTTTTACAATAATATTTACTCCTGGTAGCGGTAAGCCTGAATCATCAGTCACTGTACCGGAGATTGTTTTTTCCTGTGCAAATGATATTTGCACTACTAACGCTAGTAATAGCGTTAAAATTCCACTAAACTTTGTTTTCATTTTTATAATTATTTGAATTAGCCAACTTCAAAAATCCAAATAAAAAGTTAATTACACAACTATTTAAACTTAAATTTTGCTTTTTTCTCAAAGCCTGTTGCTGTTTTTGTTTAATAAAACCTAAAATTGTGAAGCGATACTTAGATGTATTTTTGAGTTTGAAAATTTAAATGCCTGACCATCAAGATTTCCGTTGGCTATAATAAACTTTAAAAGTCCTGCTTTAGTAACCATCCCCAACCCTAAGCCAAAACTATACAGTTTTTCTTTTTGTCTTAGAATTTCATTTTCAAAATAACCTATATCTATTATGGAGTGCAGGTAGGTTTGTTGATTTAATAAATAGCGGTATTCTGTATTAAATACCGATAGTAGTGATGCGTCTATGCTGTTTTCTGCAAATCCACGCATACTGTTTATACCTCCAAACCTAAAGAGTTCATTTGTAAGGTAGTTTTCGCTAATTATTACATTAGTTGTGTTTTGCAGATAGACTGCGTTTTTTTGATTTAGGTTAAAGGTATGGTGTACCGTGTTTGATAAAGTACCTTGTCTGGTTTTAGTTGTATTTGTTTTTCTTGTTCCAAGGCCCCCTTGTAGGCTCATAAATGTTTTTACAGGAAAAAGAGTGCTCTGTTGTAATTTTATAAAAACTACTCCAGCCCTAAGGGAGACTGTTTTGAAATCTTGAATGTTTTCAGGGTTTGGGTTTTGGGATAAAAGTTCATTGGAGGTTTTTGAGTTGAAGCCTAAAGATGCTTTGGATCTTGGTGATATTTGGTATGAGGTGCTCACTCCCTGAGATGCCGAAGAAAATGTACTATCCCGTTTAAAGATATTAAGTTCTGCTTGAATCCCGAAAGGAGTCCTAAATAGATAAGGCAGTTGTGTTTTTAACGTTAGGCTTTCTTGATCTGCGCCATCTGCTTTGTATTTTATAACAAGTTGCTCTCCAAAGTTAAGGTTGTTGTTTAGTACTAAATCTATATAGCCATTAAATGCTAGGTTTTGTGTTTGCTCATTAGTGGCAAAACCTATAATGCCATCAAATGTGTTGAAGTTTTGTTTTTCTAGATATAAATAGACTGTTGTTTTTTCTTTTTCAAATAATGCTTGGGGCGGCTTGATGCTGTTTGCAAATCCCAGACTATTTAAAGCGTTGTTTTTCTTGACTACTTGCTGGCTGTCAAAAACAGCTCCTTTTTTTATACCCGCATAATATTTTATAAACGAGGCAGGAAATTTTTGATATCCTTTCACAGCAATAGAGTCAATTGTTCTTTTTGATGATGCAGATGTTTTTAGGGTGGCTATAACAATAGTGTCTTGCGTGGTTAGGTTTGTTAGTTTTAGTTTACCAAATGTATTTCCGTTTTTTGTTTGCAGTTGGTTTAGTTTCTCTAAGGCACGTTTGCTCTCTTGCAAGGGTATGATGAAATAATTTTCTTTTGTGTTTTTTGCAATAAGTGCAACTTGATTTTGAGTAAATGGAGTGTTACTATAGTCTACCTTTAGCTGCGTATATCTTTTGCCTATATAAAAGCTAGCTGCAGCTGTTGAGTCTGAAATTCTCTTCATGCTTTTCATTGAATTTTCTAGGTATCCAAATTTTTCTAGCTCATTAGAAATCCTTTCAACTTCTTTTTTAACGCTTTTAAAATCTTGATGTTTTTGGGATACCACCAGAGCATCTTCAATGGTTTTTGGTATGCTCGTTTCAAAAGATACGGTGAGGGTTATATCCTGGCTGTGTGCTATCAAGAAAAAACCGGTATATATATTAAGGTATAAAAATATGTAGCAAATTTGTTTCAAATAGTCTGTAATTTATTATGTAATAGTAACGATTGCATTTCGTTTTTAATATCTGAAAGCATAAATATTAAAAATCCTAAAATTTTAATAGTCTAAGGTTTGAGATATCAAATAATTATTATATTTTTGCACGCCCTAATAAGAGGGAACTAATAAATAACAACTAAGTATAACAAGGAATTTTATGCCAACTATTTCACAATTAGTACGAAAAGGAAGGACCAAAATAACCAAGAAGTCAAAATCGGCTGCCTTAGATTCATGTCCGCAACGCCGCGGAGTATGTACACGTGTTTATACTACCACACCAAAAAAACCGAATTCAGCGATGCGTAAAGTTGCTCGTGTTCGTTTAACAAATGGTAAGGAAGTAAACGCTTACATCGGTGGTGAAGGACACAATCTACAAGAACACTCGATAGTATTGGTTAGAGGTGGAAGGGTGAAGGATTTGCCTGGAGTTAGATATCATATCGTTCGTGGAGCTTTAGACACCGCTGGTGTTGACGGTAGAACACAACGTAGATCTAAGTACGGAGCAAAACGCCCTAAGAAGTAATTTTAATTTTTTTTAAAACGAAGACATGAGAAAAAGAGCAGCCAAGAAAAGACCGCTTTTACCGGATCCTAGATTCAACGATCAGTTAGTTACACGATTTGTGAACAACTTGATGTGGGATGGTAAGAAGTCGGTAGCATTCAAGGTTTTCTATGATGCAATTGACATTGTAGAGGAGAAGAAAACAGACGAAGAAAAAACAGGTGTAGAGATTTGGAAGGACGCCCTTTCAAACGTAATGCCTCACGTAGAAGTACGAAGTCGTAGAGTAGGTGGTGCAACGTACCAAATACCTAACCAGATTCGTGCCGATCGTAAAATATCTACTGCAATGAAGTGGTTAATTGGTTTCGCTAGAAAGCGTAACGAAAAATCTATGGCACAAAAGCTAGCTTCAGAAATTCTAGCAGCAGCTAAAGAAGAAGGAGCAGCGGTTAAAAAGCGTACTGATACGCACAAAATGGCCGAAGCAAATAAAGCATTCTCACACTTTAGATTCTAATAGAAATGGCAAGAGATTTAAGATACACAAGGAATATAGGAATTGCTGCGCATATTGATGCTGGTAAAACTACCACAACAGAGCGTGTTTTATATTATACAGGAGTTTCTCATAAAATTGGTGAAGTACATGATGGTGCTGCAACAATGGATTGGATGGCGCAGGAGCAAGAACGTGGTATTACTATCACCTCTGCTGCTACGACATGTGAGTGGAAATTTCCACTAGAGAATGGAGAAACATTAGCAGACACAAAAGGATATCACTTTAATATTATTGACACACCTGGTCACGTAGATTTTACTGTAGAGGTAAATAGATCTCTTCGTGTACTAGATGGACTGGTTTTCTTGTTTAGTGCAGTTGACGGTGTAGAGCCTCAGTCTGAAACTAACTGGAGATTAGCAGATAACTATAAAGTACCAAGAATTGGTTTCGTTAACAAAATGGACCGTCAGGGATCTGACTTCTTGGGTGTTTGTCAACAAGTTAAAGACATGTTGAAGTCTAACGCGGTGCCAATTGTTTTAAACATTGGTGACGAAGAAGATTTTAAAGGTGTTATTGACTTAATAAAAAACCGTGCTATTATTTGGCATGATGATACTCAAGGAGCAACATTTGATGTTGTTGATATCCCTGAGGATTTGAAAGAAGAAGCTCGTAAGTACCGTGCGCTCTTAATTGAAGAGGTTGCAAGTTATGACGAGAATCTTTTAGAAAAATTCATGGAAGATGAAGATTCTATTACAGAAGAAGAAGTGCACGCTGCACTTAGAGCTGCTGTAATGGATATGGCTATCATTCCTATGATTTGTGGGTCTGCTTTCAAGAACAAAGGGGTACAGTTTCTATTAGATGCTGTATGTCGTTACCTGCCTTCTCCTATGGATAAGGAAGGAATTGTTGGAATAAACCCAGATACAGACGAACAAGAAACGCGTAAGCCAAGTGTAGACGAACCTTTCGCTGCATTGGCCTTTAAAATTGCTACAGATCCTTTCGTGGGTCGCCTTGCATTTTTTAGAGCGTACTCTGGACGTTTGGATGCAGGTTCTTACGTTTTAAATAATCGTTCTGGTAAAAAAGAACGTATCTCGCGTATTTACCAAATGCATGCTAACAAACAAAACGCAATTGACTTTATAGAAGCTGGAGATATTGGAGCTGCTGTTGGATTTAAATCTATCAAAACAGGAGATACCCTTTCTGCAGAAAAACATCCTATTGTTTTAGAATCTATGGACTTCCCTGATCCAGTAATTGGTATTGCGGTTGAGCCTAAGACTAAGGCAGATGTTGATAAATTAGGTATGGGCTTAGCTAAATTAGCTGAAGAAGATCCAACCTTTACTGTACGTTCAGACGAAGCTTCAGGGCAAACTATTATATCAGGAATGGGTGAACTTCACCTTGATGTTATTGTAGACCGCCTTAGACGTGAATTTAACGTTGAAGTGAATCAAGGACAACCCCAAGTTGAATACAAAGAAGCTATTACAAGATCTGCAGATCACAGAGAAGTTTACAAGAAACAATCTGGTGGACGTGGTAAGTTTGCTGATATCGTGTTTACGATTGAACCAGCAGACGAGGGTGAAATAGGACTTCAGTTTGTATCTGCTATTAAAGGTGGTAATGTTCCTAAAGAATTTATTCCATCTATTGAAAAAGGATTCAAGATGGCTATGGTTAATGGACCACTGGCTGGATATGAGGTTGATTCTATGAAAGTAACTTTGCGTGATGGTTCATACCATGATGTGGATTCAGATCAACTATCATTTGAATTAGCTGCAAAGCTTGGATTTAAAAATTCAGCAAAAGCTGCTAAGGCAGTTATTATGGAGCCAATTATGAAGCTTGAGGTAATTACACCTGAAGAAAACATGGGTGACATTGTAGGAGATTTAAATAGAAGAAGAGGTCAAGTGAGTGACATGGGTGACCGTGCAGGAGCAAAGACTGTTAAGGCTACAGTGCCACTTTCTGAAATGTTTGGATATGTTACAACACTCCGAACATTATCATCAGGTCGTGCAACATCAACAATGGAATTTTCACACTATGCAGAAACACCTTCTAATATATCAGAAGAGGTAATCACTGCAGCAAGAGGAACTAACGCTTAATATTTCAGCAATGAGTCAAAAAATAAGAATTAAATTAAAGTCATACGATCATAATTTAGTAGACAAATCTGCTGAGAAAATCGTTAAGACAGTAAAGTCAACAGGTGCTGTTGTAACTGGGCCAATTCCATTGCCAACACACAAGAAGATTTTTACTGTACTACGTTCACCACACGTAAACAAGAAGAGTAGAGAACAGTTCCAATTAAGTTCTTACAAGAGATTATTGGATATCTATAGTTCTTCTTCAAAAACAATTGACGCTCTAATGAAGTTAGAGTTGCCAAGTGGTGTAGAGGTAGAAATCAAGGTATAAGTGAATGCCTACTTTTTGTAGGTAACTCATTATCATGAGGCTTCTGCTTTGCAGAAGATGAACATGTCCTAAGCTGCGTGCGAAGGAAAAACGGTAAACAAAGTAATATTCGGGGTCGAATTTATTTTGACCCCGTTTTATTTTAAAAAAGAAAAACTGTTGCATGAGCAACGAATTTTAATAATCAATAAATAATAAATTATGTCTGGGTTAATTGGAAAAAAGATAGGGATGACCAGCATCTTTGACGAGAACGGTAAGAATATGCCGTGTACCGTTATTGAGTGTGGGCCCTGTGTTGTTACCCAAGTCAGAACTATGGAGGTTGATGGGTATGAGGCCCTTCAACTTGGTTTCGATGACAAGAAGACTGCTACTAAAGCCGCTGAAGGGCACTTTAAAAAAGCAGGAACCGTTGCAAAACGCAAAGTCGCCGAATTTAAAGGTTTTGATGAGGAAGTTAAATTAGGTGATACAATCACCGTTGAACATTTTGCTGAAGGAGAGTTTGTCGATGTGGCAGCCACTTCTAAAGGTAAAGGATTTCAAGGGGTTGTAAAACGTCACGGTTTTGCCGGTGTAGGACAAGCTACTCACGGTCAACATAACCGTTTAAGAGCGCCAGGTTCTATTGGTGCAGCATCTTATCCTGCGAGAGTATTCAAAGGAATGAAGATGGCTGGACAAATGGGGAACGAAAAGGTGAAAGTTCAAAATTTAAGAGTTTTAAAAGTAGTTGCTGAAAAGAACCTACTTGTTGTTAAGGGATGTATTCCTGGACATAAAAACGCTTATGTAACCATCGAGAAATAATGAAGGTAGCTGTAATAGATAGTAAAGGAAAAGACACAGGTAGAAAGGTTGAACTTTCTAAAGAAGTGTTTGGTATAGAACCTAACAATCACGCTGTATATCTTGATGTAAAGCAGTACTTGGCAAACCAACGTCAGGGAACGCATAAATCAAAAGAACGTGCAGAGATAACAGGATCTACAAGAAAGATAAAAAAACAAAAAGGAACTGGTACTGCCCGTGCGGGAAGTATCAAGTCTGGTGTTTTTAGAGGCGGTGGTCGTATGTTTGGTCCTAGACCAAGAAACTACTCGTTTAAATTAAATAAGAACTTGAAACGTTTAGCTCGTAAATCTGCCCTTACAATGAAGGCAAATGATAAGGCAATCGTTGTGTTAGAAGACTTAAAATTTGATGCTCCTAAGACTAAAGATTTTACTGCTGTTTTAAAGACTTTAGGTCTTGAAGACAAAAAGTCTTTGTTTGTGTTGGGTGAATCAAATAATAATGTATATTTGTCTTCGCGAAATTTAACAGGTACTGAAGTCATAAGTAACTCAGAACTAAGTACTTATAAAATTTTGAATGCAAATAGTATCATACTATTTGAAGGTTCATTGGAAGGAATTGAGTCAAACTTAAGTAAATAGAAACAAGATGAGTATCTTAATAAAACCTATAATTACGGAAAAAGCTACAGCCGATGCGGAATTAAATAACCGTTACGGATTTATAGTAAACCCAAAGGCGAATAAGGTAGAAATCAAAAAAGCAGTTGAGGCTGCTTATGAAGTTTCTGTTCTTAAAGTTCGCACATTAAATGTCCGCCCGGACAGAAAAACACGTTTTACAAAAACGGGAGTTCAAACTGGTAAAACAAATGCTTATAAAAAAGCAATTGTACAGGTGGCGGAAGGTGATACAATAGATTTTTACGGAGGAGCTGAATAAGCTTTTCATTTAAAACAAAGACAAAAATGTCAGTAAGAAAATTAAAACCAATCACCCCAGGACAGCGTTTTAGAGTTGTAAATGGATTTGACGCCATTACAACTGATAAGCCGGAGAAAAGTTTATTAGCTCCGAACAAAAGATCTGGTGGTAGAAACAGTCAAGGAAAAATGACCATGCGCTATATAGGTGGTGGTCACAAAAAGAAATACAGAATAATCGATTTCAAACGTGAAAAAGCAGGAGTTCCTGCTACTGTAGCGTCTATCGAATATGATCCAAACCGTACAGCATTTATCGCTTTATTAAACTATCAAGATGGTGAAAAGCGTTATGTAATTGCTCAAAACGGTCTTCAAGTAGGTCAAAATATCGTCTCTGGCGATGATGTTGCTCCAGAAATTGGAAACGCAATGGCCCTTTCATCAATTCCATTAGGTACTATTATCTCTTGTATAGAGTTACGTCCAGGACAAGGAGCTGTATTGGCTCGTAGTGCTGGTGCTTTTGCACAGTTAATGGCCCGTGATGGTAAATTTGCTACCGTAAAATTACCTTCTGGTGAAACACGTTTAATCTTAGTTACTTGTATGGCTACCATTGGTGCCATATCAAACAGTGACCACCAGTTAACAGTATCTGGTAAGGCGGGACGTTCTAGATGGCTTGGTAGAAGACCACGTACAAGACCAGTAGTGATGAACCCAGTCGATCACCCAATGGGTGGTGGTGAAGGGAAGTCTTCTGGTGGACACCCACGTTCTAGAAACGGTATTCCTGCAAAAGGATTTAGAACCCGTTCTAAGACAAAGCAGAGTAATAAATACATAATTGAACGTAGAAAGAAATAAGCTATGGCAAGATCGTTAAAAAAAGGACCGTACGTTCACTACAAGTTAGATAAGAAAGTACAAGACAATGTGGAGACTAATAAAAAGACAGTGATCAAAACTTGGTCAAGAGCTTCTATGATAACTCCAGATTTTGTAGGACAAACTATCGCAGTTCATAATGGCCGTCAATTCGTGCCAGTATATGTTACTGAGAATATGGTAGGACATAAACTAGGAGAATTTTCACCAACAAGATCATTCCGTGGTCACGCAGGTGCAAAAAATAAAGGTAAAAAATAATAGGCCATGGGAGTTCGTAAAAGAGAAAAAGCAGAACAGATGAAAGAAGCTAAGAAGACTCAGTACTTCGCTAAGCTTAATAACTGTCCTACATCACCAAGAAAAATGCGCTTAATGGCGGATTTGGTTAGAGGTGAGAAAATTGATAAAGCACTAAATTTATTAAAATTTAGTTCAAAAGAAGCATCTAGACGTTTAGAGAAGTTGTTATTGTCTGCAATTGCAAACTGGCAAGCTAAAAACGAAGATGCCTCTATAGAAGATGCAGATCTTTTTGTAAAGGAAATTCGTGTAGACGGAGGAACTATGCTAAAGAGATTACGTCCTGCACCGCAGGGTCGTGCTCACAGAATTAGAAAACGCTCAAACCATGTTACATTGGTATTAGGGGCTAACGATAACACACAAAGCTAAATTATAAATGGGACAGAAGACAAATCCAATCGGAAACCGCTTAGGAATAATCAGAGGATGGGAATCTAACTGGTACGGTGGAAACGACTACGGTGATAGATTAGCCGAAGACGACAAGATTAGAAAGTATATTCACGCTCGTTTAAGTAAAGCAAGTGTGTCTAGAGTAATTATTGAGCGTACGCTTAAACTTGTAACCGTTACTATCACTACTGCTAGACCTGGTATTATTATCGGGAAAGGTGGACAAGAGGTAGACAAGTTGAAAGAAGAGCTTAAGAAAATTACAGAGAAAGAAGTACAGATCAACATCCATGAAATCAAGAGACCTGAGTTGGATGCATTTTTAGTAGGTGCCAGTGTAGCTAGACAAATTGAGAATAGAATCTCATACCGTCGTGCTATCAAAAATGGCAATTGCAGCAGCAATGCGTTTAAATGCAGAAGGAATCAAGATTCAAATTTCTGGACGTTTAAATGGTGCCGAAATGGCACGTAGCGAGTCTTACAAAGACGGTCGTATTCCTTTGTCTACATTTAGAGCCGACATTGATTATGCTTTAGTTGAGGCGCACACTACTTATGGTAGACTGGGTGTTAAAGTATGGATCATGAAAGGTGAAGTATATGGTAAAAGAGAGCTTTCTCCTCTAGTTGGATTATCTACGGGTAACCAAAAAGGCGGAAAAGGTGGAAATCAAGGACGAGGTGGTAGTAAGCCACGTCGTAGAAAGTAATTTTTTAAAGTAAAAGAAAAAATGTTACAACCTAAAAGAACCAAGTTCCGTAAACAACAGAAAGGACGTATGAAGGGTAATGCTGGACGCGGAAATCAACTTTCTTATGGAACGTTTGGAATAAAATCTTTAGATTCAAATTTCCTAACGGCTCGACAAATAGAAGCAGCTCGTATTGCAGCAACACGTTTTATGAAAAGAGAAGGATCCATGTGGATCATGATCTTTCCAGACAAACCCATTACCAAAAAGCCTTTAGAGGTTCGTATGGGTAAGGGAAAAGGTGCTGTAGAATATTGGGCAGCAGTTGTTAAGCCAGGTAGAGTTTTATTTGAAGTATCTGGAGTACCTATGGAAACAGCAAAAGAAGCATTGCGCCTTGCGGCTCAAAAACTTCCAGTGAAAACAAAGTTTGTTGTATCTAGAGATTTTCAAGCATAATTTTTGAAACTGTATTATGAAACAATCACAGATAAACGAAGCATCAACAGCAGATTTGCAAGCACAGCTTGCAGAAGCTAAAAAAGTGTATTCAGATTTTAAAATGGCTCACACCATTTCACCGTTAGAGAATCCTGTTTTACTACGTACTCACAGGAGAACAGTAGCTAGAATTTCGACAGAACTAACTAAAAGAGAAGTACAATAAGTACCAAGCTGAAAGATGGAAGAATTAAAAAGAAACTTAAGAAAAGAACGTGTTGGTGTAGTTACTAGTAACAAGATGGATAAGTCTATCGTAGTTGCTGAAGTAAAAAAAGTAAAGCACCCTATGTACGGAAAGTTCGTTTTAAAAACGAAAAAATACGTAGCACATGACGAGACAAATAACTGCAACGAAGGTGATACTGTAAAGATCATGGAAACTAGACCTATGAGTAAAACCAAATGTTGGAGATTAGTAGAAATCATTGAAAGAGCGAAGTAAGATATGTTACAACAAGAATCAAGACTTAAGGTCGCAGACAACACTGGTGCTAAAGAGGTTTTAACCATTAGAGTACTAGGTGGAACTAAAAGAAGGTATGCTTCTATTGGTGACAAGATAGTAGTAACTGTAAAAGATGCAACTCCAAACGGTAGCGTAAAAAAAGGAACAGTTTCAACAGCTGTTGTGGTACGTACCAAAGAAAGAGGTAAGAAGAGCAGATGGATCATATATCCGCTTTGACGACAATGCTTGTGTATTATTGAACCCACAAGGTGAGATGAGAGGTACACGTGTATTTGGACCAGTTGCAAGAGAACTTCGTGATAGACAATTCATGAAAATAGTATCATTGGCACCAGAGGTGCTTTAATACGAAAATTAAAATGACAAAGCTTAAATTAAAATCTGGAGACAACGTAGTAGTTACTGCTGGAGACCACAAAGGATCTGAGGGTAAAATATTGCGTGTATTTCTTGAAAAAAACAAAGCAATCGTAGAGGGAGTTAATATGGTAAAGAAACATGAGAAGCCAAGTGCGGCTAATCCTCAAGGTGGAATTACTGAAAAAGAAGCTCTTATACATATTTCAAATCTTTCACTTGTTGATCCTAAAACAGGAACAGGAACACGTGTAGGATATAAAATGGAAAATGGTAACAAAGTACGATTTTCTAAAAAATCGAATCAAGTATTATAGTTATGGGATATTTACCAAGACTTAAGGAAGAATATAAGAGCAGAATTATTGGTGCTCTTAAGGAGGAATTTGGTTACAAAAATGTAATGCAAGTACCAAAGCTAGAGCGCATTGTTGTGTCTCGTGGTGTTGGAGCTGCTGTAGCCGATAAAAAATTGATTGACTATTCTGTAGAAGAATTGACAAACATCACTGGCCAAAGAGCCGTTGCTACCATTTCTAAAAAGGATGTTGCTACATTCAAGTTAAGAAAAGGTATGCCAATTGGAACTATGGTTACTTTAAGAGGTGAGCGTATGTATGAGTTTCTAGACAGATTAGTGACTTCATCTTTACCTAGAGTACGTGACTTCAACGGTATCAAAGCCACTGGTTTTGACGGAAGAGGAAACTACTCACTGGGTGTAATTGAACAAATTATATTCCCAGAGATCGATATCGATAAGGTTAAAAAGATAGAGGGTTTAAATATCACTTTTGTAACATCTGCTGCTACAGATAAAGAAGCAAAATCATTATTAACAGAACTAGGTTTACCTTTTAAAAAGAACTAAGATGGCTAAAGAATCAATGAAAGCCCGTGAGGTTAAAAGAGCAAAAACGGTAGCTAAATATGCTGAAAAACGTAAAGCTTTGAAAGAAGCTGGAGATTATGAAGCATTACAGAAATTACCAAAAAACGCTTCTCCAGTTCGTATGCACAACAGGTGCAAACTTACAGGAAGACCAAAAGGGTATATGAGAACATTTGGACTTTCACGTGTAACATTTCGTGAAATGGCAAATCAAGGACTTATCCCAGGTGTTAGAAAAGCATCTTGGTAAATTAACGTTTTAGTTCGCAAACAAGATTATAAATTGGTGAAAGGTTTTGAGATAATAGTATTTCAGAAAACCATTACCGCAACTTAATAAAAATGAATACAGATGTAATCGCAGATTACCTAACGAGAGTTAGAAATGCAGTAAATGCAGGACACCGTGTTGTTGAAATACCGGCGTCTAATCTAAAAAAAGAAATCACAAAAATTCTTTTTGATCAAGGATTTGTGTTAAGCTACAAGTTTGAAGACGATAAAGGGCCTCAGGGAACTATCAAAATCGCTTTAAAGTATGACAAGCTTACTAAAGATCCAGTGATCAAGAAAATTCAAAGAATTAGTAAACCAGGTTTACGTAAGTACGCAAATTCTAAAGAGATGCCACGTATTTTGAATGGTTTGGGAATTTCTATTGTTTCAACTTCAGCAGGAGTAATGACAGGAAAACAAGCCCAAGATCAAAATGTAGGTGGTGAAGTATTGTGTTACGTATATTAATCATTAAAGACAAGAACAGATGTCAAGAATAGGTAAAAACCCGGTAGCAATTCCTGCAGGTGTTACAGTTGATGTTAATGAAAACATAGTGACTGTAAAAGGAAAATTAGGAGAGTTATCGCAAGAGTACTCTGATGTTACAATTAATGTGGATGGCGATCAAGTTGTCGTTACGCGTTCTACTGATCATAAAGATCACAGAGCAAAGCATGGATTGTATAGAGCTTTAATCTTTAACATGATTGAAGGTGTATCAAAAGGATGGACTAAAGAATTAGAATTGGTTGGTGTAGGTTATAGAGCCAGCAATCAAGGACAAAAATTAGACTTAGCCTTAGGATTTTCTCATAACATTGTATTGAATATTGCTGCAGAAGTAAAAGTTGAAGCAATTTCTGAAAAAGGAAAAAATCCAATCATAAAATTATCTTCACACGACAAACAATTGGTAGGTCAGGTAGCAGCGAAAATTCGCGGATTCCGTAGACCAGAACCATACAAAGGAAAAGGTGTGAGGTTTGTAGGAGAACAAATAAGAAGAAAAGCAGGTAAATCTGCATAAGCAATAAGAACGTTATGAAATTATCAAAACAAGACAGAAGACAGCGTTTACGTTTCAGAATACGTAAAACTGTATCAGGAACTGTTCAACGTCCGCGCTTGGCAGTTTTCCGAAGTAATAAAGAAATTTATGCTCAATTGATCGATGATGTAAGTGGTAAAACTATCACTGCAGCATCTTCAAGAGACAAAGATATAGATGCTTCAAAAGCAAATAAAATTGAAGCAGCAAAGTTGGTAGGTAAAGCAATCGCAGAGAAAGCTGTAAAGGCAGGTGTTGACACCATTTCTTTTGATAGAGGAGGTTATTTATACCACGGTAGAGTTAAATCATTAGCAGAAGGTGCCCGTGAAGGTGGCTTAAAATTCTAAGCAGTATGTATCAGAATTATAAAAACGTAGAATTAGTAAAGCCAAGTGGTCTTGATTTAAAAGATCGTTTGGTAGGAGTACAACGTGTAACTAAGGTTACAAAAGGTGGTAGAGCTTTTGGTTTCTCAGCAATTGTTGTAGTTGGAGATGAGAATGGTGTTGTAGGACAAGGATTAGGTAAATCTAAGGATGTTGCAAGTGCAATTGCTAAGGCAATTGAGGATGCAAAGAAAAACTTAGTACGTATTCCTTTGAATAAGGCTTCATTGCCTCACGAGCAAAAAGGAAAATATGGTGGTGCAAGAGTAAATTTATTACCTGCAGCTCCTGGTACAGGAGTTATTGCTGGTGGTGCTGTACGTGCCGTATTAGAAGCAGTTGGGGTGCATGATGTATTATCAAAATCTCAAGGATCTTCTAATCCACATAACGTAGTGAAAGCAACTTTTGATGCTTTACTACAAATGAGAAGTGCACAAACTGTTGCAAAACAGCGTGGTATTTCATTAGAAAAATTGTTTAAAGGATAAACAACACTAAGATGGCAAAGATAAAAGTAACAAAGGTTAAAAGTGCGATCAATCGTACCCAAACCCAGAAGAGAACGCTTGAAGCTTTAGGACTTAAAAAAATAGGTCAAACAGTTGAGCATGATGACACGCCAAATATTCTTGGTATGGTAAATAAAGTTAAACATTTGGTTTCTATGGAAACCCTATAAGATAAAAACACATGGAATTAAATAACTTAAAACCTGCAGAGGGTTCGGTTAAAAGACAAGGAAAGCGCGTTGGTCGTGGACAAGGTTCTGGAAAAGGTGGTACTGCAACACGTGGTCACAACGGAGCAAAGTCACGTTCAGGTTATTCTAAGAAATTAGGATTTGAAGGTGGTCAAATGCCATTACAACGTCGTGTACCTAAGTTTGGTTTTACCAACATAAACCGTATAGAACACCAAGGTATCAATTTAGATACATTGCAACAGTTGGTTGATGACAAGAAAATTAAAGGAGCTATTGATTTTGATACAATAGTAACTCTAGGTCTTGCTCGTAAACATGAATTAGTTAAAATTCTTGGAAGAGGAGAGTTGAAAGCTAAGTTAACAGTAACTGCTCATAAATTTACGGGAACTGCTCAGAAGGCTATTGAAGCTGCTGGTGGTGAAGTTGTAACACTATAATAAAACTAAGGATGAAATTTATTGAAACCTTAAAAAATGTTTGGAAAATAGAGGAACTGCGTAACCGTATTATGGTAACGTTGGGTCTATTGCTTGTATACCGTTTTGGAGCACAAGTAGTATTACCTGGTATTGATGCCTCAAGACTTGCTGAATTCTCTGGTAATTTTGATGCCGGTGGAATTGGTGGTCTATTAAATGCCTTTACAGGAGGTGCATTTGCAAATGCTTCTGTTTTTGCATTGGGTATTATGCCATACATTTCGGCTTCCATTGTGGTTCAATTAATGCAAATTGCTGTTCCTTACTTGCAGAAATTACAAAAAGAAGGAGAGAGTGGTAGAAAGAAGATCAATCAAATTACACGTTGGTTAACCATCGGTATTTGTTTGATACAAGCACCAAGTTACCTTTTCGGTTTAGAGGCCTTAGGAGTTCCTTCTGCAGCTTTCATACTAGGTAAAACACCTATGTTCTTTGTTTCTTCTACTATAATTCTAGTGACAGGTTGTGTATTTGCAATGTGGCTAGGAGAGAAGATTACAGACAAAGGGATTGGTAACGGTATATCTATACTAATTATGGTAGGTATTATTGCTACATTGCCTTTATCATTTGCTCAAGAATTGGCTTCATCTTCATTGATGTTAGTGCTTATTGAACTTGTGATATGGTTTGTTATTATACTACTGAGTGTACTGCTTGTAATGGCTGTTCGAAAGATTCCGGTCCAATACGCACGCAGAACAGCTTCTGGTGAGTATGAGAAGAATATATTTGGAGCAAGACAGTTTATTCCTTTAAAGTTAAACGCTTCTGGAGTAATGCCAATTATCTTTGCGCAAGCGATCATGTTTGTTCCTAGTTTTTTAGGAGGCGTTAGCTTTATGAAAGATTCTTCTGTTGGACAGTGGATGCAAACAAGTTTTAGCGATATGTTTGGTCTTTGGTATAATATTACCTTTGCGCTATTAATTATTGTTTTTACTTATTTTTACACTGCAATTACAGTCCCTACAAATAAGATGGCCGATGATCTAAAGAGAAGCGGTGGTTTTATTCCTGGTATTAAACCTGGAGGTGAAACTGCAGAGTTTTTAGATAAAATTATGTCACAAATTACATTACCAGGCTCTGTGTTTTTAGCACTCATAGCAATTTTCCATGCTATTGTTGTTAAGTTCTTAGGAGTACAACAAGGATGGGCATTGTTTTTTGGAGGTACGTCTCTACTGATTATGGTAGGGGTAGCAATAGATACCATGCAACAAATCAATTCATTTTTATTGAATCGTCATTACGATGGTTTGATGAAAACTGGTAAAAATAGAAAAGCAGTAGTATAATTATGGCAAAACAACCCGCAATAGAACAAGACGGAAGCATTGTAGAGGCATTAAGTAATGCAATGTTTCGTGTAGAGTTAGAAAACGGACATATAGTAACAGCGCATATTTCAGGTAAGATGCGTATGCACTACATAAAATTGTTACCTGGAGATAAAGTAAAATTAGAAATGAGTCCTTACGATTTAACTAAGGCTCGAATAACATACAGATACTAAAATGAAAGTTAGAGCATCAGTTAAGAAAAGAAGTGCCGACTGCGTTATCGTACGTAGAAAAGGTAGATTATATGTAATTAATAAAAAGAACCCTAGGTTCAAACAAAGACAAGGATAAGTTATGGCAAGAATCGCAGGTGTAGATATTCCTAAGCAAAAGAGGGGTGTAATCGCGTTAACATATATCTTTGGTATTGGTAGAAGCCGTGCCCAAGCTATATTAGAGAAAGCTGGAGTCAGTGAAGACATAAAAGTTAGTGAATGGAACGATGAAGAAATCGGGAACATTCGTGAAGCTGTTGGGTCTTTCAAGATCGAAGGTGAATTACGTTCGGAAGTTCAATTAAACATTAAACGTTTAATGGATATTGGTTGTTACAGAGGTATTCGTCATAGAGCGGGTCTTCCTTTAAGAGGACAACGTACTAAGAATAACTCAAGAACAAGAAAAGGTAAACGTAAAACTGTTGCAAACAAGAAAAAAGCAACTAAATAATAGATAGCGTTATGGCAAAGACAAATCCAAAAGCGAAAAGCACAAAAAAACGTAAAGTGATTGTAGAGTCTGTGGGTGAAGCTCACGTTACAGCATCTTTCAACAATATCATTATTTCGTTAACAAATAAGAGTGGAGATGTAATATCTTGGTCTTCTGCCGGTAAAATGGGCTTTAGAGGATCTAAGAAAAACACTCCTTACGCGGCACAACTTGCTGCAGAAGACTGTGCAAAAGTAGCACACGAAGCTGGAATGAGAAAGTGTAAAGTATACGTTAAAGGACCAGGTAATGGTAGAGAATCTGCAATACGCAGTATTCACAATGCAGGTATAGAAGTATCAGAGATTATCGATGTTACTCCAATGCCGCATAATGGTTGCCGTCCTGCAAAAAGACGTCGTGTATAAATCACAAATGTAAAGAGGCGCTGTTTTAAAGCAACTCTTTACATTATTATTACTACCTTTGCCGGCTGTAATAATAACAATAATTCAAGATGCTCTCGGGCATCTTATGTTGTAAATAATAAATATCAATCTGAAGATATTAAAAACTAAAGGATTAACGTAAGACCTTAATTTAGTTTTTTTCTTCAAAATTTTACTAGAAATGGCAAGATATACTGGTCCAAAAACAAAAATCGCTCGTAAGTTTGGCGAAGCGATTTACGGAGATGATAAAAACTTCGAAAAAAGAAATTACCCACCAGGGCAACACGGTAACAACCGTCGTCGTGGAAAAAAATCTGAATATGCAATCCAACTTGCTGAAAAGCAAAAGGCTAAATATACCTATGGTATTTTAGAAAAGCAGTTTAGAAATATGTTTAAAAGAGCAACTGCACTTCCTGGAATTACAGGAGAGGTATTGCTTCAATTAGCTGAGTCTCGTCTTGATAATGTAGTATACCGTATGGGTATTGCATCAAGTCGTCCAGCAGCAAGACAGCTTGTTTCTCACCGTCACATTACTGTGAATGGTGAAAAAGTAAACATCCCTTCTTACCAATTAAAGACAGGAGATGTTGTTGCTGTAAGAGAGAAGTCAAAATCTCTAGAGGCTATCGACGCTTCATTATCAAACGCTAATCAAGTGTATGAATGGATCACTTGGAATTCTGATAAGAAAGAAGGAACTTTTGTTTCTATACCTCAATTAATTCAGATACCAGAAAACATCAACACACAGTTTATCGTTGAATTATATTCTAAATAATAAATAACACATAGTCACATTATGGCAGTATTTAATTTTCAGAAGCCTGATAAAGTTATCATGATCAATTCAACAGATTTTGAAGGGAAATTTGAATTTCGTCCTTTAGAGCCTGGATATGGTTTAACCATCGGAAACGCACTAAGACGAGTATTACTTTCTTCTTTAGAAGGTTTTGCAATTACTTCGATACGTATTGAGGGAGTTGATCACGAATTTTCTACCATCTCTGGTGTTGTAGAAGATGTTACTGAAATCATTTTAAATTTGAAGCAAGTTCGTTTCAAAAGACAAATTGACGAAGTTGACAACGAAACTGTAACAATATCTATAAACAGTGGTGAGCAATTAACCGCTGGAGATTTACAAAAACATATATCTGGTTTTCAAGTACTAAACCCAGATATGGTTATTTGTAACATGGACGCAAAAGTGAAACTTAATTTTGAGATCACTATTGAAAAAGGTAGAGGGTATGTTCCTGCAGAAGAGAACAAAAAAGCCAACGCGCCTTTAGGTACCATCTTTACAGATTCTATTTACACCCTATTAAAAATGTAAAGTACAGTATTGAAAACTTTCGTGTAGAGCAAAAAACAGATTACGAAAAATTAGTTTTCGAAATTCAAACAGATGGTTCTATTCATCCAAAAGATGCTTTAACCGAGGCAGCAAAAACATTGATTCACCACTTTATGTTATTTAGTGATGAGCGTATCACCCTTGAGGCTGATGAGATTGCTCAAACTGAAACTTATGATGAGGAGTCACTGCACATGCGTCAGCTCTTAAAAACAAAATTAGTAGATATGGACCTTAGTGTTCGTGCTCTTAATTGTTTGAAGGCTGCAGAAGTTGATACACTAGGAGATTTAGTGTCTTTCAACAAGAATGATTTAATGAAGTTTAGAAACTTTGGTAAAAAATCTCTTACAGAATTGGAAGAGCTTGTAAATATCAAAGGTTTAAATTTTGGAATGGATCTATCAAAATACAAATTAGATAAAGATTAATTATAAATGCAAGCATAATTTGCTCCTCAAGAAGAGTTGTAGCAAGATGATTGTTTAAAAAAAATGTCATGAGACACGGAAAAAAAGTAAATCATTTAGGAAGAAAAACTGCACATAGAAAATCTATGTTAGCCAACATGGCATGTTCCCTAATTGAGCACAAAAGAATTAACACTACAGTTGCTAAAGCAAAAGCCTTAAAAGGTTTTGTTGAGCCGTTAATCACAAAGTCTAAAGACGATACTACACACAACCGTAGAATTGTAATGGCTAGATTACGTCAAAAAGATGTGGTAACACAACTTTTTAGAGATGTTGCTGTTAAAATTGGTGATCGTCCAGGTGGTTACACTCGTATCATCAAGTTGGGTAACCGTCTTGGAGATAATGCAGACATGGCAATGATAGAGTTAGTTGATTACAACGAAGTATACAACCCAGGTAAGGCTAAGAAGTCTAAATCAACACGTCGTAGCCGTCGTGGTGGTGCTCCTAAGGTTGCTGCTCCAGTAGTAGAGGTAACAGAAACAAAAGAGGAAGAGTAAATGATTTTTCTTCATTAGATATAAAGGGATAAGCATTTAATGTTTATCCCTTTTTTTTTATCTAGAATTTAATAATGACTTTTTGAAATACTTTTAGACCATTGTTTAAAAATTATTATAAGTCAATGATTAAAAAAAACAACTAGAATTGTATTTTTGTGTAACTATTTTAAAACCATGATGAAATACCAAACAAGAAAAAAGGCGTTAATACTACTTGCAGATGGTACCATTTTCCACGGAAAGGCAGTAGGAGATAACCAAGGAACTGCTTTTGGAGAAGTATGTTTTAATACAGGAATGACTGGATATCAAGAAATTTTCACAGATCCTTCCTATTTTGGACAATTAATGGTAACCACCAATGCCCATATAGGTAATTATGGAGTTAACAATGACGAGGTTGAATCTGATAGTGTTAAGATATCAGGTTTAATTTGTAGAAACTTTAGTTACAATTATTCAAGAGACCTCGCAGATGACTCTTTAGAGAATTTTTTAGCTCAAAATAATTTATTTGCAATTAGTGATGTTGATACCCGCGCACTGGTTGGGTATATTCGTGATAATGGATCTCAAAATGCTGTGATATCCACAGATGTTGACAATATAGAAGGACTTAAAAAACAATTGGCCGAGGTTCCAAACATGAAAGGCCTGGAGCTTGCAAGTAAAGTATCCACCAAAGAACCTTATTTCTTTGGAGATGAAAATGCTAGCTATAAAATATCTGCTTTGGATATTGGTATTAAAAAGAACATTCTTAGAAATTTGGCTCAAAGAGATTGTTACATCAAGGTATTTCCTTATGATTCCTCTTTCTCAGAGTTATCTTCTTTTGAGCCAGATGGGTATTTTTTAAGTAATGGTCCTGGAGATCCTGAGCCACTTACCCGCGCTATTGCAACTGCAAAAGAAATACTAGATTCAAACAAGCCACTTTTTGGAATTTGTTTAGGACATCAAGTGTTGGCTCTTGCTAACGGGATTTCTACGTTTAAAATGCACAATGGCCACAGAGGTATAAACCACCCTATAAAAAACCTATTAACTGGTAAAGGAGAAATAACTTCTCAAAATCATGGTTTTGCCGTGAATAGAGAACAAACAGAGGCCCATCCAGATGTAGAGATAACACATGTGCATTTAAATGATAACACAGTAGCAGGAATTAGAATTAAAAACAAACCTGTTTTTTCTGTACAATACCATCCAGAAGCCAGTCCTGGTCCTCATGATGCAAGTTATCTGTTTGACGAGTTTATAGAAAACATAAAAAATCAATAAAGCAGTTTTTTAAAAAAACTGAGTTGTTGAGATAAATAAAAATAGTACATAAAAAATACAACCCCAAAAAAATACAATTATGAGCATTATCATTGATATTCACGCAAGACAAATATTTGATTCTAGAGGAAACCCTACCGTAGAGGTTGATGTAGTAACCGAGAATGGCTTTGTGGGCCGCGCTGCTGTTCCTTCTGGCGCATCTACTGGAGAACATGAGGCGGTAGAGCTTCGTGATGGTGGAGACGCTTATATGGGCAAAGGAGTTTCAAAAGCTATCCAAAACGTGAACGGTGTTATTGCACAAACACTTTTAGGGGTGTCTGTTTTTGAACAAACTCAAATCGATCAAATCATGATTGATCTTGATGGTACTCCAAACAAATCTAAGCTAGGTGCAAATGCTATTTTAGGTGTTTCGCTGGCTGCCGCTAAGGCTGCTGCCAATGAGCTAGGACTTCCTTTATACCGTTATATAGGTGGTGTGAGCGCAAATACCTTGCCGGTTCCTATGATGAATATTATAAACGGAGGTTCTCACAGTGATGCTCCTATTGCATTTCAAGAGTTTATGGTCATGCCAGTGAAAGCGACTTCTTTCTCCCAGGCAATGCGTATGGGTTCTGAAATTTTCCATAACCTAAAAAAGGTGTTACATGATAGAAACCTCAGTACTGCTGTTGGAGATGAGGGTGGTTTTGCACCAACCCTTGACGGTACAGAAGATGCACTTAGACACCATTAAAATAGCTGTTGAAAATGCAGGGTATAGCTTTGGAGACCAAATCATGGTAGCCTTAGATTGTGCTGCTGCAGAATTTTTTGTGGATGGAAAGTATGATTACAAAAAATTTGAAGGTGATACAGGCGTAATTCGCACTAGTAAAGAACAGGCAGATTACCTTGCCCATCTTGCTGAGAATTATCCTATTATTTCTATTGAAGACGGGATGGACGAGAATGATTGGGAAGGTTGGAAGTATCTTACTCAAAAAATAGGTCATAAAGTACAACTTGTTGGAGATGATTTGTTTGTAACAAATGTGGAGCGTTTGTCTCGTGGTATTAAAGAAGATACCGCAAACTCTATCTTAATTAAAGTGAACCAAATAGGAACCTTAACCGAGACCATTGCAGCTGTAAACATGGCCCACAATGCAGGGTATACCTCTGTGATGTCTCACAGAAGTGGAGAGACAGAAGATTATACTATCGCAGATCTTGCTGTAGCTTTAAATTGTGGTCAAATCAAAACGGGTTCTGCATCTCGTAGTGACCGTATGGCAAAATACAATCAATTATTACGCATAGAAGAGCAGTTAGATACAGTTGCTTATTTTCCAGGTAAAAAAGCCTTTAAGATATAGCCTATTGCATCTTTAAAATATACAAAGCCAATGAATCACTTGATTTGTTGGCTTTTTTTAACCAAAAGAGCGGCAGTAAATGTTAAAAAAATTGCTCAAAATTTCGTATTTTTGCAATCCTTTTTAAAAGAATTACTACAAAAATTACAATATATGTCAAACAATGCTACACTAGAAATTAATGGAGAGACCTATGAGTTTCCATTAATTACCGGTACAGAAAATGAAGTTGCAATAGATGTTAAAACACTAAGAGCTGTTACTGGTGGAGTTACTACTATAGATCCTGGATATAAAAATACGGGAGCTTGCCAAAGTGCTATTACGTTTTTAAATGGAGAAGAAGGTATTTTAAGATACCGCGGGTATGCTATTGAAGATTTGGCTGACAAAGCAAATTTTCTAGAAGTAGCCTACTTGTTAATTTTTGGAGAACTACCTACTGCCGATGAGCTAGAAAAGTTTCATGCAGATATCAAAGAGCAGAGTGTTGTTGATGATGATGTCAAGAAAATATTAGATGCTTTTCCAAAGTCTGCCCATCCTATGGGCGTATTGTCCTGTCTTAACAAGTGCACTTACTGCCTTTAACCCCTCAACTGTAAATGTTGACAGTGAAGAAGAAATGTATAATGCCACTGTAAAAATACTAGGAAAATTTCCTGTGCTTGTGGCCTGGACTATGCGTAAGAAAAAAGGATTGCCACTTGAACTATGGAGATACAAGCCTTGGATATGTTGAGAACATCATGTAAAATGATGTACGAGAAGCCAAATGAGGACTACAAGTCAAAACGATATTTTATTAAACGCATTAGATAAATTACTAATTTTGCACGCAGATCATGAGCAAAATTGTTCTACCTCTACAGTACGTATGGTTGGTTCTTCTCATGCAGGATTGTATGCATCATTATCTGCAGGAATATCTGCACTTTGGGGGCCACTTCATGGAGGTGCAAACCAAGCTGTGTTAGAAATGCTTGAAGCTATTAAAGAAGATGGTGGAGACACTAATAAGTATATGGCAAAAGCCAAAGACAAGTCAGACTCTTTTAGACTTATGGGCTTTGGTCATAGAGTGTATAAAAACTTTGATCCACGTGCTAAAATCATTAAAGTGGCCGCAGATGAAGTATTAGCAGACTTAGGAATAGAAGATCCCTATTTAGACATTGCCAAAGGTCTTACGAAGAGGCCTTAAGTGATCCTTATTTTGTAGATCGTAAGTTATATCCTAATGTAGATTTTTACTCGGGTATTATTTACAGAGCTATGGGTATTCCTGTTGAAATGTTCACGGTAATGTTTGCCTTAGGTAGATTACCAGGATGGATCGCACAGTGGAAAGAAATGCGCCAACGTAAAGAACCAATAGGACGTCCAAGGCAAATGTATATTGGTCAAAACCATAGAGAATTTAAAGAAATCTCAAAGCGTTAATTCCAATAAAAAATAGTTTACCAGAAATCCAAAAACCATACTATTGGTATTTGGGATTTTTTGTTTTAAAAAATTGGGTATCCTATTCTAACATTCATAATTAAAATTATATTTGTTATTATGCTACAATTAAATATCACAAATGAATTTTCAAGGCTTCGAGCTGTTGTTTTAGGTACCGCAAATAGTAATGGACCAACTCCTACTTTACAGCAGGCCTATGATCCCTAAATCTGCAGCCCATATAAAGGCAGGAACCTATCCTACAAACGAGGATATGATTGTGGAGATGGAAGGCGTTGCCGCCGTATTAGAGAAGTATGGAGTAACGGTGTATCGTCCAAGCCAGATTGAAAATTACAACCAAATTTTTTCTAGAGACATTGCTTTTGTGATAGACAACATTTTTATTAAGGCTAATATTTTATCAAATAGAGCGCGTGAGATAGGGGCCCTACAATATGTAATAGATCAAATACATCCACAAAAGGTAGTGACCTTTCCTGAACAGGTTCATATTGAAGGGGGTGATGTAATGCCTTACGGAAATTATATATTTGTTGGCACCTATTATGGTGATGACTACTCAAGTTATATTACAGCACGCACCAATATGGCAGCAGTTACTGCATTACAGGAGTTGTTTCCAAAAAAAATAGTGAAACCCTTTAATTTAAAAAAATCAAATACAGTACCGCAAGATAATGCGCTGCATTTAGATTGTTGTTTTCAACCCCTTGGCCATGGCAGGTGTATTATCCATAAAGATGGGTTTTTGTTAGAAGAGGAATACCAGTGGCTTATAGACTTTTTTGGCCCACAAAATTGCTTTCATATAGATAAACAAGAGATGTATCACATGAATAGTAATATCTTTAGTATTAGTGAAGATGTAATTATTTCAGAAAAAAACTTTACCAGGCTCAACTCCTGGCTTGTAGATAAAGGCTATACCGTAGAAGAGGTTTGTTACGCAGAAATTGCAAAGCAAGAAGGCTTACTGCGCTGCTCTACCATGCCTCTTGATGCGAGAGTAGTTAGTCTTGCACAAATTTAATCCCTCCAGACACCATAAAGTAGGACAAAGAACTACTACGGTTGTAATAGCTTGCTTTTGCGTTAATACTTTTTAAACCGTACCCTAGTAGTTTTACTTTGGTAAAAATATCTGTGTATGAAACTCCAAAGCCAAACTCACCTGCGTTAAAACCAGATAAATCATAATCACTGGTATAAAACACATCTGTAGAGAGCGCATCGTTGGCTTTGTAGAAATAATCTGCTTTGGTTTGGGTATAATATCTATAAGATGGATATAATGTAAAGAAATCTCCTAGTTTAATAGGCACCTCTAAACTAGCTGTGTATGATGTGATGCCCCAATTGTCTTGGTAGTACCTAAGATAAGATCTTAGCACAAACACTTCATTTAAATAATAATTTAACCTCCCGCCAATGGCAACTTTAAACCTACTACTTGGCAAGCGCTCTATGTCATCAGCAAATCGAAAGTTTCCTATAGTAATAGGATTAACTATATCTGAAAAATAAATTCTTTGGAATGGCGTAGACAATAAGCCCTCTTGTTGCACCAAATCTAGAGATATTGATCCTTGCGCTTTTTTGGAGATTATTTGAGAGAAACTAAGCCCAAGAGCGTATGAGTTTCTTTTATCAGTAGGCAATCCCTTCCGTGCAAGTTCTTCGGGTACATCTTCATTGAAAGATTCCCGTATTTCTCCAGGGTAAATTAACTTCCATTGGTCAAAATATACATTTCCGCTAATAGATACTTCAGTGTTTTTTTCATTGAAAAGATGCGTGTAATTTCCACCAAAGCCTATCGAGGAATAATCATACTCTTTAGATACAGAAACATTAGCGCCCCATATGTTATTTCTATTATCACTACTATGGCTGTATGCTATCACACCGTTTACCCATTGATCGCTCCCAGAGGCTCCAGAAGAGGCTACAAAAGGATCTGCTGCTTGACCTTCAGTGTCAAAAGCATCAACATTACTTGAAGAGGCAGAGGTGTAGGCGCTTACATTGGCGTCTATTTTTAAAATAGCATCATCATTAAGCGGTATGGATACTACAATGCTGGAGGCCAGATCCGTTAGCTCTTCTGTTCCTATCCCGCCTGTTACCGCTGCGTTATCACCGTCTTGGCTGTAATAACTTGCAAGCAAGTCAACCTCTACAGATTCTAAGACTCTTTTTTTATAGCTAACGATAGTGTCTTGGCTGTATGCCATTAGCGTGGTAAAGCAGAGTATGAGTAAAAGGGTTTTTTTCAAGGGTATAGTTATTTGTTGTTTACCTAAATATTTTATTTGTTAGTTGCATCCGCAACCACCACCAGTTTTTCCTCCATTAGCACCAGAGGCTGCTTCTCTGTAGGCTTGGGCACTTGTTTCAAATCGTTTTATGGTTTTATCACCCAAGGCCATATCTGGATCATTGATATTTACTTTCTCATATTCTTTTACCACAGCGCAAGAAGATAAAAACCCAAGGGCTATAAGTAGTATAAGTAATTTTTTCATTCTTGGGTGTTTAAAGTAAGGTTGTTTGAGGTGATAATAGTACCTGTATCAGTAATGATAATACACTCAATTGCTTTTAATTGATTAATTCTGTCTATTCCAGTTTCTACTCCCATTACAAAAACAGAAGTTGCTAAGGCGTCTGCTAGCTCTGCCTTTGGAGCAAATACAGTAACACTTATAATTCCCTGAGAAGGATAACCGGTTCTAGGGTCTATAATATGAGAATACCTTCTAGAGTTAAAAGTAACATATTTTTCATAATTACCACTAGTGACTACCGCATCTTTAATGGGTAACATAGCAAAGGCTTTATTTTTGTTGAGAGGGTTGGTAATTGCAACTTGCCATAAGCTCCCGCTTGGTTTGCTACCCCAGGAGTTTATATCACCAGAGGCATTAATAATACCTCCAGAAACCCCATTTGAAATAAGCAGTTTTTTTGCCTTGTCTGCAGCATACCCTTTACCAATGGCGCCAAAACCAATTTTCATTCCTTTGTTTTTTAGAAAAACAGTGCTGTTTTGCGGGTCCACAACTATATCCTTATAGCCCACCTTGGCCACAGATTTTTTAATAGCTTCTTTGGAGGGCATTTGGGTCATACTCCCATCATATTTCCATAATTTGTCCATAGAGGCATATGATATATCAAAAGCTCCGTCTGTGAGATTGCTAATTTGTAGGGCTCTTTGGATAAGGTTAAAAAGTTCCTTAGAAACTTTAACGGGACTCACGCCCGCATTTTTATTAATATTGGATGTTTCTGAGGTAGGCTTCCAAGAAGAAATTAGCGCTTCAATTCTGCTAATTTCACTGATGGCTATCCCGATTTGCTTATCTGCCTCTAGTTGGGTTTTAGCAACCACAGTGATTTCAAAATCACTTCCCATAAGGTATGTTTTTTGCTTGTATATATTCTGGCTTATTGCCCCAGAGAGACAAAAACTAATGCATATAAGGCTTAAAAATTTGAGCATGGTGGTAGGAATTACTTAATGAAACCTTCTAGTTCAACAATATACTCTTGAGGTGTTTTTTTGGAATAGCTCGTTTGTCCTAAAACTCGGCCATCTTTATTTAAAACAACAACAAAAGGAAAGACACCTCCTTTATTGTAACGCTCTGCCAAGGCATTATTGTGGGTTTGTAACTCTGGATCTAGGGCATTTTTTTTGCGTCTAGGGAAATCTGCTTGCAGCATAATAAAATGATCTTTAGCATATGCCAAAAAGTGCTCTGTCTCAAATATCTCTCTATTTAATTTAATACACGGAGCGCACCAGTCGCTCCCTTGAAAGACCAGCAGTATTGTTTTTTCTTGGGTTGTAGACAGCTCCTTAGCCTGCTGGAAATTGGTAAGCCATTGTTGTGCATGCAGTTGGGTAAAGCTCGCTACACAAAAAATAAAAAGCAATAGATATTTATTCATAAGGTTAAAATTAACAGGCACTCATTATGTTTTATATAGTATCAATGTATGTAAAATATTTTAAAATGTAAACTAATTTAATAATGCATCTATATAATTTATGTAAGGCGCTTAGTATTGAACAGGAAGTTATTTTTTAAATTGAATAGGTACTAGAGATACCTGTTTTAAAGATTGTAATTGGTACTACTAAAAGAGTACCTTTGCGCATTATATTTTAACGTATTTATCCCAATGAAGCAAATTACCAATACCATATTAATGATTCGCCCTGTTGCATTTAGAATGAATGAACAAACCAAGGTAAATAATTATTTTCAACAAGATCTTGATTTAAAATACTCAGAAATTAATGCAAAGGCGCAGGTAGAGTTTGACACATTTGTGACAAAACTTCGTGGTGTAGGTGTGGAGGTAATTGTTGAAGACGATATCATGGGTCTGGACACCCCAGATTCTATTTTTCCAAACAACTGGGTTAGTTTTCATCAAAACGGTACGGTTGCCCTATATCCTATGTTTGCCGAAAACAGACGTCGTGAAAGACGTGAGGAGATTATTACAAGACTAGAAAAAGAAGGGTTTGTTGTAGATGGCTTCATGGATTATACCCAGGCAGAGGAGCAAGAATATTTTTTAGAAGGTACTGGTAGTTTATTATTGGACCGTGAAAATGGGAAGGCATATTGCGCTATCTCCCAGAGAGCCCATGAGGAGCTTATCGTAGAGTTTTGTGAAGATTTTGAGATGGACCCTGTAATTTTCACGGCAAATCAAACTGTTTATGACCAGCGAAAGCCTATTTACCATACCAATGTTATGATGGCCTTGGCTGAGAATTTTGTGGTTATTTGTCTAGACGCCATTGATGATAAGCATGAAAAGAAACAAGTACTCAAGCATCTCAAAGAAACCAAGAAAGAAGTCATAGCAATTACAGAGGCTCAGATGCATCAATTTGCAGGAAATATGCTACAGGTCTTGGGAGCAGACAATCAAAAATACATGATCATGAGTGAGGCAGCACGTTCTAGTCTTAGAAGTGATCAGGTAAAGGCAATCCAAAAGCATTGTAAAATTTTAAGCAGTGATTTAACAACCATAGAAACCTGTGGTGGAGGAAGCGCTAGGTGCATGATGGCCGAGGTGTTTTTACCTAAGGCCTTGACAAAAGCATAAGCCTGTTATTGCTGTGCAATACGCTTTATCATGCCATCAAAAATAAAATAATGAAACGGCAACATGATATACCAATAGGCTCTACCTAGTAGGCCCTTTGGCCTAAAAGTTGCTGTTTGATGTAGCACGTTGTCTTTGTCTATCTTAAATTCTAGCCAGGCTTCTCCCGGCACTCTCATCTCGGCAAAAAGCAGCAATCTTTTTTGGGTTTTATCTGCCAGTATTACGCGCCAAAAATCAAGGGCATCTCCCTCATTGATTGTATTTGTGTTGGTTCTTCCTCTTCGCAGACCAACACCGCCAAATAGTTTATCTACAGCCCCTCTTAAACGCCACAGCCAGTTTGCGTAATACCAACCACGCTTACCACCTATAGACCATATATTTTCTAGAGCCTTTTCTGGATTTTTAAGCACGATGCTTTGCTTGTCTTTCACGCAACCATTTACAGGCACCTCTACATATTTTTTAAGGTCATTTCTAAAACGGCCACTAATCATAGAGTCTTTCCAGCTAGAGACCACTTGGTTTTGTTTTATTTTTTTAAAAGCTAACTCTATGGCTTTTTGATATGAGATAGATTCAATTTTTAAAATATCTTTAAGTCTAGTATCACTTGTTATTACCTCAATGCGCATACTGTCTACTAGATTAAGGGCTAGCTTGTAGGAGGTTGAGGTTACAAAGTAAAGCCAGTAGCTTGATATTTTGGGTGACAAAAAGGGTAGGGTAACAATGGTTAAGTTTAATTTTCTAAAACGGGCATATCCCTCCATCATTTCTCGGTAACTTAACACATCAGGCCCGCCAATATCAAAGCTTTCATTGTAACACTCTTTATTGCCAAGTACACCTGTAAGGTAATTAAGTACATCTCTTATGGCTATGGGTTGACACTTTGTTTTAACCCACCTGGGGGTTACCATTAAAGGTAGTTTTTCACACAAATCTCTAATGATTTCAAAAGAGGCGCTACCACTACCCACAATAATTGCTGCTCGTAAAACCGTTACTGCAGCGCTACCTTGGTATAAAATATTTTCTACATTTTTACGAGACCAAAGATGCTTGGAAAGGCTTTGCTCATTGGCAATACCTCCAACATAAATTACTTGCTTGCAATTTGTTGGCTCCAGGTAGGTGTTAAAGTTTTTTACAGCGCGTTCTTCTTTTTCATCAAAATCACTTGTAGAGGAGCTCATCGAGTGAATTAAATAGTAGGCCGCGTCTATGTCTTTTGGGAGCGCATCGGGTCTCACCTCTTGCAGAAAATCAATAACTACTATTTCAATTTGTTTTTTTAAATCTTCAGAAATAGACAACCTGTTAGCATCTCTCACAGAACAAACTACCTGATGCCCTTGGTCTAATAATAACGGAAGCAGGCGCATGCCTATGTATCCGTTTGCTCCTGTAAGTAATATTTTCAAATCAGTTGTTTTTTTAAAGATACGCAGGACTTCTGAAAAGATAAAGCCTTATAAGGGTATTAACGTGACTTTAAGTTTTATTGTATCTGGTTATTATAACAATACTGTTTTGAAATTGTTTTTCAAAAAACAGTATCTTCATGCTTTAAAAACTGGATAAAATGAAGGTATTAAAGTGGGTGCTACTTCTTGGGGGTATTGTTATTTTTTGTTTTGGAATTTTCTCCTTTTTTCAGCCTCAAAAAACACCGGTAAACCAACTTCTAGCAATGATGGGTTTGGCCCTTATTGGGGTTGTGGCTAGTCTTGCCATAAAAAATAAACCCTAGTTATTATATATCTTCTATTCTAAGACCGCTTAAGCGTGTTTTTGCTTTTAGTATTTTTTGAACAAAGCGATGAATTTCTTTGTCTTTAGTGCGTGCTTGTATTTTAATAAAATAGTTGTCTTTGTAGATAGAATACTCTTCTGCCTTCCCTTTATACAATACCAGTTTATGGAATGGGATAACTAAAGCATAGCTTTCAAGTAAAGATCTAAAACCAACAATAATACCATTGGGGCGCATCTCTATATTGCACTGATTTCTGTTGTTGTCTAAAATAAGTAGGTTGTGAATTTGTATGCTTGTTTGAGTAATAATAAGCTTAGGCGAGCCAATGCCTTTAAGCTTAAAACGCTCTGGCAAAGAATAAGGTTTTCCAACTTGCTGGTCAATTTTATTGTCTATTTGTTTGTTGTTATAAGAAACGTTTACCAGCATATTTTTTAATCTTAATCTAGTTGAAATCGTAGTTATTAATCACACTTTGTTTTACCTCACTACAAAAATAACAAACCCAAGAGCTTAAAAAAAGACTTTAGCAGCCTCAATATTATTTTATATGAACTGATGTGTTAATGACACCTGATTTTTATATTTCTTGCGTTGCGATCACTCCCATTTTAAAGAAACAAATAACAGTACCAAAAAAGCCTTAAAAAAACTATCTTTACACCTTTAAAATGAATCCATGACCTTACAAGATATCCTTAGTCAGAAAGTTAAAGATGCTATCAAAAGCCTTTATGATACCAGCCTAGAAACCGTAGAGTTTCAAGCCACTCGTAAAGAGTTTGAGGGTGATATTACTGTAGTGGTGTTTCCTATGTTGCGAGTTGTCAAGGGAAACCCTGTAGCTATTGGCCAAGCAATTGGCGCCTATTTACAAGAGCACGTTGCTCATGTTACTGGTTTTAATGTTGTAAAAGGTTTTTTAAACATCGTTATAAGTGACGGGTATTATTTAGATTTTTTCAGCAGCACAACTACTTGGGGTACTTTTGGGACACTCCCTCCCGGTGATGATGCTATGATGGTAGAGTTTGCCTCTCCAAATACAAACAAGCCACTTCATTTAGGACACGTTCGTAATGTATTGCTAGGGTACAGTGTAGCGCAGATAGTGAAAGCCAGCGGTAAAAAAGTTTACAAAACACAAATTATAAACGATCGAGGTATTCATATCTGTAAAAGTATGCTTGCTTGGCAACGATACGGTAAGGGAGAAACGCCACAATCATCAGGGAAAAAGGGTGATAAATTAGTGGGAGACTACTATGTACGTTTTGATAAAGAGTATAAAAAAGAAATTGCCGATTTAATAGCCCAAGGAATTTCAGAAGAAGATGCAAAAAAGCAAGCTCCTATTATTGTGCAGGCGCAGCAAATGCTTCTGCAAGTGGGAGGCTGGAGACAAAGAGGTAGTTTCACTATGGGAAACTATGAATGGTTGGGTCTATGATGGTTTTGATCAAACCTACGCAGCTATTGGCGTAGATTTTGATAAAAATTACTACGAGAGCAACACCTACTTACTAGGTAAAGAATTTATCCAAGAAGGGCTCTCTAGTGGGGTCTTTGTTAAAGATCCTGACGGCTCTGTTTGGTGTGATCTTACCGATAAGGGCTTAGATAGAAAAATTGTGTTACGCGCAGACGGTACAGCTGTTTACATGACTCAAGATATTGGAACTGCCATACAGCGTGTTAAAGATTACCCAGATATAAACGGTATGATTTACACCGTTGGAAATGAGCAGGATTATCATTTTCAGGTACTATTTCTAATACTACAGAAATTAGGATTTGGGTGGGCTAAAAATTTATTCCATCTAAGTTATGGAATGGTTGATTTGCCAAGTGGTAAAATGAAATCTAGAGAAGGTACGGTAGTAGATGCAGATGATTTAATTAAAGACATGACTGCTACAGCCTGCAACATTTCTGAGGCGCTGGGTAAGATTGATGATTTTACTATTCAAGAAAAACAATCGCTTTATGCTACCATAGGTCTTGGGGCTTTAAAATATTATATTTTAAAGGTGGATCCAAAAAAACGCATCTTATTTAATCCAGAAGAGAGTGTAGATTTTCAAGGAAATACAGGGCCTTTTATCCAATACACCTACGCGCGTATTCAATCAATTTTAAGAAAGGCTTCAGGGAGTGCCCAACAATCTGTGGAGGGTGTTGTTTCTCTTGATCCTAAAGAAAAACAGGTGCTTAAAACACTTCAGTTGTTTCCTGAGACAATTCAAATGGCAGCTCAGCATTATAGCCCAGCACTCATAGCAAACTACACCTATGATTTGGTAAAGGACTTTAATTCTTTTTATCAAAATGTGCCAATTTTTGCTGCTCAGGACACGACAGAAAAAGAATTTAGAGTGGCACTTTGTGGCGCAGTTGGAGCGGTTATAAAAACAGCATTTTCATTGTTAGGGATACAAGTTCCTGACAGAATGTAGTTTTTTAAAACAATAGCTGTACTGATATATTGGGTGTAAAGCCCAGAGAAAACTGCGTAACGGTATTTATATAATTTTCTTCTTGGGTGTTTGTCTGTAATTGGTAGTATCTCCCCAACTCATTTTTTGTGTCAAACAAATTTAGTAATGAAAGGTTTACTACGGCGCTAAATGTATCGTCTAAAGGGGTCTTGTATACCCCTGATATGTTTGTTCTAAAATAATGTTTTAATGTTTCGTTGTTAGGGCTGTTGTATTGTATCTGCGGCCCGTTATTGGTGTTAGTAATAGCTCCCTGATTAACCGTTGTGGTATAGGGTAGCCCTGAATGATAATTAACCCCTGCAGAAACAGTGAAGTCTTTTAGGGTATAGGTTGCAATGGCATTTACACAATGTGTGACATTAAAATTGTTGGGAAAACGTATAGGGCTAAGGGTTTTAAATTCGTAGTTGCTATCGATGTAGGTGTAGCTTAACCAGCTAGTGAAGTTTTTAAGTTTTTTCCCAACAGATATTTCCAGGCCTTGACTTGTATAGTTTCCGATGGCTTGAGCGTTTTCAAGTTGGTTTCTAAAACCAAGATTACGGGTGTTTATACCGTCTACTTTTTTATAAAAAACCTCTGCGTTAAGGGTCCATTTTTTTAGGGTATAATCTGTCCCAAATGATGCCTGACCGCTTTTTAACAAAGGATTTTGAACTCCATCTGCCAGGATCCATTGTTTGTTTTGTATGCCTAATAATTGATTTTCATTGGCTGTAAATTGCAATACGTTTTGGTGTTTTTTCTCGCCAGAGAGAAACACATTCCAATGCTTTTTTAACGCGTGTGAAATGGTAATTCTTGGTTCTATCTGCGTATCAAAATTGGAGAGATTTGTTACTCTTGCCCCTAAGGTTAATGTAGTTTTATCATCAAATAGTTGGGCAGTTGTTTGCGCGTAAAATCCATTAGTTATTCCTCTTTTTGAGCTGCTCTCACTAGTATTTGTATCTTCTGTGATATCTATGGTGGTGCTGGTGTATTGATAGCCAGCCTCTATAGACAAGTCATCGTTTATACTATAGTTTGTGTCAAACTTTAGGGTTTGTTCTTTTACTTGATTTTTTTTAAATTCTTGGCTTGCTTGTTCTACCTGCGTGTTTTGTGTGCTGGCTTTATAGGTGCTATTGCTATAATGTAACCCTGTTGTGAGTTTTTGGTTCCAGTTTCTTTGGTAATTAAAACCACCCAATAGTGTGTTTTGCTCTATTTCATTAAAACTAGCCGTTGAAATACCACCGGTAAACAAACGCTCGTTAAATTCAAGGCCATTGTTAATGGTCATAAAGTGGTAGTTTAGTTTGTCTTTTGGTGAGATGTCCCAAAGTGCAGAGATACTAATGTCAAAGAAATTAAAATCCTCGTCTGTTGTTCTAAGCACTTCTGGCTGGTTGTTGTTGAGGTTTGTTACTTCTGTGTTTTGAAAGGTTCTTTTAAAAAATGATGTGTAGATAGGATTGCCCACACCATTGTTAATTGAGGTTCTTCCAGATCCGTGAATTGCAAAGGAGTTTGTTACAGGTATTTTCACAAAAGCATTGGTGCTTGCTAAATTTATACCCACGCCACCTGTTACCTCTGGATCAATGCTGTTTGTTGGATAAATGTGTAATACCCCAGAGACGCCCTCGCTGTATCTTGGATGCGTTCCGTTTTTGTAGATAATAACATTGTCTATAAGATTTGGGTTCAGGGCAGATATAAGTCCAAAAAAATGACCTGTTTGGTACATTCTAATATCGTTCCACAAAATGGTTACCTCATCACTACCACCAGCTCTTATGTTGATGTTTGAAGCTGTTTCATCATAGCTTTGTATCCCTGGAAGCACTTGAGCAATTTGTAAAACATCTGGCTCGGTGAGTGAAGGTAAAATTTCAAAATCATCGTTTTTAATTGTAACGGCTCCTTTTTTTGTTTTTTCAATCCCTTTTGCTATGTAGCCTAGAGAGCGTGATAGTGGGTAATTTGTTGATATTCTCTAGTGTTTATAAATAGCAAAGGGCAGCGGCCTTTTGTATTTGCTATTGCTTTATAAATGATAATCTCTTTGATAAATTGACCCTGAGAAAACAGTTCCAATACTTGGTTATCTGCAATGCTGTCTATACTTAAAACCCCACCACTGTTACTGGTGTATGTTTTGTTTTCTGAAATAGCGGTAATAGGTAGGGGTTTTGCTGTTTGAGTATCAATAAATGTAGCGCAAAAAGACACCATTTTTTTCGGAAACTTGACTGTTATATAACGGCTACTAACAAGGGTGAAGTTAATGTTCTCTTTGTCAGAAAACATTCTTAATGTTTGGGTAAGTGTTTGGTTTGTGTTTGGGGTAGAGACCCTAAATCTCTTTGCCGTATTGCTGTTATAAGAAAACTTAACCTCAAATACTGTTTCAATTTGAGAGATTGCCTGCTCAAAGGTTATGGTATCTTCAGTGTTTTGAGCAAGACAACAATGAGTCCAAAAAAACAATAAAAAACAGAAGTATATAAGGCTATACTTATTGTTTTTTAGGGTCATAAATTTGTACTTCATTTTTTGAATCTTTGCTAAAAGAAAGGTTAAGTGGTAGTGTTACAGTTTGAAGCGCCTGGTCAAGGTTTGTATGGGTAAAGCTACCTGTATAACGTAAAGTTACATCAATATTTTTAGTTGTGAGGGTAACTTTGTAATGTTTTTCAATTTCCATCAATACTACTTCCAGAGGTACATCTACAAAACTACTTTCATTAAAAATCCAGCTTGGTTTTGAGGTGTATATTTTATTGTTAACCACCATAGTAGCAAAGCTAAAGGAGTCACCGGGAGTAACCAGAGTATTGATTCCATTGGCATTGACAGAGACAAGGCCTTCAAAACAAGAAACAATTAAAATATCATTCTCTGTTTTTACATTAAAAGAGGTGCCAAGAACACTCACGCTTCCCTCTTGGGGTGAGTACCGTAAAAGTATTGCCTTTAGCGACCTCAAAATAAGCCTCACCCTCAAGGGTTACTTCTCTATTAAAGGGCCAGCCATATTTTTTGTAGCTAATACGGGCGTTTTCTTTCAATGTTATTTTTGAGCTATCTGGTAATTCAATTGTTTGTATACTGGCAATAGGCGCCTGTATGTTTGTAGGTAGGGTAGTTACAAATACAGTAGATCCTGCTAGTAGTATAAAAATTGCCGCTATTTTTAAAAGCATTGGCATTGTAACAACTTTAGGTCTTTTTTGTTTCTGGGGCTTATTAAATAAAGGAGTATCTCTAAGTGCTTTTATTCCAGATGTTATATCGTGCTCAGGCAATACCATACGTTTTGTGTGGGCATCTATTTTTTTGTAGGAGTCAAAATCTGGCCACGCGTTAAGCACCTGCATTTCTGCAGGGGTTGCCTCATTGTTGAGCCATTTTTCTAATGCTTGTTTTGTTTCCATCTACTTGCTTGTTATACTATAACAGTTTAATTGTTATTTTACCACCTTAGGGGGTTTATAAATTTTCTATAGTCTCTCTTAGTTTTTCTAGAGCATCTAATACTCGTTTGCCTGCAGCTTTCTCTGAAATGTTATAAATGGCAGCAATTTCTCTATATTTTTTACCCTCCACGCGGCTTAGTAAAAAAGCAGTGCGTTGTAATTGGGTGAGACTATCTAGTGCTTTTTGTAATTTCTGACCAAATTCCTTTTCTTCCAATAGAAACTCTGGTGAGTTGTTGTCTTGTGATTTTTTTACACCTTGGGTGAATTTAAATTGCACCTTTTTATGAGCAACGGTATTTAAAAAAAGGTTGTTTGCGGTTGTAAAGAGATAACTCTTGGCCTTTTCAGGGGTTACTTTTGCGCAATTTTGCCATAATTTTAAAAAAGCTTCTTGTACCAAATCATAAGAGGCATCTGTGTCCTTTGTTTTAAAGAACATAAAATTGCGTAATGATTGTGCCTGGGCTTTATAGACTTTATTAAAGGCCTGTTCTTGGCAAATGTTTGTTTGTTTTTCCATGATTTGATGGCGTAAAACTATAAAAAAATAATTAGTTTTTATGCCCTTGTGTTTTGGAAGTTGTCTTGTTATAGTTTACTTGTTTTTGTAAACACGGCCAAGCTTCATGACAAATGTAATGTCTTTTAATACAGAAATATCTTCTAAAGGGCTAGTGTCTGTGGCCACCATATCAGCCTGCATGCCAGGTGTTATTTTTCCAATTACATTTTCTTTACCTAAAAGGGTAGCTGCATTGATAGTTGCTGTTTTAATGGCGCTATTTTGGTCCATACCGTACAGTACCATTAGTTCAAATTCACGGGCATTAGTACCGTGTCTACTCACGCCGCTGTCTGTACCAAAGGCAATATTAACATTGCCTTTCAATGCTTTTTTGAAAGAGGCCTCAACCACGGGAGCTACTTGTTTTATCTTTTCTATGATTGCTGGTGGTATGTTTGGGTTTACAGATAGTTCTTCATACACAGAAACACCTGCCAAAAGGGTAGGCACTAGATACGCCCCTGTTTGTTTAAAGAGCCTAATAGATTCATCATTTAAATAAGAGCCGTGTTCTATAGAACTTACTCCCGCCCTAAGGGCAGCATTTACTCCTTGCGCCTCATGGGCATGGGCTGCTACTTTTCTTCCAAGACTAGCCGCTGTAGTAACAATGGCTTTCATTTCTTGGTCGGTAAGTTGTTGGCCAACACCCGCAGCAGTATTGCTCAAAACACCTCCTGTTGCTGTAATTTTAATCACATCTGCCCCAGATTTTACCAGCGCTCTTACCGCTCTTGTGCAGTCATCGCTTCCATCGCAAATACTTACATCTTGGCCAACCATTTCTAAAATAGCATCGTTGTATCCATGAAAATCTCCATGTCCTCCTGTTGCAGAAACAGCTCCGTTAGAGGCCACAATACTTGGCCCAACAACGAGCTGATTGTTAATGGCTCTTTTTAAGGCATTCATAATATGTGGGTCACCCCCTAAATTACGTATGGTGGTAAAACCAGCCATGAGTGTCTTTTCTGCATACGGTATGGCATTGTAGGCAGCATCTGCCTCCTCAAGGGTGGTCCAAAGATGGCTAATTGCATTGGGATCACGCTCTGATGTAATGTGAGTGTGCATGTCAATAAAGCCAGGCATTACAAATTTGTCTTTTAAATCTATGAGTGTTATATCTGTGCTTTCTAGCCCAAGTTCTAGGGCGTTTAAATAGCCGTCATACACCTGTTTTATTTTTTGATTTTCAACAACAATGGTTTGTTGTGTTTTTGGAGCGCTTCCAGGAACGGCAAGTAGTGTACCGGCATGAATAACTTTTGTTTGTCCTTGGAGGGTTGGCGCAAAGCCAAACAGTGTAATTACTAAAAGTGTAATAAGGTGTTTCATAGCGTGTATTGTAATTTGATTATGACGTTGTTTTACAAAGAGAGCGTAAATTACCAACAAGATACAATTATGTACTCTTTTTTGGTTTATACGGTTCATCTTATTCTAGAAAAAACCCTGTTTTTAATAGCGTTGCTACTTTGAAACTCCCCAATCAATTAGTATATTTGCGGTTAAATCTTTTGTAATTTTCTATTAAGATTTTGTATAAAATGTATTCCCTATGTTTGATAATTTAAGTGATAAGTTAGATAAAGCCCTTCATGTGCTCAAAGGACACGGAAGTATTACAGAGGTTAACGTTGCAGAAACGCTAAAAGAGGTACGTCGTGCCCTTTTGGATGCCGATGTTAATTTTAAAATAGCCAAAGACTTTACCAAGACCGTAAAGCAAAAAGCGCTGGGTCAAAACGTGTTGACATCCCTGCAACCTAGCCAGTTAATGGTTAAAATAGTAAAGGATGAACTTACAGCCCTAATGGGTGGAGATGCCTCTGGCATCAACTTAAAAGGGTCTCCAAGTGTTATTTTAATGTCTGGTTTGCAGGGTAGTGGTAAAACAACCTTCTCTGGTAAACTGGCCAATTACTTAAAAACTAAAAAAAGTAAAGAATCCTTTACTGGTTGCCTGTGATGTATATCGTCCTGCAGCGATCAATCAACTTCATGTTGTTGGAGAGCAAATAGGGGTTGAGGTATTTAGTGACCAGGGTAATATGGATCCTGTTGCAATTGCTACAAAGGCTGTTGCACATGCAAAGGCAAACGGTTTTAACGTTGTGATTATAGATACTGCTGGACGTTTGGCTGTAGATGAGCCAATGATGCAAGAAATAGAAAATGTACACAAAGCAATCTCTCCAAGCGAGACATTGTTTGTTGTAGATGCTATGACGGGTCAAGATGCTGTTAATACTGCCAAAACGTTTAACGATAGGCTTAATTTTGATGGGGTTATACTTACCAAACTCGATGGTGATACTAGAGGTGGTGCAGCTATATCTATTAAAAGTGTTGTAAACAAGCCTATTAAGTTTATTGGTACGGGTGAGAAAATGGATGCAATTGATGTGTTCTATCCAGATCGTATGGCAGATAGAATCTTGGGTATGGGAGATGTTATCTCCTTGGTAGAAAGAGCACAGGAACAATTTGATGAAGAAGAAGCAAGAAAATTACAAAAGAAAATAGCCAAAAATCAATTTGGTTTTGATGATTTCTTAAAACAAATCAACCAGGTAAAGAAAATGGGAAGCATGAAAGATCTGGTAGGGATGATACCAGGTGCCGGAAAAGCCATGAAGGATGTAGATATAGATGATGATGCCTTTAAGCATATAGAAGCCATTATTCATTCCATGACACCTTTAGAGAGAAGTGTTCCTACAACTATTGATACAAATCGTAAAAAGCGAATTGCAAAAGGGAGTGGTACCTCTGTGCAGCAAATCAACCAATTACTCAAGCAGTTTCAGCAAATGAGTAAAATGATGAAGATGATGCAAGGAGGCGGTGGTAAGAAGATGATGCAGATGATGGGAAATATGCGTTAAACAGCATTAAATTATTCTAGGCAAGAAATATAAAACAAAGGCTATGACAATCTTAGACGGAAAAAAAGTATCAAACGATATTAAAAACGAAATTGCAGCAGAGGTTAAAAAGATGAAAGATGCCGGAGAAAAGGTACCTCATTTAGCCGCTGTAATTGTAGGGGATGATGGCGCGTCTCTAACCTATGTTGGAAGTAAAGTTCGCTCCTGTGAGCGGGTTGGTTTCGAGTCTACCATGGTGCGTATGTCTCACACAACAAGTGAGGTAGAGCTATTAGATAAAATTAAGGAGCTGAACCACAATGATGCAATTGATGGTTTTATCATACAATTGCCGCTGCCTCCTCAAATAAACACCCAGCGCGTTTTAATGGCGGTAGACCCAAGTAAAGATGTAGATGGTTTCCATCCAGAAAACTTTGGGAGAATGGCATTGGATATGTCCACCTTTATACCTGCTACTCCTTTTGGAATCTTAGAGTTGTTAGAGCGTTATAAAGTAGATACAAAAGGGAAGCACACTGTTGTTATTGGCAGAAGCCATATTGTTGGTAGGCCAATGAGTATTTTAATGAGCCGCAAGGGTTGGCCAGGAAACTCTACGGTAACCCTAACACACAGTAATACAAAAAACATAACACAAATAATTAGCCAGGCAGACATTGTGATTTCTGCCCTAGGGGTTCCTAATTTTTTGAAAGCAGAAATGGTAAAAGATGATGCGGTGATTATAGATGTAGGAATTACACGCGTAGAGGATCTATCAAAGCCTAAAGGATATAGAATTGTTGGTGATGTAGATTTTGATGGAGTGAGCAAAAAGGCAAGTTTTATAACTCCCGTTCCAGGTGGTGTAGGACCAATGACCATTGCCATGCTACTAAAAAACACCTTGCTAGCCAGAGAGCAGCGCGCTATCTCTAAAAACTAATACATATATACTAATATTAAAAAGCCCTTTAGGTATCTCCTAAAGGGCTTTTTTTGTTAGGTATTTTATTGAAATTAGTGCTGTATATCTATGCAAGCTCTCTCTAACTTTTTAACTAGCAAATAACTGGCTTGGATCTGCAAATGCTTTAAACTCTAGAGCGTTTGAGCTAGGGTCTTTAAAAAACATTGTTGCCTGTTCTCCTACAAGGCCTTTAAATCTAGTGTAGGGTGCTATGATAAACTCGACGTTTTTTTCTTGAAGTTGTTTTGCCAGCTCATTGAAAGTATCCATATCAAGCACGACACCAAAATGAGGAATAGGAACCTCTTTCCATCTACAGTATTTGTTGGAGCTTTGGGTTGCGAGTCCTGTTTTAGATGGATAACAAGTTGGTGTCCAAAGAAATTAAAATCTACCCAATGATCACTGCTTCTTCCTTCTTTGCAGCCTAGTGTGTCTCTGTAAAATGTTCTACAACTTGCTAAGTCATCAACGGGGATGGCTAGATGGAAAGGCGAGAGTGTGTGCATAGCTTTAATGTTTTAGTTGAAAGTTTACGATGTTACTGACCCTCCCAGGCAATCATAAAATATTTAAAGGTAGCGCCTTGTGGTATTTGAGATGCTTCAATGGTTAGGTTAGGGTTGTACCTTAGGTTTTCTGGTAGTTGTTTTTTGTCTATGGTGATAAATACATCACTATCTTTTAAAAAGATAACAACAGCATCTATACTTGTTTGGATTCCAGAGATTTCATAGTTGTCTTTAATATCTTTAAAGGTGCTCTTTATAGATAGCCCTTTGCTTGTTTTGTATCTAGAGTCATACACTCGTAGGTTGTTTATTGTTGCCTCAGGACTGTTTTGTATATCTGGAGATAGCCCCAGTAGTTTGCTGCCATCTTTTGAAAACACCTCTAGATCTCCTTGCAAGGCATCACTAGGGCTACTATTGGAGAGGGGCACAATACTGTCATTTGCAAAAACAGTCTTTAATTGTTTAAGGGTAGTTTGGCTTGTGAGTGTACCAATTTTACCATTTGTTATGGTAAAGGCGTCTTTTTTATTTGTGCATTGTACAGATAGTAAAGCGGCTAGGGCTGTTATAATAATAGCGTTTTTCATTATTTGGTTTTGGTTGTTTGTGTATTAATCTGGTAGTTGGTTCAGGTGAGTACTCTTAATTTTTTATAAAAATAACAATTGTATCCTGTCTTGTAAAACAATATAGTCTTTAGTTTTATGGCAAGGTATATTAGGTTGTTTTAATGTGCCTATTTAAAGAGAGATACTCCTGTTTTGTCTTTGCAGAAATAGGTACCCATCGTAGATAATTATACTATCTTTGCTGGCGTATGCAAAAAGAGATTCAAGAGCAAGTAAATAAAGGTATGATGCTTCCACTTATGGAAGAGTTCTACACCATTCAAGGAGAGGGTTTTCATAAAGGGACTGCAGCTTATTTTATTAGAGTTGGAGGCTGTGATGTTGGCTGTCATTGGTGTGATGTGAAAGAAAGCTGGAATCCAGAGAGCCATCCCCCAACTGCCATTGAGGCCATTGCGCAAAACGCAAATAAATACTCGAAAACTATTGTTATAACTGGTGGAGAACCCCTCACCTGGGATATGGGCCCTTTAACATCGCTGTTAAAACAAATGGGTATGAGCACCCACATAGAAACCTCTGGAGCCTACCCTTTGTCTGGCTCTTGGGATTGGATTTGTTTGTCACCAAAAAAAATGAAGTTACCTACCCAACAGGTGTACAAAGCAGCTCATGAATTAAAGGTGATTATATATAATAAAAACGATTTTGAATTTGCCGAAAAGCAAGCTGAAAAAGTTGGTGAAGACTGTATTTTATACCTGCAGCCAGAATGGAGTAAACGAGAAACTATGATTCCTCAAATTGTAGATTACGTTATGGCAAACCCAAAGTGGATGGTGTCACTGCAAACACATAAGTATTTAAATATTCCGTAGGCTATTTTTCTTGGTATAATTGACCTCGGTTGGGTTTAAGACGCTCTCTTAAATCATCCATGTGTTTTTTCTCTACCACCAAATATGCAATATGATGCATATCATGCACATTTTCTAGACCACAAAGTGTGTTTTCTAGTTTTTCTGAACGCGAAAATTCTTCCAGGTGTAGGATGTGGTGCGCCGCAGTTTGAGAAGCGTTGGGGCCTTTAAAATCCCAAATTAATTTAATACGTTGGCTCATATAGACGTGTTTGAGATACCTTTATTGGGTGTTTTTGTGTGTGGTAATAGTACCCTGCAAAGTTACTGCTTTTTTTAAAGGCTAGGGTATGTACTTTAATGCGTAGTATTGCGTTATTAATTTGATTTGTTTACTAGTGGCAAATTGTTATTTTTGTTTGCTTAGTTATACCATTAACCTATTAGAAAAATACAACTTAAAATACCCTCTTTTTATGAAAAAAATCATTCTTGTATGCGCATTACTCTCTTTTGTGTTTACAGCACAATCTCAATCCCAGAAAGATGTTATTCTTACCATTGAGAATACTCCTGTTTACAAGCAAGAGTTTTTAAGGGTGTATAAAAAAAACCTAGATTTAGTAAAGGACGCGTCTCAAAAATCTGTGGATGGTTATTTAGAGTTGTTTGTAGACTACAAGTTAAAGGTGCAAGAGGCCTATGCTCAAAAACTAGATCAAGGAAAAGCATACAAAAAAGAGTTTGAAAAATACCGTGCTCAGTTATCTAGAAATTATTTATTCGAGCAGAAGATTGAACAAGACATGGCTTTGGAAGCCTATGAGCGCTCTAAGGAGCAGATAAATGCGCAGCATGTTCTAATTATGGTTGATTATGATGCCTTGCCTCAAGACACACTAGTGGCATACAATAAGGCTACAGAGGTGATGAAAATGGCTAAAAATGGTGCAGATTTCACAGATTTAGTGCTTCAATACTCTGAAGAGCCAAACACCAAAGAGCAAAAAGGTAATCTAGGTTATTTTTCTGCTTTTTCGATGTTATATGCATTCGAGAATGCGGCCTACAATACCAAAGTAGGTGCCATTTCTGACATTACAAGAACCAGTTATGGGTATCATGTTATTAAAGTTTTAGACAGAAGACCAACGGGAAATGAAATTACAGTTTCTCATATAATGGTGTCAAATAAAAATGATGATCCTACTTTTGATCCTCAGGTAAGAATAAACGAATTATACCAATTACTAAATCAAGGACAGAAATTTGAAGACTTGGCAAAGCAATTCTCTGAAGATAAAAACTCTGGAGTCTCTGGAGGCAAACTAAAGCCTTTTACAAGAGGAAAGTTAAGAGCTCCTAAGTTTGAGCAGGCTGCCTTTGCATTAAATACTCCTGGAGATATTTCTAAACCCGTTGCCTCTTCTTTTGGGTGGCACATTATACGTCTAGAGGGTATCAGCGAGCCAAAAACCTTTGAGCAGCAAAAAGAAAGGCTCTTAGCTCAAGGTAATAGAGGAGAAAGATTGATGGCTGTCACCTCAGAAATAAGAAGTAAAATAAAAGATAAATACGGCTACACAAATGATGCTACCTATGCTACTTTTTTTAACCAATTTGTAGACAAAGAAATTTTCAATAGAAGATGGAAGTATGATACATTAAACCCGACACTTGATAAGGTTATTTTTACAATTGGAAGCACAAATTTTTACTACAGAGATTTTGCAGCACATTTGGCAGTTAGACAAACAAGACCGCTACCAAAATCTGTTAAGACTACAGAAAGCGCCGTAAGGTACATATATGATGATTTTGAAACCGTAGTGCTACAAGAGTATTTTAGAGATAAACTAGAAGAAGAAAATCTTGACTATGCAGCTGTAATTAGTGAGTATAGAGATGGCCTACTTATATTTGATGTGATGGAAAATAATATCTGGAGTGTTGCAAAAACAGATACCCTAGCCCTGCAAGGCTATTACCAGAAAAACAAAGCAAGCTATCTTTGGAAAGACAGGGTGGAAGCTACTATTATAACAAGTAACGAAAAGGCCGCATTACAAGAATCTAAGGTTTTGTTAGAAAAGGGGAAGACACCCCAAGAAGTAAAAGAGCTGCTTAATAGTGATGCTGCTTTAAGGGTTTTACTCTCAAAAGGAATGTTTGAAAATGGTGCCAAACAATTACCAGAAAACTTTGAGTTTGTTGCAGGGGTTTCTGGAATTTACAAAGACCAGGGCGGCTACACTTTGGTGCAAGTAGACAAGATGTTACCTGCTAGTGAAAAATCTTTTAAAGAGGTAAGAGGTAGTGTGATGAGCGCTTATCAAGTACAGCTTGAAGCCTCTTGGATGCAATACCTAAGAGATAAGTATTCTGTGGTGATACATAAAAAGACACTTAAAAAAATCAAAAAAGAACTTAAAAAATAATGTCTAAACTACTTCTTATATTGACTTTGTGTACGGCTATAGTTGGCTGTGATTTTTTGGAGCCTAAAAGCGCCAAAGAACCCGTAGCTAGAGTAAACGACACCTATTTATACCAGGAAGATATACAGGCTTTAATTTCAGAGAACACCACAAAACAAGACAGTATTAGTATTGTTGCCAACTATATCCAAAGATGGGCAACACAACAGCTGCTGATAGATCAAGCAAATATTAACTTGCCCCAGCAGCAAATAGAAGACTACCAGGGTATGGTGGAGGAGTATAGAAACGATTTGTTTGCAGAGGCCTACAAAGGCGCAATTGTATCTAAGCTTTTGGACAGCACTATAACCCCGGAAGAGTACTCCTTGTTTTACCAACAAAATAAAGAGAACTTCACCCTAAAGGAAGAAATTTACAAGTTGCGATACATACACCTAGATGCTAGTTTTCCAACTATTTCTGAAACAAAGCAAAAACTACGTCGTTTTAATACTGAGGATGTTGCTGCTTTGCAGGATAGTAGTTTAGAGTATAAGGGAGCTAATTTTAATGACTCTATTTGGGTTAAAAAAGAAACATTACTAAGGCAACTCCCAGTAATTAGAACCAAAGAATCTAAGGTTTTAAAAAAAGCTGCTTTCTCACAATTAGAAGATTCATTAGGAGTATATTTGCTCAAAATTGAAGATGTGCTATCTCCCAATCAAACAGCACCTTTACAATATATAAAGCCTATTATTAAAGAAATTATTTTAAATAAAAGAACGCTAGAACTTATAAAGGAACTAGAAAAAGACATTACTAAAGATGCTGTTAAAAACAAAAATTTTGAAGTGTATACCCAAAAATAGTATTGCAATACTTTTGTTGCTGTGCGCTCAAACCTTTATGGTTGCTCAAGAGGTGATTGCTGTAGATAGTACGGGAGTTGCCAGAGAAAATCCATTACTAGAAGTTGCTAGTGCTCCAAAACAAAGTGATTCTATCTTGCCTTTTAAACGCTTCAAGGCAGAGGGAGTCTCTGCGGTTATTGGAGGCTATGTAGTTTTGGACAGCGATATAGATAAGAGTTATCTAGAATTCAAACAAAATGGAGTCTCTGTTGAGGAGATAACCAGGTGTGAGCTTCTAGGTAAGTTAATGGAAGATAAGTTATACCTCCACCAAGCAAAACAGGATAGTATTATGATCTCTGACGCAGAGATAAACCCGCAAGTGGATCAACTTGTGCAATACATGGTTGGCCAACTTGGGAGTGAAGAAAAGGTAGTTGCATACTACCGTAAAGACAATTTATTACAGCTTAAAAACGATTTGCTGAAAGCCAAAAGAGAGATAGAGCTGGCAAAACGCATGCAGGCTAAAGTGGTAGAAGTGGTTGAGGTTACTCCAGAGGAAATATCTGTTTTTTTTAATAGTATACCCCAGGATGAGCGTCCAGTGTTTAGTGCAGAGGTTGAGGTGGCTCAAATTGTTGTGGAACCTAAATTTTCTAAACAAGCCCTTCAAGGAGTTATAGACAGACTTAATGAATTAAGAGAAGACATCGTAGAGGGAGGTTCTAGTTTTGCGACAAAAGCCGTTTTGTATTCTAAGGATGGGGCTGCCTCAAGAGGTGGTTTACTGCCAAGTATGCGCAGAGGTGATCCTTACTCTAAGATTTTTAAAGATGTTGCTTTTTCTTTATTAGAGGGTGAAGTGAGTGAGCCGTTTGAGTCAGAATTTGGTTTTCATATCCTTAAGGTAGATAAAATTCGTGGGCAAGAAATAGATGTGCGCCACATCATTTTATTTCCAGAATTAACCAATGATGCTATAGACCAGGCAAAAGACCGAATTGAAAAAATTAGAACCAGTATTATTAATGACAGTATATCCTTTGGTAGAGCTGCTCGTCTATACTCTGATGATAGTAATACAAGTAACAACGGTGGGCAGTTAGTAAATCCTACAAATCAAGATACGCGTTTTGATTTAACAAAGATGGATCCAACCCTTAGTGCTCAGGTATACAATCTAGCCGAAAATGAAGTTTCAAAAATATTTGTTGACCAAGATAGAACGGGTAAAAAGACCTACAAGTTTTTGACCGTAACAAACAAATATGAGGAGCATCCTGCAGATTTTGTAAAAGACTACGAGAAAATTAAATCTCTTGCACTGCGTCAAAAACAAATCAAGACCATTGAGCAGTGGCAAGAGCAAAAAATTAAAGACACCTACATAAATGTAAATAAAGATTACAGAGATTGTGTTTTTGCAAGTGATTGGGTAAAGAAATAAATTTCACTGGCAAACCCGTGAGTTTTTGGTCTTGTTTTTTACTCGAAATTAATTAAGATAAATTTATTTTATAGCATATGTCAGACGTAGCATTAGTGCAGCAACTCGTTACAAGGTATGAAGCCTTGCGCCAAGAAATTAAAAAAGTAATTGTAGGACAGGATGCGGTTGTAGAACAGGTTTTACTGTCTGTATTCTCTGGAGGACATGCACTTTTAATTGGTGTTCCAGGACTTGCTAAAACATTACTAGTAAATACAGTTTCTCAGGCTTTGGGTCTAGGGTTTAAGCGTATTCAATTCACCCCAGATTTAATGCCCAGTGATATTCTAGGGTCTGAAATATTAGATGAGTCTCGTAATTTCAAGTTTATAAAAGGGCCTATTTTCTCTAATATTATATTGGCAGACGAAATTAACAGAACACCACCAAAGACACAGGCGGCACTTCTGGAGGCTATGCAGGAGCGCAGCGTAACGGTTGCAGGACATAATTACAAACTAGATTTGCCTTATTTTGTATTGGCTACTCAAAACCCAATAGAGCAGGAAGGAACGTATCCTTTGCCAGAGGCCCAGTTAGACCGTTTTATGTTTGCTATTAATTTAGATTACCCAAGCTTTGCAGAAGAGGTTGAGGTGGTAAAGGCGACGACCTCTGGAACTCCGCAAAAAGTAAACCCACTGTTTACGGCTCAAGAAATTATAGATTTCCAGGAGCTTATACGCCGCATACCTGTGGCAGATAATGTTATAGAATATGCTGTTACACTTGTGGGTAAAACAAGACCAAAGAGCCAAAGTGCTCCAGAGCTTGTGAAAAAATATATAGATTGGGGTGCAGGCCCAAGGGCGTCTCAAAACCTTATTTTGGCTGCCAAAACACATGCTGCATTACAAGGTAATTTCTCTCCAGATATTGCAGATGTGCAAAAAGTAGCGGTGGGTATACTGCGTCACCGTTTGATAAAAAACTACAAGGCAGAAGCAGAAGGACTTTCTATTGAAGCTATAATTGCTAGTTTATTGTAGCGCAACTGGGCTTGTTTTTTACTCAAAAGCATTGTTTTTACTTGCTTTCATTATTTTTAAATCGATAATTTTCATACCCTGAAATTATCGATTTCGTTATTTTTAAAGATAATTGTTGCTTATTGTTAAACAATGTGTAATTTAAAATGAATTTCATTGTGTATTTTTAAATAATTCATATTTTTTGTATCTTCGCAGCACTTGTAAATAAAGGGTTTACCGGTACTTATTGTATACATAATTTAAAACCAGATAGTATGGCGTTTGATATAGAAATGATTAAAAAGGTGTATGGGCAAATGGCAGAGCGTATTGATGCAGCGCGCAATGTTGTTGGAAAACCATTAACACTCTCAGAAAAAATATTATACAATCACCTTTGGGATGGCGCTGCCACTTCTGCCTTTACAAGAGGTGAAGACTACGTAGATTTTGCTCCAGACCGTATTGCGTGCCAGGATGCAACAGCTCAAATGGCACTATTGCAGTTTATGCAAGCAGGAAAGCCTAAAGTTGCAGTACCCACTACGGTACATTGTGATCATTTAATCCAAGCAAAGCAAGGAGCCAAAAAAGATTTAAAGCGCGCCAATGAGGTAAGTAATGAAGTGTTTGATTTTTTAGGTTCTGTATCTAATAAATATGGTATTGGTTTTTGGGCACCAGGAGCGGGTATTATACATCAAGTAGTTTTAGAGAATTATGCGTTCCCTGGAGGTATGATGATTGGTACAGATAGCCACACAGTAAACGCTGGTGGACTGGGTATGGTTGCCATTGGAGTAGGTGGAGCAGATGCTGTAGATGTTATGGCAGGTATGGCTTGGGAGCTTAAATTTCCGAAGTTAATAGGAGTACGTTTAACAGGAAAATTATCTGGTTGGACAGCCCCTAAAGATGTTATTTTGAAAGTTGCCGAAATTTTAACTGCCAAAGGTGGTACGGGAGCTATTGTAGAATATTTTGGACCTGGAGCCACCGCGATGTCTTGCACTGGTAAAGGAACCATTTGTAATATGGGTGCAGAAATTGGCGCAACCACCTCTACCTTTGGGTATGACGAATCTATGGAGCGTTACTTGCGTGCTACAGATAGAGCAGATGTTGCAGATGCAGCCAATGAGGTTAAAGAACATTTAACTGCAGACCCGCAGGTGTATGCAAACCCAGAGCAGTATTTTGATCAAGTAATAGAAATCAATCTATCTGAGCTAGGACCACTTTTAAACGGCCCTTTTACTCCAGATTTATCTACCTCGGTAGGGGCAGATATGACGGCAAAAGCCATCAAAAACGATTGGCCTCTTGATGTAGAGTGGAGTTTGATTGGATCTTGTACAAATTCATCCTACGAGGATTTATCAAGAGCCGCTTCTATTGCGCAACAAGGACTTGATATGGGGCTTTCTATAAAAGCTGAACTTGGTATTAATCCTGGATCTGAGCTTGTACGTTATACCACAGAGCGTGATGGTATCTTGAGTACCTTTGAAGATTTAGGGGCAAAAATATTTACAAATGCTTGCGGCCCTTGTATTGGGCAATGGGCGCGTTATGATGACCCGAAAAACGCACCAAAAAACAGTATTGTACATTCCTTTAACCGCAACTTTGCAAAGCGCGCGGATGGGAACCCTAATACCCATGCCTTTGTGGCATCACCAGAGCTTACAGCGGCCATTGCTTTTGCTGGACGTCTAGATTTTAACCCATTGACAGACACCCTTACAAATGATAAAGGAGCGCAAGTAAAATTCTCTGAACCTACAGGGTGGGAATTACCTCCAAAAGGATTTGAAGTTGAAGAGAATGGCTACGAGGCTCCATTACCTGACGGATCTGCAGTAGTGGTAAGTGTGAGCGAAACTAGTGAGCGTTTACAATTACTTACTCCATTTACACCAATTAAGGATAGCGATCTATCTAACGCAAAGCTTTTAATCAAAGCCTTTGGTAAGTGTACCACAGACCATATCTCTATGGCGGGGCCTTGGCTGCGTTACAGAGGGCATTTAGATAATATTTCTAACAACTGTTTGATTGGAGCTGTAAATGCTTTTGGCAAGAAAACAAACTTTGTAAAAAACCAATTGGATGGTGAGTACGGCGGTGTTCCAGACACGGCAAGAGCCTACAAGGCAGCCGGTGTGATGACTGTGGTAATTGGAGATCATAATTATGGAGAGGGATCTTCAAGAGAGCATGCAGCAATGGAGCCAAGACATCTTGGAGTAGCGGCTGTGATTGTGAAATCTTTTGCGCGTATTCATGAAACAAACCTAAAAAAACAAGGGATGTTGGGTCTAACATTTGCCAATGAGGCAGATTACGATCTTATCCAAGAGGATGACACCTTTAACTTTACAGATATTGCAGATTTTAGCCCAGGCAGGCCATTAACTATTGTCTTACGCCATGTAGATGGTAGTGAAGATACCATTGTGGTTAATCATACCTATAACGATGCTCAAATAGAGTGGTACCGTAAAGGATCTGCGCTTAATTTAATCAAAGAGCAAAACGGTTAATATTTTAATGAGTTATTAAAAAAAGCTTCCATGAAAATGGAAGCTTTTTTTAGCCAGAGCCGTTGTAGGTAACTAAATACTAACTTAAACTATAAGTAATCCCAATCAAATAAATTCAAAAATGAAAAATATACTGATTATAAGTGCTATAATATGGGCTGTTGTAATTCTATTAGCTTCATATCTCTACAGTGATACAGAAAATTACAAATATCTATTTGGTGTATTATTAGTTGCAGCGGGATTACAAAATGCACTTATTTATAGTGCACTGAAAAATGAATTTTATAAAAAGCCTAAACCATAGGCATATCCTCCTCCTTCAGTTCAGCTATTTCTAAACCTCTTAAGTAGGTTAAACTTACATTTTATATATTTGAAGTATAAACCAATTTAAAATATTAACATTAATGCCGAAATATTTCTAGGTCAGTAAATTTTAAACTTATAAATAAATTTGATATCAATCAAAAAAACTCAATATTACTTATAGTAAAACTGAACTATTTCTCAAATACAAAATAGAATCGATATAGAATTTAGTATGTGGCATATTACTGTCATGTCTGTATCGTTGGTTTGTCATATCACTTACAATATAAAGGAGAAGTTAATATGTAGATTTGTAAAAAAATTAAAACACTGAGAATATGAATTCAAACACAACTAACCTAAGAGATATTAAAAAAATTAGATTAGAGCGTCATTGGTCGCAAGAACAACTGGCAGAAATGAGCGGGTTAAGCATAAGAACGATTCAAAGAATAGAAAATGGAGAAAATGCTGGTTTAGAATCATTGAAATCTTTAGCAGCTGTTTTTGATACTAATATCGCTGATTCTGATAAGAAAGAAGAAGAAGAACAAATTAGAAAAGAAGAAGAATATGTTCAAAATGTAAAAGGATTTTATAAACTTCTTTTTTTCGCGATAATTAACCTTATTATATTCCTTTGGATCGCGATTAATGATTCAGATTCGGAAGGTTGGTTTCTCTTTCTTTATATGTTAATTTTTTGGGGGATTTTTATAGGAGTTTATTCTCTTAATTATTTTGATTTCTTTGGAGAAAAATGGAAAAGAAAAATAATTGATAGAAAATTCAAAAAGGAATAATACTTTTAATTACACTCAACGAATTATAGAACCTGTCAAAATTAATTGCTTGGTTCTTACCTACGTGGAAATTCCTGCGGAATTTCCACTGGTTCGTTCCCTATTTGCTAAATTAGGTGCTTAACCACGCAACAAACCATACACAAACCGTTGTAAAACATTCAAAATGAAAAAAAACTGACACTTTCACTGATAATTATTTTGCTTTTAGGTTTTATATCTTGTGATAGACCTAACTGTGAAAATAGCAATCCAACATTTGAAAACAACTCGCCAAATTCAAAAGTATACAAAGATGAATTAATCAAACAATTAAATAATATTGACAAAACAAAACTGACTTATTGGCTTCAAAAGTATGATGAACAAAATGGAAAAGAATCCTTATACTTTAATATCCAAGATGATGAATTATGTGCTATCCTACATTTAACTATTAATGATTGGAATAAATTGGAAGATGTTAGAGAAAGAAAAGGAATTGGTCGTCGAGGAGCAGAATTTACGAATTTAAAATTTGAAATCATTAAGGATTCTGTTTCAACTGAATTTATCTATAAAACATTTGACAGAATAATTGATTAAAAAACGTGTTACAACAACGTGTATAATTAATTGCTAGTTTTAGCCTACTTACGAAAATCCTCGCGGATTTTCTAGTTGGTTTTGTATTTACTAAATTAGTGCTTAAACACGCAACAAATCATATACAAACACGTTATGCACAATAACAAAAAGAAATAGGCGTTAAAAAAAATTAAAGAAACTGTATAATGAAAAAAGCAATTTTACTATTTACTATTTTATTGTTAATTCTAAGCAGTTGTAATAAAGATGATAATAAAAATCCAGAGGAATGTTACTCAAATACTAATGCACAGACTATAGTTCATGACGGTCTCAACAGAGAATATGTGTTGTATATACCAAACTCTTATGACGGAACATCTTCTGTTCCACTAATGCTGAATTTTCATGGGTTTGGTGGTAATGCTAGTGATTATATGCAAGAAGCAGATATGCGCTCATTGGCAGAAGCTGACAATTTTATTTTAATCTATCCTCAAGGTAGTTGTTTAGATGGTTTATCTCATTGGAATGCTTGTCCATTAGGACCAGACAATAAAAGTAATGCTGATGATTTTGGATTTATTGAATCCATGATAACTGAAATCTCATCTCAGTATAATGTAAATATGGAGAGAATTTATGCTGCTGGATACTCAAACGGAGGCATGATGGCGTATGGACTTGCGAACTATAAAAGTGATTTAATTGCTGCGGTAGCATCTGTTTCGGGAGTTATGTTAGATTGTACTGGACCTACCAGTCATCCTATGCCGGTAATACATCTTCATGGAACTTCTGATGGCGTTCTCCCCTATAATGGGAGTAGTGACTATAACTCTGCCCAAAGTACGTTGGACCATTGGATTAATTTTAATAATACAGTTTTAACCCCAACCGTAACAAGTGACAACAATATTGAACATTATGTTTATGATCAAGGAGATAGCTCAGTTTCTGTTGAGCATTACAAATATATTGGTGGAGACCATGTTTGGTTTAGCGCAACTTTTCAAGGTCAGAACACATCTGAATTGGTTTGGAATTTTGTGTCACGATATGACATAAATGGATTGAGATAAAGAATAAAAGTGCATAACAATGTATATAAAAAAATAGGCTAAATAGTAGTAAATTCAAGGCTATTGGCTCGTATCAAACTAATTGCTTAACCAAAAGTTTCTTGCTTCGTAATCGCCTACTTTTCATATACTAACCGTTAGCCTTCATTATAATGAACCAACAAACTAGGATTAAATTCTTTCGAATAATGTTGATTGAAAATAAATTCAGTATATATGAATCTGAATAAATTTTAATGAATATGCAATCAATTTTGAGGTATTTTATACATCTTGATGTTTTGAGAATTACCATTGTGGTATAGTTCGGCAATGTAGATACCCTCCGATAATCCAATTTCACCTATATAAAATTGTTTCGCTGTTCCCATGTATTGAGTTAGTATTTGCCTACCTTGAATGTCATACAATACCAATTTTACTGGACCCATAATGGAGCCGCCCACATAAATGTTATTGTTAAACGGATTTGGATAAAGTACCAAGTCCATATCTGCTACTTGTTCATCATTGCCAAGATTAACGGTATTACCATACAATAAAACAACATCCTCCGACTCATCAATCATAGAAATGTCCATGGCTCCGTCATTATTTCGATCGTGGATTGTGGCGCATGCAGCCATCCCTTGAGGCACAGTAGGATAAATTCTTGGATTCACAAAAAACCCTGAGCCGTCATTTTCCATTAGCACATAATTGGATTCACTTACATTACTAGAAATAAAGTCCAGATCACCATCTCCGTCAATATCACCCAGATCGATGGCTACTGGGAAATCACCAACAATATATTGTGCGTCAAATTGCAGTCCACCCGAACCATCCGTCCTGACTATTGAAATGTCGTCGGTAAACCTGTTTGCAATCGCAATATCCACAAAACCATCACCATTTACATCTCCAATTGCCATCTTCCAAGGACCAGTACCCACAGAGACCGAATCGAATACCGTAAAGTTTCCTGTTCCATCGTTCAATAAACTCACCACATTATTATTATAATAAGTTGCAACGAGCAGATCCACATAGCCATCACCATTGAGATCTGTTGCAGCTATGGAAGTTTCACCAGCAAACCCCGAATCGATATTTATCGCCGGCTCAAAAAGTCCTGTTCCATCATTCATGAGAATAGATATCGTACTAGCGTAACGGTTGGCTGTAGCGATATCCTCCCAGCCATCCCCGTTGAAGTCAGCAACAGTTAGCCCCCGAACCCCTTCACCGGTTTGATAGTTGAATTCACTTCCAAAAATAGTTGTGGCATCTCCAAACAGTACGTTCACTTGATCTCCATATGTACTACCTATGGCTATATCAATCAAACCATCATGATTAAAATCAGCTCCTGCATTCGTACTGGGTCCTTGGCCTGGGGGTAATTCAAAAATTATAAATGGTTCATAATTATTAGAACCATCACTGAGTAATACGCGTATGTCGTCTGAATCTTCGGTAATGACTACCAGGTCAGAAAATTCATCATCATTGACATCACCGGCATAGGCCCCATAGCATGTTATATGACCTTCCCCTGGCTCTCTCATATCGATCTGCCCTACGAGCTCTAGATCGAGTGAAGCTGGTAATGATTTTGTCCAATAGCTGAAGCCATATCCATTTGTAAGTGGCATACCTGCCATATTCTGAACACCGCTTGATAATCCTACTCTAATCAATTCACCATAGAAAAAGTCTCTAATAGGTGTGAATTTGACTACAGTTGAGTTAGCTGTAAAACTATAAATGCCATCCATGGGACCCGACCATCGCCCGTAAACCTGAAACGTATTAGGCGTAATCGTTGCCTCATTGAGAGGTTGATCGAAGGTGATAAGGATTGGATCGCTCGGAGCCATTATCAAAGATTGAGAAACGGGACTTGTCTCAATTACTTGGGGTGACTGCGAAAAAACATTAGCAACGATTAAAACAAAACAAGCAGAGGATCGTGTATAATTCATAATAAGTAAATTATTAGTTAATTTAGAATAAATATAAAAAAAGTAATAGTTTGAGGCAGCCAAATTCTAAAGCCAATCATTCATTAAATTAGCTATAACTATCTGTTTTAAAGATAGTTAAATTAAAACAATATAAAAAACGCCAATTTTTAAAATCCTCTATTGTATATTTATCAACAGTAACAATAAATAACGAAAGGCTAACAACGTATATAATTAATGTCTTATGACAGTGAATAAGAAGACGATCTCGATAAAATTCTTAACTTAGTGTTTCGGATAGTTCCGAACAAGCGGCTTTGCCGATGCGTCCGACGTTCACAGCCGACAAGCACGCCGTAGACGTCACTAATCATATACTAAACGTTAACAGGAAGCTTAACAAAACAACACCGCGTTTTGAATAAAAAGACTTACATAAAAAAAATTAACATTTCCTAAACATAATTTGCTATATTGACAATTAAATGGAGACTTGACTCCATTTAAAAAAAGGGGTGAAACCGAAAAGCCTTATTTTTAATACTAAAATTTAAAAAAATCAAAAAATGGAGGTACAAAAAGTCGACATGTTTATAATGTCAAACGGAAAATTCTTTGAAAGTCACCAAATCAATATTATCAGAGACAGACTTATCGCACTTGATGACTCAAAATGGCCAATGTTGTCAACTGCCCAATTTAATGACCCGACAACTACATTAATTGTTTCAATACTAGCAGGCGCCCTAGGTATTGACCGCTTTATGATTGGAGATACAGGTCTTGGGGTTGCTAAACTTTTAACTTGTGGCGGTTTTGGAATTTGGACAATTATTGACTGGTTCATGATTCAGAAAGCTACTAGAGAAAAAAATATGCAAAAAATTCAGCAATTTATGTAGTAATGATACTCGACAGGAACAAGCTGTATTCAATATTATTTATAGCATGTATAGCAGGGTATATTTGGCTATATTTTAGTGTCACAAATGAAATCACTGAAATCAAATCAGTTGAAGTTTGTTTAATAAAGTATGCAACAAATATACCCTGCCCGTCTTGTGGTACTACTCGTTCGATGATTTCATTGATAAAGGGTAATTTTATTGAAGCATTGAATTTAAACCCAATAGGTTACTTAGTTACTCTCATTATGCTTGTTGTTCCCATATGGATTATAGCAGATATAATTAAAAGTACCAGGACATTATTTAATTTTTATCTAAAAACAGAAACCTTTCTAAAAAAATCAAAAATTGCGATTCCTTTGATAATACTCGTAATTATCAACTGGATTTGGAATATTTCAAAATAACTTATGATACAAATAAAACAATTTAATTACGAGCCAAGTGAACATGAAGCAGAGACTGCCTCTAGTAGTTATTTGATGTCATTAATTGCTATTATTGTTGGACTTCCATTGCCAATAGTAAATTTGTTTGCCACGCTTATTTTTTATTTAGGGAATAGAAAGGCCACCTATTTTGTTCGCTGGCACTGCACACAAGCATTATTATCTCAGCTATCCATGCTTTTCGTAAATAGCTATGCATTTTGGTGGACTGTATCAATAATTTTTAAAGATGAAACAATTACTAATAATTACATTGCTTACATCATAGTAGCACTAATATTTAACTTGGTTGAATTCATAACAACAATATATACAGCTATTAAGACAAGAAAAGGTATTCATGTTGAGTGGTGGTTTTATGGAACATTAACAAACAATATTTCCAAAAGTATAATTATGAAAAAAATTATTATTCAAGGAACAATAATTATTCTTCTTTTTTTAGCAAGCTATTTTGTTCTCTCGCAAATAGATTTGGTAAATGTTTTTAAAGTTCAAAAGGTAGCTAACAAGACAGAACAGAAATTAGGTGAACTTTTCTGGAAAACAATTAAAGAGACAGCAAATGAAAACAATAACCTTCATATATTAGAATCAATAGATAAAATTGTAAATCAGATTTGTAAATCAAATAATATAGATAGAGAAACAATTAAAATTCATGTACTGAACAAAAATGAAATTAATGCCTTTGCATTACCAAACGGGCATTTAATAGTTTATAGTGGATTACTATTAAATTCAGAGAATCAAGATGTGTTGATTGGAGTCATCTCTCACGAAATAGCTCACATTAAACTAAATCATATAATGAAAAAGTTAGTCAAAGAAATTGGACTCTCAGTCCTAATCTCGATGACAACTGGTAGCGGTGGGCCAGAAATTATAAAAGAAACGGCCAAAATGCTTTCTTCATCTGCATTTGACAGATCTTTAGAAAAACAAGCCGATATAAAAGCAGTTGATTATTTGATAAGTGCAAAGGTAAATCCAGAACCATTTGCTAATTTTCTCTACAACCTCTCAGACAAGGAGTATGCCACTCCCCAATATTTGAATTGGATTAGTACTCATCCTGACTCGAGAGAAAGAGCAGAATACATTATTGAGTATAGCAAAAATAAATCGATAGATTATGAACCAATTCTATCCCATGAAACTTGGGAAAAATTGAAAATAGAATTAAATAATTTACAGGAAAACTAGTTGCCAATACAGTATATAATTTATTGCTAGTTCTAGCCTACTTGCTAAAATCCTCGTGAATTTTCTATTTACTAAATTACGTCCTTAAACCACGCAATTAATATTATGCATCAACGCTAGTAACTTGCGTTTTCAAAATCTCATTTGTTTCCCTTAAAACGTTATCATAAGGTTATTGGTAAGGAACTAAAAATTGCAGATTACCGATTCAATCCATAATAGTATCCACTATGAGATTGTAACCATTGTTATGGTTTTATTTGTCTTTTTTACTATATGAAGTTTTAGCATAAGCAAATGCAACACCGAACAATATGGAAACTATTCCTGTAAAATATGGTATAAATTCAATCATTTGTGAAATTTGTTTATACCAGAAAAGTATACAAAGGAAAGCATATAATGAAATAACCACCCAAATACCAATAAAAATCTCTCTTGTTGGTTGCCATTAAAAAATAATATTTCAGAATAAATAAGCGAAAGTATTGCCGCGATAAAAATCAATTTGTCAGTTATACTAAATTTTTTAAACATGTTTTTACTTATAATAATTCCCTAATCTTATGGCTTTTCGGTTTGGCCCCGTTTTTTAAGTGATTTCTAGTCTTCACTATCTTGTATTTAAAGATACATGTTTTTGGTCTATAGATTATTGGACAGCCCATTTTTTAACATTAAATAAGTTAAAATCATCCAGGTGTTGTATATGCTAACATGGCAATTGGTGATGACAGTTAAATTTTTGATGTAAATATCATGAATTTATATAATCCCTATTGAACTGATAATTCTGTTGTTCGATTTTCCTTGTTTAGGTGTGTTTTTGCCTAGCGCCATTGCGGTATATAAGCAATAGTCGTTTGCGGATATTTTTTATAACAATTATACTTATCCAAATTTAGTATATTTACACATTTTAGCGCTAAAACCCTGATATTGCCTATATACAAGACCGTTTTAGCACATTAAAAAATTACATATGAAACAGATTCTACTATTTTCAATTTTAATATACTTCGTTTGTGCTTGCTCTAATCAATCTAGTAAATTACTAGAAAATCAAATCCTATATTATGGAGGAGATATTCTTACAATGAGCGGTGATAAACCTAATTACGTTGAATCAATAGTCACAAATAGTGATACTATAGTGTTTGTTGGACGTCTTTTAGAGGCTAAACAGCTGTTCCCTAATGCAGCCCAAACCAACCTCAACGGAAAAACATTACTCCCTGGCTTTATTGATGCACATGCCCATTTTGCTGGTTTCCCAAGTCAATCTATCGGAGCTCAAATACTACCTCCTCCGGATGCTGGGGCAAATAATATTGACGCGCTAATTCAAATACTGAAAGATTGGTCAACTCCTGAAAACATTGAATTAACAGGATGGATTTTCGGAATGGGTTTCGATGATTCCGTTCTAGAAGATAAACGGTTTCCTACCAGAGAGGATTTGGACAAAGTATCAACAGAGTATCCTGTTATGATTGTCCATATCTCTGGTCATTTTTGCGTTGTTAATAGCAAAGGTTTAGAAATACTAAAGCTTACTGCTGAATCTCCAGACCCTGAAGGTGGTATAATTAGAAGAATACCCGGAACAAAAGAACCAAATGGGGTATTAGAAGAATTAGCGGCAATTCCGTTTATGCCTATGGTACTAGGCCCCAAGAGTGAAGAGGCTATAAAAGTATTTCTTACAGCTGGTCAAAATATGGCTTTATCCTATGGTTATACTACAGTACAAGAAGGAAGAGCAATGCCCAGTTCACATCTTTTTTTAGAGTATGCAGCTAAAACTAATTTCTTAAAGCTAGACGTTGTAAGCTACATTGATTATTCTGTTGCCGATTCCTTGCTTAAAACAGATTGGTATAGTTCAACCTATAAAAATCATTATAGAATAGGAGGAATAAAACTTACATTAGATGGATCGCCCCAAGGTAGAACAGCCTGGAGAACTAAACCCTACCTAATTCCTCCAGACGGAGCAGAAGAAGGATATTTAGGTTACCCAGCTATTCCATTGGATGAAGATGTTGAAAACATTTATGAAAGTGCTTTTCAAAATAATTGGCAAATTCATACACATGCCAATGGAGATCGAAGAAGAAATGATTCGAAGTTTAAAAAAAGTTACCGCTAAATACGGGAATCAAAACAGACGAGATGTACTTATACATGGACAGTATGTTAGGGAAGATCAGTTGGATGCATTCAAGGATTTAAATATTATAGCTTCTTTATTTCCATTGCACACTTTTTATTGGGGAGATTGGCATAAGGAATTAATCGGAGACAGTTTAGGTAATAAAATAAGCCCGACTCGCACTGCGTTAAATAAGGGATTAAAAATTACCATTCATACAGATGCACCTGTGGCTTTACCAAATTTAATGAGGGTGATATGGACAGCTACAAACAGGGTGTCCAGGTCAGGCAGTATTATAGGAGAGAATGAAAGACTGACACCATACGAAGCATTAAAGTGCATTACTCAGTGGTCAGCATATCAGCATTTTGAAGAAGAAAGTAAAGGAACTTTAGCGTTAGGTAAACTGGCAGACTTAGTCATTCTTGATTTAAACCCTTTAAAAGTGGATAAAGAAAAAATCAAAGACATAATTGTATTAGAAACTATCAAAGAAGGTTTCTCTGTTTATAGAAGATCATTTTAAAAACTTAAAACAATACTAAAATATAAAGCTTTAATAACCATGAACAAATTATCTGTAGTATTCGTATTATTATTTAGTCTCAATTTTATTTTAGCCCAAGAACCAAACAATGCTCACAACTTGCAGATTACAGTAACTAATTTTGAGAATTTAAAAGGCTCATTAATAGTATGCCTAACAGATAAAAAGGAAGATTTTTTAAAACAGTGTGAGTATCAGAAAGTAGTTGCCGTAACAAATGCTACTATTTCTTTAGATATAGCAAACATAAAAAATGGTACTTACTCAATTTCTTTGTTCCATGACCAAAACAATAACGGTGTTTTAGACACGAAAGGTTTTTTTGGAATCCCCTCCGAACCTTATGCTTTTTCTAATAATCCAAGTACAACATTCGGTCCTCCTAGTTTTGAGAAGTGTACATTTCTCATAAATGAGAATACACAAATCTCTATTGAATTATAATAATGAAAAATCAATTGCTACAAATTGCTGTAATCTAAAAAAATAACAATACCAAACCAATAAGTTTTAGTGTTTTTTATCTAGTTTTTTGGCCTCAAAATGTTCCAGCAATACAAATACTGTAAGCAACATGCCCAGGGCATATATGGTGTCCTCAATAGGTATGGTAAACATCCTGATGTTTAGGTTTTCTGTATTGTTATACCACACAACTTCATTTTCAATAAAGCTACCGGTAAGCACGCCATTAACAATAAAAAAGGGGATAAGTGTAATAAAGAAACTTGGTAAGAACCTTCCAAGAATCTTTGGGTTTTTATTATACACAAGCCCTAGCAAAATAATTGCATATCCAAAGCATACAAGGGTGTACCACCTGTCATAGTTATACCAAAGTGTTATTATTAATATGCACAGTAGTGCTACATAAAATACAGAGGTTGCTTTTTGAGAAAGCGTAAAATTTGGAAAGAAATAGTTTAATGAATAATGGGTAAACAAACAGGCATAGGGTATGCATATAAAAAACAGCCATTCTTCTATAGGTAGGTTTGCTACTTTAAACCCATTAATATATTGGTCATTAAACCCCCAAATGCCATTGTTGGTAAAAATTACATCCCAAGAAATGAAAAAAGCCATCATGATAAAGATGGCAGGAAATAAGGATTTCCATTTTTTATAAAACTGAAATTTAGGATAAAAACTAAATATAAAAGGGATAAGAAAGGATCCTATGTTTAGATATAGGTAAAGATTTTTCATGTCCTATTTTTTAAAATATTTCAGTGGGGGGACTAACATTCCATAACATTCTCCTTTTTCTTTTCCAAGGTGTTTGTGATGTATTTTATGGGCTCTTCTTATTCCTTTTGCATACCAATTATTTGCTTTTCTAAACATTTTGAAGCGTTGGTGTATAAAGATGTCATGTACCATAAAATAAGCAACACCGTAGGCAAATATGCCAAAGCCTATGGGCAGTCCAGCCCAGAAGCCATAATATTGCCAAGCTATAAAACATGCAATACTCACTGCTGCATAGAATATAAAAAACAAGTCATTACGCTCCCACCAGCTTTTGTGGTCTTTATGATGATGATCTTTATGCACACTCCACAAAAACCCATGCATAACATATTTATGTGTTGCCCACGCCATAAATTCCATGGCAGAAAAAGTTCCGATAAAGGTTAAAATCCAAAGCAGTGTTGTCATTTTTTTTAATTTAAATAATTGGTAACAATAAAATTACCGTACAAGTTTTAGTTGGTACTTTACATAGCTTCTAGTAAGAAGCCCAAATTTTTCATATCCAGGAACTCGTATCCTAGTATTTTTAATTTCTAAGGCTGGTGTCTTATGTAGTTTTTTAAGCAATCTTCTGTAATAGCGATACGCCATAAATACCCCAAATTTGGCTTCTGTGGGTAGTTTTAATATCCCTTGGTAGCCTCTTTGGAAATCTCCTTCAATATCTGCTATAATTTCTTGTTTTGAGGCTTCATCTAAGGCTTCTAAATTTGTATTAGGGAAATAGGTTCTGCTCAGACCTTCAAAATCATCTTTTAGATCACGTAAAAAATTTACTTTTTGAAACGCAGACCCTAGTGCCATTGCAGAATCTTTGAGTAGGTTGTATTTTTCTGTGTCACCCTTCAAAAAAACATGAAGACACATTAAACCCACCACATCTGCGGATCCGTATATGTATTCTTTATATTCCTGCTCTGTTAGGTACTCTGTTTTGGATAAATCAAGACGCATGCTTTTCATAAAGGAGGCTATAAGACCTCTTTCAATGTTGTATTTATGAACTGTTTCTTGAAAAGAATTTAAAATTGGGTTTAAACTAATTTTTTCTTCAAGTGCAAATTCAAGGTCTTTTTCAAAACGATTAAATAGTACACTTTTATCATACTCATGAAAGGTGTCTACAATTTCATCAGCAAACCTTACAAACCCATAAATATTATAGATGTCTTGGCGTATGGTAGGAGATAGCATTTTGGTAGCCGAAGAAAAGGAAGTGCTGTACGCATTAGTTACACTTTTGCTGCATTGTCTTGATACTATGTCAAAAAGTTCTTTCATTAGTTGTTCTTTTTTGCGATAAGACCTGCTACTAGTTTTCCAGAAATAAGTGCTGGCGGAACTCCCGGTCCGGGAACGCTTAATTGTCCAGTAAAAAATAAATTTTCTACTTTTTTACTTTTTAATTTTGGTCTTAAAAATGCAGTTTGCAGCAATGTATTTGCCAAGCCATAGGCATTCCCTTTGTAAGAATTATACTCAGAGACAAAATCATTTACACAAAAAGACTCTTTAAATATAACATGTTTTTTTATTTCCTGTCCCGTTAGGGTTTCAAAACGTGTCATGATTTTATTGTAGTAGGTTTCTCTTAGCTTTTCTGTGTCCTCTAATCCTGGCGCTATAGGAACCAGGAAAAACCCAGTTTCTTTACCATCAGGGGCAAGCTCTGGCTGTGTTTTTGAAGTGAAATTTGCGTAAAAAAGTGGACTCGTTGGCCACACAGGTGTATCATAAATTTCTCTAGCGTGCTGCTCAAAGTCTACATCAAAAAATAAGGTGTGATGCGCTACGTTTTTAATTTTTTTATCAAAGCCTATGTAAAATAATAAAGAGGAGGGAGCAAAGGTTCTTTTTTCCCAATAGGCCTCAGAGTATTGTCTGTATTTTTTTGGCAATAGCGTTTCTGTGTGGTGATAATCTGCACCGCTTAGAAGTGTATCTGTGGCATGAAATGTGCCATTAGATACAATGCCTTTTACCTTGTTTTTCTCCACCACAATCTCTTCTACATTTTGATCTGTTTTTATGGTTACCCCCATAGACTCGGCTAGTGTTTTCATTCCTAGAATAACACTGTACATACCACCCTTTGGTTGGAAGGTTCCTAGACCGAAATCTGCATAGTTCATAAAACTATAGAAAGATGGAGTTTTCGAAGGCTTTGCACCCAAAAACAATACAGGAAATTCTAGGATAGATACAAGCCTTGGGTTTTTAAATTCTTTACGAACATCTCTACTAATATTACTAAAAAATTGCCCTACCCTTTTTGCCGTAGCAGGGGTAATAAGTTCAAGAGGTGATACCCCAGGTCTATAGACCAAATCTTTAATTGCGATATTGTAGTTTTGCTGCGCAGATGCAATAAATTCTTGAAGTTTTTCTGAGCTTCCTGGTTCTTCTTTTTCAAAGGTTGCACAGATTTTATCTAAGGTGTCTTCAATGGTGATAAAATCATTTTCACCAAAATACACGCTATATGCAGGGCTTAGTTTTTCTAAAACATAAAAGTCTGAAGCTTTTTTTCCAAAATCATTGAAAAACCTCTCAAAGACATCGGGCATCCAGTACCAAGAAGGGCCCATGTCAAAGGTAAACCCTTGTTTTGTAAATTGTCTTGCGCGTCCTCCTATGGTTTGGTTTTTTTCTAAAACAGTAACACTATATCCATCTTTTGCCAAATAAGCGGCAGCAGATAGAGAAGAGAACCCAGAACCAATAATTGTTATTTTTTTGTTTGCCATCTTGTCAAACAAAAGTAGGTTATATTTAAACAAAACAATTGTTAAAAATTCCTAAAAGTTAGTTGCTTAAGGTTTTTACTTTGTCCACAAAACTTTTTACACTATCAAAACAAACAATATTAGAAGCCGTGTTGTGTTTTTGTACTTCAGTATATTTTGGCCCAATATCCAAAGAGGATATTTTTCTTCTTTGCAAACAATTTTTTGGTAAGAATCTAAGTAAGATTTAATACCGTCATTGTCTGGCTTTGTGGTAAAGAATGTTAAGAAAATTAAATCTCCACCAGTGTAAAATTGTTTGGATAAACTCTCTAATGGTATGTTTGGGCCTAGGTAGGTTGTTTTAATTCCAGATTTTTCTAATAAATAATTTGCATAAATCAAACCAATATCATGAATTTCATCATAAGGAAGAAACAAGCACACTTTGGTATTGTTGTTGTATTTTGGAGCTCTAGATGTATAAAGGCCAATGTGTTCAACAGTTTTTCTTTTAATGAGTTCAGAAATAAACCGTTCGTGAGACACATCTATAGTGCCTACGTGCCAGAGCACACCAATTTCATGAAGAAAAGGAATGAAAACATTTTCAAATACTTGATCAAAAGTTTTTGTTTTTAAAAGCTGTGAAAATATTTTGTTAAATTGATCTGTACTAAAATCAAACATTGCATTTTTAAGACCATTAATCGCGTAATGTTCTTTATGGACTATTGAATTTTCAAGAATTACATCTTTTATTTTCTCTGGACTAAATTGAGCAATCTTAGATATTTTTATTCCGTGGTTATAAATAAAAGTAACATCCAGTAATTTCTTAAAGCTTGAAAGGTCGTACTGCCTAATGTTAGTGTCTGTTCTTTTGGGAGCAAACAGGCCGTAGCGTTTTTCCCAAATACGAATGGTATGGGCTTTAACCCCACTCAGGTTTTCTAAATCTTTTATACTAAAGTGTGTTTTGACCCTCATTGGCTGCCGTGTAATTCTTTGAAGGTAAGTTACATAAAATAAACGGCTAAATTTTTAACAAATACTTTTATTACTTGCATTTAGCTTTTTTATTAAATATTAAATTTTAACAAAATGCTCAAGTAATAGTATATAAAAAAAGTCATCTCGTTTAAGATGACTTAGTACCCGGAATGGGACTTGAACCCACACGCAACAAGTGCACACGGCCCTCAACCGTGCCTGTCTACCAATTCCAGCACCCGGGTGTATTCTATACCAAAATTGAGGTGTATAGAAACAAAAAAAAGTTAAACCAAAAGGCTTAACTTTTTTGTGACCAGTCTGGGGCTCGAACCCAGGACCACCTCCTTAAAAGGGAGGTGCTCTACCAACTGAGCTAACTGGTCAAAATGTCAAAAACATTTATAAGCTTTACAAACTTAAATAAGTTTTGTTAAGCGAGTGCAAATATACTATCAATATATTTATCTTTCAAAGCATTTTAAAATAAATTTAAACTTTATTTGTAAACCTTTAAACTACAATAAATAAGAACTAAAATTTTATGAAAATAGTGCTTTTAGGATATATGGGTAGCGGTAAAACAGTTGTTGCAAAACAACTAGCAATTGCATTACAATACTCTTTTGTTGATTTGGATATTGCTATTGAAGAAGATCAAAATCTATCCCTCAAACAATTGTTTGAAACCAAGGGAGAACTCTATTTTAGATCCAAAGAGAAGGCTGTGCTCAACTTTTTGTTAGATAGCCCTCAAGATGTGGTTTTAGCCCTAGGTGGAGGCACCCCGTGTTATGGTGATGTGATGCAAAAATTAACAAACACACAAGAGGTGATAACCATATACCTTGGGGCAGAAATAGATACCCTTACACACCGATTATTTTCGCAGCTGCAAACAAGGCCATTAATTTCTCATATTTCTGACAAAGAAGTATTACGTGATTTTATACGCAAGCACCTTTTTGAGAGAAGTTTTTATTACCATCAAGCACATTATAAAATTGCGGTAGATCAAAAACCTATTCAAGAAATAGCTAGAGAAATAGTAGCGCTTTTATTCTAAAATAGCACGATTATTCCCTGGCTCAAATATCACAGCAACATTCTCATTAATAGAAGTAGATAAAGAAATGCCTTTGTAGTCTGCCTTTATAGGATATTTTTTATGATTTCTATCTACCAGTACTGCCGTTTTAAACTGTTTAAGAGGTACCTCTAGAAAATGCTTTACAGCATAAATTAAGGTAGTTCCAGAGTGTAGCACATCATCTACTAGAAGCAATGATTTATTTTGATAAGCTTCTGGTTTTAAAGATGTGGTAATAGGGTTGATAGGATTTTTTTTATCCATCGTTACTTTGCACAGTGTTACTTTGATGGGTGAGATTTTCTCTACGGCGGTTTTTAATTTTTCTGCAAAGATGTAACCGTTTGCTTTGATACCAGCAATAACTACTTCTTCTTGAGAAATATTAGCCTCATAAATTTGATACGCAATACGTTTTAATTTATGAGCTATTTCCTCTTTGCCTAGAATTACTGTTTCTGTTGATGCCATAGGTAACAATATATTAGATTTCAAAGATAGTAAAAGATGTGTTGGTTTATTCTTCCTCTTTAGTATAGTCTTCTATGTCTCTTCTGTCTTTTTTGGTGGGTCTTCCCATACCTCTTTTTCTGTAATATTCTTTTGAATATTTTAATAACTCTTGTTGCTGGAAGGCCTCTTTGGGTGTGGTGTCAACCCTATATAGGTCAACGAGTTTAGGGCCCACTCTACTTTTTGGCACCTCTATAACTCTTAAAGAGTAATTTATTTGATTCTTTCTAAGTGTAACATTGTCTCCAGGATAGACGTCTCTAGAGGGCTTGACTGCAGCATCGTTTATGCGCACAGCTCCCTTTTTACATGCCTGTGTTGCAATGCTTCTTGTTTTGAAGTACCGTACAGACCATAAATATTTATCAACCCTCATACATTTTACTTATTTTGTATATTAACAATACAACAAAAATAACTGAAAATTGTATCTTGCAAGCTAAAATAAACAACTGTGAAAAATTTAAAATTTCTACTACCTATTGTTGCACTAACATTGCTTTTGGTAACTGCTTGTGATAATGATGATGATAGCTCACAAGACAACTTCATACCAGCCCGTGATAGAGCCGAGGAAAATATTGATTCAACATTAGAAGTAGAGGGTTATTTAACTACTCATTTTTATAACTATGAGGAGTTTGAAAACCCACCAGCAGGCTTTGATTTTAAAATAAGGTTTGATACCATTGCCGCTGCAAACGCAGATAAAACACCACTAATAGAACAAGTAGATTTTAAAATGGTGCAAGACAGGGTCAATGAGGATGTATCTTATAAATTATATTACTTAAAGGTGATTGAAGGCCAGGGTGATCAACCTAGTTTCCCAGATATTGTTAGAATTAACTATGAGGGTACCTATGTAGTTGATGAAGAAGGTATAAACGGAAATAAGCTCTTTGATAGCTCTGTTACACCAATCCAGTTTGATTTGACCTCGATTGTAAATGGGCTTCAAGACGCGCTCATAGAATTTAAAGCCTCTACAGGGTTAATTTTGAACCCCGATGGGACTGTGAGTTACGAGAATTTTGGAGTAGGAGCCGTGTTTATGCAAAGTGGTTTAGGGTATTATGTGAATCCTCCTCCTGGATCTTCAGTAGCTATTCCTGTGTATTCTCAGCTTATTTTTACATTTCAGTTATTTGAAACTGAAATTGGTGATCAAGATTTTGATGGTGTCCCTTCTGTTTTAGAGGATGTAAATGAAAATGGACTAGAAGAAGATGACGATACAGATTCAGACAACAGAAGCAATTACCTTGATCCAGATGATGATGGAGATGGAAGACCTACAGAAGATGAAATAGAAATAAATGAAGACGGCACGATTACTTTTCCAGATACAGATGGAGATGGTGTTGTTGATTATCTAGACTCAGATAGTTAAGCCTTTTTTATAAGTATCATATATTTAAAAAGCCGCTGTGAGAAATTCTTACAGCGGCTTTTTAGTGTTTAAAATATAACCTGTTATTTTCGTGCAACAACCTTTGTTGCAGCCTTAACAATTGCAGCGGCATTTAAGCCGTATTTTTCCATTAATTGATCTGGAGTTCCAGATTCTCCAAAAGTGTCCTGGGTGGCTACAAACTCTTGTGGAACGGGATGATTTTCTGCTAAAATTCTAGAAACACTTTCTCCCAGTCCGCCAAGGTAGTTGTGCTCTTCTGCAGTAACCACACAGCCGGTAATGGCAACGCTCTTTAAAATTGCAGCAGCATCAAGTGGCTTTATGGTATGAATATTTATAACCCCGGCGCTAATGCCCTTCTCTTGTAATGTTTTACATGCCTCAAGCGCTTCCCAAACTAGGTGTCCTGTGGCAATAATGGTAACATCTGTACCTTCTTGAAGCTCCACAGCTTTACCAATAGTGAAGCTGCCATTTTCTGGAGTAAAGTTTGCTACTTTAGGTCTTCCAAAGCGTAAGTATACCGGGCCATCATAATCTGCGATGGCAATTGTTGCTGCTTTGGTTTGATTGTAATCACAGGTATTTATTACCGTCATCCCTGGCAGCATTTTCATTAAACCAAGGTCTTCAAGTATTTGATGTGTTGCACCATCCTCTCCAAGGGTTACCCCTGCGTGTGATGCACATATTTTTACATTCTTACCACTATATGCAATACTTTGGCGTATTTGATCATAGACGCGTCCTGTAGAGAAGTTAGCGAAAGTACCTGTAAAAGGTATCTTGCCGCCAATGGTTAAGCCAGCAGCCATGCCCATCATGTTTGCCTCTGCGATACCCACCTGGAAGAAACGCTCTGGATGATTTGCTTTAAAAGCGTCCATTTTTAATGACCCTGTTAAATCTGCACAAAGTGCCACCACATTTTCATTGGTTTTTCCAAGCTCGGTAAGACCTGCTCCAAAACCAGATCTTGTATCTTTTTTTCCTGTGTCTATATATGTTTTCATAATGTTATGGTAGTAGCTTATTAATAATCTCCTAAGGTTTCTGGGTTTTGAGCTAGTGCAGAGGCAAGCTGCTCGTCATTGGGCGCTTTTCCATGCCAAGCATGAGTATGCATCATAAAATCTACCCCATTACCCATTACTGTTTGCAGTAATACACAAATAGGTTTTCCTTGACCCGTTTTAGTTTTGGCACTTTCCATACCCTCTAAAATGGCTTGTATGTCATTACCTTGTTCTATGGTAACAACATCCCAACCAAAGGCTTCAAATTTACCCTTTACATCTCCTAGAGGTAATACTGTATCTGTAGATCCGTCAATTTGCTGTCCGTTTAAATCTACAGCTACAATCAAGTTGTCTACTTTGTTTCCAGAGCCGTACATAATTGCTTCCCAGTTTTGACCTTCCTGCAGTTCTCCATCACCACAAAGGGCGTAGACAATGTGGTTGTCATTGTTTAATTTTTTTGCTGCTGCTGCACCAATAGCTACAGAAATTCCTTGTCCTAAAGATCCAGATGCAATCCTAATACCAGGTAATCCTTCATGGGTGGTGGGGTGTCCTTGTAACCTTGAGTTAAGAAGCCTAAAGGTGTTTAATTCCTCAACTGGGAAATACCCAGAGCGTGCCAAAACGCTATAAAAAACAGGTGAAATGTGCCCATTAGACAAAAAGAAAATATCTTCTTGGTTCCCGTCCATATTAAATCCTTCTTTGCGCTGTAGCACGTGTTGATAAAGTGCCACAAGAAACTCTGCGCAGCCTAGAGATCCTCCAGGATGGCCAGAATTTACTTTATGTACTTGTCTTACAATATCTCTACGCACTTGGGTAACAAATGCTTCTAATTGGGTAATATCTGCCATGGTGTTTTTTGGTTTCTGGCTCAAAAATACTTCTTTAAAGGCCTAAGAAAAAGAAGAGCCAAATGAGGTTATCAACGATTTTTAAGTTTTAGTTAACATTGTTGTATTGTTTTAAATTTTAGTATCAAATCATACATTGTTTTGGTGTGGTTTTCCATCCATCAAAAAAAAATGTCTTTCCTTATTCGTACTTCCTACAGCAAATGTATCTTTGGCTATTCATTAATACTTCACATGGATTTTAAACTCGAAGCTACAGATATACAGGGTCAAGCCCGCGCTGGTACCATTACACTAGATCACGGAACAATTCAAACACCTATTTTCATGCCTGTTGGTACCGTAGGTACCGTGAAAGGGGTCCATCAAAAAGAATTGCGTGAAGAAATAAATCCAGATGTTATTCTAGGAAACACCTATCATTTGTATTTACGTCCGGGAACAAAAATTCTTGAAAAAGCAGGGGGTCTTCATAAGTTCATGAACTGGGATAGAAACATCCTTACAGACTCTGGAGGGTATCAAGTTTACTCTCTCTCAGACAACAGAAAAATTAAAGAAGAAGGGGTGAAGTTTAAATCTCACATTGATGGAAGTTATCATTTTTTTACGCCAGAGAATGTGATGGAAGTGCAGCGAAGTATTGGGGCAGATATTATTATGGCCTTTGATGAATGTACACCATACCCTTGTGATTATAATTATGCAAAAAGATCTATGCACATGACCCATCGTTGGTTAGAGCGTTGTTTGACTCATCTTGAGAAGACACCCTTTATGTATGATTACACACAAACTTTTTTTCCTATTGTACAGGGTAGCACCTACAAAGATTTACGCAAACAATCTGCAGAGTATATCGCTGGAGTAGGGGCGCAGGGTAATGCCATTGGCGGTCTCTCTGTAGGGGAGCCTGCCCATGAAATGTACGAAATGACCGAGGTGGTTACGGCTATTTTACCTAAGGATAAGCCTCGTTATTTAATGGGCGTAGGAACTCCAATTAACTTACTAGAGAATATTGCCCTGGGTATTGACATGTTTGACTGCGTGATGCCAACTAGAAATGGTAGAAATGGTATGTTATTTACTGCACATGGCACTATTAATATTAAAAATAAAAAATGGGAGGCAGATTTTAGTGCTATAGATGAAATGGCAATTACTTGGGTAGATACAGAGTATAGCAAAGCTTATTTACGTCATCTATTCACTGTAAATGAAATGTTAGGTAGGCAAATTGCCACCATCCACAACCTTGGTTTTTATTTATGGTTGGTGCGTGAGGCAAGAAAACATATCTTAGCAGGAGATTACACGCCATGGAAAAACATGATGGTACAACAAATGGATAAAAGGTTATAAGGCCATATACAATGTTAAGCATACTCGATAAGTATATACTAAAACGCTATTTAGGAACATTTGTGCTCCTATTACTGCTATTTATACCTATTGGTATTATTGTAAATCTTGCCGAGAAGATTGATAAAATCTTAGAAAACGAAGTACCTCTGATGGAAGTGGTGGCTTATTATTTTGATTTCACTATTTACTTTGCCAATTTATTATTTCCCTTATTTTTATTTTTGTCTGTAATCTGGTTTACCTCCAAATTGGCAAATAACACCGAGATTATCGCTTTTTTAAGTAGTGGTGTGTCTTACTACCGTTTTTTAAGACCCTATATTATTGGTGCTACCATTGTGTGTATTGCAGCTTTTGTTTTAGGAATGTTTATTGCTCCAAAAGCCAGTCAAGGCTTTAATGAATTTTCATTTAAATATCTAAAAAAAGGCAGGCAGGATCGTGAAAAATCTAACGTATATAGGCAGATTAATGACAATGATTATATATATGTGAGTTACTTTAATGTTTCAGAAAAAAGTGGAAGTAATTTTACCCTAGAACATTTCGAGGATAAAAAAATGACCTACAAACTAGCAGCCAGTAGAATTAAATTTAATGACAAAGACAGTACTTACTCTTTGTTTAATTACACAAAAAGAAGGGTAGGGCTAGACAACGATATTATTGAGCGTAAAAAACGATTGGATACAGTCTTTAGTTTTGATCTTGATGATTTAACTCCCGTAAAGTATATAGCCGAAACACTAAACCTCCCAGAGCTTAATAATTTTATTGCAAGCGAGAAGAAAAAAGGATCTTCTTTTATTAGCTCATACGAAGTGGTGCGTCCACAAAAGGTGGAGTTTGCCAGTTTCTGCATACATATTAACTATCATTGCAGTTGCAGTTTCTTCAGTGAAACGTCGTGGTGGTATGGGTGTTAACCTAGCCATTGGTATAGCCATAGGAATGGTGTTTATTTTCTTTGATAAAATATTCGGAACCCTTGCTGCCAAAAGTGATTTTTCGCCTTTTGTAGCTTCTTGGGCGCCAAATATTGTGTTCGCCATTTTAGCCATTTATTTGCTCCGCAATGCCAAACGCTAAACTCCTTAATTACCTGCACTTACATTTTATAGTCTTTATTTGGGGCTTTACTGCCGTGTTGGGAGCTCTTATTAGTATTGATGCCCTTGGTTTGGTTTGGTTTAGGATGAGTATTGCTTCTTTGCTTATATTGGCCTGGGTAGGGTACAAGAAAATACCACTTACATTTAGTAAAAAAACCATGTTGGTTTTTTTACTTGCAGGGCGCAGTTATAGCCATGCATTGGCTTGCTTTTTTTGGGGCTATTAAAACCGCCAATGTTTCCATAACGCTGGCCATTATGTCTACAGGTTCTTTTTTTACTGCTTTTTTAGAACCTATTTTTTACAAAAGAAAAATTATTTGGTATGAAGTTGTTTTTGGCCTTATTGTAGTGTTGGGTTTGTACGTTATTTTTCAGGTAGAGGGAGATTACTCTTGGGGTATTTTACTTGCTCTTATATCCTCATTTTTGGGAGCTCTTTTCTCTGTAATTAATGGAAAGCTGGCCGTGAGGTATAATGCAAGTGCTATTTCTTTTTATGAGCTCTTCTTTGGAGTTTGTTGTATTTCTTTATACTTGTTCTTTAGTGGGAGTTTTGACGCTTCATTTTTTACGTTATCCCTCTCAGATTGGGGTTATTTGTTCATTCTTGCCTCAGCATGTACGGCCTATGCATTTATAGCCTCTGTGCATGTCATGAAATGGATTAGTCCATACACAGTGATGCTAACCATTAACATGGAACCAGTATACGGTATTGTGTTGGCGCTTATTATTCTTGGGAGAGTCAGAGAATATGGGACCACAGTTTTATTACGGTGCTGCAATTATTATTTTAACGGTTGTTGCAAACGGAATTATTAAAAACAGGATTAAAAAGAAATCAAAAAATTAAAGCAGTTCAATACATAGCTCAAAACAAAATTTTATCTTTGTAAAAACTAGTAATACAACCTATTGAAAAACCATTATGGAATACCTAGATTTTGAATTACCTATTAAAGACTTGCAAGAGCAATATGAAAAGGCCTGCCAAATTGGTGAGGACAATGATGTAGATGTTACAAATACCTGCGAGCAAATTGAACTGAAATTAGAAGAAACTAAAAAAGAAATATATAAAAATATAACTCCTTGGCAACGTGTACAATTATCACGTCACCCCAATAGACCTTACACCATGGACTATATAAATGCAATCTGCGGAGAGAGTTTCGTTGAGTTGCATGGAGATCGTGGTTTTAAAGATGATAAAGCAATGGTGGGTGGTCTAGGTAAGATTGGAGATCAGAGTTATATGTTTATAGGACAACAAAAAGGATACAACACCAAAACACGCCAATTTCGTAATTTTGGTATGGCCAACCCAGAGGGCTATCGTAAAGCCTTACGTTTAATGAAATCTGCTGAGAAATTTAAAGTACCTGTAGTATGTCTCATTGATACTCCAGGCGCCTATCCAGGACTTGAAGCAGAAGAACGTGGCCAGGGAGAGGCAATTGCAAGAAATATCCTAGAAATGACACGTCTTAAAGTACCTATCATTGTACTTATTATAGGGGAAGGTGCCAGTGGTGGAGCACTAGGAATTGGTGTTGGAGACCGCGTACTGATGTTAGAAAACACATGGTATTCTGTGATTTCTCCAGAGAGTTGCTCTTCTATATTGTGGCGTAGTTGGGAGTTTAAAGAACAAGCCGCCGAGGCCTTGAAGCTTACCGCTACAGACATGAAAAAGCAAAAACTCATCGATGTTATTGTAAAAGAACCTCTTGGAGGTGCTCATGCAAACAGAGCAAAAACATTTACCACTGTGGCAAATGTAATTACCAAAGAATACAATCAATTAAAAGACTTATCACCAAAAGATTTGGTCGCCCAACGTATGGATAAATATTCTCAGATGGGAGTCTACAATCAATAAAGCTAGTGGTAGCAATACCTTTTAAAATCTGAGGCGCCTGTCTCAGATTTTTTTTATGCTTATTAACAATATTTCGGAGTTTTCAACAATCAAATTGTTAATGAGTGGTTAACAGAAGAACCACAAAATAACCCTAGCCATCATAACAATTTCTTTACATTCGTTCTATGGAAAAACTGCAACCTAACTCCCCTTATCAAAAGCGTCCTGCTCAAGTAATAAACTTAGAGAAAGGTAAGATTCCTCCACAAGCTACTGATTTAGAAGAGGTTGTGCTTGGAGCTATGATGATTGACAAAAAAGGAGTTGATGAGGTTATTGATATTTTAAATCCAGATGTTTTTTACAAAGAAGCCCACCAACACATCTTTGAGGCTATTAATACTCTGTTTGTAGAAAGCCAGCCTGTAGACTTATTAACCGTTTCACAGCAGTTAAAGAAGATGCAAAAGCTTGAACTTGCTGGAGGAGAATTTTATTTAATACAACTCACTCAAAAAGTATCTTCCTCGGCCCATATTGAGTTTCATGCCCGTATCATTCTACAAAAATATATACAGCGAAGTTTGATTAAAATTTCAAATGAAATTATTGAAGATTCTTATGATGTAACTACAGATGTTTTTGATCTCTTAGATTCGGCAGAGAGTAAATTATACGACATAACACAAGGTAACATTAAACGTTCTAGTGAAACGGCTCAAGATTTGGTTATTCAAGCCAAAAAGAAGATTGAAGAAATTGCCAATAAAGAAGGTTTATCTGGTATTCCTTCTGGTTTTACAGAGTTAGATAAGCTTAACCTCTGGATGGCAGCCTAGTGATTTAATTATTATTGCAGCCCGTCCTGGTATGGGTAAAACAGCCTTAACGCTATCTATGGCTCGTAACATGGCTGTAGATCATAACATTCCTGTTGCATTTTTCTCATGTGAGATGTCTTCGGTACAGTTAATTACTAGACTTATATCTAGTGAAACGGGTCTATCTTCAGAAAAATTAAGAACTGGAAATCTAGAAAAACACGAATGGGAGCAGTTAAATGTAAAAGTGAAAGGCCTTGAAAAGGCGCCCCTTTTTATCGATGACACCCCTTCTCTTTCTATTTTTGATTTGCGTGCAAAGGCTAGACGTCTTGCCTCTCAGCAAGGGGTTAAAATGATTATGATTGATTATTTGCAGTTAATGACAGCTGGAGGAGGAAAAAATGGCGGAAATCGTGAACAAGAAATATCTACCATATCTAGAAACTTAAAAGCATTAGCAAAAGAATTAAATGTTCCTGTTATTGCACTATCTCAACTATCGCGTGCTGTAGAGACTCGTGGAGGATCTAAAAGACCTTTATTGAGTGACCTTCGTGAATCTGGAGCCATCGAGCAAGATGCAGATATTGTATCGTTTATTTACCGCCCAGAATACTATAAAATTGATGAGTGGGATGACGATGAGCACACCCCAACTGCTGGTCAAGGAGAGTTTATTGTAGCAAAGCACCGTAATGGAGGTTTGAATGAAATACGTCTTAAATTTGTTGGTAATTTAGGTAAGTTTGAAAACTTAGACACCTTTCCTTTCTCAAACGAAATAGCATCAAGCATGAATAATGCTGCAAATGATGATACCTTTACAACTCCTAATTTTCCTTCTGCCGAGGATGCCTTTGGAACAAACTCTAATGACGACCTTCCCTATTAAAATCTAAAATCCACAGATATTTTCGAGCCTTATGAGGTTCTCTGACATTTTTGTGTTTTAATTTTTGAAATTTAAAATTCTTTCTTCCTTCCAAATCTTTGGCTTAGATTTTGTCGTTATATTTACAGCATGACTAAGTTATTCACCTTTCTATTTATTTGCCTTTTTAGCTTACAGAGCTACGGCTCTTATATTCTCATCCCCATGGATGAGGCCACTCAAAAAGAACATTTAAAAGCCTATGGTATTACCTATTGGGTACTGGAAAGAAACGTGAAAACAAAATGGCTTCTCAATTATAGAGGTGGTTCGTTTTTAATGCCAGATAGTGATCAGATCCGCAAAGAATGCCAAATTCGTGGCGTTTCTTTTGAGGTTATCAGTGATGCTAAAACCGCTCAGATATTAAAAGAAATAAGCAGCCCTTCCCAAAACATGGAAGCCGTGGTGTTAGAAAAAGCACCTAAAATTGCGGTCTATTCTCCAAAAGGAAATCTACCCTGGGATGATGCTGTTACTATGGTATTAACCTATGCCGAAATACCCTATACAACTATTTACGATCAAGAGGTTTTAAGGGATGAGTTGCTACTCTATGATTGGTTGCACCTTCACCACGAAGATTTTACAGGACAGTATGGTAAGTTTTATAGAGCCTACAGATCTGCACCTTGGTATATTGCAGAAAAAAACAAATCTGAGGCTTTGGCGGCCACTTTGGGGTATGCTAAAGTATCTCAGCAAAAACGAGATGTTGCTTTAAAAATTAGAGATTATGTTGTAGGGGGTGGTTTTATGTTTGCCATGTGCAGCGCCACAGATAGTTTTGATATTGCGCTTTCTGCAAAGGATGTAGATATTTGCGAGCCGATGTTTGATGGTGATGCCAGTGCTGCTAATTATCAAAGCAAGATAGATTTTAAACAAACATTTGCTTTTAAAGATTATATCTTAGAGAGAAGCCCAATGGTGTATGAGTTTTCTTCTATAGACATGACCTCAAAACGTAAGATTTCAAAACAAACAGATTATTTTTCTCTGATGGATTACTCTGCAAAGTGGGATCCAATTCCTACCATGCTTGTTCAAAACCACACCTCACTAGTAAAAGGTTTTATGGGGCAAACTACAAGCTATATGCCAGAGCATATTAAATCAAATGTTTTGGTGATGGGAGCTCACAGCTCAAGTGGGGAGGCTCGTTATATTCATGGTATTAAAGGAAAAGGTTTTTTCACTTTTTATGGCGGTCATGATCCAGAAGACTACCAACATAGAGTAGGGGACCCAAAAACAGAATTGGCCTTGCATCCAAATTCTCCAGGATACAGGTTGATTTTAAATAATGTATTGTTTCCGGCCGCAAAAAAGAAAAAACAAAAGACCTAATTTATTTATGTAAGGACAGTAGATATGCAGCTGCTTGAAAAGGACTTGTATTTGAGTTTGCTAGTGCCTTTAGTTGTTCTTGTAATGCTATTTTAATTTTCGGATTTCCGTAAAAATCACTCTTTAGACTGTTTTCTATAGTTTGTAACATCCAGAAATTCTGCTGCTGTTCTCGCTTGGATACAAAATATTCTGTTTCTTTCATTTGGGTTACATAACCATCAATTAGATCAAGAGCCTCCTCAATACCTTCATTTTTAAGAGCACTACAGGTAATGGTTTTTGCAATCCATCCATTGTCTTTTGGAGGATATAAATGCAAAGCACGGTTAAACTCTGTTTTAGCTAATTTTGCAGCTTTGATATTCTCGCCATCTGCTTTATTAATGATAATAGCATCTGCCATTTCCATGATACCCCGTTTTATACCCTGCAATTCATCTCCAGCACCAGCAAGCTTTAGAAGTAAGAAGAAATCTGTCATAGAATGCACTACCGTCTCGCTTTGCCCTACGCCCACAGTCTCAATAACAATGTGCGAGTAACCAGCAGCCTCACATACTATAATAGTTTCTCTTGTTTTTCTTGCTACCCCTCCCAAAGAATCTCCACTTGCAGAGGGTCTTATAAATGCCAGGTCATTTTTCACCAATTCTTCCATCCTGGTTTTGTCTCCCAAGATACTCCCGTTGCTTAAACTACTACTTGGGTCAACGGCCAAGACGGCTACTTTATGTCCCTTTTGGGTTAGCAGTGTTCCAAACTGTTCTATAAAAGTGCTTTTTCCTACCCCTGGTACTCCAGTAATACCAATACGAATAGATTTATTTGCATGTGGCAAACATCCTTCAATTAATTGTTTGGCACCTAGTTGATCTTTTGGTGCCCTACTTTCAATAATTGTAATTGCTCTACTGAGTGCAGTTTTATTCCCTGCCAGAATTCCGAGGATAAGTTCTGGAATGAGTTGCTTTTGCTTTCGTGCTTTTTTTAATTTTAAAGCAGTTACACTGCTCAGGCTATCGGGCCTTTCAACCCCCTGAAGTTCGTTTAATGCGCTGGTATGTTTTTTTGGTTTTTTCACTATGTGAATTTATGACAAATTTATGACATTTGATTTTTCAAAACTTGTTTTGGACCGTATATTGAATAATTAACACAAAAATAAAATACTATGAGTACATTATATGAAGCAACAACAAATGCCACAGGCGGTAGAGCTGGCCATGTGCTAAGTGAAGATGGCCCAATAGATATGGCGCTGTCTGTTCCAAAATCTATGGGTGGAGATGACGGTAGTGGTGTAAATCCAGAGCAACTTTTTGGGGCAGCTTACGCAGCCTGTTTTGGAGGGGCTTTGCAAGCTGTTGTAGGGATAGAAAAACTAGATATAGATGTGAGTCAAATTAGTGTAGATGCCACCATTGGTTTTTGTAAAGATGAAGATGGTTTCTTTTCTAGAAGCAACCCTAGATTGTTATATTCCAGATGTTGACACACAAACAGGAGAGCAATTAGTTAATGATGCCCACCAGATGTGTCCGTTTTCTAAAGCTACCCGAGACAATATTACAGTAACCTTAAATTTACTGCTAGATTCATAACAACAATACACACCACAAAAAAATCCCAAGATTGAAATTTCAATCTTGGGATTTTTATTTTTTCAAAAAAGACTATACCCTTACTCTTTTAAAATGTGGTACTGAGCACTCTGCCCATTTACAAATACAGATAATATATAGGATCCACTAGCTAAATTGTGCACATCTATATTTGTTTGTGTAGCATTAATAGCAGTTTCCAATACAACAGCACCTAGAATATTTCTAAGAACAACTTTTTCGATACTACTATTATTTTTAAGTGTTACCACCCCTGAAGTTGGATTAGGGAAATACGTAAAGTTTTCAAAAACAGTGTTTTCAACACCAAGAATTTGTGATATACTAATAGTTGTTGCTCCTCCAGAATTTGTTGCCAGTAAGAAATAGTACTTACCTGGCTCTGGCTCAATTGAAGAACTAGTTCCTGTAAAGCATGGATTTTGAGCATCTTCAACGCGTATTAACTCTGTTACACTTGGGGTTGGGGTACTGGCTTCAAAAAATATGACGCTACTCACACCACTAGGTGTTTCAATAGAGGCTTCTGTTAGTCCCATACCAGGGGTACACAAAAATTTATACCAAACACCATTAAATCCGTCAATGGTGCAATTGGTTGGATTGCCACCCTCTTCTGTGGCAAATTGTGTGTCCACATTTTCATCTGTGTATGCGCCAGGAATATTTATTGCATTTGTGATTAGATCGTTTGGTGGCGGCATTGGTGGCTCAGCACAATCTACAGTAATTGTGAAGTTTCCAGTGTCTCCATTATAGCCCTCTATGGCTATGTAGTATGTTGTTCCTGGAAGGGTTGTTAGTGTTATTTCAGGTCCTAACTCACAAGCGTCATCATTTTCCATTGGGTTGTCAAGGTCACAACTTGTATAGATACGCATGTAGGGATCATAGTCAAAAGCTGTACACAAAGAAAATGCAACATCTCTAGGTAGTGGTGATGTCTCTATAAATTTATAAAAAGCATCAGGGCCATTAACTCCATTTGTATCTGTTTTATCAAGTGTAGTTCCTTCTATAGAGCCACCACAAACAATTTCTTGTGCTGTTTGGCAGTTGTCATTAAAGCCCTCAGGATTAAAAATTAATTCCCAATCAAAAGCATCTACTCCCCATCTATCATCCCACTCTATTAAATATTCTACTCCACCAACAACTTCAACGCCAAGCAAAATTGAACCAAATCCATTAGGTGCATCACAGCCATCATCATCATCTGCAACAGGAGTTAAAACATCACAGCCATCTGTGTAGATGTTTATTCTTGTATCTATTGCCGTTGGATCTGAAGCGCAAGAGTTAATATTTATAGTACCGTTTTCAGCAGGTGTGTAACTATACCATAAGGCATCTGATGCATCCCCTTGTGTTGCCCCGCCAGATCCATCAATGATAAATACATCATTAAACACTCCTGGTGTTACCGCAAGTGCCTCTTCACAGTTAGTTCCACCAACTGGATCGGGGGTATAGGTTAATTCCCAGTCAAAGGCATCTGCACCCCATCTGTCATCCCATTCAAACAAATATTCTTGACCTATATTAACCACCACATCCTGTAGTATTGATCCATACGTAGTTGGAGCATCACAGCCATCGTCATCATTAGCAATTGGCGTTAATGTATTACAGGTGTCTGTATAAATCCATAACCTAGTATCAATTCCAACAGGGTCTGAAGCACAAGAGCTAATGTTAATAGTACCGTTTCCAGTTGCTATATAACTATACCACATAGCATCTGTGGCATCATCTTGAGATGCTCCGCCAGTGCCAACAGTAATTGCAACATCGCTATATATTGCTGGTGTTATTAAAACTGCATTAGCACAATTGTCACCGCCATTTTGCGCTTTGGTTTGCCATGTAAAAGAAGTTGCTACTACTAGTAAAAATAAAATATAATTTTTTTTCATGGCTTTTGTTTTAAGTTGCTTATCAAATATAGTATTATTTTTTTTCTAAAAAATAGGTGCTTTTGTGAAACAGCGTACCTAAATTGTCGTCATTTAAAAGACTCCTAATAAACCACTTACAAACGTGTCAAATTCTTTACTTGTAACACAGTGCAGAGCACAAAACCCTAGAGCCCAAACTGCGCTCTATAGCCAGTACTGTGATGGTATGTTTATAGTGGCCAGCAGGTATCTAAAAGACACAGCAGAGGCAGAGGATGCAATGCAAGTTGCTTTTATTAAGGCATTTAAAAAAATAGAGCAATTTAAAGGAGATGTAAGTTTTGGAGCTTGGTTAAAACGCATTGTAATAAATACATGTTTGGATGCTTTGAAAAAGAAAAAGATTCATTTTGAAGAAATTAACGAGCAGACCCTAAGTTTAGAACAACAAAATGATGAGAGTTGGTCTGTAGATAATCAAATAACTAAACAACTTATAGAGCAGGCTATTGAAAAATTGCCTCCAAATTATAAATCTGTGGTACAATTATTTTTGTTAGAGGGATATGATCATCAAGAAATAGCCCAGGTTCTTGACATCACACAGAGTGCTTCTAGAACAAAACTGCATCGCGGTAAAATACAATTACAACAACATCTAAAACAGCTACACTATGGCACAGGATATTAGAGATATAATGAAGGCTAGCTCATCACAAGAGCCAAAATTACCAAAAGGTCACAAGGCCCGTTTTGAAGCTAGGTTACAGGCCAATTTTAGCCCAAACAAAACGCTACAGGCTTCTAGTCCTATGCAAATTTGGATCAAAATTGCTGCTGTTGCTATAGCCTTTGTTGCCGTGAGTGTTTTTGGCTATTATCAATTATCCAAAAATAGCATGGGAGATAGTCTAGTTGAGAGTGCGCCAGGGGTAGAGTCTCAAACCGATGAAAAACTAGTGCATTTAGCTGATATCTCTCCAGATTTAAAACGTGTTGAGCAGTACTACACCTCTGGAATAAAAGATGTATTAGCCTCTTTAACAATTACCACAGATAATAAAGATGTAATTGATGGATACATGCAACAACTACAGGTGCTGGATTTGGAATATGAAAGCTTGAATTTAGAACTTACCCAGGCAGGTCCTACAGAGGAGACCATTACAGCCTTAGTAGATAATCTTAAACTGAGACTAGAACTGTTAATGAAGCTCAAAACAAAATTAAAAGAACTAAAAAATAACACCAATGAAAATATTAGCAGCATTGAAGTTTAGGCTATTGTGGGCGCTAGCTCTTGGTTTGGTCGCTACAGGTTTTTCTCAAGAAAAATTTGTAGAGTCTTATAATGCTAGTGATGATATGGTTGTTACGTTAAAGACCTCTTACACCAATGTTATTTTTGAAACCTGGAATAAAGATAAGGTAGAGGTAACCGCTTTTATAGAAGGAGAGGATGTAACCAAAGAACAAAAAATAGCTCTTTTTGATGCGTGGGATTTTGAGGTTTTAGGGAACTCAAAAAATGTAATTATAACCTCAAGTGGTATCGGAAACTGGAACGGTAACACACTCTCTAGTTTAGAGGCTCAAATAGGTAAAGAATATGACTTTGTATTTACATATGATGAAAATGGAGCTGTTAAAACAATTGTAAAAACAAACAAAGCAAAAACACTGCCCCTGGCTAAAAGATCTATAATCATTAAAATGCCAAAAAACACAAAGACTGATATCAATGTGAGATACGGTGAAATTAAAATGGCAGATGCATTTAATGTGAAAGCAACCTTAAATCACACCCCATTTACTGCAGATCGTATCGATGGAATAGAAACGCTCATTAATGCCTCTTATGCACCCGTGGTTGTAGAGCATTGGCAGTACGGCACCTTGTATGTTAAATTTGTTGGTGCCTGTGAAATTCAAACCCTAGAGAGCATACAGCTTAATGCTAATTCTAGTGACGTGTTTGTTGGCAGTATTAGTAAAGAGGCCTATGTTACAGGCTCCTTCGGAACCTTGATTATTGGTAAAGTAGCAGATAATTTTAAACGCTTAGAGATTGTTTTGCGCAATGCAGATGCCTCTGTTGCGATGCCTGATACCCCTTTTACATTTTTGTTTAATGGAAAAAAATCAAGTTTAAAACACCCTAAATCATTGCAGTTTAATACCACAAAAGAGGCGCAAAGAGTCTTAGCTAAAGGTTTCTATAAAAATGCGAGTACAAGCAGCAATTTTCTTGTTAATGCAGATTATAGTAATTTAATTTTACAGTAAGGAACTACTCTAATTTTAAAATCCCCCAAGAGCAAATGCCTTTGGGGGATTTTATATTTTTAGTTGGGTGTTATTGAGTCAATACCCATTCTCCTTTTGTTATCAGTGGAATTGCTTGTTTGTACTTTACTTGTTTGGTCTCTCCGCTCATTACATGCTTTATGGTTACTTTGTCATTACGACCAATTTTCGGCATTTCGCGGGTAATGGTCTCTGTTACTTGCTGCTGGTTTTGAGTTTGTCCAGCTGCCTTAGACCCAACAGAGCGCTGGTCAAGGTTTTGTATTTCGTCTTTCTGCTCGTTAAGTTTTTGTTTACTCTTTACCTCTCGAGCTTCTTGAATTTGTCTTTGGTTTTCTTTAGGTAACTCTCCTTTAAACAAGAATGATAACACATCTTTATTTACATTTTCCACCATCTTTTTAAAGAGTTCAAAGGCTTCAAATTTGTAAATTAAGAGTGGATCTTTTTGCTCATGTACGGCCAGTTGTACAGATTGTTTTAACTCATCCATTTTGCGCAGGTGTGTTTTCCAAGTATCATCAATAATGGCAAGTGAGATGTTTTTCTCAAAATCCTTTACTAGTTCTGCACCTTTTGTTTGATAAGCTGTTTCTAAATCTGTGGCAACATTTAAGGTTTTTACTCCATCAGTGAAAGGCACTAAAATTCGCTTGTATTGATCTTTATGGTTCTCATATACATTTTGGATTACAGGGAAGGCAATCTCTGCATTTTGCCTCATTTTTTCTTGATAGTGGCCGTAAGCAACTTTATAAACTTTTCCTGCAATTTCTTGAGACCCTAATTTTTCAAATTCGTTTTGATCTATAGGGGCACTAATAGAAAAATAACGTATTAGCTCAAATTCAAAATTCTTGAAATCTTGACTTTCTTTGTTGTTCTGCGAAATGATCTCTGCAGTATCATAAATCATGTTGGCAATATCCACGCGCAGTCTATCTCCAAACAATGCGTTGTATCTTCTTTTGTATATTACCTCACGCTGTGCGTTCATGATATCATCATACTCCAATAATCTTTTACGAATACCAAAGTTGTTTTCTTCTACTTTTTTCTGTGCTCGTTCTATAGATTTAGAAATCATAGAATGCTGTATTACTTCTCCTTCTTCAAGGCCCATTCTATCCATCATCTTAGCGATACGTTCACTACCAAAAAGACGCATTAGGTTGTCTTCTAAAGAGACATAAAATTGCGAGCTACCTGGATCTCCTTGACGTCCAGAACGACCTCTTAGCTGCCTGTCTACACGTCTAGAGTCATGACGCTCTGTACCTACAATGGCAAGACCTCCAGAGGCCTTCACGGCATCACTTAATTTAATATCTGTACCACGACCTGCCATGTTGGTTGCAATTGTAACCACGCCAGGATCTCCTGCTTGGGCTACAATATCTGCCTCACTTTTATGCATCTTTGCATTCAAGGTATTGTGTTGTACTTTTCTAATGCTAAGCATACGGCTTAATAGCTCAGATATCTCTACAGATGTTGTACCAATTAATATAGGTCTTCCTTGTTTAGAGAGTTCTGTTACTTCGTCAATAACAGCGTTGTATTTTTCTCTTTTAGTTTTGTAAATTTTATCTTCACGATCATCACGAACAATAGGTCTATTTGTTGGTATTTCTACCACATCTAGTTTGTAGATTTCCCAAAGTTCTCCCGCTTCAGTAACCGCTGTACCTGTCATACCAGATAGCTTTCTATACATACGGAAGTAGTTTTGCAGGGTAACCGTTGCAAAGGTTTGAGTCATTGCCTCAATCTTTACATTTTCTTTAGCTTCAATGGCTTGGTGAAGCCCGTCGCTGTAGCGGCGTCCATCCATAATACGACCAGTCTGCTCATCGACGATCATTACCTTGTTTTCCATGACAACATACTGGGTGTCTTTTTCAAACAATGAATAGGCTTTTAGTAATTGACTCAGGGTATGAATACGTTCACTTTTTACACCAAAATCTCTAAATAATTCTTCTTTAAGAGCTGCTTCTTGTTCACTAGGTAATTCTTGTGCCTCAATTTTTGCTATTTCTGTACCAATCTCTGGCATTACAAAGAAATCTGGATTGTCTGGTCCAGATAGGTAGTCTACTCCTTTGTCTGAAAGTTCAATTTGATTGTTTTTCTCTTCAATAACATAGTACAACTCTGCATCAACTAGTGGCATTTCACGGTTGTTGTCTGCCATGTAGGTGTTTTCTGTTTTTTGCAGAATTTGTTTTACTCCTTCTTCAGATAAAAATTTAATTAAGGCCTTGTTTTTTGGAATACCTCTGTAAACGCGCAATAATTTAAATCCTCCTTCTTTAACATCACCTTCTTTAATTAATTTCTTTGCCTCGGCCAAAACACCTGTTAGGTACTTTTGCTGAACGGCAACGATGTCTGCAATTTTTGGTTTTAATTCATTAAACTCATGACGATCTCCCTGGGCTACAGGCCCTGAAATAATTAAAGGTGTTCTTGCATCATCAATTAATACACTATCTACCTCATCAACAATTGCGTAATGGTGTGGTCTTTGAACCAAATCTTCTGGTTTGTGAGCCATATTATCACGCAGGTAATCAAAACCAAACTCATTGTTTGTACCATAGGTAATATCACTGTTATAGGCCTCTCTTCTTGACTCACTATTTGGCTGATGATTATCAACACAGTCTATGGTCATTCCATGAAACTGAAATATAGGCGCCATCCAAGCGCTATCACGTTTTGCTAGATAATCATTTACAGTAACCACATGAACCCCGTTTTGAGCCAAGGCATTTAAGTACACCGGCAGGGTTGCTACCAGGGTTTTACCTTCTCCTGTTTGCATTTCTGCAACTTTACCTTGATGCAGGGCAACACCTCCAATAAGCTGTACATCGTAGTGGACCATGTCCCAGGTTATTTGTTTTCCTGCTGCATCCCAAGAGTTTTTCCAAATGGCATGCTCACCATCTAGAGATACATAATCTTTCTCTCCAGATAGTTCACGGTCAAAGGCTGTTGCAGTAACACGAAGGGTTTCATTGTTTTTGAAACGTTTTGCCGTTTCTTTTATAACAGCAAATGCCTCTCCTAAAATTTTATTTAGAGATGCTTTCTCAATTTCATATCGGTCATCTTTTAAGCCGTCAATTTTGTTGTAGATATCTTCTTTTTTGTCAATATCTTCTTCCTTATCTGCAGCTACTATTAGGGCATCTATTTCATTTTGTATTTCTTTTTGATCTGCCTTGATGATGTTTCTAAAGACATCACTTTTTGCGCGCAACTCATCAATACTTAATTTCTCTAGGGCAGCTTCATGAGATTTCACCTCTTCTACATAGGGTTGTATGTCTCCAAGATCCTTCTTGGATTTGTCTCCCACAAATACTTTTAATACGTTATCTAAAAATCCCATGTGTCTTGTTATGTTGTATAGCGTTAAAGGCTGTATTTTTTTATTAAATGGTAATAGTGTGTTATAGGGTTAAATCTATAACAAAAAAAGCCCCTGTAGACAGAGACTTTTTTAAGCGCATGATTTTTAGTGCGCCTATTTTATACCAACGTTTTGTAAAACGTTTATATTAATATTCGTCCTCGTTCCACAGATAGTCTTCATCTGTTGGGTAATCTGGCCAAATTTCTTCTATAGAATCATAAGAGTCTCCCTCATCTTCTATGGCTTGTAAATTTTCTACAACCTCTAGTGGTGCTCCCGTTCTAATGGCGTAGTCAATTAATTCGTCTTTAGTTGCCGGCCAAGGCGCATCACTTAAATAGGATGCCAATTCTAATGTCCAGTACATTGATTAATGTTTTAATTTTGTGCAAAAATAATTTTTTAGTCGAAATAGTCAACTAAAAAACAACTTATTTAAGCTTTATTTATAAGAACGTTTACAATTATCTGTTTATCAGGTAATTGATGGTGATGATTTTAATGAAAAACTAATTCATAAAACCAAGATATAAAAAACAATTATAAAGTGCTTTAAAGCACTTTATAATTTCTCAGGAATCCACTTGACTTCGTCTGCTTTTAAGTCATAAGACAACTTCCGTGCCACTACAAAAAGGTAGTCAGATAGTCTGTTAAGGTATTTTAATACCCGAGGGTCTATGCCTTGTTGCTCATCCAAAAGAGTTGCTATTCTCTCTGCTCTTCGACACACACAGCGCGCTATGTGACAATATGACACCGTGGTGTGACCTCCAGGAAGCACAAAGTGTGTCATCTCAGGTAACGTCTCATTCATTATATCCATCTGTGTTTCTAGCCTTGTAATGTCTTGCTCAGAAATTTTAGGAATGTTTAATCTTTCTTTACCGTTTTTTAATGTTTCTTTTTCTGGCGGTGTTGCCAAAATCGCGCCCACAGTAAATAACTTATTTTGAATAGTTGTTAATTCCTCTTTGGTGTGAAGGTCTATATCTTGATCTCTTATAAGACCTATGTGTGAGTTTAGCTCATCTACGGTGCCGTAACTCTCTATCCGGATATGGTGCTTGGCAACCCGCGTACCTCCAAAGAGAGCAGTGGTTCCTGTATCACCAGTTTTTGTATATATTTTCATAGCTTACCGTTTTTCTTGATCTGTCTTTTTACGCTGGGCATAGCGTTGTTTAAATGTTGTGTTTTTACGACTTTTTAAACTTGTTTGGTTTTTTTTATTCCAAAAATACAGAACAACTACTAAAATAAGACCGCCAAAAATGAGTATAAATGGGTTGCTAAGTGCTTGTGGTTCCATAGCGTGAAAATACGAGGATTTTTTGTGAGAAACAATGAATATTAAAAATTCAATACATGCAGGTGTATTAACGTGTCTTAGGGCTAAATTTAAAACACATTTACCTCTGGCTCTATGGTAATACCAAAGTCTTTCGCTACTTTTTGCTGAATTTTTAGTGCCAGTTCCCAAATTTGTGCTCCAGTGGCATTTCCGTAGTTCACTAAAACAAGGGCTTGGTTTTTATGAACACCAGCATCTCCATAACGCTTTGCTTTAAATCCTGCTTGTTCAATAAGCCACCCAGCGGGTATTTTAAATTCAGAATTCGCCAGGGCATAAAAAGGAGCCTCTGGAAATTGTGAATGAAAAGCCTCAAAAGTGTTGCTGTCTAACACTGGGTTTTTAAAAAAGCTACCACTGTTGCCTAGCTTTTTTGGATCGGGTAATTTAGATTGTCTAATGGCTATTACTGCATCACTAACCTGCTTAATAGTGGGGCTTGTCACTATTATTCATAGACAGATGCTCATTAATAGCACCATACTGAGTTTGTATCTTGTGGTTATTTTTGGTGAGTTTGAAGGTTACCCTAGTAATCACATATTTGCCTTTGTGCGTGGTTTTAAAAATAGAATTTCGATACCCAAAATTACACTCTTGATGCGTGAAAGAAACTTCTTTGAAAGTGGCAATTTCAATTGCATCACATTTTAAAAAAACATCTTTTAACTCTACACCATAGGCGCCAATGTTTTGAATAGGAGCAGTGCCTACGTTACCTGGTATGAGAGACATGTTTTCTAACCCGCCATAATTATTGTCTATGCAGTGGAGTACAAAATCATGCCAGTTTTCTCCAGCCATGCAGCAGAGGTGGATGTAGTCCTGATTTTCATTTTCTATAGAAATTCCTTTTAGGTTCACATGTATTACCAGCGCGTCAATAGGGCCCGTGAGTAGCATGTTGCTTCCTCCGCCCAGCAAGAATTTTTTTAAATCTTGTGCAAGCTTTTACGCTTCTTGCAACTCCTCTATGGTGTGTACTGAAACAAAATATCGCGCCTCACACTCTATACCAAATGTATTGTAAGATTTTAAAGATATGTTTTGTTGTATGTTGCATTACTCTTTATAGGCTACTAGTGCTTGTTTTAATATGTTTACGGCTTTGATTAGGCTTTCTTTGTTGAGTACGTATGCAATACGTATTTGATTCTGGCCAACCCCTGGTGTGGAGTAAAATCCTGCAGCAGGAGCTACCATAATAGTCTCTCCATCAACATCAAATTCTTCTAGGAGCCATTGTGCAAAGGCATCACTGTTTTTTATAGGTAACTGTACAATACAATAAAAAGCACCTTTAGGGTATCCTACTTTAACTCCAGGGATTTGCTCTAGTTTTTCAATTAAAACATCTCTACGTTCTTTGTACTGATGTGTGACCTGGTCAAAATAGGATTGTGGCGTATCTAAGGCAGCCTCACTTGCTATTTGCGCAAATGTGGGTGGGCTTAGCCTTGCCTGGGCAAATTTTAAAGCAGTATTTAGTACCATTTTGTTTTTACTGACCAAGCAGCCAATACGGGCTCCACACATAGAGTAGCGTTTGGATACAGAATCTATAATTATTGCATAGTCTTCCATACCTGGTTCTTCAAGGATAGAATAATGCCTAACATTATCATAGGTGAATTCTCTATATACCTCATCTGCCACTAAAAATAAATCATGTTTTTTTACAATAGCTGCCAGGGTTTGTATTTCTTGTTTAGAGTATAGGTACCCGTTGGGTTTCCTGGGATTGCAGATAAGAATAGCCTTTGTTTTTGGGGTAATAAGTTTTTCAAATTCTGAAATATTAGGCAAGGCAAAGTTGTCTTCTATTTTTGAAATAACCGGTACTATCTTTACCCCAGATGCTATTGCAAAACCGTTGTAATTTGCATAAAAAGGCTCTGGGATAATAATTTCATCGCCAGTGTCTGCAATACTACCCATAGCAAACAATAGGGCCTCGCTACCTCCAGTGGTTACAATAAGCTCATTGTGATTTACAGGAATGTTTTTTCCCTGATAATAGGCTGCAATCTTCATTCTGTAGGTCTCAGAACCTTCAGATCTTGTGTATGCAAGAACCTCTAGTGAGTGAGAGGCTACCGCATCCATGGCTTGTTTTGGGCTCTTAATATCTGGTTGTCCAATATTAAGATGATATACTTTTTTATTTGCTTTGTAGGCTTTCTCTGCGAAAGGAACCAGCTTTCTTATGGGTGATTCTGGCATTAATTGCCCTTTGGTTGAAATTATTGGCATAACAATATTATTTGAATAACAAAGTTGCAAAAAATAGTTTAAAAATATGCTATGGTAAGCCTACGGTTTGTCTATTTTTTTTACATCTAAAGTTATGATAAAAAAAAGGTCGATTCACAAAAGTAAATCGACCAAATTATATATTAAAACAGCAGTATTACTCTTCTGTTTTTTCTAAGATGCTCTTATCTGCATTTAAAACCTCTCCTTTTATTTTGAGGGCTTTTATAGGCTCATCTGCATTAGAATACACAGTTACTGTTTTTCTTATAGGACCCACTCTGTTTGTGTCATACTTAACTTCAATGCTTCCAGAGGCTCCAGGAGCAATAGGGCCTTCTGGTTTTTTTGGAACCGTGCACCCACAACTAGATTTTACATTTGTTACCACTAATTCTGCATCTCCGGTATTGGTAAATTCGAATACACGAACTCCGTCACTTCCTTTTACAATCTTACCATAATCTACTGTTTCGTTTTTGAAACTGATTTTGGCTTGCGCACTTGAGGTGTATCCAATTAGGCTAATTAAAGCTACTACTATTAACTTTTTCATATCATATACTATTAAGGATTGCTAATTTAGGGAACTTTAGTATGGTATGCAAGTTAAGTTATAGACATTAAACATTTCATAATACTAGAGATATCCCTACTTTTACAATCTTATTTCAAAAATGATACCAAAATGACCCAAGCAGGAGCCTATAATGCACAAGATGTTGAAGATAAGTGGTACCAGTACTGGATGGAGCACAACTATTTCCATAGTGAAGTAGACGATCGTGAGCCATACACTATTGTAATACCCCCTCCAAACGTTACAGGGATCCTCCATATGGGACATATGCTAAACAACACCATACAAGATGTCTTAATACGTCGGGCACGCTTAAAAGGCTTTAATGCCTGTTGGGTACCAGGCACCGATCATGCAAGTATTGCAACAGAAGCCAAAGTTGTTGCGCGCCTTAAAGAACAAGGAATCCAAAAGGCAGATTTAACAAGAGAAGAGTTTTTAAAACACGCCTGGGATTGGACCCAGCAGTATGGTGGTGTTATTTTAGATCAACTTAAAAAACTCGGGGCCTCTTGTGACTGGGAGCGTACAAAATTTACCCTAGATCCTGGCATGTCTACTCAGGTTATAAAAAGTTTTGTTGACTTGTATAACAAAGGCCTTATTTATCGCGGGTATAGAATGGTAAATTGGGATCCAGAGGCAAAAACAACCTTGAGTGATGAAGAGGTTAATTTTGTAGAGCAACAAGGTGATTTGTTTTACATTAGCTATAAAATACAAGACAGCGACCAGACCCTAACCATTGCTACCACGCGTCCAGAAACTATTTTTGGTGATACCGCCATTTGTATAAACCCCGATGATGAGCGTTTTGCTCATTTAAAAGGAAAAAAAGCCATTGTGCCTATTTGCAATAGAGTAATTCCAATAATAGAAGACCCATACGTAGATATAGAATTTGGTACTGGGTGTTTAAAGGTAACTCCAGCACATGATGAAAATGACAAAATGCTGGGAGATACCCACAAATTAGAGGTTATAGATATCTTTAATGACGATGCGTCGCTCAATAGTTTTGGATTGCACTACCAAGGAAAAGATCGTTTTGTGGTTCGTAAAGAAATTACAACTGAGCTAAAAGAGTTAGGCGCTTTGATTAAAACAGAGCAGCATCTCAATAAAGTAGGAACCAGTGAGCGCACCAAAGCAGTTATAGAACCGCGTCTTAGTGACCAGTGGTTTTTGAAAATGGAAGATTTAGTAAAGCCTGCCATTAAAGCTGTTTTGGAGCAAGATGATGTGGTTTTACATCCAAAGAAATTTGAGAATACCTACCGTCATTGGATGACCAATATTAGAGATTGGAATATTTCTCGCCAACTTTGGTGGGGGCAACAAATTCCAGCCTATTTCTATGGAGATGGGAAAGAAGATTTTGTAGTAGCTGAAACTATAGAAGAAGCTTTGATATTGGCCAAAGAAAAAACCAGCAATGCATCTTTAAAAATTACAGACCTGCACCAAGACGCAGATGCTTTAGATACTTGGTTTTCATCTTGGCTTTGGCCCATGAGCGTATTTGATGGATTAAACAATCCAGATAATAAAGAGTTTAACTATTACTACCCAACCAATGATTTGGTCACTGGACCAGATATTTTATTTTTCTGGGTAGCAAGAATGATAATAGCCGGCTATGAGTATACCGGTAAAAAACCTTTCAAAAATGTTTACCTAACAGGACTAGTTCGTGATAAGCAGCGTCGTAAAATGAGTAAATCTTTAGGGAATTCTCCAGATGCTTTACAACTTATACAAACCTATAGTGCAGATGGTGTACGTGTGGGTTTACTTTTGAGTGCTGCTGCAGGAAACGATTTAATGTTTGATGAAGGGCTGTGCCAACAAGGGAAAGGATTCTCAAATAAAATTTGGAATGCATTTAAGCTAACCCAATCTTGGGATATAGATGCTACTATTTCACAGCCAGAATCCTCTAAGATAGCCATTAATTGGTATCAGTCTCGTTTACAGCAAACACTTGTTGAGATTGAAGATCATTATAGTAAATACAGGATTAGTGATGCTTTAATGGCAAGTTATAAGTTGGTATGGGATGATTTTTGTGGTTGGCTATTGGAAATTGTAAAGCCGGCTTACCAGGCACCAATAGATAAAAAAACCTATGATAGTGTGATTGCTATTTTTGAAGACAACCTAAGGATACTGCATCCGTTTATGCCATTTTTGACAGAAGAGTTATGGCATACAATCTCAAAAAGAACACCTCAAGAAGCGTTGATTGTTAATCATTGGCCTAAAACAGCAACAATAGATGCGGCCTTATTAACTGATTTTGAGTTTGCCGCTGAGGTTATTTCTGGAATTAGAACCATCAGAAAAGAAAAAAACATTGCTTTTAAAGATGCTATTTCACTTTCAGTAATTAATACAGAGAAGGTACATAGTCAGTTCGATGTTGTTATAAAAAAACTAGGAAATATTAGTGAGATGACTTCTGTTTCAAGTGGAGTAGAGGGCGCCTTAACCTTTAGGGTGAAGTCTAACGAATATTTTATACCCATTGAGGGAACTATTGATGTAGCGCAGGAAATATTAAAATTAAAAGAAGAATTAAAATACACTCAAGGGTTTCTAAAAAGCGTACAAGGCAAGTTGAAAAACCAAAAATTTGTAAGCGGTGCTCCACAACAAGTGGTAGATAACGAGCGCAAAAAAGAAGCTGATGCAATTGCAAAGATTGAAACTATCGAAACCTCAATAAAAAGTCTTAGTTAAAAAATGTTTTTTGTTAAAGATTACTTTCTGTACAAAAAATAATGCGTTGAGGTTTCTATATATTCCAGCTTAGCCTGGTCCTGGCTAAGATGCTGGGCCTGAAAGAGTGCATTTGTTTTAAAAGCCGAAATTAGTTTTTTCTTACTATTACTTGGATTGTGCCAAGAGTTTGTAGCGCGTTTGTAATAGGCATACAGCTTTAATAATGTATCTGCAGGAAAAGGCTCTTCATGCCTATTTACGCTTTCAACAGCTTTTTTAAATGCTATGTCTATTTCCTGTGATGTCATTACTCTTGTTTACTTTGTTTAAATAGATGCTAGAATGGAGGTTCCTCCTTTTACAACATCGTTGAGTTTTACATCAAGTTTTGTGCCTATAGGTAAAAATACATCTACACGAGATCCAAATTTAATAAAACCGCTATCACTACCTTGTGTTATTTGCTGTCCCTGCTTCTGCGTAATTTACAATACGTCTAGCCAGTGCGCCTGCTATTTGACGGTGAAGTACATTTCCAAATTTTTTGGAGCTTACCACAACGGTTGTGCGCTCATTTTCTTCACTAGATTTTGGATGCCAAGCTACCAAAAATTTTCCGGGATGGTATTTGCTAAAAACCACCTCGCCAGCAACAGGATACCGCGTAACGTGCACGTTTATGGGAGACATAAACACAGATACCTGTAGTCTTTTTTCATTGAAAAACTCTTTTTCAAACACCTCTTCAATAACCACAACTTTACCATCTACAGGAGATACTACATGGTCTTCGCTTAAGTTTAGATTTCTTTTTGGGTTTCTAAAAAACTGCAACACTAGCACTAGCATTACAATAGCCAGGAGCATAAAGGCGCTTCTTAGATAATCGTTTATAATGAAATAATCTGCAGCCAAGCTCATTGCAATAGCTAGCACTAACGTAATTAAAATAATTTTGTATCCTTCTTTATGAAACATAAGTTATAAGTTGTAAAAATGCATAAATAAATGGGCTGGCATAAATAGCGCTATCCAGCCTATCATATAATCCTCCGTGTCCTGGCATTACGTTGCCACTATCTTTTACACCAGCTTGGCGTTTGTAGTTGGATTGTACTAAATCTCCAATGCTCCCACATACTGAAATAATGATCGCAAGAGATATCCAAACAGGTAGCGTGTAAATATTTAATAAATTAAATATAATGAAACTTGCAATAACAGCTCCTAGGAGTCCTCCAAAGAACCCTTCTATTGTTTTTTTAGGAGAAACTCTCTCCAGTAATTTGTTTTTACCCAGTGATTTACCAATGATATATGCAAAGGTGTCATTGCACCAAATTAAGGCAAAAACCCCAACAATAATCTCTGGCTTAAATACCCCCTTAGAAAATGGAATGAGTGTTAAAAAAACAAAGCCGCTAATGATGTAAAGCATCGTAGGGATGTATTTTTGCTTTTTAAGTAAAAGGCTATTTTTGGTTGATTGTACATCTTTGGCCAGTAAGATGCATACCAGTAAAGAGATGCCTAGGTATGTATATAGTATAATATCTCCTGGGTAATAGTAGCTTATCAGTAAAAGCGAAATTGGAAGCAGAAGGTAAGGTGTGAAATGTTTTAAGTGTATGAGTTTTTTAAACTCCTTAAGGGTTTGAAGCCCAAGAATAAGAAAAAGCACCATAAATATTTCACGAGAGGTGTACATGGAAAAAACTACGACAAGGACATACAAAATCCCCGATATACTTCGTACAACAATTTCTCTCATAGTATAAATCTTCTATAGGTCTTCTAGAAGCAGCAAATATAAGTTTTTTGTACTACTTCCATAACTCATAAAATCCTTTTCTTTTTCTGTCTCAAAATCCTGAATTGCAGTAATGTTGCTAGGAATAAATTTTCCGCCACTATTTTTGATAATACGTAGCCCTTCACTTATGTTTTCTACAAACTGGCTCGTGGTGGCAAATATGACAATATTGGCAGGTAACTCATCCAGTTTTTTCTCCTTAATTTGGTTTGAAGACAGTAAAATGGAGCCATTTTTTGATATCAAAGACTCACAAGTAGTCAAGAAAAAGGTAGCAGTAGTTTTTTTGGTGAAATTTAAATTATACCCGTCAAACTTTTTAGAGAGCATTTCATTGATACAGAACACCTCTTTTTCATACCAGTCATTCTCTAGTAAGATGTTATCAAACGCTTCGTTAATTTCTTGAGCCTCTGTACAGTATAAGAATTTACCTCCATTTTTCCTAAAATTAGTGGTAAATCTTTCATCTATGGCAACACTATCTTCTGGATAATATTTACCGCAATCTTCATCATCACCTTTTTGTTTAGGTGTTTTTTTAAGATTGAGATTTCCTTTTAAAAGTCTTTTAAAGAGACTCATCTGCAGGGTTTATAGGTGTTTAGATTCTTGTTATATCAAAGATAGTAAAAATCTTGTCATAGAAAACCCACAATACTAATCTTTACTAAAATGGTTGTAAAACGAACCTTTAGCTAGTAAGATCACCATTTTCTTGTTCAGCCTGTGGAGCTTCTGAAGCTTTTTGAGCTTGTTTGTCTTCTTTGGGATCTTTTACTATTTCGCTAATAGATTTTTCGAAAGGCCTTTTTCCAAAAATAACTTCTAGGTTATCTTTAAAAATAACCTCTTTGGCTAGCAGTACATTTGCTAGTTCTGTAAGTTTTTCTTTGTTGGTCTCTAATAAATCAATGGCACGTTTGTATTGCGTCTCGATAAGATTTGATATTTCTTTGTCAATTAACTCCGCAGTTTTTTCGCTGTATGGTTTGCTGAAATTATATTCAGACTGCCCACTAGAATCGTAATAGGTAAGGTTACCAACCTTATCATTAAGACCATATACAGTTACCATAGCTCGGGCTTGTTTGGTTACTTTTTCTAAATCACTAAGGGCTCCAGTAGATATTTTATTGAATATTACTTTCTCTGCCGCTCTTCCTCCTAGTGTTGCACACATTTCGTCAAGCATTTGCTCTGGCCTTACAATAAGACGCTCTTCTGGAAGATACCATGCGGCTCCTAGAGACTGCCCTCTTGGTACAATAGTAACTTTGACAAGTGGCGCTGCATGCTCTAGCATCCAACTCACCGTTGCGTGTCCTGCTTCGTGGTATGCAATTGCTTCTTTTTCTGCTGGTGTAATAATTTTGTTCTTTTTCTCAAGACCTCCAACAATTCTATCTACAGCATCTAAGAAATCCTGTTTTCCTACTGCTTTTTTCTCGCCTCTTGCTGCTATAAGCGCAGCCTCATTACAAACATTGGCAATATCTGCCCCTGAGAACCCTGGTGTTTGCTTAGACAGAAAATCTGTGTCTAGGCCTTCTTCCTTTTTTAAAGGGCGCAAGTGTACTTCAAAGATTTCTTTACGCTCTCTTACATCTGGAAGGTCTACATAAATTTGTCTATCAAAACGCCCTGCACGCATTAAGGCCTTATCCAGCACATCTGCACGGTTTGTGGCTGCAATAACAATTACATTAGAGTTGGTGCCAAAACCATCCATCTCTGTTAAGAGTTGGTTTAGGGTATTTTCACGCTCATCATTAGAGCCTGAGAAATTAGCTTTTCCACGAGCACGGCCAATGGCATCTATTTCATCTATAAAAATAATAGAGGGAGATTTTTCTTTTGCTTGTTTAAATAAATCACGTACTCTAGAGGCGCCCACACCTACAAACATTTCAACAAAATCTGAACCAGATAATGAGAAAAAAGGTACTTTGGCTTCACCAGCAACTGCACGAGCTAATAATGTTTTTCCTGTACCTGGAGGTCCTACCAAAAGGGCTCCTTTAGGAATTTTACCTCCAAGGGCTGTGTATTTTTCTGGGAATTTCAGAAAATCTACAATTTCTTGCACCTCTTCTTTTGCCCCTTCAAGACCTGCAACATCTTTAAAGGATGTTTTTACATCTAATTTTTCATCAAATAATTTAGCTTTAGATTTTCCGATATTGAAAATTTGACTTCCAGCACCACCACCAGCGCCGCCGCCAGACATACGTCTCATAATAAAAATCCAAATACCAATGATTACTATAAAGGGAAGCAATCCAACAATAACTTCTCCCCAAAGGTTGGTCTCTGTGTTCCAAATAATTTGGGTGTCCAAATTATTTTCTCTTTTTATGATTTGAAAATTATTTTCAAAATTTTGAAGATCACCAAACTCAAACTCATAGGTAGGGTCATTGGCTCCTGGTGTTAAGAGTCCTTTTGGTTTGTTTTTAGTGTGTACTCCCTGAGATTTTGCCTCTTGTGTAAGATACACTTTGGCTATTTTTTTGTTTACAATCTCAACTTTTTGAACATCTCCCTGTCTCAAATAATTTTCAAACTCTGCTTGGCTTGTTTTTTTTGTTTGAGAAAAGTTACTGCTACCAGAGAGTTGCAGTGCTAAGAAAATCACAAAAATAGATCCATATATCCAATATGGGCTAAATTTTGGTTTTTTTAGATCAGGTTTTTTATTTTTATTGTCCTTGGAATCTTTTGTATCGTTTGCCATGTGGCTTTACTGTTTTTTAATGAGAAGTTTCGATTTTAACAGACTTTGCATCACCCCAAAGGCCTTCAATGTCATAAAAATCTCTAATGTGTTTTTGAAAAACGTGAACCACAACGTGAACATAGTCCATAAGAATCCACTCAGAATTCTCACTTCCTTCTATGTGCCAAGCTTTTTCTTTTAAAGCTTTACTCACTATTTTTTGGACAGAACTTACTATAGCGTTTACCTGAGTGTTAGAAGTACCATTACAGATAATAAAATAATCTGTAACTGTATTTTCGATTTCTCTAAGGTCAAGAATTTCAATATCTTGTCCTTTAATTTCCTCAATTCCTCTAATGATATGTGTAATAAGAAGATCTGTATTTTTTTCTTTCTTGGTCATTCAAACGTTTTGTTTGTGCAAAGTTATTACTTTTTGTTTGTTATAAGTGTTTTGCATCTATAATAAAATCTTAAATTGTCACTCGTGAATATAATCAAACTTAGTGCCACCCCATCCACCAATACGTACTTAAAAGACTTGGCAAAGACTTGTTTTTTAAAAGATTATACAGTGGTAGTAACTTCCAAACAAACAAAAGGAAGAGGTCAAGTGGATGCCCAGTGGCATTCTCAGCCCAACAATAGCCTTATTTTAAGTGTTTTTAAGCGTTTTGAGGGTCTTCAAATCTCACAACAATGGTATGTTTCAATGGCTGTTTCACTAGCTGTTTTTTACACCTTTAAGCATTTAAAAATACCTGAAATAAGTATAAAATGGCCTAACGACATTATGTCACGTAGTAAAAAATGTTGCGGAATATTAATTGAAAATACGGTGAAGGGAACTCTATTAGACACCGCTATAATTGGTATTGGAATAAATGTAAATGAAAAGCAATTTAAAGACCTTCCATTGGCAAGCTCTTTGAGACTGGCCACCGGAAACTCTTTTGATATCTCTTTGATTCTTGAGGTGTTGTTGCAACAATTAAAAATACAATTAACTCGTCTAGAGAATCAAGATTTTGAAGCAATTTTCAACTCCTATAATCAAGACTTGTTTAGACTGGATACTGTAGCTGTTTTTTCTACAAATACCAAGGTTCCTTTTAATGCCATACTAAGAGGTGTCACAAAATCTGGCCTACTAGTCTTAGAGAATGAAGCCTCACAGAGAGATACCTACAATCTAAAAGAAATAAAATATCACTTTTAAATTGTTTCTAAATTTGAAGCGAGTGTTTCTATAAATTTACTTACTGGAGCTTTTACCATCATTGCCATCATAGGATTAAAGTCTCCCTGAAACTGTAATTCAATGAATGAGGAGTCGTCGTCTTTGGCTTCTATATTTCCAATAAGAGTGAAAGGAATTTTATCACTAATTGCACCCAGGGTTACTTTGCTTGGGCTTATGATCTCTTTTACCTCCAAAGCAATTTCCGGCATACCCATTATAGCAAAAATAAAAGCATCTTCTCGAATTACTTCAAACTTGCTAATATTCTCTGGCATGAGTTGCTCAAAGTTTTTTACATCACTTAAGTGAGCGCAAAGCGCTGGGGCAGATTTTTGTACAATTACTTTTTTGCTATTTAGTTCCATGAGACTTTATTATTTGTGCATTGCAAGATAAAATTAATTTTTAAAATATTATTTTAAGTTGCCTACAATAGTTCAAAAAAATAAAGATCATTTTGAGATAATCACTTTGTTTTTTATTAATAATTATTTAAAAATTTTCTAAAATTGTTAATGTTAAGTTAACAAAAATGTTAAAATTTTAGTTTTTTATTAAAACAATTATGCTACTTTGCTGATAATAACAACTTTACTAATTTATTAATCTATTAATTAACCATTATGGAAAAAATTTTAACTCAACTTTTTGATCTACCAAAAATGATCAACAGCAAACTCCCAATGAATAATTTTAATTCAATGGTAGAAGATTCAGAACACAATATTGCAAACTGGACAGGAAAATTCTACACAGTATCTGCACTTGTTATTTTACTGACCTCTTTATGGTATGTCCTATCTCCAATTTGGAATGGTGATATGGGTGAAGGTTCAGCTATTGTAGGTAATGTGCTTTCTATGCTTATCTGGGTATATGCGGCATTCCCTATTGCACAGGTAGTAAGATCTACCGGAGATAGCCTGGCTAGCTCCAAAAGTTCTATTGTAGATTTTATTTTTAGAGACTTGGCAGTAGCTAACATTAAGTTATTAGGTCATGTTGGCGCATTAGTTGCTCTGTTTGGAGCTATTTGCATGACACTTACATGGGCTACTTCACTAGATGTTTCTGGAGGTGTTATGACAGGCTGGACAGATAATATTGCATATGCATATGCCCTTCCAATGGCTGCAGTTGCTTCGCTCACTGAGCTTTTAAACCTTGGGTTTGTTGGTGGTGTTTTGGCAGATTGGTCTGCTTGGGAGCCTACGTTAGCTGGGGGTGATCCTTGGAGTCTTAGCGGTTTGTATGCTGTATTATGGGGGTACGTTGGTGTAGTGGTAATTTTAGCCAAGCTATACGTTACTTTAGCAATATATTATTTCTTCTATGGAATAATTAGCAGCTTAGTTACCTTTATAAAGAGCCCTTATTTGCCTTTTAAAAAAAGCTAAGTATATAACCAGTTTATTTAAAAAAGGCGTGATTTTATAAATCACGCCTTTTTTTATTTACCAGTCCAAGTGGCTGGATTTTCTCTCCATGAGCTCAGTTGTTTACTCTCTGAAGATGAAATGAAATTTGATTTTTCAGCATTTAGTAATAGATGTTCGTAGTTGCTAAGTGTGTTAAGAGTTACATTGGCTTTACGGAAATTCTCATCTGCCACACCAAATCCATAGGAGAAAATAGCAAGCATTCCCTTCACATTTAAATTTGCTTCTCTTAGCGCCTCTACCGCTACTAGGCTACTTTTTCCAGTACTAATTAAATCTTCTACCACCACTACGGTTTGATTTTCTTGGACCATTCCTTCAATTTTGTTTTGTCTTCCATGTTTTTTTGCCTCTGGGCGTACATAACAAAAAGGTAAGTTAAGGTAATCTGCCACTAACATCCCAATGCCTATGGCTCCTGTAGCAACACCAGCAATGACATCTGGCTTTCCGTAGAGCGTTTCTATTTGAGAGGCAATGTGTTCTCTAATATAGTTTCGTATGCACTGGATAGGATAGTGTTATCCGGTTATCACAATAGATTGGCGAGCTCCATCCAGAGGCCCAAGTAAAAGGCTCTTGTGGTTGTAGTTTTATTGCATTAATTTGCAGTAATAATTCGGCTGTCTTTTGGGCGGTCTCCTTATTTAATATCATAACTGCAAATGTATAAAGTTTTTGTCAATGACCTACCTATTATATTGTCTACCAAAAAAAATATTGGGAAGCAGTACACAACGATACCATTAAAAGAGGTAAAGTTTAAAAAATTGATTCGTAAAATCAATGAAGGTTCTTTGTTGTATGTTAATCTATATCATAAAAATGAAGAAAAACTAGAACAGTTTTTATTAAAAAAACTACCTGTAGTTTTTGCAGGTGGTGGTTTGGTTTTTAATGCAAAAAAGGAAATCCTTTTTATACGTCGTAACGGAAAATGGGATTTACCCAAAGGAAAGGTTGAGAAAGATGAAACCTATCAAGCTGCTGCTTTGAGAGAGACCCAAGAAGAAACTGGAGTCCAAGATCTAGAGCTGCGAAAGTTTATTGCCAAAACATATCATGTTTTTAAACGCAATGATAAATTCAAGCTTAAGGTTACTTACTGGTATGAGATGTACACAAACTACAAGGGAGATTTAAAACCTCAAATTGAAGAAGACATAACCAAAGCACGTTGGAAAAATTTTGCAAAATCTCAAAAAGCACTCACAGAGTCTTATGAGAATATAAAACTTCTATTTCCCTAAAGAGTATCTAACCACCCACCCTAATGATAGGGTATCTTAAATGGTTTTGCTCATAGTTGGGGGAATGCGTTTGTGAAGCCAATCTAATTGCGCATACCAATTACTAGCAAACAAAGGTTCTGATTTTTTCTTAGTTTCAAACGCTATTTTAAGTATAGGATTGTTCTCTAGAAGTTCTTTTGCTTTGTCCTCCCATACATATGGAGAAAACCCTTCTTTTTGTTGTAAAATGGTGTCAAAGAAGTTCCAATTAAAAAAAGAATCTACAGCTTCTGGCTCTAGTGTTTCTAATAGATACCGAATACCTTCTTGAGCGGTAGAGACTAGATAGTCTCCCCTTTGCAACCTAATGTTTTCTTGTTTGGCAGTAACTTGTGTGTTGTAATGCAAGTAGTGCCCTTCATATGGCGATTGTCTGCTTTTGTAGTCTTTTATATAGTACACTTGTGCTGCAAGTGTGGTGTCTTTTTGTATTTCTGAAACCTGAATGTTATTTAACGCTAGCCTTTCTAGTACTTTCCAGTATCCTTTAGGTATACCGTAGTATGCAGGAATAGTAATTTCTTTTGAGGCTTTAAATGTGTTGTAATAAAGTGTCGGTTTTACAAAGGGCTTGCTGTGATCAAATTTAAGTCTCATTTTGCCGGTTACCTCGCTAGGAATCATGTCACCTTGGTAGCCTTTAAATTGTAATGTTTGTGTTTTAGTGCTATCTGTTGTCCAGAGTATTGGATATAGGTCTGTTTTTTTAAATCTAGTTTTTGCCCTTTGGTGTATATTTTTAATATTCGTTGCATCTGCGTCTGTGATGGCAATAAAGCTTTTCATTAACTCATAGGTTCCTTCAACGCGCTGCTTGTAGGGTTTTAGCATATGTGTTTCTACCATCATACCCAGTGTATTGTATAGGGTTGTGTATCCAGTGGAGTATCTAGGAGAGTCCATAAACTGTGTAAATCCTTTTTCTGGTTGAGAGTTAAATACATTTACATAGGGTGTGATGTCCCATTTCTTTACTTTTAAAGAGTCTTGTAGGCGTGTCATTAATATTTCATTAAGATACACTCCAGCTTCGCCCCCTAATTTATTGTGCTGGGTAAATAGATGTGTAAGGGCGTATTGGTAATCAGCCCCGTTACTTACATGGTTGTCTATAAAGAGCTCAGGGTCTAGGGCTCTAAATATTTTTGTGAAGGCTTTTGCGTTTTTTGTATCTGCTTTTATAAAATCTCTGTTTAAATCATAATTACGAGCATTTCCTCTAAAACCATATACTAGTGGCCCTTGTTGATTGGTTCTAGTAGTGCTGTTTCTTTGCAATGCGCCTCCAATATTATACACTGGAATAACTGCAACTATAGTGTTTGTTGGAGCTACTATCCTTCCTTGAGCCAAATCACGCAGCAGGAGCATAGAGGCATCTATGCCATCACTTTCTCCTGGGTGGATACCATTGTTAATTAGTAAGATATTTTTATTGCTTTTTTTTGCCTGTGAGATAGAGGTGATGCTTTTGCCTGTGGGGTCAAAATATATTACATGTAGTGGATAGCCGCTATCTGTTTGGTCTTCTTGTGTAATAGAGACAGTGGGGTGTGCTTTTGCTAAATTTTTATAAAAAGAAATTACATCTTTATATTCTGGGGTTTGGGTACCCTTTGATGTTTCAAAAAGGGTGATTAGGCTTGTGTTTTCTTTTTGACCATTACAACTTGTAAAAAGAATAATAGTGCAAACAAAGCAGCTATTTAGTGCTATTTTAATGTTGTATTGTATCGCTTTTCGGTTAAAATACATGATTTAGTGTTTTTCTTTAAATTATGTGTTTAATATAAATTGCTTTTCTATATTTGTGTTTCAAAATTAAACTTTATTTAACCCTAAAAAACTTTTTATTATGAAAAAAATTACTTTAACACTAGCTGCTTTTGCACTAGTTTTTACTGCATTTGCTCAAGATGTAGTTATTGAAAGATTAACAGATAACACAACTGCCCTTATCACCACAAATGGAGATGCAGATGCAGGTGTATTATGTTCTGATTTTTTCACACTTGAAGAAGATGTTACTTTAGGTAGCTTTACGTTCCCTGGATTTTACTCTAGTGCTGTAGAAATTGGAGATTTATTAACTGGAGGAGATTTCTTCATCTACAATGATGGTGGTGGATTCCCTGATGCAGATCCAACAACAACTGATGCCCTTGTTAACTTAACAAATGTGCAATTAGGAGCTGGATTAGAATTACGTTTAGTCTGATGAATTGAATCAGGTTGGCATTACATGTTACTGCTGCAAACGGTGGTACTCAAGTAACGTTACCAGCTGGTGACTACTGGGTATCTTTAGCTCCTGCTGTAGTAGGAGATTCTGCTGGTGCTGGACGTTGGAACTGGACTGGTTCTTTTACAACAGAAATCGGAATACCTCCTGCAAATGCATCTTTACTTATAGATTCTGATGATTTATTTGGAGCTGGTGCAACAGATGGACTGAAATTGTGCTCTTATTGGTGCAGATTTCCCATCTTTTGGATGGACTCTAACTAACGAAGAATCTGCAGGTCTTGGTGATAACGATTTAGTAGGTGCTTCAGTGTATCCTAACCCTGCTGTAAACGTAATCAACGTTGATTTTTCTTCTAATGTAGAATTAAAGAGTGCTGTACTTTTTGATGTATTAGGAAAAAACACAGGCGCTACTTTAGTAAACGGTTCAATGAACATTGCTGATCTTGCTGCAGGTGTATACATCTTAAACATTGAGACTAACAACGGTTCTTTAACACAAAAAGTAATTAAGCAATAAGCTTAACAACATACTTTATAAAAGCCTCGCAAATTGCGAGGCTTTTTTTATGCCATATATTTTGTTAGTTAAGCCAAGTACTAGCCTATTTATTTGGAGCTTTTAAACGATACTCTATATCGTTTTGCCTGCATAGATACATCTAGCTAGCTGGATGTATATCTGTATGTTGAGCTGGTTTTTAGTTTTGTCTTATTCACTAAAAGCAACATGCTACCAATGAGTTTATAAAGGTTTAAATGTGAAGTTTTTTATCTGATGCCTTAAGAGCCTTTTAAAAGACTATACATATCTTGGAGGGTAATGGACTAGAAATAAAAAAAACCATTAATGCTATGCAGCACTAATGGTTTTTCTGTTACTATTATAAGTTTCTTACACTAGCTATTCATAGATATTAAGAACTCATCATTGTTTTTAGTGTTTTTAATACGATCGTTAATAAACTCCATAGCTTCAACAGGGTTCATGTCTGCAAGGTATTTGCGCAATACCCACATACGTTGTATTGTCTTCTCATCTAGCAGTAAATCGTCTCTACGGGTGCTAGAAGAGGTTAAATCTACGGCAGGGAATATACGGCGGTTAGATATCTTTCTATCTAGTTGCAGCTTCCATGTTACCAGTACCTTTAAATTCTTCAAAGATTACCTCGTCCATTTTAGAGCCTGTTTCTGTTAAGGCTGTTGCAATGATACTTAGCGAACCTCCATTTTCTATGTTACGAGCAGCTCCAAAGAAACGTTTTGGCTTGTTTAGTGCTGCGGCATCTACACCACCAGAGAGGATTTTACCACTGGCCGGTTGTACGGTGTTGTATGCTCTTGCTAAACGTGTAATAGAATCTAGAAGAATCACTACATCATGTCCACACTCAACCAAACGCTTTGCTTTATCTATTACTAGATTTGCAATACGAACGTGCTCTGAGGGTTCTTTGTCAAAGGTAGAGGCAATCACCTCTCCTTGGACATTGCGTTGCATGTCTGTAACTTCTTCTGGACGTTCATCTATAAGGAGTATCATTTGATATACCTCTGGGTGATTGGCTGCAATACCATTGGCAATGTCTTTAAGTAACATTGTTTTTCCTGTCTTTGGCTGCGCTACAATCATACCACGTTGTCCTTTACCTATAGGAGAGAATAAATCTATAATACGGGTAGAAAGGGTTGGTTGTTTCTCGGAGATGTTAAATTTCTCTTGAGGAAATAAAGGTGTTAAATGCTCAAAAGCAATCCTGTCACGAACTACATTTGGATTTTGACCATTAATTTTTATGACTTTAATAAGAGGAAAATACTTTTCTCCCTCTTTTGGGGGACGTACAACTCCTAATACTGTATCACCACTTTTTAAACCAAAGAGTCTAATTTGTGATTGTGATACGTAGATATCATCAGGAGATGACAGATAATTATAATCACTAGAGCGCAGAAAACCATATCCATCTTGCATGATATCTAAGACTCCTTCACTTTCTATAATGCCATCAAATTCAAAATCTGGCTCTTTATATCTGTTTCTACTGTCTTTATTACCGTTGTTACGGTTGTCTTGTTTTGGTTTGTTATCTCTTGGTGGTCTTTTGTTGTCATTTCCACCTTTTTGACGGTTGTCATTTTGTTGACGGTTGTCTGTATTTTTGTTTTTGTGTTGTGGCTTGTTCTCTTTAGTGGGGTTTTCTTGAGGGCGTTTTTCTGGAGTGGTTTCTGCCTTGTCGTTCTTTTTTTCTTCTGTACCTTCTTGTTTGTGTTGTTCCTTTTTCTCTGAAGGGTTTGGTTTTTCTCTTGGAGTTTGTTTAGCCCTAGGGTTTGGCTTGTGTCTGGGAGGACGAGGTGATCGTTCTTCTGTTTTAGGGGCTGCGGGTTCGCTAACAGCCTGCTTTGGTATTTCTGAAACGATAGCCTTTACAGCGTTTGGATTTGCAGCTTGGTAATCAAGTATTTGATATACCAAGTCTAATTTTTTTAAAGTACGGTACTTTGGTACTTTTAATGTGTTTGCTAATTCCTGTAATTCAGGTAATTTTTTAGCTTTTAATTCTGAAATTTCTAGCATGTAGAGAGTGATAATTTGATTAAAGTGAGGGAAATCTTTAGAAAAAGATTTGTGTCTGAAAATTTATTTGAAGATAAGTAACCTAGATTGAAATGGTTACATATTATTAATGCAATAATACAACAATAAATTAAACTCTTACCTACAATTTTTAAAAAGAAACCTTATTTTTGAGCTATAAATAACGACTCTTTTTAATGTTACAACGCATACAAACTATATATCTTATCCTTGCCACTTTTGTGATGGCGGGGTTATATATTTGGTTTCCTGTGGTAACTAGCACAGATGGAGTTGTTCTTATTAGTAATCAAGAACCGCTAGTTTTTGGATTAATATTCAGTTGTATTGCCTTAACAATTATTGCTGTTTTAACTTTTAAAAAACGACAGACACAATTTGTGTTGAATCGTTTAAATATCATATTAAACTTTGTATTACTGGGAGTTTTCGTTTATAGGTCACTAAGTGTACCTGGAGAGACTTTGGTCTCACAGAAGGGTATTGGGGTGTTACTTCCTATCATTTCTATCGTTTTTTTAGCGATGGCCAATAAAGCCATCAAAAAGGATGAAGATCTCGTAAAATCTGTAGACCGTTTACGTTAACACAAGCTTAGTATTATTAGTGCGAGACCTCAAAGTATGCCAACTTTGAGGTCTTTTTTTATCGTTTTAGTTCAATAACCTCTAGATTTTTGATGTTACTTCCATCAATCTCAAACCTAAGCATGGTTCTAACTTTATGAAAGCCATGTCTGCCAATTGCTCCAGGATTCATGTGTAATAATCCCGTTTTCTTACATCGCATTACTTTTAAAATGTGAGAATGGCCTGTAATAAATAAGGTAGGTGGGTTGGCATAAATACTCGCTCTAATTCTTTGATTGTATCTCCCGGGATATCCGCCAATATGAGTTATGTATACCGCAACCTGTTCACACATAAAATGTAAGTCTAGCTCAAAGGTAGCTCCTGGCCTTAGCGTCATCAATATTTCCATAGACAGCCCGCAAAGGTTTTAAAGCGGCAATGGCATCTGTTACCTTTAAATCACCAATATCTCCAGCATGCCATACCTGGTCTGCCTGTTTTACATATTTTAATATGGTGTCATCTATATGGCTATGGGTATCACTAAGTAGCAGTATTTTAGTCACGCTTGGTAGGGTTTTAAAAGTCAAAAATACACTTAATCACTTTAAGATATTTGTATTACTAAGACAAGATGATTAACAAAATTATCAACCCACAAGGTATTTACTTTTCTCTAAAGTGTACCTTTGTAAAAAAAACCATTGTGCGGTACTTTATAGAAATAGCTTACAACGGAACTAGTTATTGTGGTTGGCAAAGACAGCCCAACGCACTGAGTGTGCAGCAAGTTTTAGAAGAGGCTATGTCTGTTTTTTTAAGAACACCTATAACTGTTTTTGCTGCTGGAAGAACCGATGCAGGGGTGCATGCAAAACAACTCTTTGCGCATTTTGATTTTCCCGAACTTGAAAATATTTCTGAGACACTTTACAGAATCAATGCTCTTTTACCAAGCGATATTTCTGTAGCTAGCATTTCTAGAGTTAAAGAAGATGCGCATGCTCGTTTTAATGCCACCGCGCGCTCTTATGAGTACCATATACAGCTTTCCAAAAACCCATTTACAACTACCCTGGCTCATCAAATACACAAAAAACCCGACCTACAACTAATGAACAAAGCTGCTAGCATGCTTTTAGGGCGTCAAGATTTCCAGTGTTTTTCTAGGTCTAACACAGAGGTTAACACCTTTTTTTGTGATATTACAATAGCACATTGGGAATTGCAAGCAAACACGTTGCTGTTTTCTATTACCGCAGATCGCTTTTTAAGAAATATGGTGCGTGCCATAGTTGGTACGCTGCTAGACGTTGGTTTTGAAAAAACCAGCCTTGAGGAGCTTTCTAGTATTATAAATTCAAAAGATAGGAGTAATGCTGGGTCTTCTGCACCTGCCCGGGGTTTATATTTAACCAAGGTTTCCTATCCTCAAGATGTATTCATAAGTTAATATCTTTACACGCTATATGGCATCAGCAAATGCATTTGATTTTAAGTTATTTAAGCGGTTATTGGAATTTACCAAGCCATACCGCTTGGTTTTTTATTTTGTTGCCTTTACAGCTCTTATTTTATCTGGACTGGCAATTTTAAGGCCTTATTTTTTAGAACGCGCCATAGATGAGTCTATAATACCTCGAGATCCTTCAGGGCTTATTTACTTTATTGTAATTATGATAGGGGTACTGGTATTGGAAGTGATATTTCAATTCTCTTTTATTTTTTATGCCAATTGGCTAGGCCAGCACATCATAAAAGACTTACGTATTAGTTTGTTTGGCTTAATGATGCGTTTTAAAATGAAATATTTTGACACCAGTTCTGTGGGTAGGCTTACCACTCGTGCTGTAAATGATATAGAAACCATATCTAGCATTTTTAGTCAAGGGCTGTTTATGATCATTGCAGATTTACTAAAAATGGCTGCTATTGCAACCTTTATGTTGTATCAAAGTTGGCGATTATCACTCATTGTATTTGTTATTTTACCTCTTATACTTATAGCTACACGTATTTTTCAACGCGCAATGAAAGTAGCTTTTGAAGAGGTGCGGGCACAGGTGGCTAATTTAAATTCTTTTGTACAAGAGCGTATCACTGGAATGAAGATTGTTCAGGTTTTTGCAAGAGAGCAAACAGAGTACAAACAGTTTTTTGCTATTAATGAAAAACACAAAAAAGCCTGGATTAAAACCGTATGGTATAACTCCATATTTTTTCCTATTGCAGAGATGGCCTCTTCTGTTGCCATTGGTTTGCTGGTTTGGTTTGGGGGTTTAAATGCTGCTTCAAACGGCGTGATTACTCTAGGTTTGGTTGTTGCATTTATAGAGCTGGCTCAAATGCTATTTAGGCCACTGCGTCAAATAGCAGATAAGTTTAACACACTACAAATGGGTATGGTTGCTGCAAAGCGTGTTTTTGAAATATTAGACACTAAAGCGCACATCGACAACCAGGGTACCCGGGTGCTTACAAATACCAAAGGCGCTATCGTTTTTAAAAATGTTTGTTTCTCTTATGTGGAAGGGGAGCAGGTAATAAACGATATTTCTTTTACCGTACAACCTGGAGAAACCATTGCAATTGTTGGGGCAACCGGTGCTGGTAAATCTACCATCATCAATCTTCTCAATCGTTTTTATGAAATTAACAGCGGTACTATTTTAATAGATGGAGTATCAATTAAGGACTACACATTAGATTCTCTTAGAGATCAAATAGGGGTTGTATTACAAGATGTGTTTCTTTTTGCAGATACCATACATAATAATATCAGTTTAAATAATAAGGCTATTACTGCACAAGAAATACAACAGGCAGCAACTCAAATTGGCGTGTCAAAGTTTATAGACTCCTTGCCAGGGAAATTTCAGTATAATGTAAAAGAGCGTGGTGTGATGCTGTCTTCTGGCCAGCGGCAACTCATTGCTTTTTTGCGTGCATATGTAAGTAATCCTGGTATTTTGATTTTAGATGAGGCAACCTCTTCTGTAGATTCATACTCTGAACAGATGATACAAACAGCCACAGATACTATAACCAAAGACAGAACTTCTATTGTCATTGCCCATAGACTAGCTACCATTAAAAAAGCGGATAAGATATTGGTAATGGACGCTGGTAAAATTGTAGAATCTGGCACCCATAAAGAGCTGTTGGATCTAGATGGTTATTACCGAACCCTTTATAAAGTCCAGTTCTCTGCAGAGAAAAACCGGGAAAATTAACTTAAGTCTTTGTGGATTATTTCAGTGAGCTGCTCTAGAGTTTCATAGAGTACGAAATCTCCATCTTTAAGATAAGAAATCTGTCCATTCTCTTCGCTCACTACAAGACAAACAGCATCACTTTTTTCACTCACGCCAACAGCTGCTCTATGACGCAGGCCAAAACGCAGTGGTATTTTTTTATCATCAGAGACAGGGAGTATCACACGTGTTGCGGTGATGGTATTACCTTCTATAAGCATAGCGCCGTCATGTAATGGACTGTTTTTGTAAAAGATACTCTCCAAAATGGGCTGGTTTACAGCCACACTCATAGCATCTCCACTAGATTTTACAAACTCTAAACTATTGTTTCTTTTTATAACAATAAGGGCTCCGGTTTTACTTTGGCTCATATTTCTGCAAGCAGCAATAACGGGTTCTATGTCTGTGGTTGCAATGGTATCTGTAGATATAGATTTAAATTGTCTAAAAATACGATTGGCCTTAAAATTGGTAGACCCAAGCATTAACAAAAACTTTCTTATTTCTTGCTGGAATACAACAATTAAAGCAAACATACCTACACCCAAAAATCCTCCAAGAATTTTACTTAGCAGTTCCATTTCTAATAAATCTGTAAGCCACCATATACCATAGATAATCACAATACCAATAAATATATTTATGGCCACGGTACCTTTTACTAGCCTATATAAGTAATATAGCAGTGCAGCCACTAGTACAATGTCTATGGCGTCAATGATTCTAAAGTCTGTTAATTCGAAAAAATCCAAATAATTTTGTTTTAAAGGTCTGTAAATGTAGGATTAAATTTTTAGTTACTCATAGATGTGTTAAGTTGCTTAAATAGCGTGATACACTCTTTGGCCGGTTTTACATCATGAACTCTTAGTATACGCGCCCCTTTTTGCAAGGCTACCATATGGAGTGCCGTAGTTCCATTAAGGGCCTGTTTGGCTGAAATATCTAGTGTTTTGTACACCATTGATTTTCTTGAAACACCTACCAGTACTGGAAGCTCTAAGGTTTCAAAAAGCTCTAAATGATTAAGTAGCTCAAAGTTTTGATCTGTGTTTTTTGCAAATCCAAATCCTGGATCTACAATAATGTCGTTTATATTATGGGCTCTAGCTGCTGCGATTCTTTCAGAAAAATAAAAGAGTACTTCTTTTGTAATGTTTTGATACTCTGTAAGGGATTTCATGGTTTGAGCAGTACCACGCATGTGCATCATTATGTAAGGAATTTGTAAATCCCCGATGGTCTCTAACATTTTGGGGTCTAATTTCCCGGCGCTAATATCATTCACCATACAGGCTCCCGCTTTTACAGCCTGTTTTGCAACATTGCTTCTAAAGGTGTCAATGCTAATGAGTGCCTCTGGAAATTGTTTGATAATGGCCTCTATGGCTGGAACCACACGATTTATTTCTTGCTGTTGTGAAATATCTGTAGCCCCAGGTCTTGAGCTGTAACCTCCCACGTCAAGAAATGTTGCTCCCTGCTCAATCATTTTTGAGGCCTGTTTAATAATTTGAGTTTCTGTGGTGGTAGCCCCACCGTCATAAAAGCTATCTGGGGTTATATTAATTATACCCATCACCCTTGGCTCAGCCAAGTCAATTAATGTACCTTTACAGTTGATTGTTTGCAATTTTTTATTTTGATTTATTTACCCGAAATTTACGCAAAATCTTACACATAATATGGCAGATACTTCCAAAGAATATAATGAGGTTATAGATACCTGTAGATCGCTCTTTCAAAAAAAAATGAAAGACTACGGTAGCGCTTGGCGAATTTTAAGACTACCCTCATTGACAGATCAAATTTTTATAAAAGCCCAACGCATTCGTGGTTTACAACAAAACAAACAGCAGCGCGTAGACGAGGGGCAAGTAAGCGAGTTTATAGGAATTATAAACTACTGCATTATGGCGCTTGTACAGCTTGAAAAAGGAGTGGTAGAACAACCAGATATTGTATTAGAAGAAGCCTTAGAGCTGTACGATCAAAAAATAGCTGCCACCAAACAGCTCATGATGGATAAAAACCATGATTACGGTGAGGCCTGGAGAGACATGCGGGTTACCAGCCTAACAGATTTAATTATTCAAAAATTATTACGGGTTAAACAAATTGAAGACAATCAAGGAAAAACACTAGTAAGCGAAGGTATAGACGCCAACTACCAAGACATGATTAATTATGCTGTTTTTGCAATGATTCATTTAGAGGCTAAGGCAGCCTCTTACCAGCTTGGCCCGCTTTTAAAAAGAAATAGTATCGAAATTGTAAGTGTATGAAAGTATTAGTAGGAGTTTCAAGAATATTTGTAGGGGTTTTATTTATTATAAGTGGTTTAATTAAATTAAACGACCCTGTTGGTTTTTCTTTTAAACTTGGAGATTATTTTGCTCCAGAGGTATTAAACCTTCCTTTTTTAGAACCATATGCACTAGTTATTGCAGTTTTGGTTGTCATCCTTGAGGTATTGTTGGGTGTGATGCTCATTGTGGGATATGCCAAAAAATTCACGCTATGGAGTTTACTACTCATGATTGTGTTTTTTACTTTTCTAACTTTTTACTCTGCATATTTTAATAAAGTTACAGATTGTGGTTGTTTTGGTGATGCGCTCAAACTTACTCCCTGGGAATCATTTTCTAAGGATGTTGTACTGCTTGTATTAATACTAGTTTTGTACAAAGGAAGTAGGTATATACAGCCTTTTTTCTCAAAAGGGGTGAGGAGTATTACTGTTTTTATATCCTTGATATTATGTTTGTGGTTAGGGCTTCATGTATTGGAGCATTTGCCAGTGATAGACTTTAGAGCCTATAAAGTAGGAACAAATATAACTACTGGCATGCAGACACCTGCAGATGCACCTAGAGCAGTATATCAATACAATTGGAGCTTTGATGTAAATGGCCAGCAAAAAACAGTTATAAATAGGGGAGAGGATCCCAAAATAGATGGCACATTACTTGGCGTTGAGACAAGTGTACTTCAAAAAGGGTACGAGCCACCTATTCATGATTTTAGTATAGAGCGTGATGGTACAGATTATACCACCCAAATGCTAGAAGAAGAAAATCTGTTGGTAGTGATTGCTTACAACCTTGATGTAGCACAAAACGATGGCTTTATTGCCATTAAAGAGGCTACAGATACCGCCATTGAAAAAGGGTATACCGTTATTGGTATCTCTGCATCATCTACCCCAGAGACAGAGAAACTTGCAGCCAAATACGATCTCGATTTTAAATTCTATTTCTGTGACATGACTGCCCTAAAAACCATTATTAGAAGTAATCCGAGTATCATGAGCCTTGAAAAAGGAACCATTTTACAAAAATTACATTTTAATGATGTTGATCAATTAATTCTCAAAGAATTAAAAAATACTTCTTTGACTAATGATATTCCAGTTAAAACTTTAGATAGTATAAACTAATACCTCGTGATAAAATATACATTTAAAAAAATAGGATATGCAACCCTCACGCTCTTTGGTGTGGTATCTGTGATTTTTATGTTATTTAACATGCTACCTGATGACCCAGCCAAAATGATGCTAGGTCAAAATCAAAATAAAGAGCAAATCGCTGCGGTGCAAAAAAAGTACGGCCTTGATAAACCTATTTTTACCCAATATTTGTTATACATCAATGATCTTTCGCCTATATCATACCATAGCAATAAAGCTTCAGATTATACCTTTTTAGCTCCCAAAAAATACAGTGCTCTACATTTGTTTACCGCTGGTGGCGGAAGTGTTGTAGTAAAGTTTCCCTATTTAAGAGAGTCTTTTCAAAAAAGCGGAAAAAAGGTGAGTGCCGTTATTGCGCAAACCTTGCCTAATACTGTTGTGTTGGCTGTAAGTTCTATAGTGATAGCAATGTTGTTAGGGGTGCTTCTGGGTATTGTGTCTGTACTTTATAAAGATCGTTGGCTAGACAAAGCTATTCAACTAATAAGCACTTTAGGGATGAGTGTTCCTTCTTTTTTTAGTGCTATTTTATTTGCTTGGGTATTTGGGTTTGTGTTGCACAGATACACGGGGCTTCAAATGACAGGCAGTTTGTATGAAGTAGATGATTTTGGAAATGGCACCTACATACAATGGAAAAACTTAGTATTACCTGCTATTGTTTTAGGTATTAGACCTCTTGCGGTGGTTAGTCAATTAATGCGCAATTCTTTACTAGAGGTATTAAACCAAGATTATATTACAACGGCCAAAGCAAAAGGGCTCACTCAAAGAGCAGTAATTGGAAGGCATGCTTTAAAAAATTCTTTAAACCCTGTTGTGACTGCTATTTCTGGGTGGTTTGCCTCTATGCTTGCGGGTGCTGTTTTTGTAGAGTTTATTTTTGGTTGGAATGGCATAGGTAAAGAAATAGTAGACGCGTTAAATAAAAGTGATCTTCCTGTTATTATGGGAACGGTTATTGTTATTGCTAGTTTATTTATAGTAATCAATATCTTTGTAGATATTCTATACGGATGGCTTGACCCAAAAATTAGAGCTTAAAACGCAAACAAATACAATTTAGTGGCCGCGACAGATAATTTGAGCACATTAAAAGACCTTAAAAAACAATTAGTAAAACAAATACTGAATTATGAGAAGAAATATAGTAGCAGGAAACTGGAAGATGAATTGTGACATCTCACAAACCTATCAACTTTTAGACGCTTTAAAAGAACAAGACATCACAGATGATGTATCTGTTATTGTAGCGCCACCCTTTACAAATTTACAAAGTGCTAATCAAGCTCTTTTGGATACAGAGATTTTAGTAGCAGCTCAAAATATGCATCAAGAGGCTACAGGGGCATATACAGGAGAGGTTTCTGCAGCAATGCTAAAGAGTGTTGGCGTTGAGGTTGTTATTTTAGGACATAGTGAACGTCGCGCTATTTTTGGTGAAACCAATGCGCTTCTTGCAGCCAAAGTAAACACTGCTCTAGAAAATGAGATGACTATTATCTTTTGTTTTGGGGAAGAACTTTCTGACAGAAAAGCAGGAAACCATTTTGATGTTGTTAGACAACAATTACAAGAAGGGATTTTTCATATAGAAAAAGAAAACTGGAACAATGTAATTCTTGCCTATGAGCCTGTATGGGCAATAGGAACTGGAGAAACAGCTACCCCAGACCAGGCCCAAGAAATGCATCATTTTATAAGAAATACCTTGTCTGAGGTTTTTGACACAGATGTTTCTCAAGATGTTTCTATACTCTATGGAGGTAGTGTAAAGCCTGGCAACGCTAAAGAGATATTTGGTAAAGAAGATGTTGACGGAGGCCTTATTGGAGGCGCGGCGCTAAATGCTACAGATTTTACGGCTATTATTAATGCTTTTGAGTAGGTTTTAAAACCATCCAATTTTTATAGTATGGCTATATATATAGAGTATCATTTTACAGTATCACCGCTGCAACCAGGTACAGAAATTTTAATTGCTCAGCTTGGCTATGCCGGGTTTGAGAGTTTTGTTGAAGATCAAACGGTGTTTTGGCGTACATTCAAAAACAGGAGTGTGGCCCGGCTATATTAGAAGACATTCAGGTTTTGGGCTCTCCAGAATTTGAAATAACATTTCAAAGAAAAGAGATTGCACAAATAAATTGGAATGCAGCTTGGGAACAAAATTTTGATCCTATTGTTGTAGACGATACCTGCGCTGTTCGAGCTCCTTTTCATGCTCCCTATAACTGCGCCTATGAAATAATCATAGAGCCTAAAATGTCTTTCGGGACAGGGCATCATGAAACCACCTTTATGATGATGCAGCACATTCTTGAAAATGATTTTCAAGGAAAAACTGTGTTGGATATGGGATGTGGGACAGCTGTGTTGGCTATACTTGCTGAAAAAAGAGGTGCAACAAAGCTAGATGCTATAGATATTGATCCTTGGTGTGTAGAAAATAGCCAGGAAAACATCTCTAGAAATAAGTGTAATTTTATTACGGTTTCTCTAGGGGATGCCACGAAAATACCCAAAGATAAATACCACACTGTAATAGCCAATATTAATAGAAATATACTACTTAATGATATGGGAGTTTATAAGGAGAGTTTGCTTGCTGGGGGTACTTTGTTTTTGAGTGGGTTTTACACCCAAGATTTACCTATTATAAAACAGGCCTGCAGCAAATTAGGTTTTACATTTGTTGGAAACAAAGAGCGTAACAATTGGGTAGGGGCAAAGTTTACCCTTTAAGGATTGATTGTATTATTTGAATTTACTTTTTAATTGTGATAAACACTAAAGAAAAAATACAAGAGGAGTTTGATACCCTGGAGCAAGAAGCCACAGAGCACCAAATTATCTTGTTTAACGATGAGGTAAACACCTTTGATCATGTTATTGAGATGCTTATACATGCTTGTGATCATACCCCTGAGCAGGCAGAGCAATGTTCTTTGATTGTTCATTACAAAGGCAAGTGTGGCGTTAAAACAGGTCCTTATAAGGAGCTTGAAAAGCGATGCAGTATCTTGCTTGAGGCTGGTCTTAGCGCAGAAATCCAATAATAAGGTGTAGCTACTTTTACTACTCTTAATTATGAATTTAGTGCCTTTGTCTTAGATTTTTAAAAGTATAATTACAGCAATCTATCCTAAGTAAAAATAAATGTCAAATCAACAATTATTTATATAAAATACTAGCATTGGTTTATTCTATTTTTCTATATTTGCACCCCGAAACAAATCATTTTATTGTTTCAAAACGGCCTCGTGGCGCAACTGAATAGCGCACTTGATTACGGCTCAAGAGGTTACTGGTTTGAATCCAGTCGAGGTCACCACTATTTACAAGGGAATTAGAGAAATCTAGTTCCCTTTTTTTATTTTGTGTACATTTACATAAACACCTTACTATGAAAACGATACTATTTTTACTCTCATTTTTATGCTTAACCAGCATTGGCTTTTCACAAAATGATACTATATCTACTCAATTTACAACTACATATCGTATCATTAAAAACGATGATAGCGAATTAATTGGAAAAATCCTTAGCGAAGATGCACGTGAAATTCTAATATTAACCTCTGACAACAGAGAAGTTTACATACCTCAACACGTTATAAAGAAAATGGAACTTGTGAATAGCTCTGATTTTGACAACCGTGGAACCTTCGTTGGAGAAGACAAATTTGCAACAAGATATTTTTTCACCACTAATGGATTACCTGTTAAAAAAGGGGAACACTACGTGCAATGGAATTTATATGGTCCAGATTTTCAATTTAGTTTGGGCAATAATATTGGCGTTGGTGTAATGACTTCATGGGTAGGAATGCCAATTATCGGAACAATAAAGAAAAGCTGGGAACTAGGAGAGAACACACAATTTGCTGTAGGTGGCCTACTAGGTACTGGTTCATGGATAAATCCAGAATTTGGTTTAGCTTTACCTTTTGCTTCATTATCATATGGAAACAGAAGATCAAACATTGCCTTCTCTGCAGGTTATGGAGCTGTTTGGTCTGATGGTTCTTCTAATGGCGCTGCACTTGTGAGCATTGCTGGAATGAAAAAATTATCTTCTAAAATTAGTTTGGTCTTTGACTCTATTATTCTTTTAAGCGAGAGCAATGACTTTACTTTGTTTATTCCTGGAATTCGTTGGCATCAATCACAAGGCAGGTCATTTCAAATTGGGTTTTCAGCACTCTCTACCGATGGTGGAATTATTCCTATTCCTATTCCAATGGTACAGTGGTATAGATCTCTATAAAAATGACACTCATAGTATAGTTTAATTACTATCATGAAAAAATCACTACCCATTTTTATATTTGTTTTGTTTTTTGCGCTCTCCATCAAAGCGCAGGAATCTACTACGTTCTCAGACACTAACCCTAGTACTGAGATTACAAAAACTTCTTTCTTTGAGTGGAATTTTGGTGTTGCGTTTGTTTCTTATGACTCACTTATTCCTTTCCCTGGTGCTTCTGCACTTTGGGGTACCACATTTATTAATAAAGAAAATCTTATTTTTGAGTACGAAGTTGGTTTTGCATTTCCAACCATTGTTACCGGAAAAATTGGAGTAGGGAAGCGGTTTAATACTACAAATGTTATTGTAGATCTAAGACCTTGGCCTACTACTGTGTATTTGCAAACTAGTTTTTCTACTACTAAAGAGAAATCTTGGATCGCTTCTATTGAGGGTAATCCTTTAGGAGAAGACATTACAATAGGAAATATTAATGTTGGTAACAGGTGGAATTTTTTATAAAAAAAGGTCAAAATAGAGATAGAGTAACCTTAATGCATGATGATTATAATTGTTATAAGATGTTTTTGAATTATGTTATAGTTTGATGAAAAACTCCATGTAGAAAATAAAAATTGCCATACTAAATATAAAATATCCAAATCCCTTCTTTAATTTACCTCCATCGACAAAATTGCTCGTGTAGCTTCCTAAAAAAACACCAATAAAAGTAATTGAAGTAAATACAGCTAGAAACTCCCAATCTATTTCCATTGTCATTGCATCTCCAAGAAAAACCCCAAGTAAGGATTTAAAAGCTATAATAATTAAAGAAGTTCCTATAGCAACTTTCATGTCTATATTGGCTAAAATTACAAGGACTGGAATGATAAGAAATCCACCACCTGCTCCAATGATACCTGTAACTGCTCCAACCAGCAGGCCTTCCAATAAAATCAACGGGTAGTTATATCTAATGGGCTCACCTGCTTTTTGTTCTTTGTCTACACGTTTTTTAAGCATAGAAAAAGCAGCTGGAATCATTAATAATGCAAATAGCCCAAACATGGCCATCCTTCGGGTAAACTCAAATTCATTACTAGTAAATATAACATCTGGTATGGCTGGAACTACGTAGTATCTCACTAGGGTAACACCCATGATGGCAGGAGTTCCAAAAACAATGGCTGTTTTTAAATCTACATTTCCTTTTAGGTATTGTTTAACCCCTCCAAGTAAAGCACTTGCCCCAACAATAAATAAAGAATATGCCGTAGCTACTTTCTCGTTTACAGAAAACAAATATGCCAACACAGGTACTGCCATTATAGAACCACCTCCTCCAATGAGTCCAAGAGTGAACCCTATTAACAAAGCACTTAGGTAACCGAAAATTTCGAATAGTTCCATTTTTTTAAATACTTAAGTAAGTAGCACGGTAAAAATATATAAATTAAATTCTTTTCTAAGATGTTTAACTATTCTATTATTATTCATTTACATACGTTTTCTTTTTTTTGTTTTAAAATAAAACAAGCTCAAGTTGTTGTGAGTTGGTAAGAATCAATTATTTTTGTTTTGAATTTATACATTAAATATTTTAATATGGGAGTAGGTGGACTTGTAATTGGTACAGCAGCAGTATGTTTGGTTTTAGCTATTTTAGCTATGGTGAGCGAGAGCTTTAAGTAACAGTTTCACTTTACAATTTTTGTATTTCGGCTTACTTTGGTAAGCCTTTATTGGTTTTACTAAGTACATATGATACAACTACAAGATTATATTCGCGATATTAAAGACTTCCCAAAACCGGGAATTGTATTTAAGGATATAACACCTTTGTTATCAAGCCCCCAGGCCTCTAGGGCTTGCCTAGAGCAGTTGCTGGACCTTGTTGGCGATCAAAAGATTGATAAAGTGGTTGGTGTAGAAGCCCGTGGTTTTTTCTTTGGCAATACCCTAGCACAATCATTAAACGCAGGATTTGTACCTGTGCGCAAACCAGGTAAGTTACCTCATACAACTATTTTTAAAACCTATGATCTTGAGTATGGTACCGACACTCTTGAGATGCATAAAGATGCCATTGCTGTTGGAGATCGTGTATTAATACATGATGATATACTAGCCACAGGAGGTACCGCAAGAGCCGTATGTGATATGGTAGAAAATCTAGGAGGGGTTATTGTGCAGTGTAATTTTTTAATTGAGTTAGATTTTTTGCAAGGAGCCAAAAAAATAACTCAATACCCTGTTACATCATTACTTCATTATTAATCTAAGGCGTTTTTTGTAACCCATAATCTATATCCAAAAAGAGCCATTTGCATTTTTGAAGCTTTTGCTAAATCAAGCCTTTGTTTTGTAAAGCTTGGAAGTATCGCTTTATTTATTTTGGCTAGGGTTTTAAATAGTACGTTTTTCACGGTGTAAACATACAAAATAAAAAAAAGCCTACATATCTCTTTTCATCACTTTGTAGCCTATATTTTAAGATAAATAAACACCGTTTATTTATCTTCGCAGTATATATTACTTTATATGAGCATATTGTTTATTTTTCTTGGCCTAGGGTTATTGGTTATTGGTGGAGATTTTTTGGTTAGAGCGGCAGTTGGATTGTCCTTAAAATTAAAACTCTCTAAGATGATCATAGGTCTAACTGTAGTCTCTTTTGCTACTTCTGCTCCAGAATTACTAGTAAGTGTCCAAGCTGCCATAGATGGCTTTAGTGACATTTCTTTAGGAAATGTGATTGGGTCTAATATTGCTAATATTGGCTTAGTATTAGGGGTTACAGCAATTATAACTCCTCTTTCCATAGACAAATATTTCTACAAGTTTAACTGGCCGGTACTCATGTTACTCTCTATTGGCCTTTACTTTATTTTGCAAAGTGGTAATGAAATTTCTAGCCTTGAAGGTGTTGCTTTGGTGGCTATATTAATTATTTACTTGGTGCTGTTAATTAGTAGAGCAAATAATAACCCTAATAGTGATGCCTCTCAACAGGTTGATGGACAGTTGGCGGTTGTCTCTAATTTTAAAATTATATTTTGGTTACTCATCGGCGCAATTGCTCTTTATTTTGGTAGTAAATGGCTTGTAGAGGGTGCTGTAGATTTAGCCAGCACTTTGGGAGTTAGTGAACGTGTCATATCCATTACCATGATAGCTGTAGGGACAAGCCTTCCAGAACTTGCTGCCTCTGTGATTGCAGCTTTAAAAAAGGAGAAAGCCTTGTCTTTAGGAAATCTAATTGGCTCTAATATATTTAATATAGCTTCTGTTTTAGGCATTACTGCTATTATAAAGCCCATCGCTGTAAAAAGTCAAGAACTCTTCACCAATGATATGTGGTGGATGTTAGGCTTTGCAGGAGTGTTAATACCCTTAGCGTTTTTGCCAAATAAGTTTGAAATTGGTCGCATTAAAGGCCTTGTTTTACTTGCCTGTTATTGCGTATTTATTAGTTTGGCTGTATTGGGCTAGACAGATTTTGTCTTATTGCAATTATTTAATTCTAATGTCACTTTCTACCAGGCCATCACGAAGTCTAATTACCCTGTGTGCATGCTGAGCAACCTCCTCCTCATGTGTTACCACTATAACGGTGTTTCCTTGTGCATGAATAGCATCAAAAAGCGCCATGATTTCCAGAGATGTTTTTGAATCTAGGTTCCCTGTTGGCTCATCGGCCAATATAATAGAGGGCTTGTTTACTAGCGCTCTACCTACGGCAACTCTTTGTCTTTGTCCACCAGAGAGTTGGTTGGGTCTGTGGTCCATTCTATCTGCCAGGCCAACTTCTGTTAATACCTCTTGAGCGCGTTTTGTTCTTTGGGTTTTTGTAGCCCCTGCATACACCATAGGAAGTGCCACATTATCTAGGGCTGTAGTTCTTGGCAACAAGTTAAAGGTTTGAAATACAAAGCCTATTTCTTTATTGCGTATTTCTGCCAACTCATCATCACTCATGTTGCTTACGTCTTGTCCACTTAAAAGATAAGATCCTGCAGTTGGCGTGTCTAGGCATCCAAGCAAATTCATTAAGGTTGATTTCCCAGAGCCTGATGGTCCCATAAGGGCAACATACTCACCTTTTTTGATTTGAAGATCAATACCTTTTAATACTTTAACAATTTCTTGCCCTAAAGGAAAATCTCTACGTATTGCTTTGATGTCTATAACTAAACTCATATATCTTGTTACTTATGCTATAAATATAGCTGAATTTTTTAATAATTACGGGCACTGCCGGTGGTCGTGTTTGTTTGAAATAACAAATTTATTGCAATAATTAATCTCACCCATAAGTCGCAGGGTAGCCTAGAATGTTACAGCCGCAGTGTGAAATGTTGTTTTTCTTGCCCTTTTTTTAAAAAAACAAGCCCACAGTAAAACCCGTCAATACTTACTGTTACATCTTGGGAGGCTATCATGTGTTGCCATACTTTAGTGTTTGCAGTATTTGTATAGATGCCTTCAAAAATAAACACGCAGTTCTTGTGTGCACTATAAAGCAGTTTTTCAAATAGAGATTCTAGGTTTATGCTGCTATTTGTGGTGTCTATATATACCAAATCAAACTGTTTTTCAGATGTTTGCGTCTCAAAAAAATCTTCCACAGCCGTAACACAACTATTAGGTCTTGCCAAAGAGAAGAGCGAAGCTGCTTTTTTTAAATTGCCCACTACTAAAATCTCATTAGATTTAAAATGAGAAGCTATTTTATAGGGTATGATTTGATTTTTTTTAGAAATCAAGTGTTGTTTTGTGTCCTTGTGCTGTTTTTTGTAGATACACTTTGTGAGTAGCGAGTATACAAAAGGGGAGTGTACTCCGTGCTCGTTGGTAGATTTAAGTATAAATTTAATGTATGATTTTAAAGTGTACAGCACGCTAAAGTGTGTTTATTATTCAATTTTTTCAGAGAGCTCGAACCAGCGCATTTCTTTTTCAGACAAACTATCAATGATGTCCTGCAATGTTTTAGATTGCTTATTAATTTGCTCCTGGTCCCAATTTTCTGTGGCAAATTTTTGTTGTAAAGAGTCGCGATCCCTTTCCAGTTTTGCAATGTCCCTCTCTAGGCGGTTATATTCTTTTTGTTCTTGATACCCTAGTTTGGTTTTTGTGGTAGCTGTTTTCCAATTTTTCTTTTCTGTTTTTGGCGATTCTTTATCTCTTTTTTCTGAAATTTTACTATCCTCATAGGTTCTATAATCACTATAGTTACCTGGGAAATCTAGTATTTCACCACCTCCCTGAAATACAAAAAGATGATCTACGATTTTGTCCATAAAATAACGATCATGACTTACCACAATAAGACATCCAGGAAAATCTAGTAAAAAACTCTCCAATACGTTAAGTGTTACAATATCTAAATCATTGGTAGGCTCATCCAAAATAAGAAAATTTGGATTTTGAATAAGCACCGTACACAGGTAAAGTCTTTTTCTTTCACCACCACTTAATTTATCTACAAAGTCATACTGTTTTTTTCTATCAAACAAAAAACGCTCCAATAAACCTTGTGCGCTAATTTGGCGTCCTTTTTTTAATGGGATGTAATCTCCAAACTCTCTAATAACATCAATTACTTTTTGTCCTTCTTTAATATTGATTCCTCTTTGGGTATAGTATCCAAATTTTACAGTATCGCCAATAACAACTTTTCCAGAATCTGGCTGTAGTGAGCCCGTTAGTATGTTTAAAAATGTAGATTTTCCAGTACCATTTTTTCCTATAATTCCAATACGTTCTGCTCTTAGAAAATTATATTCGAAACCATTAAAAAGGGTGTTGTTATCATAGGTTTTAGCTATTTTGTGTATCTCAACTACCTTGGTGCCAAGTCTCTCCATGTTAAGTTCTAACTCTACCTGGTGGTCGTTACGTCTTTTATGGGCTTTGTCTTTAATCTCACTAAAGTCATCAATTCTAGATTTACTTTTAGTGGTTCTTGCCTTTGGTTGGCGGCGCATCCAATCCAACTCTTTTTTATATAATTGTTTTGCTTTGCCTGTCTCTGTAGTTTCAGCCTCTATTCTAGCGTCTCTTTTTTCAAGATAATAGCTGTAGTTTCCTTTGTAACTGTAAAGATTACCTTGGTCTAATTCTACAATTTCATTACAAACACGTTCCAGAAAATACCTGTCATGGGTAACCATAAAAAGGGTGAGATTTTCTTTTGCAAACAAAGCTTCAAGCCACTCAATCATTTCCAGATCTAGGTGGTTTGTTGGCTCATCCATTACCAGTAAATCTGGTTTTGTGAGAAGTGCATTGGCAAGGGCAAGTCTCTTTTTTTGTCCTCCGCTTAAATCACCTACTTTTTTGTTAAGATTTTCTAATTTTAATTTAAAAAGTATTTGCTTGTATCTTGTTTCAAAATCCCAGGCATCATGAGCATCCATAGCATCAAAAGCGGCTTGGTAATTTTCTGTTTGCTCTGGGTGTAGAATTGCTTTTTCGTAGGATTGAATAACCTCCAATACTGGGTTGTCGCTTGCTAAAATAGTCTGCTCAATGGTAAGACTTGTGTTTAGGTTTGGTTCTTGAGAGAGAAAAGCAACGTTTAGATTTTTTCTATACACTACAGCGCCCTTATCTGGAGTGTCTATCCCAGAAAGGATATTTAAAAGTGACGTTTTACCGGTTCCGTTTTTAGCGACAAATCCAATTTTTTGTCCTTGATTGATACCAAAGGAGATATCTTCAAATAAGATACGTTCACCATAAGATTTTGCAACATGTTCAACAGAGAGGTAATTCACAGTTTGATTTTTATGCAAATTAAGGTGTTTTTGCTTACTTAAATTGTAATATACTTTATAATTATCAGCAAATTCTACAATTATAGATACGTCTGTTCAAGGGTAGTATAAGGCGTGTTTTAGTTACCTTTTTAAATATCCTAACTAGAAACACATACCTTATAAAAATTGCTATTACAAGGGGTAGTAGCGCAGGAGCAAAAACTTGAACACCAGTAAACCAATGCACAACTAGTAGTGTTAAAAGAATAATTAAAAATGACACATAACTTTTTATCCATTTTTTTGGAACTTTTTTACTCACTAGAGTACAAAAAATAAGATTTAAAGGAAATGCCCAAAGTATATTATAATTAGTAACAGTTGCGGTATGATCTGTGGCAAACCACAATACAAGAAGTAATACTCCTATAATACCGGTTATTAAAAATAGAATCCCATCCAACCATCGGCTGCGTTTTTGTTGTTTACTGTCCTTAAGGGTTCTATATACAATACCTATGGCTAGTATTAAAAAAATAAAAAATGGACTCAGTAAAAAAGCAGCACTTCCAGATCTTGGACTAGCGTCATTAATGGTAGTTTCTTTTTTTATTAAAGCAGTTGTCTTGCCGTTTCTAGTAATTGTTGCTGACTTTAAACTCTCAAACACATAATCTGGCAAAAATTGATGCTCCCAAGGGCTTGCAGTTCTGTCTATAACAGCGCCTAGGGCAATATCAATACCTAGACTGCCCCAAGAGTTCCAGTGAAGTCTTTGTTGTATAAGTTCTCTAAAACTATACAAAGAAGGAGCGTACTTTTTTTCTTGGTAGGAGAGTTTGCTGCCTAAATTTAAGGCTATTACATCGCGTATTCTTGTGGCGCAGTTATCAAAGAAAAAATCATACTGGTATTCTCTGTTACCGGGTTGGGCATTGTTCTAATAAGTACTCAAAAATCGCTATTTTCTCTCCATAAGTAATGTCAAGTTTTTGCTGTTTTACCCATCGTTTCTCAGCGATGTAGTTTCTTAGAAAATCATCATAAGTGCTTACAGATAGTGCGTAAGGAAGCTTTCCTTGACCAAACTTGATGTAGAAGTTTGGTGTGTTAAAATCAAAAGTTCCGTAATTAAATGCTAAATCTTTGCCGCCACTAGGGTCAGAAACTCTAATGGCATTGTGTCCAAATGAATCATATAATTGTTTTCCCGGACCAATGGTGATAATGCTTATTTCTGCATCTTGTCCAAGCGTGTTTATTTGAGTTAGAGCTACAAAGTAACTCAGTAAGAAAATTAAAGTAAGGAAGGGTTTGTGCACGCGAGGGTTGTATTTCAAAAAATTAATCTTTAAAGATACTTAAATCTAATTTTATTGAAAATACATTACTGTACAAAGCTGCGCTTTGGTCACCAATATCTGTTAAGGCATAGTCAATTTGTATTCCTTGATACGCAAAGCCAACTCCAATGTTTGGTTGAAACCCCGTGCCTTGAGCTCCATCTAGTTGTTGTATGGTTTGGAAATTACCTACACCACCACGTACATAAATCATGTCTATATATCCAAATTCAAAACCAAAGGAGGGAGTAATACTCAATGAAGCTGATGAAATAAGATCATTTGTTTGGGTAAAACGCATGTTAAGATCCATCTCTGTTACCAATGTAAAATCATGACGGTATACAAACTTACGTGCAGCGCCAATCTGTAATTTTGGTAGGGTAATTTCAGTAGTTTCTGGTAATTCTTGATTTTGCCCAGCTACGGCTCCTTGAATTTCAGAAAACTTTTCCTGATTGATAGACCAGGTATTAAAACTAGTAGTGATATCTCTAGCCATCACTCCAAACTGCCATTTTTTTCTATTAAATTGTATTCCGGCATCTAGGCCAAACCCCCAAGAGGAGGCAAAATCTCCAATAATGCGGCGTATCACCTTGGCGTTTACGCCTATATTAAGGCCGTCTAGAGGTAGTCTTTTTGCATAACTTACTGTAAATGCATAATCTGCACTCGAGAAAAGACTGATGCGGTCATAGTTGATTTGCCCTTGGCTATCAATAAGTTGTGTGGTGTTTAAAATATCATCTACACCAAAGCGTATCATCGATAATGCCACAGCGCTTTGATTGTCTAGCGGCATTGCAAAACCAGCATAATCATAATTAGCAATATTGGCAAAATAAGAAGCATGCATGAGAGATAACTCACTGCTTTCAAGGTTTACTAAACCTGCTGGATTCCAATAACTAGCATTTACATCATTTGTAGAGGCAACAACCGCATTGGCCATCCCAAAGGAACTAGCATCTACACCAATGTTTAAAAACTCATTAGAGTATTTAACAACTGTTTGTGCAGAAAGTAAAGTAGATACCAGTAGTATCCCAAAAAACAATGTTTTTTTCAATGTATTTTTTTTATGCAACAATGATTTTTTCTTTACCCTAATAAACTCGTATTTTAGTAACATATTGTACCTATAGGGAGCTAGAGCAAAATAGTTTACTATTTTTACAAAAGTACCATGTAAATTTACATTCAAGAAACTATTTTAGTAGTATTGAATTTTTCTTTAGGTGTCTTTATTAGTAAGCTGTCAATAGATCATAAAACAATTATAGTATAACAAGACAAGAAGTGTTTTGTTTTGTAGACTAAAAGTACTTTAATACCTTGTATAAATGATTAAACAAATACCAAATATCATCACCTCTTTAAATCTACTTTGTGGCTGTGTAGCAATAATGTTTGCCGTTTCAGGAGATTTAGTTTCGGCATCCTTTTTTGCTTTTGCTGGCATCTTTTTAGATTTTTTTGATGGTCTTGCAGCAAGAGTGCTCAATGCGCAAAGCCAAGTGGGCCTGCAGCTTGACAGCCTAGCAGATGTTGTAACTAGTGGTGTGCTTCCTGGCATTGTTATGGTGCAATTACTTAGTGAGGCTCTCACAGGAACTAGTTTAGATATTAGCGCCATATTTAGTGATACGGCAAAGAGTCTCTCTATAGAAAGCTACTTGCCATTTATAGGCCTTCTTATTGCGGTTGCTTCTGGGTATAGGTTGGCAAAATTTAATGTAGATACAAGGCAAACAACAAGCTTTATTGGTTTGCCAGTTCCAGCAAATACACTTTTAATTTTAAGTTTACCTTTAATTTTAAGTTTTCAAGCAAGTCAACAAATTACTGAGGTTATACTAACACCTTGGTTCTTGATTGTAATAACTCTTGTGAGTTGTGTGCTTTTAAATGCTGAGATACCTCTTTTTGGGCTAAAGTTTAAAACCTGGAATTTTAAAGACAATGCAGTGCGCTATCTGTTTTTGATATCTAGTATCTTGCTTTTGGTAGTGCTTAAATTTATAGCAATACCAATAATTATCTTTTTGTATATTTTGGTTTCTCTTTTTTGGAAGCCCTTGGACTAGGCTCTTGAAGTTGGTAGCCTAGAATTACTATTGAAAATTTAATTTCTTTTTACGTAACTCAAAGTTTTGACCTAGGTATACTTTACGTACCATTTCATCTGCAGCAAGTTCCTGGGGAACGCCATGCTTTAAAATACTTCCTTCAAACATTAAATAGGTACGATCTGTAATGGCAAGGGTCTCTTGAACGTTATGATCTGTAATTAAAATACCTATATTTTTATCCTTAAGTTGAGCTATAATGCGTTGTATGTCTTCAACGGCAACTGGGTCAACTCCTGCAAAAGGTTCATCAAGTAAAATAAAATTTGGGTCTGTAGCTAATGCTCTAGCAATTTCTGTACGCCTGCGTTCTCCACCACTGAGTAAATCTCCACGACTTTTACGAATATGTCCTAGGCTAAACTCCTCAATGAGAGATTCCATTTTCATGAGCTGCTCTTTTTTAGAGAGTTTAGTGAGTTGTAAAACACTCAATATGTTGTCTTCAATGCTTAGTTTTCTGAAAACAGATGCTTCCTGTGCTAAATAGCCAATACCGTTTTGAGCACGCTTATACATAGGGTATTTGGTAATTTCTGTTCCATCCAGGTAGATGTTCCCTCCATTGGGCTTAATAAGCCCAACAATCATATAAAATGAAGTTGTTTTCCCGGCGCCATTAGGGCCTAACAAACCAACAATTTCGCCTTGATTTACTTCTACAGTAATACCTTTTACAACCTTTCGGCCTTTGTACTGCTTCATTAAATTTTCAGCTTTTAACTTCATACGATGTTTATTAAATAAGAAATTTTATGAATTACAAATGTATTTGTTTTTTTAATGATAGTCTAGGGCGTTTAACACTGCCTTAGATTTTGGCTTTTTCTCTTCTTTTAGCCTGCCTATGTAATACTTTTTTTGATATGATAATACTCAGTTCATACAATATAATGATAGGGAAGGCCACAATTATCTGGCTAGCTATGTCTGGAGGTGTAATTACCGCAGATAAAACAAGTACAATAATTAGTGCAAATTTTCTGTATTTTCTTAAATATTCTGGGGTAACGATTCCAATTTTAGTCAAGAAAAATATTAAAATTGGCAACTCGAAAATAAGGCCACTAGCTAGCACAGATGTTCGTACAAGGCTTGTATAACTGCTAAGATCAAAATCATTAAAAACCTGTTCGCTTACTTGATAGCTTCCCAAAAAATTTATAGACAGCGGGGTTACCACATAGTATCCAAAAAGTACTCCAGTGAAAAATAGTAATGAGGCTATAATAATAAATCCGCGAGAGTTTTTACGTTCGTTTTTTTGTAAACCAGGGCTTATAAAGCGCCAAAACTCATATAAAATATATGGAAAGGCTACTACAAAACCAAGTGTGATAGACGTCCAGATATGTGCAGAAAATTGCCCCGCTACTGTTCTAGACTGTATCCTAAAAGATTCTTCTTTAAAACAGAAGCTGTCTTGTATGCCAATCATGTTTGAGAATTTACAAAGTAATCTGTAGGTAGGAAATTCTTGACTCTTTGGGCCTAGAAGTAATACATCAAACACGAAATGTTTTGCCAAAAATGCTGCCAAGGCAAGCCCTAATACAGCAATACTTATACGAATTAAATGCCACCTTAATTCTTCCAGATGGCTTATAAAAGACATTTCTTTTCCTTGGGTAGGTGTGCCTATTTGTTTTGTCATTGAGTGTATGTTTTCAATACTTGGTATTAAATAATTCCTTCTTTTGTTAAGTCATGGATATGAACAACACCACTATATACCCCATTTTCTTGGGCAAGAATTTGTGTAATACCATTGGTTTCCATTAGTTCCATGGCGGCTACAGCCATTGCGTTGTTGTCTATAGTTTTAGGGTTTTTACTCATAATGTCTTTTGCTGTAAGGCCCTTGAAACTATCATTAGTGCTCATCATTCTACGTAAATCACCATCTGTAATAATTCCTATGATATGCGCATTTTCAATAACGGCAGTTACACCCAGCATATTTTTTGATATTTCCATGATAACATCTTTAATGTTTGTATCTGGAGTTACTTGAGGTTTTTTATTTTGTTGTGTGAGGTTGCTAACGCGCAGGTAAAGTTGTTTTCCAAGAGATCCTCCAGGATGAAATTTAGCAAAATCACTACTTGAAAAACCCCTAAGGTCTAAAAGGGACATTGCTAATGCATCCCCCATAACAAGTTGAGCTGTTGTACTTGAGGTAGGTGCTAGATTATTAGGGCAGGCTTCTTTTTCTACATAGGCATTTAAAACATAGTCTGCCTCTTGTCCAAGAAAACTGTCTTTGTTTGACGTGATGGCAATTAGTTTATTTCCTATGGCCTTTATAAGAGGTACTAATACTTTTATTTCTGGGGTATTTCCACTTTTTGAAATACAAATCACACTGTCATTTTCTTGTATTGTTCCAAGGTCTCCATGTATGGCATCTGCGGCATGCATAAATATAGAAGGGGTGCCTGTAGAGTTTAGCGTTGCAACAATTTTAGTTGCAATATTTGCGCTTTTTCCTATACCAGTAATAATCACACGACCATTGCTTTGGTATATATAACGAACTGCCTCAGCAAATTCATGATTTACCAGTGAAACCAAATTTAAGATTGCCTTGCTTTCTGTTTCAATGGTTTGTTTTGCTACTGAAATAATTTTGTCGTTGTTCACAATTTTACGCTTTTTAAAGTTTGTCACTGTGTAAGAAATAACTATATTTAATATAACAAACTAAATATAGTAAGTCTCGTGGTAATAAATGTATTTTTGATACTACAAATACTATTTATAGCCTACAAAACTACGATTGTTCCTAAGTAAAAACAATTATTTTGTGGTAAGACTCAAATAATAAAAACAATTAAGTCTCGTGAGTGACACTGAATTATACGCTGCACTAAAACATTTTTTTGGATTTTCTAAGTTCAAAGGCCTTCAGGAACCTGTAGTTAAGAGTATTTTAGATAAAAACAACACCTTTGTTATTATGCCCACTGGTGGTGGTAAATCTTTATGCTATCAATTGCCTGCCTTGATGCAGGAGGGAACAGCTATTGTGGTGTCTCCTTTGATTGCACTTATGAAAAATCAAGTAGATGCCCTACGGGCTTTATCCTCAGAAGAAGGTATTGCTCACGTATTAAACTCTTCTCTTAACAAAACAGAGGTAAAACAAGTAAAGCAAGATATTAGCGATGGGATTACCAAATTACTCTATGTTGCACCAGAGTCCTTAACCAAGGATGAGTACGTAGATTTTCTTCAACAAGAGAAAGTCTCATTTGTTGCTATAGATGAGGCGCATTGTATCAGTGAATGGGGTCATGACTTTAGACCAGAATATAGAAACCTGAGAACAATCATAAAAAGAATTGGGGATAATATCCCAATTATTGGCCTAACAGCTACTGCTACTCCCAAGGTGCAGGAAGATATTCTTAAAAATCTAGCAATGAGTGATGCTAATACTTTTAAGGCTTCTTTTAACAGGCCTAATTTGTATTATGAAATACGCCCAAAAACCAAAAATGTAGACGCAGATGTCATTCGCTTTGTAAAACAAAATGAAGGAAAGAGCGGTATTGTATACTGCCTCAGCAGAAAGCGTGTTGAGGAGTTGGCTCAAATATTACAGGTAAATGGTGTCAAGGCGGTTCCGTATCATGCTGGTCTAGACGCTAAAACCCGTGTAAGACATCAAGACATGTTTTTAATGGAAGATGCAGATGTTGTTGTTGCAACTATAGCCTTTGGTATGGGTATAGACAAGCCAGATGTTCGTTTTGTTATACACAATGATATCCCTAAAAGTATAGAGAGCTATTATCAAGAAACCGGGCGTGCTGGCCGAGATGGAGGAGAGGGTCATTGTTTGGCATACTACAGTTATAAAGACATAGAGAAGCTTGAAAAATTCATGAGTGGTAAGCCTGTTGCAGAACAAGAGATAGGCCATGCACTTGTTGCAAGAAGTTGTTGCTTTTGCAGAAACATCCATGTCTAGAAGAAAGTTTATTTTGCACTATTTTGGAGAAGAGTTTGACACCGATACTGGTGAAGGAGGGCAGATGGATGATAATATGCGCAATCCAAAAACAAAACAAGAGGCGCAAAATCAGGCTCAAAAACTATTGCGTATCATAAGTGAAACTAATGAGCAGTACAAGAGCAAAGACGTAGTAAATGTTATTATAGGAAATGCCAATGCGCTTATAAAATCTCACAGAACAGATAAACAAACTTTTTTTGGGATTGGGATTGCTTATGAGGATCATTACTGGATGGCCCTATTGCGGCAGTTACTTGTTGCAAAATACATAAGAAAAGATATTGAAACCTACGGGGTTATCAAGCTAACCCAAAAAGGTGTTGATTTTATAGAAACCCCAACGTCATTTATGATGACCGAAGACCATTCCTTCAAACAGGCTAATGATGATGTTGTTATTTTAGATAATAAAGCCAGCGGCTTAGTTGCTGATGCAGGTCTTTTTAAATTGCTTAAATCAGAGCTCAAAGCCACAGCAGATAAATTAAGCTTGCCACCGTATGTTATTTTTCAGGAGCCTTCTTTAGAGGATATGGCTTTAAAATATCCTATAACCATTGAAGAGTTGTCTAATGTTCATGGAGTAGGAGAGGGTAAGGCAAACAAATATGGTAAGAATTTTGTAGCCCTTATCAAAAAGTATGTAGATGAAAATGAGATTGAGCGCCCAGATGATCTGGTGGTTAAATCTACGGGTAGCAACAGTGCTAATAAATTATACATTATCCAAAATGTTGACAGAAAACTCCCCTTGACTGATATTGCAGATTCTAAAGGACTGCCAATGGAGGAGCTGATCAAGCAAATGGAGGCTATCGTGTATAGCGGAACAAAGTTAGATATTAGTTATTGGGTGGATGAAATGCTGGATGAAGACCAGCAAGAAGAAATTCATGAATATTTTTTAGAATCTGAGACAGACAAAATTGATGATGCCATGCAAGAGTTTGATGGAGAGTATGACGATGAAGAACTGCGTGTCTATAGAATCAAGTTTATTAGTGAGGTAGCAAATTAGCAGCATATGATATAAGAGTATTAGTGCCCTACTGTTTTATCAGTGGGGTCTTTTTTTTTGAGCTAGTTTGTGGTTGCAAAATTTTAAAAATAAGTATTGATTTATGTAATGATAAACAGTAACTTTGCGCTTTCAAAATCCAAAGCATATGCTTTGAACAATCATTTAAAAAACGATTATGCAAGACGGTATTTACGTTAAAATAACAACAGAAAAAGGGACAATTCTAGGACAATTAACTTACAAAAGAACTCCTGGAACAGTAGCGAACTTTGTGGCACTAGCAGAGGGTAATCTTGAAAACAGTGCAAAGCCTCAAGGAACACCTTATTATGATGGCTTAACGTTTCACCGTGTTATTCCAGATTTTATGGTACAAGGAGGAGATCCAGCAGGAACAGGCTTCTGGAGGTCCAGGCTATAGTTTTGACGATGAGTTTCATCCAGAATTAAAGCATGATAAGCCAGGTGTTTTTTCTATGGCAAATTCTGGTCCATCAAGCAATGGTAGTCAGTTTTTTATAACACATGTTCCAACAAATTGGTTAGACAACAAACACTCTGTTTTTGGTTATGTTGTAGAAGGACAAGATATTGTTGACACAGTTGCACAAGGAGATACAATGAACATGGAGATTATTCGTGTTGGTGAACAGGCTCAAGCTTTTAATGCTGTTGAGGTTTTTAGAAACTTTACGGGAGCAAAGGCAGAAAGAGAAGCTGCAGCAAAAAAGGAGCAAGAAGATTCTATGAAAGATCTAGTAGCTGGTTTTGACAGAACAGAAAGCGGCCTTTACTATAAAATAATCCAAAAAGGAGATGGTGTTAAGCCAACTTCTGGACAAACAGTATCTGTGCATTACAAAGGGATGTTGCCAGAAGGTACCACCTTTGATTCTTCTTATGATAGAGGGACACCTATTGATTTTCCAGTAGGTATGGGTCAAGTGATTGCTGGTTGGGATGAAGGTATTATGCTTCTAAACAAAGGTGATAAAGCTCGTTTTGTTATCCCAAGTGATTTAGGATATGGTGCACAAGGCGCTGGTGGTGTAATTCCTCCAAATGCTACACTTATATTTGATGTAGAACTCATGGATATTAAAGGTTAGTAACCTCTTTATAACTATATAAAAAACGCCTCAAAGTTCTTGAGGCGTTTTTTTATTTTAGCTCAAATTTAAAATTATGATTCAAACTTCTATACAATATCCAATAGGTAAACTCTCAATTCCTACCACTATAACGCCCTGCTCAAGTTTCTGAGGCTATTGAGGTATTGCGTGTATTTCCACAACAATTAAAGATGACATTATTAGATGTCACCGAAACTAAACTAGACACCCCTTATAGAGAGGGTGGATGGTCTTTACGTCAATTAATTCACCATATTTCAGATTCACATAGCCACTGCTATAATAGAATGCGCTGGGCATTAACAGAAGATGCTCCGCTTGTGAAATCGTACGATCAAGATTTGTTTGCCGCTATGGATGATTATAAAACAGCACCCATTGCATGGTCATTAACCCATATAGAAATGTTACACCACAAGATGGTTTACATTCTGCAACGTATAAATGGGAAACAGTGGAATAGATGTTATGTGCATCCACAAACTCAGGCTGAGGTAAGTATTAAAGAAATGGCATTAACCTATGCTTGGCACAGTATGCATCATTTTATGCATATAAAAAATGCGCTGTAGTTTGGGCATGTTTTCAATCAAAAAACCTAGAATAACACATTGTAATTCTAGGTTTTTTGTTTTTAAATAGCTGCTATGTTTTCTTACTCTTATTTGATTATTGCTTCCATTTAATATTACAACCAATACTTGGTTTTTGATCCTTATGCTGTGGTCTGTTATTTAAAATATGATCCATGGCTTCACGTAAATCTCTTCCATTTACAGGAATGCCGTTCCCAGGTCTAGAATTATCAAGTTGTCCACGGTATACAAGTTTCATTTTCTCATCAAATAAATAAAAATCTGGAGTACACGCTGCATCATAAGCCTTGGCAACTTCTTGGCTAGGGTCATACAAATAAGGAAAAGGATACCCCTGTTCTCTGGCGGTTTTACGCATTTGCTCTGGGCTATCTTGAGGGTAGTTTTCTACGTCATTACTGCTAATGGCCACAAAACCAAAACCAGTCACTCTGTAATCATTACACAAACGCACCAACTCCTCATTAACATGTTTTACAAAAGGGCAATGGTTACAGATAAACATAACTACAGTTCCTTTTTTACCCCTCACATCCTCTAAAGAGCTCAAGGTATTAGATACGGTGTCAACCAACTTTAAGCTTGGAGCTTCTGTGCCTATTGGCAACATTGTAGAAGGGGTTAATGACATTTTTTGTTTTTTTGTGAGACGCTAAGATACAAGATAGGTCTTTAAATACTATATTAGATACAAATTTAACGTATGGAAATTTCCTGGAATGATTTTGAAAAAATAGAAATGAGAATTGGCACCATATCTAAAGGTAAAAGATTTTCCAGAAGCTAGGAACGCTTCCTACCAATTATACATTGATTTTGGAGCCGTTATTGGAGTTAAAAAAACTTCAGCGCAAATTACGGCCTTGTATACCAAACAAGATTTATTAGGAAGACAGATTGTAGGGGTCGTAAATTTCCCAAGCAAACAAATAGGCCCTATGATGAGCGAGTGTTTAGTGTTAGGAGCAGTCTCTGGCAAAGAGGTAACGCTACTACATCCTGATGTAAAGGTTGAAAACGGGCTAAGAATCAGCTAAGAGTATCTAGCAAAAAGAAGTATCGTTAAACTTCTGCATCCATCATATCTGTAACTACATGATAGCGCGGATCGTCAATAGCATCTTTAATAATGGTCTTAAACTCTGGATTCCATTTAAGTAGCATCGCTTTACAGTCTGGACTCAAATGCGTTAAGGTTACTTTTTTACCAGCCTCGAGGTATTTGTTAGAAATGTTATGCAAGGCCTCAACCCCAGAGTGATCTCCTACTTTAGATTCTATAAAGTCTATCTCAACATGAGCAGGGTCTGTGGATACATCAAATTTACTATTAAAACCTGTTGTAGAACCAAAGAATAATGGCCCCCAAATTTCGTATACCTTAGTTCCATCTTCTTTAGTGCGTTTTCTTGCTCTAATCATTGTTGCACTTTTCCATGCAAAAGACAATGCGCTCATAATAACCCCGGCAATAACTGCAATGGCTAAATCTTGCCAAACTGTGATGGCAGATACCGCGATAAGTACAAAAGCATCTGTGCGAGGAATTTTGTGTAAAATTCTAAAACTACTCCAAGCAAAGGTGCCAATAACTACCATAAACATAACCCCTACTAGAGCTGCAATAGGAATTTGTTCTATTAGAGGCGCTCCAAAGAGCACAAAACACAATAATGCTATGGCTGCAGTAGCACCAGATAAACGACCACGACCCCCAGAATTAATGTTGATTATAGATTGTCCAATCATAGCACAACCACCCATACCTCCAAAGAGGCCATTTAAGATATTGGCTCCACCTTGGGCCACACATTCACGATTACCACTACCGCGTGTTTCTGTCATATCATCAATAAGGTTAAGGGTCATCAGGCTTTCTATAAGGCCAACAGCTGCCAGAATAAGCGCCGTTGAGCCAATGAGCCCCCAATGTCCTTTAAGGGTGTAAAATAAGGTGAATATTTGATCTTGAAAACTTGGTAGGCCGCCTTGAAGTCCTTCGCCACCTCCGTCTTTAATGAATGACCCAACGGTAGATACTTCTATGTTTCCAAAGATGACAATTGCGGCAACTACCACAATGGCAATAAGTGCGCAGGAATTTTTTTAGTAAGTTTAGGTAGTCCATACATAATGGCCATCGTGAGGCATACTAGCCCTAACATCATCCAAAGGTTATCCCCAGACATCCACTGCATTTCTCCGTTTATATTTTCTTTAAAAAGTCCAAGTTGAGACAAGAAGATTACAATAGCCAAACCATTTACAAAGCCCATCATTACAGGGTGGGGTATAAGGCGCACAAATTTTCCTAATTTAAAGATACCTGCTGAAATTTGAATTCCTCCAACAATTAATAAGGTAATAAACAACCATTGTAGGCCAAGGTTTTCAACCGGAACGGTTAGTGCATCTCCAACCTGATTTCCTTTTTGGATAAGAAAAACCATTACAACTGCCATGGCGCCTGTTGCCCCACTAATCATACCCGGTCTACCTCCAAAAAGTGCGGTAACAATACCCATCATAAAAGCACCATATAAACCTACAAGTGGATCTATACCTGCAACAAATGCAAATGCAACAGCTTCTGGAACCAGGGCTAGTGCAACGGTTAATCCAGAAAGGATATCATTTTTAGGGTTTTGTGTGAAATTTTTAATGGTTTTTTGTAGTAGCATACCTTGTTGTTTTTTCAAGCCGCAAAGATATGCTTTTGTATGGGCTTGGCTTGCTGGATTTTACTTTTTTTGATTGTTGTAAAACAAGTATAGTTTCTGGTCTTTTTATTAGATGGTTTTAATGCTGTATTTTAAGAGCTTTGTCTTGATTTTAACTTACATTTTTTAGGCTTTACTCTTACAGTATGTTTTTGTAGTTTTGAGAAAAAGCATTTTAAGTTATATGAAAGAAGAATTAGTAATCTTAGTAGATAAAAATGATACGCAAATAGGGCTTATGCCAAAAATGGAAGCTCATGAAAAAGGAATTTTACACAGAGCTTTTTCTGTATTTGTGTTAAATGATGATGGCGCTTTAATGTTGCAACAACGCGCATTACATAAATACCACTCTCCTGGATTATGGACCAATACCTGTTGTAGCCATCAACGAGACGGTGAGTCTAATATACAGGCCGGTACAAGAAGATTACAAGAAGAGATGGGTTTTGTTACAGACCTTACCCATGCTACTTCCTTTATATACAAAGCACCTTTTGATAATGGATTAACAGAGCATGAGTTGGACCACATAATGCTTGGAAACTATAGTGGTGCTCCAGTTATAAACAGGGACGAGGTAGCTGCATGGAAATGGATGGCCGTAGAGGATGTCAAGGCAGATATAAAAGCAAACCCAGATCAATATACGGTTTGGTTTAAAATAATATTTGACAAATTCTATAGCTTCATACGCCTATAAGTTTGACGGTCTCCTGAAAAGTTATCTTTAACACTACCCATAGGTTGTACCGAGAAAACTGAAACAAGAAAAAAACACGTACACGTTTTTTGACCTGTAGGCCAGAGGATGTCTAATTGGTGTTGTTAGGGTAAGAAAATTAAAGAAAAAACTGCTTTACTTTTGCAAGGTTATATTGTTTAAGAGTTTGTAACTTTGCAACTTATTAATTAGTAATTTAAAAACCGCACTTGGCGGAACACATTATGGCAAATAAGAGAGATTTAAAAAAAGATATCAACTACGTAATGGGAGATATCATTGAAGCTGTATACATTTGGGAGTTAACAAACCCTTCAAAAGAAACCAAAGAGTCTCAATCTATCATTGATGATGCAATTGTAGGATTTGATGAATTGATTGTAAAGGTTAACCAAAGAGACCTTGAGAATGCCAAAGCGCATTTTAAAGCAGTAAATCAAGAGCTTGAAGCTAAAGGAAGAGCCTTGATAGATAGAATTAATAAAATGTAATACACTTTTATCGATTATAAACAAAAGCTCCACTGCGGTTTCGTAGTGGAGCTTTTTTTATGTGCCTAGTTTTTTAGGTATAGGATATAAAAAAATCCCGTTGCATTTGCAACGGGATTTTTACTACGAAATAATATGATTATTGGATTGTCTTATTTTACTTTCTTTACAATTGCTTCAAAAGCTTCTGGATGATTCATTGCTAAATCTGCAAGAACCTTACGGTTCAATTCAATTCCTGCTGTTTTCATCCCTCCCATAAATTGAGAGTAAGACATTCCGTGTTGGCGTGCACCTGCGTTGATACGCGTGATCCACAATGCTCTAAAAGTTCTCTTTTTGTTTCTACGGTCTCTGTATGAGTAAGACATTGCTTTGTCTACTGCATTTTTGGCTACCGTCCAAACATTCTTTCTTCTTCCAAAGTAACCTTTGGCTTGTTTTAATACTTTTTTTCTACGTGCTCTTTTGGCAACGCTGTTTACTGATCTTGGCATAATTTAATTGTTTTTTGTAGCAGGCGACTCATTTGTGTAAGTTCTTTTATATTGGCCTAACTCCAGGGTTATAAAATTTAGTTAACCGCAAAGCAATTACTTCATTCGAAGCATTTGTTTTACATTACTCTCATCAGATTTGTCTACCAAACCATCGTGAGTTAATTTAAGCTTACGTTTTTTAGACTTCTTTGTTAAGATGTGACTCTTAAAAGCGTGCTTTCTTTTGATTTTACCAGTACCTGTTAGCTTGAAACGCTTCTTTGCACTAGATTTTGTTTTTTGTTTCGGCATTATTGCTTCTTTTAAATATTATTTCGTTGTTTCTCTTTTGGTACACGTACCTACTGAGAGGTTATATAAATAAGTCCCTAAGGATCAAATTTCAGTTTCAATAGTTTTACACTATTTCTTTTTTGGAGCGATGAACATAATCATTCGTTTTCCCTCCAGTTTTGGCATTTGCTCTACCTTTCCTAATTCTTCAAGTTCTTGAGCCAATTTTAATAATAAAATTTCTCCTTGATCCTTGTAGATAATAGAACGTCCTTTAAAAAATACATATGCTTTTAATTTTGCTCCATCTTTCAAGAACTTTTCAGCATGTTTCTTTTTAAACTCATAATCATGATTATCAGTATTAGGTCCAAACCTAATTTCTTTGATGATCACTTTTGTTGCCTTAGACTTCAATGACTTCTCGCGCTTCTTCTGCTCGTAGACAAACTTTTTGTAGTCCATAACTTTACAAACCGGTGGGCTTGCATTTGGAGAAATTTCTACAAGATCTAACTCTTGCTCTTCCGCAATGGCTAATGCTTTGCGAGTAGGATAAACACCAATCTCAACATTGTCACCTACAAGTCGTACTTCTTCTGCACGAATTCTTCGGTTAATATTGTGTTGGTCTTCTTTAATGATCCTTGCAGGACCCCTACTTCTTTTTCTTCTTATTGCTATGGCTTCTTTTTTTTTGAATATTCATCTACTTGATGAGTACCTGTTTAATAATTATGGACTTACTCCACGTTAAATTCTTTAATTTCTTCTTTTACAGCTTTGTTTATCATCGCTGCAAAGGCTTCAACGCTCATTGTTCCTTGATCTCCTTCACTATGCTTTCTTACAGATATAGTTGCGTCTTTCTCTTCTTGTTCCCCTACTATTAACATGTACGGGAGTTTGTTGAGTTCTGCCTCGCGAATTTTCTTTCCAATAGTTTCATTTCTATTGTCCACAAGGGCGCGAATTTCGTGATTTTCAAGCAAATTTAAAACTTTTTGAGCGTATTTTTCATATTTTTCACTCAATGATAATATTGTGACCTGTTCTGGCATTAACCATAAAGGGAAATTTCCGCCGGTATGCTCCAGTAATATTGCCACAAATCGTTCCATACTACCAAAGGGTGCTCTGTGTATCATCACTGGTCTGTGTAGCTCATTGTCACTACCTTTGTATGTTAAATCAAAACGTTCAGGAAGGTTGTAATCTACCTGTATTGTTCCTAATTGCCAGCTTCTTCCAAGGGCATCTTTTACCATAAAATCTAACTTAGGACCATAAAAAGCTGCCTCTCCAGTTTCTACTACATAATCAAGTCCTTTGTCTTTTACGGCGCTTAAAATTGCATTTTCAGCCTTTTCCCAGGTTTTTACATCACCTATGTACTTTTCTGGCTTGCTTAAATCTCTAACAGAAACTTGAGTTGTGAAATTCTCAAAACCTAAAGAGCCAAATACATATAATACAAGATCAATAACATTTTTAAATTCTTGGTCTAATTGATCTGGAGTGCAAAATATATGTGCATCATCTTGCGTGAAACCTCTTACTCTAGTTAGACCATGTAATTCTCCACTTTGCTCGTAGCGGTATACTGTTCCAAATTCTGCAAATCGTTTTGGTAGATCTTTATATGAAAATGGTTTGGCGTTATAAATTTCACAATGGTGTGGGCAGTTCATGGGTTTTAACATAAACTCTTCACCCTCGTTAGGTGTTTTTATTACTTGAAAACTATCTTCTCCGTATTTCTCAAAGTGTCCAGAGGTTACATACAGCTCCTTACTACCTATGTGAGGTGTCATGACCATTTCATAGCCCGCTTTCTTTTGTGCTTTTTTCAGAAAGTTCTCAAGACGTTCACGCAGTGCTGTTCCTTTAGGTAACCAAAGAGGTAGCCCTTGACCTACTTTTTTTGAGAAGGTGAATAGTTCTAATTCTTTTCCTAGTTTTCTGTGATCTCTTTTCTTTGCTTCCTCTAGAAGTGCTAGGTATTGTTTTAGTTCCTTTTGTTTTGGGTAACTAACTCCGTAAATACGGGTAAGTTGTTTGTTTTTTTCGTCTCCTCTCCAGTAGGCGCCAGCAATGCTCATTAATTTCACTGCTTTTACATAACCCGTATGAGGCAGGTGTCCTCCTCTACATAAATCTGTGAAGTTGTCATGGTCACAAAATGTGATGGTTCCGTCTTCCAGATTTTCTATGAGTTCTACTTTGTACTGGTTTGCTTGGTTTTTGTAGAAATCTAAGGCTTCTTTTTTAGAGGTAGAACGTAAAGAGAACGTGTGTTTTCCTCTTGCTATTTCAAGCATTTTGTCTTCTATAGCTGCCAGATCTTTTTCTGAAAAGCTAAGTTCTCCGAAATCTACATCATAATAAAACCCAGTTTCAATGGCGGGTCCAATGGTTAATTTTATACCAGGATATGATTCCTGTAATGCTTGTGCTAAAATATGTGCCGATGAATGCCAAAAAGCCTTTTTTCCAGCCTCGTCTCTCCAGGTATATAACACTAGGCTTCCATCATGGGTTAGGGGAGTGCTGCTTTCTACGGTTTGACCGTTGTATGCTGCTGAAATCACATTTCTAGCCAAGCCTTCGCTTATGCTCAGTGCAACGTCCATTGGTGTTACTCCTTCTTCTAGTTGCTTTACACTTCCATCTGGTAAGGTAATTGCTATCATAGTTTACAAATTTTAAACAGCAAATATACTATTGTTGTTATAATACTCCGTATCATTTTATTGTTTTATGTCTACTTTTTTATGGCCTAAGCTACACATAGCTATTGTTTGACAATAATATACTAAGGGCTTGTTTGCTTGCCAACTTTACTCAATGAAAAAGGGGCGCCCAAGTTTGTTTTGTTTTAAAAGGCTAGCCTTTGATCTGTCTTTTTTTAGAAACGAAGCTCTTATGGCTTTTTTTTAGGCGAAATCCGAGCCTCTTTTTATTAAAAACTTAGAAGTCTTTGCCTTTTGATTACCCGCTATTAACGGGGGTTTTACCTGTTTTTCTCTCTAGGATGTTTAAACCATACATATATTAAGGTATAATAGGTACCTTATTTTTTTTATACCCTAATCTATGCTGTTTCAATGATTTAAAAAACAACCATAAAAAAAACAAAAAAAAAGCTTGTTTTTGTTTGGAGCGCTAAAATAAACAGATGTATATTTGCAGCCGCTTACAAAACGAAATAACAGTAAGATTGCTAAGCCAACAACGTTCTTTAAATTTTTATTAAATATTTTTTCAAAAGTATTGTAGGTTTAAAAAACTGTTGTACATTTGCAGCCGCCAAAAGAATGAGTGAATCAAAAACACGAGTTACAAAAGCGCACAAAAGTAAAATAAGTTCATTGAGATATTGAAATTGACAGCGTATGAATTTGATTGGAAACGATCATTTTCTTACAAAGAAACTAAACTAAGTTAAAAAATACCTGAGAAATTTTTTTGAGAGGGCTTTTGGTTGTATTAAATTTTATTTAAGATTTTACAATGAAGAGTTTGATCCTGGCTCAGGATGAACGCTAGCGGCAGGCTTAACACATGCAAGTCGAGGGGTAACAGAGGTAGCTTGCTACTTGCTGACGACCGGCGCACGGGTGCGTAACGCGTATAGAATCTACCTTGTACTAGGGGATAGCCTTTGGAAACGAAGATTAATACCCTATAGTAAGTATTTATGGCATCATTTATACTTTAAAGGTTACGGTACAAGATGACTATGCGTCCTATTAGTTTGTTGGTGAGGTAACGGCTCACCAAGACTTCGATAGGTAGGGGCCCTGAGAGGGGGATCCCCCACACTGGTACTGAGACACGGACCAGACTCCTACGGGAGGCAGCAGTGAGGAATATTGGACAATGGAGGCAACTCTGATCCAGCCATGCCGCGTGCAGGATGACGGCCCTATGGGTTGTAAACTGCTTTTATGTAGGAAGAAACACTCTCACGTGTGAGAGCTTGACGGTACTACAAGAATAAGGACCGGCTAACTCCGTGCCAGCAGCCGCGGTAATACGGAGGGTCCAAGCGTTATCCGGAATCATTGGGTTTAAAGGGTCCGTAGGCGGGCTATTAAGTCAGAGGTGAAAGTTTGCAGCTCAACTGTAAAATTGCCTTTGAAACTGGTAGTCTTGAATTATTATGAAGTGGTTAGAATAAGTAGTGTAGCGGTGAAATGCATAGATATTACTTAGAATACCAATTGCGAAGGCAGATCACTAATAATATATTGACGCTGAGGGACGAAAGCGTGGGGAGCGAACAGGATTAGATACCCTGGTAGTCCACGCCGTAAACGATGGATACTAGCTGTTCGGATTTATCTGAGTGGCTAAGCGAAAGTGATAAGTATCCCACCTGGGGAGTACGTTCGCAAGAATGAAACTCAAAGGAATTGACGGGGGCCCGCACAAGCGGTGGAGCATGTGGTTTAATTCGATGATACGCGAGGAACCTTACCAGGGCTTAAATGTAGTCTGACAGGCGTGGAAACATGCTTTTCTTCGGACAGATTACAAGGTGCTGCATGGTTGTCGTCAGCTCGTGCCGTGAGGTGTCAGGTTAAGTCCTATAACGAGCGCAACCCCTGTTGTTAGTTGCCAGCGAGTCATGTCGGGAACTCTAACAAGACTGCCAGTGCAAACTGTGAGGAAGGTGGGGATGACGTCAAATCATCACGGCCCTTACGTCCTGGGCCACACACGTGCTACAATGGTAGGTACAGAGAGCAGCCACTGCGCGAGCAGGAGCGAATCTACAAAACCTATCTCAGTTCGGATCGGAGTCTGCAACTCGACTCCGTGAAGCTGGAATCGCTAGTAATCGGATATCAGCCATGATCCGGTGAATACGTTCCCGGGCCTTGTACACACCGCCCGTCAAGCCATGGAAGCTGGGGGTACCTGAAGTCGGTCACCGCAAGGAGCCGCCTAGGGTAAAACTGGTAACTAGGGCTAAGTCGTAACAAGGTAGCCGTACCGGAAGGTGCGGCTGGAACACCTCCTTTCTAGAGCTAGATTATATTAAATTATAGTCCTAGTAAGTACGACGAAAGTACCTTTTAATATCGAAGGTAGTTTTAGCTTGGTTTAGCTGTCAATTTTATAATATAAGTCTAAAGAGTTCGTATCAGTATATCAAAGCTGATTACTGAATACTGAAAACTAAGGACTGAGAAAGTCTCATAGCTCAGCTGGTTAGAGCGCTACACTGATAATGTAGAGGTCGGCAGTTCGAGTCTGCCTGAGACTACTTAAATAAAGGAAATTTTAGATGTTGGGATTTACTTCGTCATTCGAGATTTAAATTCTAATTTTTTAGATTTAAACAAAAATGGGGGATTAGCTCAGCTGGCTAGAGCGCCTGCCTTGCACGCAGGAGGTCATCGGTTCGACTCCGATATTCTCCACCATTTTTTCCTAAGCAATTAGGATCACATCTTATTTATAAGGTGTACGTTCATTACATATTGAAATAGAGTTTTAGTCATAGTATGGGACTAAGGCATTTTACCTTCGGGTAGGAAGACTATCGGTTCGATTCCGATATACTCAACGATTCTTTTAGATACAGGGATTGATAGATTACAGAACAACCAAGGATACTACACAGTAAATTAGTTTTTGTTTTCATCGATTTTGTATTGTTTGACAAGAAAAACGTTCATTGACATATTGATATTAAGAATACGAGAAAAGCAAATTAAAGTAAAAGTCTTTGTGTGCTATTTATAGTATATGAAGCAAATTGAATACTCATTAAAGAGCAAAAAAGTACAATAAGCAAATTAAGAGCGTATGGGGAATGCCTAGGCTCTCAGAGACGATGAAGGACGTGATAAGCTGCGATAAGCTTCGGGGAGGGGCACATACCCTTTGATCCGAAGATTTCCGAATGGGGCAACCCACTATATTGAAGATATAGTATCCGCAAGGAGGTAA
>CAJJCS010000002.1:455000-646316 GCA_905182755.1 Aequorivita sp. HC6-5
AAATATTGAAAGTCTTACCGCCTCATTATTTCCTGTATCTGTGTTTTTTCTAAATGATACAGAAGCAGCATTCTTTCTGTCGTAGACGTTGTAAACACTAAACACAATTTCGTCACTCCAGCGTTTTTTACTTTTATGTTTTAAATTCCAGGTGGCTGAGATATCTAGGTGATGAAAGCTTTCTAATCTACTTGCATTTCTTGCCTCATACACTGGTACCACCTGTCCTTGATACTCGTATTGTCCAAGGGGGAATGTGGCAGGGCGTCCAGTTTGGAAAATAAAATTAGCACCTAAAAACCATTTTTCGCTCAGTTTGTATTGTGCCGTTAATGAGAAATCATGCGTTCTGTCCCAGGCTGTATTGTACCACTTTCCGTTATTAATACCTGTTTCTATAGCCGTTCTGCCCGGTGTTCTTTGTTCAGATTTTGAAAGGGTGTATGCCAGCCAACCTTGCAAGTTTCCTTTGGTTTTTCTTAGTAGAAATTCCAAACCGTATGCTCTTGTTTCTCCATTTAAAACAACCTGCTCAATGGCTTCATTTGCAATTAGATCTGCATCATCAACATAATCAATTCGGTTTTTCACCTCTTTGTAATAGCCTTCCACCTCTAGTGAGAAGTTTTCAAAACCTTTAAAATAACCAACAGCAAATTGATCTCCCAATTGCGGTTTTATAAATTGACCACTCGGAGCGTATATATCAAAAGGGGTTGGAGAAGATGTATTGCTTATTAAATGAATGTATTGTGCTGTTCTGTTGTAACTGGCTTTAATGGAAGAGCTCTCTGATAGTTGGTACGCAGCAGACACCCTTGGCTCTAGATTTAAAAAAGACTTTATTGAGGCGTCTCTAGCAATAGAAATTGTATCTATAGGAGTCGCTTTTTGATAGACATCTAGATTTTGGTTGTAACTAATTGGATTATCATTATCGTAGACATTAATAGATGCTTGGCCTAATCTTGTAAAGTTAGATAAACGAAGACCTGCCTGAATATTTAATTTTTCTGAAACTTTTATGTTTCCATCTATATACCCTGCGTTTTCAAAGGCATACTTATCTGTAAGTTTTCTGTAGTTTCTCCCACTGTTATCTGTGGTTGGGAAAACCTCTCCAGGGTTGAATTTGTAATAAATACTATTAAAGCCAAATTGTAACTTTACTGCTTCTGAAACATAACTTGTAAAATCATATTTTAAGTTAAAATTCCTGATACCACTATCAAATTGAAATTCTGCAAACTTGAGTTCTAAACCGTAGTAATAATCTGAATAAATCAAGGATAGATTACTAAACAGCGTATCGTTAAATAAATGATTCCAGCGTAGGTTTAATGTTGTGTTTCCGAAGGTATTTCCGAAAATCTCACCCAGATTAAAAGTATCTCTTCCAAAATAACCAGATAAGAATAATTTATTTTGATCATCTATATCATAACTTAGTTTTGTGTTTAAATCATAGAAATAAGCAACGTTTTCATTACCTGGATCTACTAAAGGGATAAATAAATGCGCGTAGGTAGATCTACCGCCAATAAGAAATGACCCTTTGTCTTTTACAATAGGCCCCTCAAGCAGTAGCCTGCTGGCCAACAAACCAATACCTCCTGTGGCGCCGAATGCTCTCTTGTTACCGTCCTTTTGATATATATCTAGAACAGATGCTATACGTCCTCCATATCTAGCAGGAATACCTCCTTTATATAGGGTTAAGTCTTTAATAGCGTCTGGGTTAAATACAGAGAAAAAACCAAATAAGTGTGAGGAGTTATATAGTGTTGCTTCATCTAGTAAGACCAGGTTTTGATCTGCGGCTCCACCTCTTACATTAAAACCACTTGCTCCCTCGCCAGCATTTGTAACTCCAGGGAGAAGCGTAATGGCTTTCAGGACATCTGCCTCACCCAGTACTACTGGAATTCTTTTTATTGTGTTTGCCTTGAGTGTGGTTACACTCATTTGAGGTGTTTTAATGTTGGTTTTTTCAACATCAGTCTCTAAAATAACCACATCTAGCATTTCTGTGGTTTCAAATAGTGAAATACTATTATTTACAGCGGCATTTAGTTCTATGGTTTGCGTGTAGCTTTCAAAGCCTAGGCTTGTGTATATAACTTGGTGGGTTCCTTTAGGAAGGGTGATCGAGTAAAAACCGTACTGATTTGTAACCACTCCAGTTTGCAGCGCAGGAATTAGTACATTAACACCTATCATGGTTTCGCCAGATTGGGCTTCAGAAATCGTACCGCTTAGGGTAAATTTTTCTTGGGCAAACATTGCAAAACTTGCAAGAATAAGTACTAGGGTCAGTGTGTTTTTCAAGGCTTTAATTTTAGGCAAAAATAAAGCCTTTAGTGGCAGTTGCTAAAGGCTTTAACGAAAGTTTAATTATTTAATTTTCTCTAGAATACTATTTAATGTGCTACTTGGTCTCATTTGCTTGTTTACCAGATCTAGTGTAGGCTCATAGTACCCTCCAATGTCAAGGGGTTTTCCTTGGGCCTGTAATAGCTCATCTAGAATAGTTTCTTTATGCTGTTTAAAGTCTTGATATACTTTCTTGAAACGCTGTTGAAGTATTTGATCCTTATTCTGTTTTGCCAGGGCCTCTGCCCAGTAAAGTGCTAGATAGAAATGAGATCCACGATTGTCTAATTCATTTACTTTTCTCGAAGGTCCTTGTTTGTTCTCTAATAATTTTTCTGTAGCCTGGTCTAAGGTTTCAGATAAAATAATAGCATTGTTATTATTATACTTGTTGCCCAAATGCTCTAAAGATACAGCAAGGGCTAGAAACTCTCCCAGTGAATCCCATCTTAGGTGTCCTTCTTTGGTAAACTGTTGTACGTGTTTTGGAGCAGAACCTCCAGCACCTGTTTCAAAAAGACCACCACCATTCATTAGAGGTACAATAGATAACATTTTTGCACTTGTTCCTAATTCTAAAATTGGAAACAAATCTGTAAGGTAATCTCGCAACACGTTTCCTGTTACAGATATCGTGTTTTCTCCATTTTTAACTCTTGCAAGTGTGTAATGTGTCGCTTTTTCTGTAGATAATATTTTTATATCCAGACCGCTTGTGTCATGGTCTTTTAAGTATGTATTTACTTTTTTTATCAGCGCAGCATCGTGGGATCTCTCCTGGTCTAGCCAGAAAATTACAGGCCAATTTGTTGCTCTACCTCTTGATACTGCAAGTTTTACCCAGTCTTGGATTGGTAAATCTTTTACTTGGCACATTCTCCAGATATCACCTTTTTCAACCTTGTGTGAAGTTAGGGTGTTACCAGCATCATCTATAATGTGTACTGTTCCAGCAGTAGAGATTTCAAAAGTTTTGTCGTGAGATCCGTACTCTTCTGCTTTTTGTGCCATAAGTCCAACATTAGGAACTGTACCCATAGTAGTTGGATCAAAGGCTCCGTGTTGTTTGCAAAAATCTATGGTAGCTTGGTATAGAGGGGCATAACTGCTATCTGGAATGATAGCTTTAGTATCTTGTTGTTCCCCTTTGGCATTCCACATTTGGCCAGAGGTTCTAATCATAGCAGGCATAGAAGCATCAATAATTACATCACTAGGGACGTGAAGGTTTGTGATGCCTTTATCACTATTAACCATTGCAAGATCTGCTTGGTTGCTATAAATTTTATTGATATCTGCTTGAATTTCTGCTACTTTACTTGCAGGTAATTGGTCTAGTTTTCCAAGTAAATCTCCAAAACCATTACGAACATCTACACCTATTTTTTTGAAGTCTTCATTATATTTTTCAAATAATTCTGAAAAGTACACCTCCACAGCATGGCCAAAGATAATTGGGTCACTTACTTTCATCATGGTGGCTTTCATGTGCAGAGAGAGCAAAAGTCCTTTGTCTGTGGCGTCTTTTATTTGCTCTTGTAAAAAGCCTAGAAGTGCTTTTTTATGCATCACAGTTGCGTCAATGATCTCTCCAGAGAGTAGTGTAATGTTTTGTTTTAAAATATGTTTGTTTCCTGAGGTATCTGTAAGTTCAATTTTAACGCTAGTTGGAGTTTCAATGGTAACAGAAGTTTCATTGTTTTTAAAATCACCCTGGCTCATTGTAGCAACATGTGTTTTAGAGCTAGATGACCAAGCGCCCATTTTATGTGGGTTTTTCTTGGCGTAATTTTTCACTGCTTTTGGTGCACGACGATCACTGTTTCCCTCTCTTAATACAGGATTTACAGCGCTACCTTTAATTTTATTATAGGTTGCTAATGTTTTCTTTTGCTGGTCTGTTGCGGCTTCTTCTGGGTAGCTAGGAACATCAAATCCTTTTGCTTGTAACTCTTCTATAGCTGCTATAAGTTGAGGCACAGATGCGCTAATATTTGGAAGTTTTATAATGTTAGCATCAGGGCTTTTAGCCAATTGACCTAGTTCTGATAGTGCATCAGTAACACGCTGGTCTTGGGTTAAGTATTCTGGAAAATTTGCCAGTATTCTTGATGCCAGTGATATGTCTCTTGTTTCTATGGCAATATTAGAAGGTGAGGTAAATGATTTTACGATAGGTAAAAAAGAATGGGTTGCCAAAAATGGCGCTTCGTCTGTTTTAGTATATATAATTTTAGCTTTACTGCTCATCGAGTTCTTTTTTTTTGGATTGCAAATATACAAATTTGAGCAGCCTTTTAAAAGAGTCTAGCGCTTATTATAGCTGTAACCCCATGAGTTGCTAATGTGCTATTTTTTAATCGAATTTATTAGTAGTATGGTAATTAAAGGCCTTCTTATTAAGGATATGATAATGAAATAAAAAAAAGCCATATCATTGTATTGCTACATTGGTATGGCTTTGTGTAAAATAATAGGTTGCAAAATAGACCCTTAGGTCTTTGATACAGTTTATTTTACAAATAGTGTTTTGTTTTTTTAAGTAATCAATACATATTGTATTCTATGACACTAGCAAAACAAATACACATACTACTTTTTGATAGTATCTCAACCCTTTTTGAAGGGAGTCCTCAATAAAAAAAAAGCAGCAATAGTAAGAACGTGTTTTTTAAGTAGTCTCATTTGCTAACTTCACTACCAAATATACTAGAGAAATAAAAGCTAAAAACATTTTAAGTGTTTTGTTTTCAACCTGTTATGAACACAAGTTGTTAACTTTTGTTCATAAAAAAAGCAGCTCTTTAAGAGCTGCTTTTTTATTATGTATGATTGGAGACTAGTATCTCTTCTCTTTGATTCTTGCTTTTTTACCAGTAAGACCTCTAAAGTAGTATATACGTTTTCTACGTACAGCACCTTTTTTGTTGATCTCAACTTTCTGAAGAGCTGGCATGTTTACTGGGAAGATTCTTTCAACTCCAACAGTACCTGACATTTTTCTGATAGTAAAAGTTTTTAAAAGACCTGTACCCTTAACTTGGATAACTACACCTCTAAAAAACTGCGTTCTTGTTTTTTCACCTTCACGAATTTCGTAGAATACTGTAATAGTATCACCTGCAGAAAATTCTGGGAAGTCTTTTTTTGTAACAAATTCGTCTTGAACAAATTTTATTAACGATTCCATAGTATTAATTTATAATGTTAAATTAAAGTAACATACACGTATTTCGCCAGAGGTTAAATTAATTGGCTGCAAAAATACCTAATTTTTGTAATGTGGCAATTATTTAGGCCACTATTTTGATTGAAATATTAAAATTTCAGAAATAATTTACTTGGCCTGTGCAATCCAGCGATTAATTTTATCTTCAAGTAAGGCCAAGGGTATGCACCCCATTTGTTTATTTGTCTATGCTTTTTAGTTTCTAATGTTCTAAAATAGTCTAATGATACCCTGTGAAAAGCACTAATACAGTATCTTGCATAGACCTTTAAAATCAAGCAAATATGTATAGTTCAAAAATTAGTGGCGTGGGTCATTACGTGCCAGAAAATGTTGTTACCAATGACGATCTTTCTAAGGTAATGGAAACTAATGATGCATGGATACAAGAAAGAACGGGTATAAAAGAGCGAAGGCACATTAAAGAGGGTGATGGTAACAACACCTCTGTTATGGGCGCTAAAGCCTCTAAAATGGCAATGCAGCGCGCTGGTGTTACCCCCCAGGATATAGACTTAATTATTTTTGCAACCCTAAGTCCAGACATGTATTTTCCTGGTGGAGGTGTGCAGCTCCAAGAATTACTACAAATGAATACTGTGCCGGCGCTAGATGTACGTAATCAATGTAGTGGTTTTGTGTATTCTTTGTCTGTTGCAGATCAATTCATAAAAACAGGGATGTATAAAAATGTGCTAGTTGTTGGCAGTGAAAATCATAGTGGAGGTTTAGATTTCACATCCAGAGGGCGCAGTGTCTCTGTTATTTTTGGTGATGGAGCAGGGGCGGTGGTTGTGTCAAGAAATCATAGAGAAACTGGAGGCATCTTGTCTACTCACTTGCATAGTGAAGGAAAACATAAGGATGAACTAGCACTTCAAGGACCCAGTACCGGTCATTGGGTGCCAGAATTATTAGCAAATAACCCGCAAGAAGATATTCCTTATTTTCCTTATATGAACGGCCCGTTTGTTTTTAAGCATGCGGTTGTTCGTTTCAGTGAGGTTATACAAGAAGGGTTACTAGCCAATAACATTAATAGCGAAGATATTGATATGTTAATACCACATCAAGCTAATTTAAGAATCTCTCAGTTTATTCAAAAAAAGATGCAATTACCAGATAGTAAGGTGTTTAATAACATACAGAAATACGGTAATACTACCGCTGCTTCTATTCCTATTGCTTTGTCTGAAGCTTGGGAGCAAGGAAAAATCAAAGAGGGTGACCTTGTTGTTTTGGCTGCATTTGGAAGTGGTTTTACTTGGGGAAGTGCTATAATTAGGTGGTAGTGTGCCCAAGCACTATTAATTTAAGACGCCTCTCAAAAAATAATTTTAGAGAGGCGTCTTCACTTTAACAAACCTAAACATGAACGTTTATATATTTTTATTGAACGGCTAATTCAAATAATTATAACATCTGTAATAGGGGCAACTTTCTTTAAAGACGAACATCTTTGCTAAGTGTTTCAGATTATTTTGATAAAATAAAGCTCGAATGCCTAAACAGGCTCTTTAGCATTAAAGATGCTACCTTTGTTTTGTAATTGTTGACATATAAATTTTTATCATGAAAAAAACCTTAGTGCTTGGCGCTAGTCTAAAGCAAGACAGATACTCAAACATTGCTATCCATAAATTACGCGAGAATAAACACCAGGTAGTTGCCATTGGCATGAGAGAGGGTGTTGTTAAAGATGTAGCAATCACCACAGAAAAAAAGATGTTTGAAGCTATAGATACAGTTACGCTATACCTTAATGAGTCTAGGCAAGAAGCTTATTACGATTATATTTTATCTCTAAATCCAAGGCGGGTTATTTTTAATCCAGGGACAGAAAACCCTGAATTTTACACTCTTTTAACCCAGCATCAAGTTGCATTCGAAACGGCCTGTACCTTAGTTTTGTTGGGTACGAATCAATACTAAACCTAGGTAGGTGAGAAGCCCGTTTAAAATCAATATAAAGAACCCAAACTCAAAACCAAACCACAAGCTAGAGAAATAACTTATAGCGTAGCCAACAAAGGGCGTGAGTATCGCAATAATTGGCACAAAGCGGTCCTTTATTTTTTGTTTTGAGAACAAACCAAAGGCGTATAGGCCAAGAAGCGGCCCATAGGTATACCCTGTAAAGACAAATAGTTTGGTAATTACTGAGGCGTCTCCAATGAGGTAATTAAAACTTACAATAACCAATATGAGCACTAAAGACATTGCAATATGTACTTTTTTACGCACCTTGATTTGATTTTCTGGCGTGTGCTTTTTTTCAATATCTAAAATATCAATACTAAAGGATGTGGTAAGAGAAGTTAAAGCGCTATCTGCACTAGAGTAGGCCGCCGCAATAAGCCCAAGCAAGAAGAAAACACCAATGCCCCAACCAAAATTATCATTCATGGCAATGGTAGAAAAAAGCGTGTCTTTATGTGCGTCAATTCCGTTTTGCTCAGCATATATAGTAAGTAGTAGTCCTAGTCCTAAAAATATTAAATTAACAATAGTGAGCACGATGGTAAACCAAAACATATTTTTTTGAGCGTCTTTTAAATTGCGGCATGTCAAGTTTTTTTGCATCATATCTTGATCAAGACCTGTCATTACAATAGCGATAAACATTCCGCTAACAAATTGTTTGAAAAAGTAATTACTGCTTTTATAATCATCAAAGAAAAAGATCTGTGATAAATCGCTTTGTGCTATGAAATTAATTATTCCATCATCACCTATGCCTAATCCATCTGAGATATAATATATAGCAACTCCAACTGCAATAAGCATAAAAAGAGTTTGCAGGGTGTCTGTCCATACAATTGTTTTAATACCGCTTTTAAAGGTGTACAGCCAGATGAGTAAAATAGTAATGGTTACAGTTGCCCAAAATGGTACTCCCATTGCATTAAAGACAAGGTCTTGCAATACAATAGCAACCAAATACAGTCTAAAACTAGCCCCTGTAATTCTGGACAGTAAAAAGAAAGAGGCTCCTGTTTTATAAGAAGCAGTTCCAAATCTTCCTTCTAAGTAGGTGTATATTGAGGTTAGATTTAGCTTATAATATAATGGCAGTAGTACAAGCCCTATAACTGCATACCCAAAAGTATAGCCCAAAACAACTTGAAAATAATTAAAACTATCTGCCTCGACAGCCCCTGGAACAGAAATAAAAGTAACTCCACTTAAAGAGGCGCCAATCATGCCAAAGGCCACCAAATACCAGGGTGACTGCTTACCGGCTTTAAAAAAATCTGCATTACTACCTCCCTTGTTTGTAATGTATGATATTGCCAGCAGTAGGGAGAAATAACCGCCAATAAGTAAAAGTATGTAAAGTGGTTGCATAAAAATGTTTCTGAAATATTTTACCGTGAGTAAAAATATGAAAGTTTAACATGCAATGCTTTACTTGTGGCTATATATTCTTGTGAGGCTATGAATTTTCTTGATTAAAGTTGAAAAATGATTCATTACAAAAACCGTATAATATTTATTTATAAGGAGTATAATTACTCGTTTTTTCGAAGCTTTTTTTTATCTTTCGGATTATGGATTTTTCTTCAAAACTTCTTGAAAATGCGGTAAATGAAATGTCGCAATTACCAGGAATTGGCAAGCGAACTGCGCTTCGTTTGGTGTTACATATGTTAAAACAACCACCACAGCAAACCCTTGGGTTGGCTCAAAGTTTGGTTTCTTTAAGAGAACAAATTAATTTTTGCGACAGTTGTCACAACTTGAGTGACGCTAAGTTGTGTGAAATTTGTGCAAATCCTAACCGCAGCCAAAGATTAGTTTGTGTAGTTGAAGACATTAGGGATGTAATGGCCATTGAGGCAACTAGTCAATACCGAGGTCATTACCATGTCTTGGGAGGTAAAATATCACCAATGGATGGTATTGGCCCCTTAGATTTAACCATAGATTCTTTGGTTGAAAAGGTGAAAGATGGCCAAATAGATGAACTTATATTTGCATTAAGCTCCACAATGGAGGGAGATACTACCAATTTTTATATCTTTAAGCAAATTGAAGACTATAGCGTAACAACAACAACCATTGCCAGGGGTATATCTGTGGGTGATGAGTTAGAATACGCAGATGAGGTCACACTAGGACGCAGTATTATTAATAGAATTCCTTTTGAGAATTCTTTAAAAAACAACTAGACTATTGAAACTCTCGGTCATTATTGTTAATTATAACGTTCGCTATTTTTTAGAGCAGTGTATCATTAGTGTCCAAAAAGCAACACGTGCTATTGACGCAGAAATTATTATCGTAGATAACAATTCCACAGATGATAGTTGCGCAATGGTAAAAGATACCTTTCCAACAATAACACTTATAGAAAATAAAGAAAATGTAGGTTTTAGTACTGCAAACAATCAAGGGGTTGCAATTGCAAAAGGAGATTATGTTTGTATTTTAAATCCAGACACTGCCGTTGCAGAAGATGTATTTACAAAAGCGCTACACTATGCAGATTCTCTAAAAGATTTGGGCGCCTTAGGTTGCTATCTTATGGATGGTACAGGAAGTTTTTTACCTGAAAGCAAAAGAAATCTCCCAACCCCAATGGTCTCTGCATCAAAGCTTCTTGGTTTTTCTAAAAAATACTATGCAAATGCTGTTTCTAGAAATGACAAAGGAAATGTAGCTGTTTTAGTAGGTGCTTTTATGCTTATAAAACGTTCTGTGTATATCAACGTGAATGGCTTTGATCAGGATTATTTTATGTACGGTGAAGACATAGATTTGTCATACAAATTAGAGAAAGCTGGATGTAAAAATTATTATCTAGGAAATGTTACAACCCTCCACTATAAAGGAGAGAGTACCACTAAAAACAAAATCTACCTGCAGCGATTTTATGGAGCCATGACTATTTTTTACAAAAAACATTTTACCACCAATTTCTTGATGGACAGTGCTATAAAATGTATGGTTTGGTTAAAAACCAACCTTTTTTCACATACAGCAGACCATAGACCAAAAACAAATCAAATCAAGGCTGGGTATATCATGACAGAAGACCTGGCGCTATTTTCTAAAATTTCAGCAGTTATAGACGTACCATTAAAAGCCACCTCTAAAAGCATATTTCAAGACACATTGCACAGCAACACACTATTTGTTTTTGACGGTGCATATATGTCTTACGATCAAATATTTACTGTAATGAAGCAATTGCAGGGTCTTGGCAATCATTTTAGAATACGTCCACCAAATTGTAATTTTATTCTTGGTAGCGACCAAAGTGATCAAAAGGGAAGTGTACTTGTTTTTTGAAAAAAGTAAATCAGTTCCTGTAAAAATTTGTTAATTTTGCAGCATAACATTAAACGCTATTTCATAACACCACTATGGCTAAATTTGAATTAAAACTTCCTAAAATGGGCGAAAGTGTTGCCGAAGCTACGGTAACCAACTGGTTAAAAAACATAGGTGATGCTATAGAGGCAGATGAGCCTGTACTAGAAATTGCTACAGATAAGGTAGATAGTGAAGTGCCTAGTGAAGTTGATGGCGTATTGGTTGAGATCTTGTTTAACACAGATGATGTTGTTCAAGTGGGTCAAACAATGGCTATTATTGAAACAAATAGTGATGCAACTCTAGAGCCTACTCAAAGTGCTGATCAAGAAACTGAAAGCGTGAAACAGGTGGCTGCAACAGTTACTGCAGCAAAAGACACCGTAGCTGCGGCAGTTGTTGTATCTAGTACACAAGGCAGATTTTACTCTCCACTGGTCAAAAAGATGGCCCAAAAAGAAAATATTTTACAAGCAGAACTAGACACAGTTCCAGGAACTGGAAAGGATGGTCGTGTTTCTAAAAACGATATGTTGGCCTATATCAAAAGTAGGGGAGCTAGCGCCTTAGTTTCAAAATCGGTTGCTGCGCCAACACAAGCAGCGCCTGTTTCTGTAAATGGGGGTGATGAAATTATAGAAATGACGCGTATGGGTAAATTAATTGCCCACCATATGGTTGCCAGTGTGCAAACAAGCGCTCATGTTCAATCATTTATTGAAGCAGATGTTACTAATATCTGGAATTGGCGTAAAAAAGTAAAAGCATCTTTTATGACTCGGGAGGGAGAGAATTTAACATTCACTCCAATATTCATGGAAGCTGTCGCTAAGGCATTAAAAGATTTCCCGATGATGAATATAGCCCTTGATGGTGATAACATCATTAAACGTAAAAACATTAACCTAGGGATGGCTGCAGCCTTACCTGGCGGAAATTTAATTGTCCCTGTAATTAAAAATGCAGACCAACTCAACCTTGTAGGAATGACAAAGGCAGTAAACGATTTGGCTGCTCGTGCAAGAGATAATAAATTAAAACCTGATGATATTCAAGGAGGAACCTACACAGTAACCAATGTAGGAACTTTTGGAAGTATCATGGGAACTCCTATTATCAACCAACCCCAAGTTGGTATATTGGCATTAGGAGCCATACGTAAGGTACCTGCTGTTATAGAAACTGCAGATGGAGACTTTATAGGTATTCGTTACAAGATGTTCTTAAGCCACAGTTATGACCACAGAGTTGTCAATGGAGCTTTAGGAGGTCAATTTGTAAAAGCAGTAGCAGATTATCTAGAGGCTTGGGATGTGAATAAAGAAATATAAAATTTCTAGTTAATACAAATAAAAAAACTGCCCTATAAAGGCAGTTTTTTTGTTTGTATATACTTTTGCTATAGCTTGTCTGCGGTGATTCGCTTTTCTCGATTGGCTATTTCCCAAGCGGTGTGAAAAATAAGTTTTGTTCTTTTTTCCATTAAATCATAGGCTATTTTATCTGGTGTGTCAGAGATTTTATGATAATCTTCGTGTACTCCATTGAAGTAAAAAATGACAGGAATATTGTTTTTCGCAAAATTATAATGATCACTTCTGTAGTAGAAACGGTTAGGGTCGTTTTCATCATTATACGTGTAATCTATCTCCAAATCGCTATAGGTTTTTGCAACTTGTGCTGACACATCATGCAGCTCTTGGCTCAATTTATCACTACCAATAAGGTAGATGTAATTTGGAGTATCTGCTTTGTCTGGATCTATGCGCCCAATCATGTCTGTATTTAAATTACAAACCGTATTGGCCAGTGGAAATATTGGGTTCTCTGTGTAATATCTAGAACCGTACAAGCCAATTTCTTCACCCGTAACATGTAAAAATAAAATGGATCTTTTTGGTCCATTACCTTCTTTTACAGCTCTTTGAAATGCTTCTGCCATTTCTAGCATAGCCACTGTACCACTCCCATCATCATCTGCTCCATTAAAAACATTACCCTTATCATCAACCCCTACATGATCCAAGTGTGCAGATAGAACAATGATTTCTTCTGGAAATTCACTTCCCTGAATAAAGGCAACCACATTTTCAGAATCTGCAGGTTCTTTTAACCTTGTTAGGTACTCTGCTGGTACTTTTTGAAAATAATTATCACCTCCTAAAGGAGATTTAATACCCTGAGCTATGTAAAAATCTTTTAAATAGTTTACCGCTAACTTCTGCCCTTTTGAGCCGGTCATTCTTCCTCGCATGTCATCACCTGCATAGATGTATAACATCTCTTTCAGCTCTTTTGAAGTAATAGTTGCGGCATAATCTTCTACAGTGTTTTGTTTTTGTATCGCTGCTTTTTGGGCCGAGGAAGAGGCCACTGAGGTAAAAACAAGCATTGCAATGATATAATATTTCATAGGGTTGTAGGTTAATTTTAAAGGATAGTGCAAAATATTGATTTTTTGAGACCTATGCTATAGAGTTATCTAAAAATTTTACCTCCCAGTGACCTCTAATTTTAACCTAAGGTTTGCCAACAATTATTATATTTGTATTTAAACTAGCAATATGCAGATTGAACAATTATATACCGGATGTCTATCTCAAGGCGCCTATTATATCGAGAGTAACGGAGAGGCTGTAGTTATTGACCCCTTAAGAGAAACCGCACCTTATTTGCAAAGAGCAAAACGTGATAAGGCTACTATTACCTATATTTTTGAAACCCATTTTCATGCAGATTTTGTGAGTGGTCATCTCACATTATCAAAACAGACGGGAGCAACCATTGTTTTTGGTCCTAACGCAAGCACTTCTTTTGATGCCCATATAGCCAAAGACAATGAGGTTTTTACAGTAGGTGACATCACCATTACGGTGCTGCATACTCCAGGACATACCATGGAGAGCACTACGTATTTACTGCGTGATGGATCTGGTAAAGAGCATGCAATTTTTACTGGTGATACACTCTTTTTGGGAGATGTAGGAAGACCAGATTTAGCTCAAAAATCTGCCGATATTACTCAAGAACAACTTGCAGGAACTCTCTTTGATAGTTTGCGAAACAAAATTATGCCCCTGCCAAATGATGTGATTGTGTATCCTGCTCACGGTGCAGGTTCTGCTTGTGGAAAGAATATGATGACACAAACGGTAGACACCCTAGGGAATCAAAAACAAATGAATTATGCCTTGCGCCAAGATATGACCAAAGAAGAATTTATTAAAGAAGTTACTGATGGTCTAGTAGCCCCGCCAGCCTATTTTCCTTTAAATGCGAAAATGAACAAACAAGGGTATGAACACCTTGACGCCATTATAGAAAGAGCCAGGATACCGATATCTGCTCAGGATTTTGAGGATTTAGCCAATAAAACTGGAGCTATTATCTTAGATGTTAGAAACCAGCTTGATTTCATGCAAGGTCATATCCCTAATTCTATATTTATTGGTATAGATGGTGGCTTTGCCCCTTGGGTTGGAGCCCTTATTAAGGATGTAAAACAACCTATCTTGTTAGTAGCTCCTGAAAATAGAGAGGCAGAGGTTATTATGCGCTTATCTCGCGTTGGTTTTGATAATACACTCGGGTTTTTAGAGGGAGGTATTGCCTCATGGCAAAGTGCAGGAAAAGAAATTGATACCATGCAGACCGTCTCTGCAAAAACACTAGAAGATGTCCTAGAAAAGGGGATGCCTATTTTTGATGTAAGAAAACAAGGCGAGTTCTCTGCCGCGCATGTTCCAACGGCTAGCCACACACCACTTAGTTTTATTAACGACTACTTGGCTTTGTTTCCAGATGCATCACCTTTTTATTTATACTGCGCAGGAGGATATCGCTCTGTCATTGCAGCTTCTATTTTAAAGAGTAGGGGTATTCATGGAGGTATAAATGTAACAGGTGGTTTTGCATCCATTAAAGAAGCAGCAATTGCTGTGGTCTAATTATTTCAATCATAGGTGTCTAAAATCACCTACTATTCTAAGTATTTAAAGGGTATATTTGCCCTTATATTGTTAACACTACTTCATGTCTTTTTTAATTTTCGCACTAGTCTATCCTTTTGTTTTGTTATTGTCCAAGCTTCCTTTTAGGGTATTGTACATCATTAGTGATCTAGTGTTTTGCATCCTGTATTATATTGTCGGTTACCGTAGAGATGTGGTTCTGTTTAACCTAAAAACAGCTTTTCCTGAAATGGATAAAGCAACCTTAAAAGAAACAGAAAAACGTTTTTACCATCATTTCTGTGATTTGTTTATTGAGGTAATTAAAACCCTTAGCATCTCAGAGCAAACCCTTAGGGATCGTTATTTATTTACAAATATTGAAGTACTTCAAAAATATGTGGATAAAGGCCAACCTGTACTTGTAACTATGGGTCATTATGCCAGCTATGAGTGGGTGTTCGCACTTGCTACCTTACTAAAAGATCATCCAGGATACGCTATTTATAAAAAGATAAAGAATCCTTATTTTGATAAAATGATTCGTGATATACGCAGCAAATGGAATTCAACTCTTGTGCCTAATAAACAGGCGCGAGAAAAAATAAAAGAGGTGCTAGCTACTCAAAAAGGATTTGCTTATTTTGGTTTTATTATGGATCAATCTCCTTCAAACCCAAATAACAAGCACTTTTCAAGTTTTTTAAATGTTCAAACTCCTTTTTTTACTGGTGTAGAGAAGTTGTCAAAACAGTATGATTTACCAGTGTTATTTCTAGGCACAACCAGAGTAAAAAGAGGGTATTATAGCTCCACTTTTAGTGTTCTTAGCAGACACCCCGAAGCAGCATCCAGATTTTGCTATTACAGATGCTTATGCTAAAATATTAACAGAACTAATCATTAAAGATCCAGCTTATTATTTTTGGACTCATAAACGTTTTAAGTTTTTGAAATAAAACTAAAACCTCTACTAATTAACTTTACATAGTACCCTAAAACCATACCCATGACTTCTGAAATACTTGATAAATTAAAATGGCGCTATGCATGTAAAAAATTTGATGCTTCAAAAAAACTCTCAGAAGAAAAATTGACAGTTCTCAAGCAAGCTTTTAATTTAACTGCAACCTCCTATGGATTACAACCCTTAAAAATGCTTGTAATTTCTAATCAAACACTCAAAGAAGAATTAGTGCCCTTAACCATGAACCAGAGGCAGGTAGCAGATTGTTCCCAGGTGTTTGTATTGTGTACAGAAACCCAAATCTCCTCAAGTTATATTAAAAAATATTTTGATAGTGTGGAGTCTTTGCGTAAAACACCAAGAGAAGTTTTGCAGCCATTTGAAAGCTTTTTAACAGATGAGTTTTCTCAAAAAGATCCTTCCCATATTAATACCTGGATGGCCAAACAGGCCTATTTGGCTCTTGGTAATTTACTAACGGTTTGCGCCCTGGAAGATATCGATGCTTGCCCTATAGAAGGTTTTGAGCCTAAAAAGTATGACAGGTTTTTAAATCTTACAGAAAAAGGGCTGCAGTCTGTCTTAGTGCTCGCAGTGGGTTACCGTGCTGCTGATGATGTGTTTTCTAGCATGGCAAAAGTACGCCGGGGCACAGATAAGGTGATTCTTGAGATGTAGTTTTATATTTTAGCCTGATAGGTGTACAAATCGTAATACCTTCCTTGTTTTTCTATTAAGGTGGTGTGGTCTCCCTGTTCTGCAATTTTACCATTTTCTATTACAAGTATTTGATTGGCACGTTTAATAGTGCTTAGTCTATGGGCTATGACGATGGTGGTTCTATTTTTAGTTAGTGTTTCTAATGATTTTTGAATTAAAGATTCACTTTCTGTGTCTAGATTTGAAGTTGCCTCATCCAAAATAATAATTTTCGGATCGGCAAGTATCGCCCTTGCAATTGCGATACGTTGTCTTTGCCCTCCAGATAGTTTTACCCCACGCTCTCCTATTAAGGTGTCTAGCCCATCCTCAAAACGATCTGTGAATTCATCAACATATCCTGCCTTCACTGCTGTGAGTAATTGTTGCTGCGTTGCATTTGGTCTAGAGAATAGAATGTTTTCTTTGATGGTTCCTTCAAACAAAAATTCATCCTGCAACACAACTCCAAGATGCTTACGATAGCTACTTAGTTTTACATTTGCCAGATCTACGCCATCCATAGTAACACTTCCAGATTGCGGCGTTAAAAAGGTAGCGCACAATCCAGCAATAGTAGATTTTCCTGAGCCAGAGCTTCCTACCAGGGCAATTACATCACCTCCTTTAACACTTAGATTTATATTATGTAGTACATTTTTACCATCATCATAGGCAAAACTAACATCTTTAAATTCAAGTTTTCCTTGTATATCATCTAAGACAATGCTGCGGTTTTCTAGCTCATCTTCTCCAGTGAGATTCATCAGCTCCTCTGTGCGGTCAAGGCCGGCTAAGGCTTCTGTGAGTTGGCTACCAATATTGCTCATTTGTACAATAGGAGCAATCATAAAACCAAGTAAAAGCGTGAACAATAAAAAATCTCCTACGGTCATGGTCTCTTGTATCATGTAATACCCGCCAATACCCATAATACCTACAGAGGCCAAACCTAATAGGAAAGTGGATGAACTTGTCATAATTGCGGTTGCTGTCAGGCTCTTTTTTACGTTCTGAAACAGCAGATCTACACCCTTTTCAAAGACCTTGTTTTCTTGGGTCTCTGCATTAAAACCTTTAATAACTCTTACTCCAGCAAGCGTTTCTGTGAGCCTGCCTTTTACTTGGGCGTTTATCTTTCCACGAACTCTAAATATGGGTCTAATGTATTTAAATGCTTTTAGTGCCACAAAACCAAAAATTGCCACGGGTAGAAAAACAAATAAGGTCATCCATGGGTTTATTCTAATGAGTAAAACTACAGATATAATTGCGGTAATAGTACCTCCAACTAGTTGTACCAGTCCTGTGCCAATAAGGTTGCGGACTCCTTCTACATCGCTCATTATTCTGGATACAAGCGCTCCAGATTTATTATTATCAAAAAAACTAATAGGTAATGAAAGTATCTTTTTTTGTACCTGTGCTCGCAATTCGCTGATTAGATACTGCGCCTGTACACTTAAAATGCGTGTTAATAAAAAAGAGGTAACTGCCTGAAACAATAGGGCTATCCCAACCATCCAAAGCATGTTATATAATCCTTGAAGGTCTTTGTTTAGGTATGATACTGTCTAAAAGTTCCTTAGATTTTAAAGGCAAAACAAATCCTGCAAGACGCCCAATTACAATTAATAATAATCCAACAAAAACCAGGTTTCTACGTGGCCAAATAATGGTCTTAAAGGCAGAGGCCATTGTTACATTATTTTTTTTGTTAGTGTCTTTGGTAGGACTCTCAGCGTATTTTTTCATCGGGTATAAGGATGCTTTGTTGTTAGTGTTTGCAGATGTAAAGAGGGTAGCCTGCAGCCAAACAATGAGTTACAAAAAATGTATAAAGTAACCCTTAGCTATAAGCGGGCAATAGGTAGGTTTTTAATACCCTACGTAGTCAATAATCTCAAGACCATAACCAATCATCCCTACACGTTTTTCTTGTTTAGTGTTTGACATTAGGCGTATTTTATGGATGCCTAAATCGTGCAGGATTTGAGCGCCAATTCCAAAATCTCTCGCGTCCATCTTAATGTTTGGAGCCTTGGTGATTTCATCTACTTTTTGTATTTCTTTTAGTGTTTTAAGTCTATTGATAAGATTAAAAGATTGGCTTTGTTGGTTGATAAATACCATTGCACCTTTCCCTTGATTTTCTATAACTTTAAACATATCGTCAAGTTTCTTGTCTACACTGCTAGTTAAGGTGCCTAGAATATCATTGTTAACCAGAGTTGAGTTCATGCGCACTAAAACGGGCTCATCATTTTTCCAGTTACCTCTAGTCAGGGCAATGTGCACTTGATCATTGGTAGTTTGTTTGTATGCTCTTAAACGGTAGGGACCAAAGTTTGTATTGATGGTAAAATCTTCTTCTTTTTCTATCAAAGAGTCATGCTCCATTCTGTAGGCAACTAGATCCTCAATGGAGACTAGCTTTAGGTCAAATTTTTTGGCAACTTGGGCAAGTTCTCCAAGGCGTGCCATGGTTCCATCTTCATTCATTATCTCTACAATCGCGCCAGCTGGTTTTAGTCCTGCCAGTCTCGCAAAGTCAATGGCTGCCTCTGTGTGGCCAGTTCTGCGCAGTACACCTCCGTCTTTTGCCTTGAGCGGGAAAATATGTCCTGGTCTACTCAAATCAAAGGGTTTTATAGAGGGGTCTACCAATGCTTTCACTGTTTTTGCTCTATCCTTGGCAGAGATGCCTGTAGTAACACCATGCCCTTTAAGGTCTATAGAAATAGTAAAGGCGGTTTCCATTGGGTCTGTGTTATTGCCAACCATCATTTCAAGTTGTAATTCTTTACAACGACTTTCTGTGATGGGCGTACAAATAAGACCACGACCGTGGGTTGCCATAAAATTGATGATCTCTGGGGTAATGTTTTCTGCGGCTGCTACAAAATCACCTTCGTTTTCACGATCTTCATCATCTACTACAATAATCACCTTACCCTGTTTGATATCTGCAATAGCTTCTTCAATGGTGTTTAACTGTATGTTGGCTGCTTGTTTTGTAGTAATCATAGTCCCTAAATTTTGGATGCAAAGATAAACAATGCTAGTGATACCTTATGGCGAAATTTTAAATCCCTTACATATTTTAACTATAAATTGTCTTGAGTAAAGATACAAAGGGTTTGCTTAAAATTGTAAATCACAACGATAGTAACTAACAATATCTAAGCTAGGTTTCTTAATAACTTTTTTACTCCCTTTTTATGAAAATGTTTACTTTTGAAATCCAAGAAAAATTTCAGAAAAAAAAGCCATGAGCGATACTATAGAAAGAATTAAATGTTTGATAATTGGTAGTGGTCCTGCGGGATATACTGCTGCAATTTATGCTGCACGTGCAGATTTGAGTCCTGTTATGTATACAGGTATGGAGCCTGGTGGACAATTAACCACCACTACAGAGGTTGATAACTTTCCTGGGTATCCAGAAGGTATTGATGGCCCAACTATGATGGTGCAATTACAACAACAAGCAGAACGTTTCGGAACCCAGGTAAGAATAGGTATGGTTACTGCCATAGAATTTAGCACCCAAGTTGGTGGGATTCATAAAGCAACCGTAGATGGTAAAACACAAATAGAGGCAGAATCTGTTGTTATTTCAACAGGGGCAACTGCAAAATATTTAGGGATACCTAGTGAGCAAAAATTACGTGGAGGTGGTGTATCTGCCTGCGCCGTTTGTGATGGATTCTTTTACAAGGGTCAAGATGTTGCAATTGTTGGCGCTGGAGATACCGCTGCAGAAGAAGCAACCTATCTTGCTAACATATGTAATAAAGTAACCATGTTGGTACGTAAAGATTACATGAAAGCTAGTAAAGCGATGCAGCATAGAGTAACCTCTACACCAAATATTGATCTGCGTTACAATACAGAAGTGGATGAGGTCTTAGGAGACATGGTCGTTGAAGGATTGCGCATGAAAAACAATAAGGATGGCACCACTCAAGACATTGCCATTACAGGTCTCTTTATTGCTATTGGGCACAAGCCAAATACAGATATATTTAAAGGCCAATTAGATATGGATGATACCGGATATTTAATTACTAAGGGAAAGTCTACCAAGACAAATCTTCCTGGAGTGTTTGCTAGTGGAGACGTACAGGATAAAGAATACCGTCAAGCAGTAACAGCAGCTGGTACAGGTTGTATGGCTGCCTTAGACGCAGAACGCTACCTGGCTACCCTAGAGACAGCAGTAGAGGCATAAGTTTTAAATTGAGCTTTCATAACAATTAATTAACAGTTATAGTTGTAAACTTTAGGGTCTTTATTTACTTTGTTTATTAAACTTCTTGGATTATCTTCGTTAAAAATCATACTACATGAAGGCAACACCAAAGGCTATTAACAGTTATATCTTTTTTAAATTACCTTCTTGCTATTTTACTGGAGTACGTGTCAAGACTATTGACCAGACTTGTTGTGTTACATCTGTAAGGCATAGATGGATCAACCAAAACCCTTTTAAATCTATGTTTTGGGCAGTACAGGGCATGGCTGCAGAACTTGCAACCGGAGCATTAGTAATGACTACTATTGCTCAAAGCGATGCTAAAATATCTATGCTAGTTGCAACTAATAATGCAAGGTTTGATAAAAAAGCTACCGGCAGAATTACTTTTACTTGTGAAGATGGGCTGTTAATTAAAGATACTATTGCTAAAGCCATACAAACAAAACAGGGGCAAAGTTGCTGGACCAAAGCCGTCGGAAAAGATAGCCTTGGTGCTGTAGTTTCTGAATTTAATTTTCAATGGACACTTAAGGTAAGATCATAGAAAACAACTGTTTGCTACTATTTTAGGTTGTATTGTCTGCTTTTAGTTGTTAAGATCTGCCTTATTTTGATCTATTTTTCTTATATTTAGTGAATAAATAACCTTAAACATCTCTTTATAGCATAGAAAACTACTTAACCTTATTATAATTATTCCATATGTCTAGAGCAATGTTTGACTATACCAAAGCGGTTTTGTCTAAAGTAAGCTTTGATGTTCGCCTTTTTAGCAAGGAGCTTAAAAAAGCAATCACACGATTACTACCTCATGAAATTGATGAGTTAATGATTTGGGTAGATTCTTTGATAAAGCAACATCCTCAACTCAGTCAATGTTTAACACTATTAAACCCATAAAAAAAGCACTCCCAGGAGTGCTTTTTTTATGGGTTTATTCAAAGGTTATTTTAAAGGGCTTATAATCTTCACCTCATTAAAACGAATAGCCCCTCTAATTACACCAGCAATCACATCATACAGGGCATCTATAATTTGCATTTTTAATTCACTTTTATTATAAATAAGACTCACTTCTCTAGCAGGAGGAGGATCCGTGAAATAACGCAACTTTTTAATTTGTTTTTCAGAAAGATCAAGGGTGTGTAAATAGGGTAGAAGTGTCATCCCTAATCCTTCATTAGATAATTTAATTAGGGTTTCAAAACTTCCGCTTTGTAACTGAAAATGATTTTCTAATTGTCCTTGTTTAGATTTACAAAGATGTACCACACTATCTTTAAAACAGTGGCCATCTTCTAACAGTAATAAATCATCTAGCTCTAGATCGTCACTACTAATTTTCTTTTTTTCAGAAAGTTTATGGCCCTCTGGCACAAATGCCACAAAGGGTTCATAATACAATACACGCTCTTTAATATTATGTTCTAGTAGCGGGGTTGCTGCAATTGCCGCATCAAGATGACCATCACGAAGTTTTGTAATGATATCATCTGTGGTGAGTTCTTCTATTTTGAGTTGTACCTTAGGATATTTTTTCGTGAAGTTTCTAAGAAACATCGGAAGAAGTGTAGGCATCACTGTAGGGATGATTCCTATTTTAAATTCTCCACCAATAAAGCCTTTTTCTTGATCTACCACATCTTGCATACGCTCACTTTCATTTACAATATTGCGTGCTTGACTCACTATTTTTTTTCCGACAGGTGTGAGTTCTATTGGTTTTTTACTGCGGTCAAAAATTAAAATCTCAAGCTCTTCTTCAAGCTTTTGAATTTGCATGCTTAGCGTAGGTTGTGTAACAAAAGTTTTTTGTGCTGCTTTAGTGAAATTCTTGTTTTCTGCTACTGCCAACACGTATTTTAGTTGCGTAATTGTCATTGGTGGTGTCTTTACAACAAAGATAAGAAAAACTGATAGCTTTTTAATAATTTTCAGTTTTTGACTATTGTTCGTCTATATATACTCTTATGCTACCATTTAGGAAGAAAAACCATAGATACTCCCAATAAAGTAGCGGTTTTTTAGTTTATTTGTAGAAGCGACAATGCTACTCTTAAAAATAATGTTATGAATTTTTTATATTTTGATCCAGGTCTAGGAGCTATGATAGTTCAAGCAGTTGTTGCTGCAGCCGCAGGTGTTTTATTATTCTCTAAAGGTGTTATGTATAAAATTAAAGGATTTCTTGGTTTACTCAAAGAAGACGATGACGCCTATGACTCTATAGACATTGATGAGAAAGAAGATATAGATGAAACAAAATAACACGCGCCCCCACCAAGCTTCTTTTAGAGATCCTTCTGGATACATGTTTTTTGAAGGGGATGTCTTAAGGCGCGCCATTAACCCTATTTATTTCAAACAATACAATGCTCTTAAAGACAGTGGTTTTTTTAAGACATTAATTAAAAATAAGCTGTTAATACCTCACACACAAACCACGGTTTCTGACAAGCAAATAGTTATTACTCCAGAGCCTATTGCGTTTATTACCAATCCTTATGAATGGAGTTTTGAACAGTACAAACATGCTGCCCTACATACTTTAAAGGTTCATAAATATGCGCTTTCAAAAGGGTTTATTTTAAAAGATGCATCTGCCTATAATGTAACCTTCCATAAAGGGAGTCCTGTTTTTATAGACACGCTGTCCTTTGATTTTTATGAGAAAGACACTCCTTGGAGAGCCTACAAACAATTTATCACTCATTTTTTCGGTCCTTTAGTGTTGGCCTCTTATCACGGCACAGAGATCTTTAAAATGTTGCAAACACATATAGATGGTATTCCTGTAAAATTGATTGCATCTTTGTTGCCAGGTAAAAGCAAATTAAGCTCAACCATATATACCAACATACATCTGCTTGGCCAAAATGGAACGCACCCACAGTGAAGATTACAAAGCAGAAACTAAAATTGCAAAACTCTCTCTAAAGGCCCAAAATAACATCATAGATAACCTCTTTGATTTTATCAAAAAGCTATCTATTAAAGAAGAAACAGAGTGGGGCAATTATTATGATAAAACTAATTATAATGATGCCGCATTTCAAGGCAAAAAAACCTTAATAGAAGATTGGGTTACTGCATTAAATCCTCAAAGACTTATTGATATTGGAGGCAATGACGGAACTTTTGCTCGTACTGTGGTAACCAAAGTACCTCACGTAATTGTTACAGATATTGACAGCAATGCAGTAGGCTACAATTACAAGCAGATACAACAAAACAAAGAAACAAACATGTTGGCCTTTGTGTGTGATGTCCTGCAGCCTGCCCCTGGGATAGGTTTAAACAATTCAGAGCGCAGTTCTCTTGTGGAGCGACTCAAAGGCTATAGCCCAGATGTTACTATGGCGCTGGCTCTTATACATCATATAACCCTAAGTGGGAATGTTCCTTTTGATAGATCAGCTCAATTTTTTGCTGCGTTCTCAAAACATCTAATACTAGAGTTTCCTACCCGAGAAGATTCTTGGGTAAGCTCACTTCTAGTTAGAAAGCGAGAATTTATGAACCACTTTGATTTTTATAATCAAGAGGCTTTTGAAGCTGGCTACAAGCAATACTTTGATATCCAGAAAAAAGAAACCGTCCCTGGAACCAAAAGAGTTTTATATTTATTAAAAAACAAAGGATAGATGTCTGCAAAGAACACTAGGTCTTTTGTTGCTTCTTTTTTAAAGTCAAGCAATACCTCTGTTTTACTCGCTGGTATTGCTGCAGGACTTTATCCAATTCTATTTTATTACAGTAACAATTTTCAGTTAGTTAATACCTGGCAGCATTTTTTGTTTTTTGTGGCAAGCTTTATAGGGCTTCCTGCAACGCTTTTTTATATAATTAAAAAACTGTTTTCAAAAGTGAAGCTTTTACAAAAGTGGCAGCAGTATGTGGTACCTTTTTTAGGAGTATTTACTTTTTTGTTTTTAATGAAAATATGTTTGTATGCAGGCATACAAAAAAAGATGATACTTGGTATTGTTTTAATAGCCGCCATACTGGCCTTTTTTTTATGGAAACAATATAAAAAAATTATTGTGTTGCAATTGGTCCTAGCGGTCTTGGGTCTTTTTACATTAATTCCCGTTTTGAGCAAACAACTATTTTATGACAATTCTTGGACACTGCAACCAGATGCCATACAAGAGGCTAGTTTTGTCACAAAGCCCAATGTGTATTTTATTCAGCCAGATGGCTATGTTAATTTTTCAGAAATAGACAAAGGCTACTATAACATAGATAACAGTAGCTTTAAGAATTATTTAGATTCAAATAACTTTAAAACCTATCAAAATTTTAGGAGTAATTACGCCTCCACTCTAACATCAAACAGTGCCACTTTTATGATGAAACACCATTATTATGGCAAGGGAAGTGATATTACAGAAAACACCAATGCCAGAGATATGATTATCTCAGATAACACGGTGCTAAACATATTTAAAAACAATGGGTATAAGAGTTATTTTTTGGCAGAGATGCCATACTTACTACTTAACAAGCCTTCCTTAGGCTATGATGTTTGTAATTTCACCCCTAGTGATGTTGGTTATATAGGTACAGGGTTAGGTACTTATTATGATATTCTTACCCCACTTAACACCTATACCAAAGAAGTTATATCCCAACCTAAGTTTTTCTTTATTGAAATATTTAATCCAGGACATGTGCACGGTAGAGAGGCCCAATCATTGGGTATGGAGGGAGAACGCGCACTTTGGCAACAAACGCTTGCCAATGCTAATAAAACCCTTGTCCAAACCCTAGATATTATTAAACAAAACGACCCTAATGCCCTTGTAGTTATTATGGCAGATCATGGCGGCTTTGTTGGTATGGAGTATACCCTGCAAACCTATACTAAAACCCAAGACAGAGATTTAATATATTCTATCTTTAGTAGCAACCTTTCTATACATTGGCCACAGGGTGATATACCCTCATATGATATAAATTTTAAAAGTGCTGTAAACGTTTTCAGGATTTTGGTATCTTACTTAACACAAGACACATCATATCTTGATCACCTTCAAGATGATAGTAGCTATGTTATTTTAAATAAAGATGCCCCTAGTGGAGTTTATAAGTACATTGATACCGATGGAACCATCGTTTTTGAACCCGTTGCACAATAGTAGTACCTTTGATAGGTAGTATACAAACAACATTATTTTTATGTCTAATTATCGCGTAGAAAAATACACAAAAGAAAACCGCCTAGCGTGGGATACTTTTATTTCTGAGGCCAAAAACGCTACGTTTTTGTTTGCCCGTGATTTTATGGAGTACCACAGCGATAGATTTACAGATTATTCTTTGCTAGTATATAAAGATGACTTGCTCTATGCTGTACTACCTGCAAACATTGTGGGTGATAAACTATACTCTCACAAGGGGCTTACTTATGGGAGCTTAGTGTTGAGTAAAAGCGCTAAACTACTTTATACCTTTGAGGCTTTTAAAGCGCTGCTTGCATTTTTAAATGCCAAGGCTATTTCTACTTTAGAGCTGAGAAACATACCAACGTTTTACAACACAATGCCCTCTGATGAGTTGTCTTACTTTTTATTCAAGGCAAATGCTACACTTATTAAAAGAGATGCATTAATGGTTATAGATACGAGTACTAAAATAAAATTTCAGAAAAATAGGAGAGAAGGTATTAACAAAGCAAAGCGAAATGGCCTCACTATTGCTGTAGACGATAACTTTGAAGGATTTTGGAATGAGATACTAATTCCAAATCTTCAAAAAAAGCACGGTGTAGCTCCGGTTCATAGCCTAGAGGAAATACAACTACTTGCCACAAAGTTTCCAGATCATATCAAGCAGGTAAATGTCTACAAAGACAATGTTATTGTTGCAGGAACAACCCTGTTTTTAACAAAAACTACGATTCATCCGCAGTATGTTTCTGGCAATAGTGATAAGAATGCCTTTGGATCTTTGGATTTAGCCTATGATTATATTATAAATCATTTTGATAGTTCTAAACGCTATTTTGACTTTAATATCTCTAGCGAAGAAAATGGGACGGCTTTAAACAGTGGGCTTATTTTTTGGAAAGAGAGTTGCGGGGCTCGCACTTATGTGGCAGATAACTATCTTATAGACACAGCATGCTATAAAACCTTAGATTTGCATATACTATGATACCATTTATAGACATACACGCAATTAACGCTCGTTTCGAGAAATCCTTTAAAAATCAGTTCCAAGATTTTTTAGACAGTGGCTACTATGTATTAGGCAATCAAGTTAGCGCCTTTGAGAGTAGGTTTGCAGACTACTGTGAAACTCAATATTGTATTGGAGTTGGCAACGGTTTGGATGCATTACGTCTTATCTTAGAAGGGTATAAGGTATTGGGTAAGTTGGAGCTAGGGGATGAGGTGATTGTTGCTTCTAACACCTATATTGCTACTATAATAGCTATAAAACAAGCTGGATTACAACCAGTTCTAGTTGAGGTAGAGAATCAAACATTTAATTTTGATATCTCTGCATTAAAACAAGCTATTTCACCAACTACAAAGGCCATCATGCCAGTGCACCTGTATGGGCAAATTGCACCTATGGAGCAAATAAATAGCTTTGCTGTTTATAATAACCTATTGATTATTGAAGATGCGGCTCAAGCACACGGTGCAATCCATACCAACGGCAAACGTGCAGGAAATCTTGGTCATGCAGCAGGATTTAGTTTTTATCCAACCAAAAACTTAGGAGCTCTTGGTGATGCAGGGGCTGTTACTACCAATGATGCTAGATTGGCAGGGGCCATAAAAAAACTACGTAACTACGGGTCTTCATCAAAATATGTTAATGAATTACTAGGAGTAAACTCAAGACTTGATGAATTGCAGGCCAGTTTTTTATCTGTTAAATTACCTGTTTTAGATGCAGATAACTCCGCAAGGAGAGACATTGCAACTGCATATATAAAAGGAATTACAAATCCAAAAATTGTGCTTCCTGCCTATGATGGTTCAAAAAACCATGTATTTCATTTATTTGTTGTTCAAGTTTCCTCTAGAAATGAATTTCAAGACTATCTTAAAAATAAGGGAATAGGTACTTTAATACATTACCCGATACCCCCGCACCATCAACAGGCATTAAAAGAATTTGAAACCTTACAATTTCCTGTTTCAGAAAAAATACACCAACAAGTTATTAGTTTGCCCATGAGCCCAATTATGACTCAAGCGCAAATTCAAAAAGTAATTAACGTTGTAAATGCATATTAATTGAAGATTCCAGACTTTATTAAAAGTAATTTGCTGTTAAAGATGACCTCTTTAAATGCTGTAGTGGTATCTGTCAGATTAGTAGTGTCTGCCGTTGTGCAGCGTTTGCTTTTTGATTTAGTGGGTGCAGAAGGGCTTTTTAAAATAGGGCAATTAAGAAGTCTTACCCAGCTGCTTACCTCTCTCACCTCTTTTGGGGTGTTTAATGGTGTGGTAAAATACTTGTCTGAATATAAGGATGATAAGCCCAAACTTCAACAACTTTTTTCTACCGCTTTTGTATTTATGGTTGTGGGTACACTGCTCTCTGGTATTGTGCTTTTTATCTTTGCAAGCCCTATTAGTAACTATTTGTTTACAGATAGTGTAGATTATAGTTTTGTGATACGGTTTGTTGCTTTGGTAGCACCTAGTATTGCTGTGCAACGTGTTTTTAGCGGCGTAGTAAATGGCTTGTCTGAATATAAAAAGTTCGCTAAAATAGAGCTCATTAGCTACCTCATTAGTATAGTCCTTTTGGTAGTGTGCCTATATCAATACAACCTTTCTGGAGTTTTAATTGCTATTGCCTTGGCACCTGCTATACAGGTGATTGTAGTGGTGGCTATTTTTTATAAGCTGCTCAACCAATATGTGCAGTTTTCTAAGTTGAAATTTCAAACTCCGTTTTTAAAAAACTTATTGGCTTTCACCCTCATGTCTTTTGTAGCAACAATTTTACTCCATTTTGTTGAAATTGATATTAGATCCATGCTTGCAGAAAAAATGTCTGAGAGAGATGCTGGAGTCTGGACAAACATCACCTTTATTTCAAGAAATTACATGGTCTTTTCTGGTTCTTTATTCTCTTTATATGTCTTGCCAAAGTTTGCAGGAATCTACACAGGTAAAGCCTTTAAAAATGAGGTGTTTAGTATATACAAAACGCTGCTGCCCATTTTTGGTCTAGGAATGTTAGTTGTGTTTTTTGGTAAATCGATTATTATACAACTGCTATACCCTGGATTAGATGAGATGCTACCGCTGTTTAAATGGCAATTACTAGGAGATTTTATTAGACTGGCTTCTCTAGTTTTGGCACATCAGTTTTTAGCTAAAAAAATGGTACGCAACTTTATTTTCTCTGAGCTATTGTCTCTAGGATTATTTTATGGTTTCGCCAATTACTTGGTCGCAGAGTATGGTGTAGAAGGTATTGTTATGGGCCACTTTTTAAGGTATATCATCTATTTTATAGTGGTGATTTTCTTGGTGTGGCGTTATTTTAACAATCAAAAGATATCTCAAGAAGATACTACTTCTATAGCCTAGATAACTTCCAAGTGTCTAGATATAGCTGTGCTACTTTCTTGTAATTGTGATGCTGTGTCACAAAATTTTGTGCAGCCATCCCAATTTCTTTTAATTTTTTCTGGGTGTTTGATCAGATCTTCTAGCGCAAGAACTAAACTGTCTACTTTTGGTAGTGCATTAATGGCAACAGGACTATCTAACTTGTAATGTTCCATAAACCCAGACTCTGCACCTGTAAACACCACTTTTGCTTTGGCCATAGCCTCCAAAGCGTTATAGCCTTGATCGTAAGCAAATACTTGGTCTAGAATGATGTGGGCATTATTGTATTTCTCTATGTACTTATCATAAGGCAAATTCTCAACAATTTCTATGTGTACCTGCTTAGGAAATTTTTGTTGAATAATAGCTATTGCCTTTTCAAAGTAAGATATCCCTTTACTGTGGTAATTGGTTCTGTTAATCCCCATAAAAATAACAATAGGAACCTTTGTGTCCAATTCAAAAACACTAAGCTTCGAGGTGTTTATTGGGTTTGGTATTAAGCCTAGATACTTACTATTACCCGCTAGTGGCATATGATAATCATAATCACTAGCTATAACTCCGTCTATGTTTTTAAAAACGTACTGGTGTAGTTTTTTAAAGGGTGGGGTAGTGTATTTTAAAATATTTTCGAATTCCTTTTTTGCTACTCTACCACTTTTAAGTGGCGTTAGTATGGAGTAGGGGTTTGCGTCACTTAAGTTGATGCTGTCACACTCAAGTAATCTGTCCCACAACTCAGTAAAAATAATTTTTTGTTGTTTTGTTTCAAGAACGAAATCATTTTAATTTCATCCTTAACGCTAGCTCCAAAAGGGCTTTCATTAATGAGTTGTACCACATCAAATCCCTTTAGTTTTTCTGAGGTTTTAAAAAACTGTTTGGTCATATACCAAGACGTAATGTCAAATTTAAATAGTAAGTAGATTGCTATTTTTAGTTTTCGAGCCAACCCTTTATCAAAGCTCCTTTGTATGATAATATCACTAGGATACTTTTTAAAGTAATCTCCCGTTGATATAAGGATAACTTGATGGCCCAAAGCGCGGAGTCCTTCTTGCAAAGAATTGTGCAATCTGCTATATTCACCAACGAGAAGGATCTTCATATTTGTGGTATCTTTGGGTTTAGGTATGCATCAAAAATAACATTAATTGATGACGCAAACAGCGCATAAAAAGAAATTTAAAATTTGCCTGGTTTCTATTTCATTAGCAAAAGGTGGAGCAGAGCGTTCTGTAGCTATGCTCTCTCAAATGCTTTCTAGTTTAGGGCACCAGGTTCATATCGTTGTTTTAAACAATGAAATTGATTTTAAATACAGCGGCACACTCTTTAATCTAGGCACTTTAAAACCTAAAGATGACCACTTTCTTGCTAGACTTACTAGGTTTAAAAAATTACGCAGGTATTTAAAAACCCAGGCATTTGATGTTGTGATTGATCACAGACCTAAAAACGAATATTTTAGAGAGTTATTTTATGCTAAGTATATCTATAGAAACCTTAGTGCTATTTACGTAGTGCATAGCTCCAAAAAACAAGAATATTTCACAAAAATGGCCACAAAAATGGCCGCCATATATAATACTCAATTAGCTACTGTAACAGTGTCTAGTCATATTGAGCAGCATGTTGCTAAGACAAGTGGAGTTCTTAACTGTAACACTATCCATAATGCATATAATCCAGCCTGGAAACAAGAAACCTCATTAGATGATTTGCCAGCCAACAACTACATACTTAGTTATGGAAGATTGCATGACGGGATTAAAGATTTTTCTTTTTTGATACATTCTTTTAACGCTTCTAGGGTTTGGAAAGATGGTGTGTCTTTAGTTATTATGGGTGATGGGCCAGACAAAAAAATGTTACAAGATCTTGCTGCAAGTATGCCATGTAACAAGCACATTGTTTTTTTACCCTTTACAAAAGCCCCTTTTGGTATTATAAAAAATGCTAGATGTGTTACCCTAACTAGTTTCTATGAAGGGTTTCCTATGGTTTTGGTAGAATCCTTATCTGTTGGGGTGCCTGTTGTTTCTTTGGATATTGTTTCAGGTCCTTCAGAGATAATACAGCATAACTACAATGGCCTTTTGGTGAAAGAAAGAGATCCTGAAAAATTTGCAGATGCCCTTGGTGTCATTTGTAGAGACGAAGTGTTATATTTGAAATTAAAAGCCCAAACCCAAGGCTCTGTACAACAATTTTCTATGCAGGAAATTTCAGCAAAATGGGATAAATTACTACAACATGTCATACGTTAATTTAGCCAATATATCATTACAAGAAATACCTAAAATAAGTGATCCTGATGGTCGCGGAAACCTCTCTGTTATAGAAAAGGATGTATTGCCTTTTGATATAAAACGCGTGTACTATTTGTATGATGTGCCTAGTGATAGTAGTAGAGGAGGGCATGCTCATAAGCAGCTGCGTCAATTTTTAATAGCCCTTAGTGGTAGTTTTGACGTGGTACTTGATAATGGAAAACAGCGTAGAACCATCACCTTAAATAGACCTAACAAGGGCCTTTTAATACCTTGCGGGGTTTGGCGAGAGTTAGAAAATTTTTCTGCAGGTGCGGTTTGTTTATCTTTAGTAAGTGAGGTGTATCAAGAAGAAGATTACATCCGTGATTATGATGTCTTCACATCATTTGTAGGCGCTTAACTGAAGCCCATTTTTTTCTAAAACTACTTTTAACCATACTAAAACATTTAAAACAAAACTAGGTGCGCTTATTAAAAAGCGTTGCTTTTTGTTAAGATTTTTGAGATCTATCCCTTTTTTATTCTTTAAATAATCCTCTTTATTTCCTGCTATTTTTGCAAATAGGGCCAGTGAATACCTGTTTAAGTCCAAGAACTTTTTAAGCCCTTTGTGGCTTGAAATATGTTTTTCATAACAATCTAAATCTAGCGCTTTTTTTACTTGTTTTGGAGAATTTGACAAACTCGTTGCTTCAAAGCGATATGTTGCTAATGGAGTGTTTAAAAAAACCACTGTGTAGGCTAGACCAAGTCTAATCCATAAATCTGTATCCTCTCCACTGCGCAGGGTTGGGTTGTAGTGTCCAATTGTTTCAAAAACATCTTTATGAACAACCGTGCTGCTACTGGTGAGTATGGTATTTATATAGCTAGATGTAAAGTAAGATACTACATAGCTTTTATCTGGAGATAGGTTTGCTATGGAGTAGGTTGGTTTATACATTTTTCCTCTAGACTCTATAGTACAAACCGCTGCAAATACATGTTGTTTTGGATACCCATCTATAAGAGCATCTATTTTTTCAAGATAGTCTTCTTTCCATAGGTCATCTGCATCTAATAGCGCAATGTAGTCTGCATTTGCTGCATTTATACCGGTATTTCTAGCTACAGAAACCCCCTGGTTTTTTTGTTTAATGTAGTGTATTCTTGGATCTGTGAAAGCTCTTAATTATGGCCTCACTAGTGTCTGTAGCACCATCATTAACTACTATGAGCTCAAAATCTTCAAAACGTTGTTTAATAACACTTTCTATGGTATTAGACAGCTGTTTTTCTTTGTTGTATACTGGTATGATTACAGAAAATCTAGGCATTTTTCTTTAGTTTACAGTAAAAACATAGTTTATATAGATCAAACAAAATTATAGAGGGGTGTTTTGATTTTAAATTTGCAATGATTTGTTTTTCAAACCTATTACAAACAAAAATAAAAATAGCTGTTAGCCCAATGCTATTTAATTGATTGTATCTTCTTTGTAAGGGGCGAGCAGTAGTATCTATTTTTTTATTTTTTTCAAGGGTGAATGTTGTTTGTATTGCCCCTAATGATTTTTCAATAAATACAGCCGTGCTCTCAAGACCTAAATGAATGGTTGGGTTTTCAATGTGTAAAATAGTTGCCTTAAATTCTTTTAATTTATAAGAGAAAAATATATCAAGGCCATACATGTTAGCCTCTAATACATTCGCTTTTTCAAACATTTTTTTTTGAATTAATACATTTTGAGAGATTATATCATAAGGGTTTTTCTTTCTAATTTGAGTGCTTTTTGATTCTTTTTTATGACCATATACCCATCTAAGTAGTTGCTTGTGTTCTGGTCTTTGACCCTTATAAACAATTCCACCACTTATAACATCGTGCTTATTGTCTAGCTCCTTTGTATATGTTGCAATGTAATTTTCATTTAACGGTATTACATCTGCATCTAAAAAAAGCAACCAATCATATTTTGCTTTTTTTGCTAGTATATTTCTTGTGGCTGTTCTGCCAATATTTTTTTCATTCTCAAGAAAACTACAGTGGTCTAGAGCGTTTATTTTTTTATTTTCAGCGCTACATTGTTTATCAGTAGATGCATCATCAAGCGCTAAAATTTCAAAAACAACCTTACTTTCTATAGCTTGTTGCTGTAGTGTTTTTACAAGCAATAAGGTATTGTAATTATATGTAGGTATTAAAATTGAAAGCATAGCGCTAAGGTACAAAACTGTTTAAATGTAACGTATTGAACTTCATAAGATTTTATGGGCTCTATTTTTTGATTTTTTTTCTTTGTAGTTATTTCATTTAATACGTTACTGTTTTTAGATAAGTTGTTGTTTTTCAGGCGTGTAATTTGAAGGGAAGCTGGTTTTGAGTATTAAATTAATTGTTATATGTTTGCATCCCCTAAATTTTGTGAGGTTTTTTCCTCACTTCAACTTTTTAACCATGAAAAAAAGCATCATAATACCTACTGTACTGCTTTCTATTGCTGTGTTCTTTCTCCTAAGTTTTTCGGAAAAAGAAGCTGCCATAGACCTTTCTCACTATAAAATTACAGAAAAAGCATACCTATATCACGTGCCTACAAAAAAAGAATCGCAACAGGTTTCTTTGCTCTCCAGTACGTCTTTTTTCAATATATTTTTAGGAAAAACATTTATAGGTTTTAAAGAAGCGCTTGGTTTTAATGAATCTACAGGTAATTATGCAAGTATAAATAGGTACGGGTATCTTGGTAAATACCAATTTGCGGCAACCACTCTCTCTCTTATTGGAGTCTATAATACACATGCTTTTTTGGCCAATGCTGCTTTACAAGAAAAAGCTTTTATTGCCAATACCTCGAGGAATAAATGGATATTACGCAGAGATATTAAGCGTTTTGTGGGTACAAAAATTAATAATGTACTTGTTACAGAGTCTGGTATTTTAGCAGCTGCACATTTAGCTGGTGCTGGTAACGTAAAAAAATACCTAAGAAGTGATGGCGATTTTTTCTTTAAAGACGCCTTTGGAACTACCATACACAACTATTTAAAGAAATTCTCGGGTTATGACACCTCTAGTGTAACCCCAAATATCAAAGCAAAAGCTATATAGTCTATACTTACACTACCCTTGTATTATAAACATTGTAGGTCTTTTGTGAAGATCTACCTTTATTCTTTTCCAGTTTTGTGCAGATTCGGTTCTTATAAACTCTGTAGACAAGGTAATATCACAAGCAACACATATATCTGTGTTTTTTTGTAAAGCCGTTGTAAGACTCTCTAGCATTTGATTATTCCTGTAAGGTGTTTCTATAAACAATTGACTTTGGTTGTCTTGGATAGACCTTTTTTCTAATTGCTTGATCTTTGCCTTGCGTTCTGCCTTATCTATAGGTAGGTAGCCGTTAAAAGCAAAATTCTGCCCATTAAAACCACTAGCCATCATTGCCAGTAGTATAGAAGAAGGTCCAACCAGTGGTACTACTTTAATTCCGTTTTTGTGTGCCTGTGCCACCACTGCAGCTCCAGGATCTGCAATGCCGGGACATCCAGCATCAGAGATTACGCCAACATCCAGCCCTTTAAGGCATGGCTCCAGCATTTGAGGTATGTCCTGGGGCTTTGTAAACTTGTTTATTTCTTCTATATGTAAACTATTTTGTGATTTTTTACTCGCTACTGCTTTAATGAATCTACGAGCACTTTTTTCATGCTCAACAATATAATAATCTATATTTTCTACTGCTTTTTTCACCAAAAGAGGTAGCACCTCTAATGGAGAATTTTCTCCCAGTGTACAGGGTATTAGGTATAGATTTCCTTTTAGGGTTTTCATTACTTATTTAATCATTAATTTTTTTACAAATTTAGCTCCCTGTTTGGTCGTTATAGTTATAAAATACATCCCTTTGGCAAAACTTGAGGTGTTTAGCTGTTTTTGGTTTGATTGTAGCGTTTCAGTATATATAATACTCCCTTTTATATCCGAAATTTTAAGATGTTCCATTACCTGTGTTTGTAGTTTGATACTCACAATATCGTTGGCTGGGTTTGGATATATTATAATATTGTTGCTTTGATTTTCTGATATATTCATTTCAGGAACAGTACCCTTTATTTTTGAAATACTTCCGCCAAGATTTACAATATAATAGTCTCTGTAAATGTCTTCACCAAAACCAACCCAGGTACCTGGAAATTGTCCTTGATTTATATAACTAAGACTTTCAATGTCTAGTGTAGAAATCATACCGTCAATATCAGCAAAAATATATTGATCATAAAGATCAGCCCATTCTGAGCCTCTGTATACATATCCTCCAATTACAGAGCCTCCTCCATTCCAACTGTAATCAAAAACCGGGAATGTTAACTCACTCTCATCTGGGCATCCTGAGGTGTTAAAAGGAGCATTACCTTCATAACATCTCCACCCATAATTTAAACCTGCCTGGCTTAAGCTAGCTCTGTTTACTTCTTCTCTAGCATTTTGCCCAACATCTCCAATCCAGATACTATTTGTCTCTGGGATCCATGGTAAATCTAAAGGGGTTTCTAAGGCCTGTGGCCCAGATTTCATCTCTTGTGTTTGGGTCACCTATAAATGGGTTGTCTGAGGGGATGCCATAATTGTTGCCACCACTTTGGGTGTCTATGTCAATTCTTAGCAATTTCCCAATGAGTAGGGTAGGATTTTGAGCATTGTTATCTGTGTCACCACCCCCGCCACCATCACCAAGGCCAATATAGAGGTAGCCATCTTGGGGTCCAAAAGCAATGGTCCCTCCGTTATGGTTTGAGAAAGGTTGCGAAACTGTTAGCAACATTACTTCTGAGTTTGGATCTGCAATGTCTGGATTTGAAGTGCTTACAGAGAATCGTGAAATTTGTGTATCTCCACTACTATTTGAGTAGTGAACAAAGAAATAGCCGTTATTTTGATACTCTGGATGAAACGCCAAACCTAGTAAACCTCTTTCACCACCAGCATTTACTATAGATTGTATGTCAAGAAAAGGGGTAGTATTTACCACTCCGTTTAAATCTACTATTTTAATAACCCCACCTTGTTCTACTACAAATAGCCTTTCATCTCCAGCATTTTTGAGCGCTAGTGGGCTAGAAAAACCATCGGCAAAATCTTCTAATTCTATTGTTTGTGAGAATGCATTTAAACAAAAAAATGCGCAAATAAGTAGGAGTGTGTTTTTCATAGTTTTTGTGTTTTAATCAAAGTAACAAAAATTAATGATTAACTAAAGGCAGGGTTACTCACAATTTTCTCACAGGCTTTATGTAGCATCGTATACCGTGTTTAAAACCATTTTTACCCCCGTAATACGGATCTGGCACTTCTTTGTCTTGTCCAGGATGGGTGCTTTCTAATATCAGAGATACTTTTTCTATCTCTTGAGGTGTCTTGGCTAACTTTATTACGTCTTTGTAGTTTGACTTGTCCATCACAAAAATATAATCATAGATTTCATAATCATAGGTTGAGAATTGTTTTGCCCTTTGGTGTGTGATATCAATGTTATATTTGGCAGCAACTTCAATGCTTCTTGGATCTGGTTTGTTGCCCACATGCCAAGCTCCTGTCCCGGAAGATTGCACCTCAAACCTATTTGTATCTAACATGTCCTCTAAAATACCATGCGCTAGAGGTGATCGGCAAATATTGCCCAAACAAACCATAAGTATTTTAGTTTTCAATGAATGCTGTTTTAAATGCTTTTTAAAATTGGGGAATAAAAAATCCCGCCATTGGCAGGATTTAATAATTTATAGTGTGAGCTTCTTTTGCAAATCTTCCACATATTTTCTAAACTGTTTATCTGTGCTGGATAGGTTGTCTACGGTTTTACAAGCATGTAGTACGGTGGCATGATCTCGTTGTCCTATCTGAGAACCAATAGAGGCAAGTGATGCCTTAGTGAATTTTTTTGCAAAAAACATGGCCAGTTGTCTAGCTTGAACGATGTGTCGTTTTCTTGTTTTGGATTGCAGTGTTTCTACATCCATCTGGAAATAATCGCTTACTACTTTTTGTATGTAGTCTATAGATACCTCACGTTTTGTGTGCTTAACGTAGTTGTCCACGATCTTTTTTGCAAGATCTATGGTAATTTCTTTTTTATTGAAAGAAGAATGAGCTATTAATGATATAATGGCGCCCTCTAATTCTCTAATATTTGTTTTGATGTTGTTTGCTAAAAACTCAACGATATCTTCTGGCATTTCTACACCGTCTCTATATAATTTGTTTTTGATAATAGCAATGCGCGTTTCACAATCTGGGTGGTTAAGCTCTGCAGATAAACCCCACTTAAAGCGAGAGAGCAATCTTTGCTCTATATCTATCATATCAACAGGTGCTTTGTCACTAGTTAATATAACCTGCTTTCCGTTTTGATGTAGGTGATTAAATATGTGAAAAAACACATCTTGAGTTCCTGCCTTGCCAGAGAGTAATTGGATATCATCAACAATCAAAACATCAATCACTTGGTAGAAGTGAATAAAATCGTTTCTGTTATTTTTCTTTACAGATTCACTGTATTGTTGTACAAATTTCTCTGCCGAGATGTAAAGAACCGTTTTTTCTGGATACTTATCTTTTATGTCAACCCCGATAGCGTGCGCTAAATGAGTTTTACCAAGGCCAACACTTCCAAATACCAATAGCGGATTGAAAGACGTTCCTCCTGGTTTATTTGCAACTGCAATACCTGCAGATCTAGCCAGTCGGTTTGATTCTCCTTCCAAGAAATTTTCAAAATTATAACTTGGGTTTAATTGAGATTCTATTTTTACATTTCTAATACCAGGGATTACAAATGGATTTTTAAGCTCTGGGCTTTTGTTCTTTAGGGGAACATCCACATTTTGTGATCCTTGATTGTTGCTTCTATTTGAACTTGGAATTCTTTCTGTAAAAGGCTGCTTGTTCCCGTAGGTGTTTTCCATCCTAATGACATACACCAACTTTGCCGTTGGGCCTAACTCTTTTGTTAAGGCAACTTTTAATAATTTTACGTAGTGTTCCTCTAACCACTCATAAAAAAACTTACTAGGTACTTGAATACTCAGTGCATTGTCACATAGTTTTACTGCTTTGATCGGTTCGAACCATGTTTTATAGGCTTGCTGGGTAATATTATCTTCAATAAATGAGAGACAATTATTCCATACAATTGCAGAAGTATTATCCATAGTTTTTTTAGTGGGTATTTTGTTGGTTAATCTTTTTATTTTGCCTGTCTCAAAAAATTATTGACACATGGAATAGTTAAAAAAGCGTTCGAACTTTCTTGCACAACAAATATGTGAACAAATTTGTAAAAAAAAAAACGTTTTGCTGTTGAATTTTCGGTTTTTTTATTGCATGTTTAACTTGAGGGCCTTACGGCTTAATAAATAACCACTTTTACAGCTATTATTTTTGAAAAAAACAACTACTACTTTGCGCGTTAGATATGGAGAGACAGACAAGATGGGAATCGTGTACTACGGAAATTACGCCACCTATTTAGAACAAGGAAGAACAGAGTGGCTAAGAGATATAGGCTTTTCTTACAAATGGATGGAGGATAACGGTATTCATCTACCGGTTGTCGAGTTAAGTGTCAAATACAAAGCTCCTGCTCGGTATGACGATGTCTTGACTGTCACTACACATTTAAAGAAAATTCCTACATACCGTATTGATTTTTCCTATGAAATACACAATCAAGAGGGTCAACTTTTAATAACCGGTGAAACCTCTTTGGTTTTTGTAAATAGCATTACAAACAAGTTGCAAAAAGTGCCTACTTATTTATTAGAGAAGTTAGTTTAGTAAAAAAAATAATAAGGAATTTTACTACAACCTTTTTATTGCTACTTTATAGGTGTTTTCAAATAAAGTGAAAATCCTATCAGCATCTTTTTTTCTTACAGAAATTGTGAGTTTACAATTGTGTTCCAATTTTTGATCAATGAGCTTTATTTTTTCATCCTTTATGTTTCTCATCACTAAGCTCATTTCTGGATATTCAAAAAGAAGCACAAACGATATATTAATTGTTTTTTCTTGAATAGATGCAATTTCTAGTGTTAATTTGGCAGATGTTTTATAGGCTTGGATTAATCCTCCAACACCTAGTTTAGTGCCTCCAAAGTAGCGTACACTCACCACAAGGGTATTGGTTAGTTTAAAGGCTTGTAGTTGTCCATATATTGGCATTCCTGCACTATTGTTTGGTTCTCCATCATCATTGGCTCTGTATTTTTGATAGCTTTCTCCCAGTTGCCAAGCATAACAAAAATGGCGTGCGGTGTGATGATGCTTTTTTAAATTTTCTATACACGCTTTAATATCTTGCTCTGTGCTTACTGGAAATGCATAACCATAAAATTTACTTCCACGATCTTTATGAAGTGTTTCACCGCAGGCAGATGCTATTGTGTAATAGGTGTCTTTAATGTGTTTCATTTATAGTGTAGCTAGGCTTACCAGTGCAATGCTAATAATTGCTAAGGTAATGCCTATCCAATTTTTTATAGAGAGCTGTTCCTTAAAAAAGACAATACCCAATAAAGTTGAGATAATGACAATGCCCACATTGTTTATAGTAAAGATACCAGAGCTGTCAAACAAATCGCTCCTTAGTGCCTTGACTAAAAAGTAGATAGAGAAGTAGTTTGGAATTCCAAGAACAATACCGGCTATTATATTTTTAAACTCAAGCACGAGCACCCCTTTTATTTTTTGTGCCACTAATACCATAATCCCAATAACTCCTGCTGTCATAAATATGGTTGAAGAAAAAAGCGGAATGAGGCTTTTGTCTGTAATAAAGTCATTTTGTAAAAAGTTTAAACTAGTGTCAATAAGGCCACTCCCCAAAAAAACTAGCATCGGGAACACCAAATTTCTTTTCTGTAAGATGATGCCGCTATCTTTTTTTACAGCTACAAGATATACAGCTACAAGCGCTAAAACAATACCGGCTGCTTTGAAGGGCCCAAGGGGTTCCTGGTAGTACCATAGCCCAAAGGCAATAGGTATTACAAGTGCCATTTTTGTAGCCACAGAGACTACAGATAAACCACTATGCTGCGTGGTTATAGCCATCAGGTTAAATACTATAATAAATAATGCGCCCAAAGCCAGGGTGTAATAAAACCAATTGTATTGGGGTATTGCAGATAACTCAATGCTGTTTTGGTAACCAATTACCCCGCAGCTGCAAGCAACAAAATAATTAACTACAATGGCCTGTAGGGTGTTAATATTGTAACTAGCAAAAAGCCTAAATATTACAAATATGAGTGTTGAGGCTATAATGCTTAATGCTAAGAATATCATTGGGTAGTGTTTTTATAAATACAAAGACTTGTGTCTTTGATGCTTTTTATAGTGTGTGGTTTTGTATTAAAAATAGGTGCTTTAATCCCGTTTTCTAGGCTCATTTTTCCGGTGTATACATGGGCCTGATCCCAAATATCTTCATCTACAAATGTTTGCAAGGTTTTTGTGCCTCCTTCAATGATAATGCTTTGCAGGTTGTGCTTTTGCGCAATAGTGCATATCTGCAAGGCCACGTTTTTTTCAAAATTAATATACTCATATATAATAGGAGTGTTTTGCGTGGTTTCTTGCTTTACCTGGGTAATGATAATGGTGGGAGCCTTATCATTAAAAATAGCTGCTGTTTTTGGTATTTTTAGATTTTTATCTATAACCAATCGTGTTGGTGAGGCCCCAGCCCATTGGCGTGTAGTAAGACTCGGGTTGTCTACAAGGGCCGTTGTAGTTCCAATTACAATGCCTTGTTCTTGAGCTCTTAATTGATGTACTTGCTGTCTAGAGTATATGTTTGATATCCAAACCGGTTTTTTTTTGTCTTTAGTAATTGGAGCGATATAACCTTCTTTGGTTTGTGCCCATTTTAAAAAAACAAAGGGTCTTTTTTTATTCTGAAATGTAAAAAAACGTTTATTGAGCGCTTTACATTGCTCCTCGAGGACTCCTTGAGTAACCTTGCAGCCCGCGTTTTGAAGTTTTAGAATGCCTTTTCCTGCAACTTTAGGGTTAGGATCCACACATCCAATAATCACATTTTTGATGCCGCTGGTGATAATTAAATCTGCACAAGGTGGCGTTTTACCGCTATGGCTACACGGCTCCAGACTAACATACAGGCTTGCCTTTTCCAGTAGTTGTTGGTGTGATGTGATGGTGGTTGTTTGCAATAATTTTATTGCATTTGTGTTTGTTTTTGAATTTGTAATTGCATGAACCTCTGCGTGAGCCTTGCCTGCCTTATAGTGCCATCCTTCTCCAATAATAAGATTGTTGTATACCAAAACACTGCCCACCAATGGGTTTGGGTAGGTAGTTCCTAGGCCATTTTTGGCCAGTTCAATACAGCGGCTCATGTATTTTTGATGTATCTTCACGCTGTAAAAATACAATGATTTTTATAGATGAGTGAACCTATTATTAGAGCTATTAAAAAAGAGGATAATACGCACCTTGCAAAGGTGATTAGAAAAGTCCTTGTAGACCTTGGAGTCCCAAAAGTTGGAACTGCCTATGCAGATAAAGCCTTAGATTGTATGTTTGAAACCTATCAAGGTGATCGCAGGGTTTATTTTGTGGTAGAAGAAAATGGAACTATCATAGGGGGCGCTGGGATAGCTGCCCTAGAAAACTATGATGGGAATATTTGTGAGCTTCAAAAAATGTATTTTTTAGAAACCGCAAGGGGCAGAGGTCTTGGAAAGATTATGATGCGCCACTGTTTGCAGGCTGCAGTCTCTTTCTCTTTTGAGAGCTGTTATATAGAGACCATGACTTACATGACTGCCGCGCAAAATTTATATAAAAAATCTGGCTTCCAGTATTTGGATGGCCCCTTAGGAGATACAGGACATTTTTCCTGTCCTGTCCAAATGCTTAAAAAACTCTAAATTTCTTGAAACTATCTCAACTAAAAATAAATTTCACTACGGTACTCCAAGGAGTTTATGATAAGGAAGAAGTGCATTGTTTTTTCTATATACTTTGTGATTTTTTCCTGCAGTATTCTCGCTTTGAAGTTTCTATGGCCCTTGACACTATGTGTCAGCAAAAAACATAACAGCTTTTGATATGGCACTGCTGCGATTAAAAAAACAGGAGCCGATACAATACATACTTGGGTGCACAGCGTTTTATGGTCTTACCTTTAAGGTTAATGAGCACACCCTTATCCCAAGGCCAGAAACCGAAGAATTGGTGGATTGGGTTCTATCAAACCTTCATGATCAGGATCGTGTGTTGGATATTTTAGATATTGGTACAGGTAGTGGTTGTATTGCTATTTCTTTAGCCAAAAATATTCCAACAGCAAGAGTTTCAGGTTTAGATATTTCAGAAAAAGCGCTAGAGGTAGCTCAAGAAAATGCAGTCAAAAATCAAGTGTTGGTTTCTTTTTGTAAAAAAGATATATTGGAAACTACAGCCTTGAAAAATAAGTATGACGTAATGGTTTCTAACCCGCCTTACGTGCGCCAATTAGAGAAAAAAGCAATGAATGCTAATGTGTTAGACTATGAGCCCGGCGTTGCATTGTTTGTACCCAACGAGGACCCGTTGTTATTTTACAGAAAAATTGCCCAGTTAGCTATGGTGTCTTTACAAACAAGAGGCTGGCTTTATTTTGAGATTAATGAATATCTATCTAAGGAGATGGATGTCTTGTTAAAAGATATTGGCTTTGCTAATATTGAAATTAAAAAAGACTTTAGAGAGGTGCCTAGAATGATAAAATGTCAAAAATTATGAAAAGTATTTGTGTGTTTTGTGGAAGTAGTGATGGTAATGACCCTTTAATTACAAAAGCAGCTATTGCGCTGGCCGATGCGCTTTTAGAGCGAAATAACCATTTAGTGTATGGAGGTGCTAAAATTGGTATTATGGGCGCCATTGCTCAAAGAGTTATCGATGGTGGAGGCCGTGTAATTGGTATTATTCCAGCATTTTTAAAAAAGAAAGAAGTAGTCCATACTCAGCTATTTGAATTAATTACCACCAAAAACATGAATGACCGAAAGCTTAAAATGCTAGAGGTAAGTGATGGTTTTATAACCCTGCCTGGTGGTTTTGGTACCCTAGAAGAGCTTTTTGAAATTGCAACAGCACTGCAGTTAGGGCAACATAAAAAACCAATTGGCCTTTTGAATATAAATGGTTTTTATGATGAGCTACTAGCCTCTTTGCAAAAAATGGTAGTTCTTGGGTTTGTAAAACAGCACAATCTAGATCTAGTACTTGTTGATACAACGGTAGAAGGGTTGCTTTGTAAAATGGACGATTTTAAGGCCCCTGACAAAGCTGTTTGGTAATGCTTATAGTAACCATAAAAAATAAGCGTTATATTAAAATCAAAAGCTCCTTAAAAAGGAGCTTTTTTTTGTGTAATTTCTAGTACTTTTAAAGGATCAATTTTATCTTTGTTACATGAATGCTCAAAAGCAAATTACTGCATTAAGAAACCTTCTTCACAAGCACAATCATAGCTATTATGTGTTAGATAGCCCAACAATTAGCGATTATGATTTTGATATGAAACTTAAAGAGTTGCAAGCTCTTGAAGCAGCCCACCCAGAGTTTTATGACCCTACTTCTCCAAGTCTACGAGTTGGGGGAGCTGTTACCAAGAATTTTGAAACCTTGAAGCATAATTTTAGAATGTATTCTTTAGATAATAGTTATTCTAAAGAGGATCTTCAAAATTGGGAAACCCGTATTAAAAAACAAGTAGATGGGCCCGTGAGTTATACCTGTGAGTTAAAGTATGATGGCGCTTCTATAAGTCTTACCTACCTTAACGGAAATCTGCTAAGAGCGGTTACCAGAGGTGATGGGCATCAAGGAGATGATGTGACTACAAACATTAAAACTATAAAATCTGTACCCCTGCAATTAAAGGGTGATTTCCCTGACCATTTTGAGATAAGAGGTGAAATAGTGCTGCCCTTCGATGGTTTTAATAAAATGAATCAGGCGAGAGTTGCCGCAGGAGAAGACCCTTTCAGAAATCCAAGAAATACGGCTTCTGGAAGCTTGAAACTTCAAGATAGTGCCCTTGTTGCCAAAAGGCCTTTAGAGTGTTTGTTGTATAGTTTAGTGGGTGAGAACTTACCCGTTACTACTCAAATGCAAGGACTAGAAAAAGCCGCAGCATGGGGATTTAAAGTACCTAAAATCGCAAAACTAGTTACTAGTATTGACGCTGTTATAGATTTTGTGAATTATTGGGATGAGCATCGCAGTGATTTGCCTTATGAAACAGATGGTGTTGTTATAAAAGTAAATAACCTCCAACAACAAGAGGAGCTTGGCTTTACGGCAAAAGCACCTCGTTGGGCTATGGCTTATAAGTTTAAGGCGCAACAGGTATCAACTAAGCTAGAGAAAATAACCTATCAAGTAGGGCGAACGGGTGCAATAACTCCCGTTGCAAACCTAACTCCTGTTGCCCTTGCAGGAACTACAGTAAAACGTGCCTCTCTTCATAACGCAGATCAAATAGCGCTGCTAGATATTAGAGAAGGGGATACCGTATATGTAGAAAAGGGAGGAGAGATTATTCCAAAAATTGTAGGTGTAGATCTAGCTTTAAGAGATGAGGCCTCTATTGCAACTATTTATACAGACAAGTGCCCACAGTGTGATACGCTGCTTTCTAGAACTCAGGGTGATGCAAAACATTATTGCCCTAATGAACAGGGTTGCCCGCCTCAAATTATTGGTAGAATACAGCATTTTATTTCCCGTAAAGCAATGGATATTGAAGGCCTTGGTGGAGAAACGGTTGCTTTGCTAGTAAATGCAGGTGTGATACAAACCTATGCAGATTTGTATGACCTTACCATAGAAGATGTACTACCCTTAGAGCGTATGGCTCAAAAAAGTGCAGAGAATTTGGTTGCTGGTGTTGCAAGTTCCAAGAATATTGCTTTTGAGCGGGTGCTATTTGCTATAGGGATACGCTATGTTGGTGAAACCGTTGCCAAAAAATTAGCCAAACACTTTAAATCTATAGATGCTTTAATGGCTGCTGGTTTTCAGGAGCTTGTTGAGGTAGATGAAATAGGTGATCGTATTGCACAGAGTGTCATTGACTTTTTTGTAGTAGAGGATGCTGCAGATTTGTTCTCACCTGTAAACACCTCTGGTGAGAGAAACCGTGAAATAATAGCAAGGTTAAAAAGTCATAATCTACAGCTAGCTGTCTCTGCTGAAACATTAGCAGGCCAAACATCTATTTTAAGCGGAAACACCTTTGTTGTTTCAGGTGTTTTTACTAAAATTTCTAGAACAGAGCTTAAAAAAAGTATTGAAGATAACGGAGGTAAAGTATCTGGCAGCATATCAAGTAAAACAACATATGTGGTTGCTGGAGATAATATGGGACCCAGCAAGCAAGCTAAGGCAGAAGGTTTGGGAATACCAATTATAAGCGAAGATCAATTTTTAGAAATGATTTAATAGTGCATACCAATGCAGAAGAAATCTGTATTTTTGAATACTATTTTTAGGAGATATGTTTAAAGCAATAAAGCAACGATATTATCAAAAAGCAATAACTGCAGCACTAGCACAAAGAGATATTTCTAGGTTAAATACAAAGATGGATACCTTGGCTTTTTTGTATGACGGAGATCTTGTAAATGAGCTTTCTCCCTATTATAATATAGCAAGCTCACTTAAGGTATCAGAAACAAAGACACAGTTTTTTTCTTTTGTAACGTTTAAAAAAAACACACCGTCTTTATTGCGAAATCAGTTTTCTCAAAAAGATATTTCATTTAAAGGAGCCCTTACCGGAGTGTCCGTGAAAGAATTTGTTAGTTTGGATACAGATGTGTTAATTTATATGTCAAACAAAAAGCACTTACTTTTAGAGAGCGTTGTTGTAAAAAGTAACGCTAAGTTTAAAGTGGGTTTTAAAGGGGTAGATCCTCGTTATTTTGATCTAATTTTAGCGGTAGACCCAGCAAATACCCAGGCAATAAGTACAGAGCTTACAAAATATTTTAAAATTCTAGGAAAAATACAAGCATGAAAGAACTCATAGGTACAGGTGTAGCGTTAATTACCCCATTCACAAAGCAAGGTGCAGTAGATACTGCTAGTTTAGCACGTATTGTTAATTTTCAGATAGAAAATGGAATTGATTACCTGGTAGTTTTGGGTACAACTGCAGAGAGCGCTGTGCTCTCTGGAGATGAAAAGCAGTTGGTTATAGATACTATAGTTGGCGCAAATGCAGGGAGATTGCCCTTGGTCTTAGGTATTGGAGGTAACAACACCCAGGGAGTTATGGATGAGTTTATAGCTACAGATTTGGTAGCTTTTACAGCAATATTATCTGTATCGCCAATGTATAACAAGCCCACTCAAGAAGGAATCTACAGGCACTTTGCAGCCATAGCGGCTGTAAGTTCTAAGCCTATTATTTTATACAATGTCCCTGGCAGAACAGCCAGTAATATGGAGCCTCAAACAGTGGCTAAATTAGCCCGAGATTTTAAGAATATTATTGCCATAAAGGAAGCAAAAGGGGATATCGTGCAGGCCATGGAGTTAATCAATCAAACCCCAGAAGATTTTTTAGTAATTAGCGGTGATGATATGATAGCACTGCCTATGACCTTGGCAGGTGGGGTGGGAGTAATATCTGTTATAGCAGAGGGGTTTCCTAAAGCTTTTTCTGACATGATACACTTTGCATTGCAACGTGAAGTAGATAAGGCCTACGCAATTCATTATAAAATTGCTCCAGCAATAGATTATATTTTTGAACAAGGGAACCCCGCAGGGATAAAAGCAGTGTTTGCTGCTCTTAATTTATGTGAGCCTACTCTAAGACTTCCACTAGTGGAAGTTAGTGATGATTTAAATGCCAAAATTAAGGCCTTTGTGCACGGTTTTTAATACCATTTGTTTTTAGTTGGCTTTTTATATCTTATTTTATTAGTAAAACGAATGCTAGCACAATATATATCAACGATAATAAGTTTTTGTAATCACGTATAATTCACTACTTTTGCCCGATGTTTTTTAAAACTATGAAATACTTTATTTTCTTTTTAATTTCTTGTGCTGTTTTGTGCAGTTCTTGCACGCCTTACCAGGTTGTGCTAAAGGAATCAGATAGTGTTGCCAAATATAAGATGGCAGATTCATTGTACCAAGTTGCTATGGCTACAGGTAAAAAAGCAAAATTTAGAAGTTCTTTAAAATTAATGGAACAAATTGTACCTCTTTACAGAGGGAAGCCTCAGGCTGAAAAGCTTTCTTATATTTATGCAAACACATTCTATAATTTAGAAGATTATTTTGTTGCAGGTTATCAGTTCGAGCGTTTTGAATCAACATATCCAAAAAGCGATAGTGTTGAGGTAGCTGCTTATAAATCTGCAAAAAGCTATTATGAGTTATCACCAAGATCTTCTCTTGACCAAAAAGACACAGAAAAAGGCTTGGAAAAATTACAAGCATTTGTAAATAAATATCCAAACTCATCCTACAGAATAGAAGCTAACAACTTGGTGTCAGAACTTCGTGAAAAGTTAGAGAAAAAAGACATTGACACGGCACATCAGTATTTTAGTATTGGAGAGCAAATAGGTAGTTTTAAACCTGCTATAGATGCCTATGAAAATTTTATTTCAGACCATCCTGGATCTGTATTTAGAGAGGTTGCTTTTTACGGTAGAGTAGAAGCATCCTACAATAGAGCCATTAGCAGTGTTCCTGCAGTCCAAAAAGAAAGACTTTTGGTTTCAAAAGATTTTTACGCTAAATACTTAAAATATTATAAAGCAGGCGATAAAAAAGAAGACGCAGATGCACTTATTGCAGCTATAGATAAAGAATTAGAAAAGTACCAACAACCCACAGAAAACTAAGATTATGGCAGATATTAAAAACAGCGAGGCACCTTTAAGCACAACTACTATTGATAAGAACAAAGTAGATGCGCCAACAAACAACATTTATGAGGCAATCTCTATTATTTCAAAAAGAGCAAATCAAATTAATGGAGACATTAAAAAAGAATTGTTAGAGAAATTAGACGAATTTGCAACATACAACGATAGTCTTGAAGAGATTTTTGAAAACAAAGAACAAATTGAAGTTTCAAAATTCTACGAAAAATTACCTAAGCCACATTCATTGGCTGTACAAGAATGGCTAGAAGATAAAATCTACTTCCGTAATACTGCAGATGAGGATTTAGAACAGTAAAACACCTATGAGGGTACTGAGCGGAAAAAAGATTTTACTTGGCGTCACTGCTGGTATTGCTGCTTATAAAGCCGCATTTTTGGTGCGTTTACTTGTAAAACAAGGCGCAGAGGTAAAAGTTGTGATGACTCCAAAGGCCAAAGAATTTGTAACCCCCTTAACACTTTCTACGCTTTCCAAAAACGAAGTACACTCTAGCTTCACTAATGAAGATAATGATAATGCCCAATGGAATAACCATGTTGAGTTAGCCCTTTGGGCAGATTTATTTATTATAGCTCCAGCCACTGCCAATACACTTTCAAAAATGGCCCATGGTACCAGCGATAATCTATTATTGGCCACCTATCTTTCTGCAAAATGTCCTGTTTATTTTGCTCCAGCCATGGATTTGGATATGTACAAACATCCAAGCACCCAACAAACTTTTGATACCCTTACAAGCTTTGGCAATACGATTATACCCGCAGCATCTGGTGAACTAGCTAGTGGTTTGGTAGGTCAAGGTAGAATGGCAGAGCCAGAAACAATTATATCTTTTATTTGTTCTGAAATTTTAAAAACCCTACCCCTGCAAGGAAAAAAAGTATTAGTTACTGCAGGACCTACCCACGAGCTAATTGACCCGGTACGATTTATCGGAAATCATTCTTCAGGTAAAATGGGTATTGCTATTGCAGAGCACGCAAGTAGTTTAGGAGCACATGTAACTCTTGTGCTAGGGCCTTCTAGTGTTCCAGTTTCGGATACAAACATAGATGTTATAGATGTTACAACAGCCCAACAAATGTATGATGCCGTACATCAATATTACGAAACAACCAATATTGCAATATGCAGCGCAGCTGTTGCAGATTTTAAGCCAGTAAGTGTTTTAGATCAAAAAATTAAAAAGAAATCTGGGGAAGGATTGTCTTTTGACCTTGAGCCAACAAAAGATATACTGGCTAGTTTGGGTTTACAAAAGAAGAATCAATTTTTGGTGGGTTTTGCCTTAGAAACTCAAAACGAAATAGAAAATTCAAAAAAGAAACTTGAAAAAAAGAATTTAGACTTAATTGTGTTAAATTCGCTAAGAGACAAAGGTGCAGGATTCAAGGGAGATACTAATAAAGTTACCTTTATTGATAAAGACAATAAAGTGACTCCTTTTGATGTTAAATCTAAGAGAGATGTTGCACAAGATATTTTAGAACATATTATTACAAAAATAAATGCGTAATTTTTTACTTTTTATAACTGTAGTTGTTTTTACAACTACTAGCATTGGTCAAGAGCTAAGTGCAAATGTGTATATTGACGCAGAGCAAACAGGCCAACAAAACAATCAGATTTTTAAAACACTCGAGCAGCAACTCTCCGAGTTTTTAAACAACCGTAACTGGACAGATGAGTCTTATCTCAATCAAGAAAGAATAGATTGTAATTTCACTCTTATTATTTCTAATTTTGATGGTACTTCATTTAGCGGCTCTTTGCAGGTGCAATCTTCAAGACCAGTATTCAACTCATCTTACAACGCTCCAATATATAACTACAATGACAGGCAAGTGTCTTTTCAATACAAAGAGTTTGAACCTTTGGTGTTTAACATAAACCAATTAGAGTCTAATTTAGTTGCGCTGGTTTCTTACCACGCCTATACCATTATTGGTTTGGATGCAGCCTCTTTTGAAGAAAATGGCGGTGATACTTATTTTGAAATAGCAAAACAAATAGTAAATACAGCTTCATCGAGTAACTATGTTGGTTGGAAATCTACAGACGGGACACAGTCTAGGTATAGATATAATGATGCGATGGTTTCTAATGTATACAGAGAGTTTCAAACCGCAATGTATGATTACCATCGAGGGGGTCTAGATATCATGGAATCTAATCAAAAACAAGCCAAAGAGAATATTATAGAGGCAATAAAAGGACTAAAAAGTATTAATGACCGCAGACCTAACTCTTTTGTTTTGCGCACCTTTTTTGATGCTAAGGTAGATGAGATTAAATCCATATTTAGCAGCGGGCCACAAGTAAATACAGTGACTTTAAAAGAGTCTCTTAACAGGATGGCACCTACCAGAAGAACTGCTTGGGGAGAGATCAACTAAATGCTATTTTAGTTTTCAATAATACAAGAAATTTGCAGGTATGATATTAAGTCTTTCGATAAAAAATTATGCTTTAATTGAGGACATACAAGTACCCCTTACCAAAGGTTTAACAATTATTACTGGAGAAACAGGTGCTGGTAAATCAATACTACTTGGCGCATTAGGGCTATTGCTTGGCAAAAGAGCTGACCTGGGTAGTGTTAAAGACGCGACCCAAAAATGTATTATAGAAGGAGAGTTTTCCTTAAAAGGATACGGGCTACAAACTCTTTTTAAAGACCATGATCTTGACTATGATGTTCATACCATAATACGAAGAGAGATCTTGCCTAGCGGTAAATCTAGAGCCTTTGTTAATGACACTCCAGTAGGGCTATCTCAATTACAAGCCTTGGGAGGCTATCTCGTGGATATTCATAGCCAGCAAGAAACCAATAGTTTTGCCACAGAAAATTTCCAGCTAGAAGTTTTAGATGCTCTGGCAGGTAATGCTCCAATACTTCAAGGCTACCAAAATGCCCTTTTGGAGTTTACGAGTATTTCAAAACAGTTAGAAAAACAACTTTCACAAAAAGAAGCTGCCCTAAAAGAGCTTGATTACCATACTTTTCTGCAACAGGAACTCATGGAAGTCTCATTACATACCATAGACCAACAAGCATTAGAGACTAACTACAACACCCTAAATAATGCAGAAGAAATACAAGGGTCTTTTGCTGAAATAGAACAACTTTTTTCTCAAGAAAACACAGGTATTATTGATAGTGTAAAACAAGCTAGAAGCCTTTTAAATAACATCTCAAAATATGCGCCTTCTTACCAAGAGCTTTATGATAGATTACATAGTGTAACCCTAGAGCTTGAAGATGTTATTTCAAGTATTGAAAACACATCTGAAGATTTGCAGGTAGATCCTACAGAATTGTTTAGGATCAATGAGGTGTTGCAAACACTCTATAGATTGCAACATAAGCACAGTGTGTCAAGTGTTAAGGAGCTGTCGGATATAGAATCAAATCTAAGCTCAAAAATCCATACCTCGCTGCATCTAGACACCACCATAGAAACGCTAGAAAAAGAAAAACAAAAGCTAACACAGGCGCTTTTAAAGCTTGCTAAAGACCTTCATGACAATAGGGTGGAGGCATTACCGATGTTACAACAAAAATTAGAAGCGTACTTATCATTACTGGGCCTTCCAAACGCCAAGTTTAAGGTAGAATTTACTACCTCACCTACATTTAAAAAATCTGGGACAGATAGCCTTGCTGTTTATTTTACAGCAAATAAAGGAGGGAATTTTGGACTACTAAAAAAGGTAGCCTCTGGCGGTGAAATGAGTAGAATTATGTTGTCTGTAAAGGCCTTACTATCTCAATATAAAAAATTACCAACCATCGTTTTTGATGAAATCGACACCGGTGTCTCTGGCGAAATTGCACTAAAAATGGCATACATTATGGGTGAAATGAGTACGCATATGCAAATTCTCAGTATCACACACCTGCCACAAATAGCTGCCAAGGGTGAACAACATATTAAAGTCTATAAAGAAGATCGTCAAAACACAACAGTAACTCATTTAAAGCAACTCTCACAAGAAGAACGTATTGTAGAAATTGCTCAGATGATAGGTGGTAAAAACATTACTGACACTACCTTAGCCAATGCAAAAGAATTACTCAATTAAAAAAGGATACTGTATATTTACAGCTTAAAATAGCAAACAAAACAACCACTAAAAGTATTAAAGATGTCTTATAACTTACTAAAAGGAAAAAGAGGAATTATTTTTGGAGCTCTTGATGAAAATTCAATTGCTTGGAAAACAGCAGAAAGAGTTCATCAAGAGGGCGGGACCTTTGTTTTAACAAATGCGCCTATCGCAATGCGTATGGGGCAAATTAAAACCCTAGCAGAAAAAACCGGTTCTGAAATTATTCCAGCAGATGCAACATCTATGGAAGATCTTGAGAACTTAGTGTTAAAGTCTATGGAAATCTTAGGTGGTAAAATAGATTTTGTACTTCACTCTATAGGGATGTCTGTAAATGTTCGTAAGGGTAAGCCTTATACAAGTCAAAATTATGACTGGACACATAAAGGATGGGATGTATCTGCGGTTTCTTTTCATAAAACAATGAGTGTGTTATACAACCACAACGCAATGAATGAATGGGGAAGTATTGTAGCGCTAACCTACATGGCAGCACAACGAGTTTTTCCAGATTATAATGATATGGCAGATAACAAAGCTTACTTAGAGTCTATAGCTCGAAGTTTTGGTTATTTCTTTGGAAGAGATCAAAAAGTACGTGTGAACACAATTTCTCAATCTCCAACGCCAACTACTGCTGGTCAAGGAGTAAAAGGATTTGATGGCTTTATTGCTTATGCAGAGAAAATGAGCCCACTAGGAAATGCTACTGCAGAAGATTGTGCTAATTATACCATTGCAATGTTTAGTGATTTAACCAAGCGTGTTACACTTCAAAATTTATTTAACGATGGCGGTTTCTCTAATATGGGTGTAAGTGACCAGGTCATGGATACCTTTACAAAAGAGTAGATCAATCAATACTATTTCTTAAACCACCTTGACGAAAGTTGAGGTGGTTTTTTTGATTAACTTTACAAAATGATTCAGTTTTCATTTATCATTCCAGTATACAATAGACCTCTTGAAATTAAAGAGCTGCTGGAGAGTTTCAAGGCGCTAACTACTAGCGATGCCTTTGAAATTGTTATCATTGAAGACGGATCTACCCTTTGTTGCTCTGATATTGTAGCGGGCTATCAAGATGCCTTAGATATCTCCTATTACCAAAAACCTAACACAGGTCCGGGAGATTCTAGAAACTTTGGTATGGGTCTTGCCAAAGGAAATTACTATATTATTTTAGATAGTGATGTGTTATTGCCCCCAGATTATTTGGAACAAGTGAGCACATTTTTAAAACATAGCTATGTAGATTGTTTTGGTGGTGCAGACGCTGCGCACGATAGCTTCACAGATTTACAAAAGGCTATTAATTACACCATGACTTCTTTTTTAACAACAGGAGGTATTCGTGGTAGTAAAAAAGCAGTACAACACTTTGAACCAAGAAGTTTTAATATGGGCCTGTCTAAAAAAGCTTTTGAGGCCACACAGGGCTTTGCGAAAATTCATCCTGGAGAAGATCCAGATTTATCTCACCGCATTACAAAAGCAGGGTTTAAAACTGCTTTTGTGCCAGATATAGCTGTATTTCATAAACGCAGAGTGTCTTGGAGTAGTTTTATGCTACAGGTTAAAAAGTTTGGACTTGTACGTCCAATATTAAACAAATGGCATCCTCAAGGGGCAAAAATCACCTTTTGGCTTCCAACACTTTTTATATTATTCACCCTTGCCAGTATGTTATTTGGTATTATTTACGGGTGGCTATTTTTATTGCCTTTGGCCATTTATGTGACTGTTATCCTTGCAGATGCAACCCTAAAAACAAAAAGTATAGCTGTTGGTTTTATGGCTGTTTTGGCTATGTTTATACAGTTTTTTGGATATGGTTATGGTTTTTTAAAAGCAACTATTTTTATACACTGGCTTGAAAAAGATCCTCAAAAACAGTTTCCAAGATTATTTTTTAAGTAATTTACAGCAAGTATTTTTAGTATGGCAAGAACATTTAAAAACCCGTTTAAGAATTCAAAACTCAAAGCCTTTATTGTCTTTTTGTTTTTAGCATCTGTTTTTTGGATGTTAACCAAATTCTCAAAACAAGATGTTGCTTCTGTAGTTACAACGATAAGTTATGTTAATATTCCTCAAGGATATATGTTAAACGAAAATACTCCTGAAGATTTTTCTTTTAATGTAAATGCCACAAGATTTGAGTTTTTAGGTTATGTTTTTAAAAAACCCAACATTAAAATTGATGTAGGTGCCTATTTCAATGAAACTACAAATACAGCCAGAGTAGATGGTGCTGCACTAGAGAAGCTCATTCTCAAACAAGTTGTAGATGATGGTTTTGTTACTCAGCTGTCTTTTTCACAGCTTACTTTAACCCTAGAACAGCTTAGCTTTAAAGAAGGTTCCAGTCATGGGGCAGGTTTCTATTTCATATAATATTGGTTTTGACGCCTTGGGAGCCAAACAAATCAAGCCAGATTCTGTTACTATCACAGGTTCAAAAAAAATGTTGGATACCATTTTCTCTGTTACAACACTTCCTTTAGATCTTTTAGATGTTTCAGCATCTTTTGCTCAGGATATTTCATTGCAAAGCTGGCCAAATGCAGCAGTAACAATTTCTCCCAAAAAAGTAACCATTTCTCAAGAAGTGTCTGAGTTTTCTCAGAAAATAATTATGGTTCCTGTATCAATGATTAACCAACCTTCTCAGGGTAATTTTAAACTATTACCTGCAAGTATTAGGGTTGCTTTTAATGTTCCAGTAGCTAAGTTTAATGAAATATTCCCAGAAGATTTCACCATTATTTGTGACTATAGCACAAGAGATGTAGAAGATAATTTTATGATACCTGTCATACAGCAAATGCCAAATGATATTACGGGTGTAGAGACGGAAACAAAAAAAATTGATTTATTGATATTTAAATGAAAATTGTAGGACTTACAGGAGGTATCGGTAGTGGTAAATCTACCATAGCAAAGCTTTTTCAAGCCCTGGGAGTACCCGTGTATATTGCCGATAGTGAGGCAAAAAAAATTTTAGCATCTTCAAAAGATGTGCGTAAAAAAGTAGTTTTATTGCTAGGTGCACAATCTTACACCAATGAGATGCCTAATCGCGCTTATATCGCCCAAAAGGTTTTTAACGATCCAGTCTTATTAGATGGGTTGAATGCTATTGTTCATCCCGAAGTAACTGCTAGTTTTAAGCGCTGGGTTCAAAAACAAGATGCTCCGTATTGTGTTAAAGAAGCTGCTATTTTATTTGAAAATGGGGGTTTTACTCACTGTGATGCCACTATATTGGTAACCGCTCCAAGAGAGGTTAGAGTTCAGAGAGTTCTCTCTAGAGATACAATCACCCTAGCTGATGTAAACGCACGTATGGAAAACCAATGGGAGGATCAAAAGAAAATTCCTTTGGCTAATTATGTTATTGAAAACATAGATCTCACAAGCACAAAAATTCAAGTTCAAAATATTCACAAAAAACTTCTAAGTACTTGTATTTCATCTTTATAATTATTTTGTTATTATTTAGTTAAACACAAGAAAGGCTATATGTTAAAAACTTACTTTTGAGTTATGGACAAGAAGATCTTTAGCTTACTAGTTGCGTTAATGGCGCTATCTCTGCTTGGGATTATTTTCGTTCAATGGTACTGGATTTCTAATTCTTATGACAATAAAGAAACACAGTTTATCTCTAATGTAAGACAAGTTTTAGTAAACACCTCTGAAGAAATTGAATTAAAAGAAATTGAAAAATACTACACCATATACAGTGATATTTTATCTGAGGCAGGAACACCAGAGAGTATTAGCATTAGTGAATTAATCTATAAAATTAATACCGACAAAACCAATGACTCTTTTATATTCTCTGACGGAATTTTAGAAGAAGATTACAAAATATCTACTAGCTTTCTAGATACAGATATTGACAGTATTGTTTTTAAAAAGGTTACTAGCAAAACAAAAACACAAAAAGTATTGAAAAGTGTAGATGGGTCTAGTAATCAAATCATAAAAACAGAATCTTTTGCCAGATTAAAAGATTACGAAAGAATACAATTTGAAAATGCATTTGCTAATATATCTGCAAATACCCCTCTGCACAGTAGGGTAACTGCACAAGAAATTCAGCAAAGTATTTCAGGGCAATTGGAAGATAGAGGTGTGAAGTCAAGATTTCAATTTGCAGTGTATAGCAATAATTTGGCAACTAAAGTGCGTTCTAAGAAATTTGATATATCTCCCCAGACCACCTTTAGAGTACCGCTGTTTGAGAATAATGATATAAATAAAGGCTACCAACTGTACGTGAATTTCTATGAACAAGAACGGGATGTCTGGTCAACGATTTTTGGGATGTCTATACTCTCGCTATGTTTTACTAGTGTTATTTTCATTGCTTTTTATAGTGCCTTGAGCCAATTGGTGAAACAAAGGCAAATAGCTCAAGTCAAAAATGATTTCATAAATAACATGACGCATGAGTTTAAAACGCCTATTGCTACCATTGGTTTGGCTTTAGATGCCCTTAAAAATCCTAAGGTAAAAGGGGATGAGGTGTTTTTTGCTAAGTATTTGAAGATGATTCGAGATGAAAATAAAAGAATGTTAGGCCAAGTAGAAGATGTGCTACGAATTTCTAGTCTCGAAAAAAATGAACTTGATTTACCTAAAGAGCATCACAATATACATCACATCATTGAAGATTCTGTGTCTCACATTAGCCTAATTGTTGAAGATAATGGCGGATATGTAAAACCGCATTTTGGGGCCTTAAAAACAGATGTTTTTGTAAATGAGCCGCATCTTACCAATGTGATAGTAAATATTCTTGATAACGCAGTAAAATACTCTGAAGGACCACCAAAAATTGATCTTTACACCCAAAGCACAAAAGATAGGGTTATTGTAAAGATTCAAGACCAAGGTATTGGCATGAGTAAAGCAGTGCAAAATAAAATATTTGACAAGTTCTACCGTGTACCCACCGGAGATATACACAATGTAAAAGGACATGGACTTGGGTTGTCTTATGTAAAAAAAATACTTGATGATCATGATGCAAAAATCACCATCGAGAGTGAACAAGAAAAAGGAAGCACATTTATAATTAAATTACACTTAATATCTTAACGTATGGAAACTGAAAACAAAAAAATACTACTGGTAGAGGATGATCCAAATTTCGGAACCGTCCTAAAAGATTACCTTACCATGAATGACTATACTGTTGTACACGCCAAAAATGGTATGGAAGGTTTTGAAAAATTTAAAAAAGATGATTATGATCTTTGTATTTTAGATGTAATGATGCCCTATAAAGATGGGTTTACATTAGCTAAAGAAATACGTGAAAAAAATCAAGATGTGCCCATTATCTTTCTAACGGCAAAAGCAATGAAAGAGGATGTTTTAAAAGGCTATAAAGTAGGGGCAGATGACTACCTTAACAAACCTTTTGATAGTGAAGTGCTTTTAATGAAAATTAAAGCAATCATTCAGCGCAAGGCAAAAGACTCTATTGCAGATAGTAAAGAATTTGAGTTTCAAATTGGAAACTTCTTCTTAAACTCTAAACTTAGATTTTTAACTTTCCATAAGGAAAACCCAGTAAAACTATCTCCAAAAGAAAATGAGTTACTGCGTTTACTGGCTTTGCATAAAAATGATCTAATGCCCAGAGAACTTGCACTGATTAAAATTTGGAGAGATGACAACTATTTTACTTCTAGAAGTATGGATGTTTACATCGCTAAATTGCGTAAATACTTAAATAAAGAAGATGACGTAGAGATCATAAATATTCATGGAGAAGGGTTTCGCTTGGTTGTAAAAAGTGAAGTAGATATTTAATAAAAACGCATACGTAAGTGTAAAAAAACGCCCTATTTTTGGGCGTTTTTTTCTTTTATAAACCTAACAATAGCTTCACTATTAGTAGTGTAGTCAAACCAATGTATATGTTGGTTTTTCCTAAACCATGTGCCTTGTCTTTTGGCAAAACGTCTTGTGTTTTTCTTAATTTCTTCTACCGCTTTTTCTAGAGAAAGTGTCCCGTCAAAATATTGAAATAATTCTCTATAGGCTACTGTTTGCAGGGCATTTAAATCTCGATTTGGATACAACTTTTTAACTTCTTCTAAAAGCCCATTTTCTAACATAATATCTACCCTTTTGTTGATACGCTCATAGACTATTGGCCTCTCTGCTGTAAGGCCTATATAGAGGGTCTTAAAATTTCTGTTTGCAGCTTTTACGTTTAAAAAACTAGAGTAGGGTTTGCCCGTAGCTCTATAAATTTCTAGGGCTCGTATTACCCTTCTAGGGTTTTCTGTGTCCATTGATTTGTAATACAATGGGTCTACCCTCATTAGCTCTTGTTGTAAGAGCTGTAAGCCATTATTGTCTAGTTGGGTGTTTAGCGCTTCTCTAATTTCTTTTGCTATGTTTGGGAAATGATCTAAACCATTTACAACCGCGTCTACATAAAGCCCAGAGCCTCCCACTAGTATAGCCGTAGATTTTTCGCTAAATAGCGTATCAAGTTTTAAAAGCGCTTCTCGCTCAAAATCTCCAACACTATAGTTGTCAAAAATACTTTTATGTTGTATGAAATGGTGTGGAGCGGCGGCCAGCTCTTGATTAGATGGCACAGCAGTACCTATATTCATTGAAGTGTAAAATTGACGAGAATCTGCAGATATGATTTCTGTGTCAAATGCTTTTGCAAGGGCAATACTTAAGGTGGTTTTACCAATGGCAGTTGCGCCCACAACACATATAAGTAATGGTTTTTTGGACATTAGACTGTATCATCTTTCTCGTGCAAGGTACTGCCACATTTATGACAAAATTCTGCATTGTCATGGTGGTTGTTTTCATTGCAGTTTTGACAAGACTGTGTGTTTACATGAATGTACTCTGGGTCATCTACTGTGTGAGTTTTTTTACTGGCATATTCTGCGCTTACAATCCCTGTAGGAACTGCAATTATTCCATACCCCATAATCATAATAATAGCGGCTATAAATTGCCCAAGAGGAGTAACCGGAGCAATGTCTCCAAAGCCAACAGTGGTAAGAGTGACAATACACCAATACACACTTGTAGGGATACTAACAAAACCACTTTGTTCTCCCTCTACTAAGTACATAATAGTACCTGCAATAATAGATAGAATGAGTACTGCAAATAAAAACACAAATATCTTAGGTTTACTATCACGAAGGGCTTTGTTGAGTTTGTTTGCCTCACCCATGTAACGGGTAATTTTTAGGATTCTAAAAACCCTTAATAATCGGTAGTGCCCTTACTGCCAGCAGTGCATTACTACCTGCTAAAATAAATGATAAATACAGCGGTATGGTAGAGAGAAGATCGATAATACCATAAAAACTAAAGATATAATTAGAAGCTTTTTTTACGGTAATGATTCTTAAGATATACTCTATGGTAAAGAATATGGTTATAACCCACTCACCAAAATATAGAAAATCATGATAGTGGGTATCTATAGAGGCAACACTCTCTAACATTACTAGTATGACACTAACTAAAATTAAAATAAGTAATACTACATCAAAGAGTTTACCCATAGGGGTGTCTGCCTCATAGATAATGGTGTGTAATTTGTTTTTTAAATTGTTGCTTGTCAATGTCTTAGATTTATACTGTTAAAAGTACAGAAGTTTCTATAAACTTTGATGGTTTACATCTAGATTTATAATTTTAATCACTTTTCGTTTTCTTAGGTAAGACTGCAAAATATGCTGCGCATCTCTATTATTGTGCATAGGTCTTATTATAGATTTTAATATCTCAGGATTAGTGATTTGATGATTTAAGGTATAATACCCAAACCCTCTATAGATTCCTTTTTCTATTAAAACAACAGAGCGCTCCTGGGGATTTCTCCCTTTATCAATAATTAGCATGTGTTGGTTCTGATAACTGTAGTTGCTTAAAAATTCTGTTACTTTTTTGTTGTAATCCTGTGGGCTCTCTTTTTCAATACAGGCGCCAAGACACTCTTTTATTCCATAACTAAAACAAGCTTTATCGGTCTCTTGAAAGCCCCCAAGTTTTTGGCATAAAGCATATTTTCCAATAATTTTTTCAAGATTGGCCTTGCCAGATTGAAGGTTGCTAAAAGTAGTAATGGCTTTTTTACGGGCATCTACCTTTTCAATTTTCAAATTTATATATCCATTACTGTCTTTAAAGGATGTAAGTTGTGCATTAAAGGCTCTTTTTCTTAGCGCTCTGTTATATTTTGGATTGAGTTGTTTTATGTCTTCACTCTCTTTTAAAAGCGCAATAAGTTCATTTCCTGTTTTTTCATAGCTAACGGCCGTAACCTCAAGTTGTATTTTTTTAGATTTTCTATTATCGTTGGTGAAATGTTGGTTCAGCCTTTTTTGTATGTTTTTGCTTTTTCCAATGTAAATAATAGTACCATCTTCCCGATGCATATAGTAAACTCCTGTATCTGTGGGGGCTGCTTTGATTAGATCAAGCAATTTTGAATCTATATTTTTTCTAGGATTTGTTTTAATATGCTGTTGTACCATTTCTTTTTTAGCATCCTTAAGAAGTAGTAGCTTGAACAGCTCAACAGTGGCTAGTGCATCTCCACCGGCGCGATGTCTATTGGCTATTGGTATTCCTAATGCTTGGACCAATTTCCCAAGACTGTAGGAGGCCATATCTGGCATGAGCTGCTTAGCTAGCTCAACGGTGCAAAGTGTTTGTGTATCAAAATTGTAGCCTAACCTATCAAACTCTGTGGTAAGAATTCTATTGTCAAATTGTGCATTGTGAGCTACTAATATAGCGTCATTTGTTATTTCTATAATACGTTTTGCAACTTCGTGAAATTTTGGCGCTGTGCGCAGCATTGCATTGTTAATACCAGTAAGGTTCACCACAAAAGGTTGTATTGGTATTTCAGGGTTTACAAGACTCGCAAATTGATCTACCACTTTATCTCCATCAAAACGATAGATTGCAATTTCTGTGATGCCCTCTTCATTATACTTTCCTCCGGTAGTCTCTATGTCTAAAATTGCGTATTCCAATATGTAAGTACTTAATTATAATTTCTAGCTCCAAAAATAGAGCTTCCAATGCGTACCATGGTGCTTCCATGGTCTAGTGCCAAGGTATAATCACTGCTCATTCCCATGCTTAAAACAGTTAATTGTGGGTGTTGTTTTATAAATTCCTTGTGTAGGGTACTTAGTTTTTTAAATTCTGTTTCTATTTGTGTTTTATTATCAGTAAAACTTGCCATTCCCATAAGGCCAACGATAGAAACATGAGGTAGTGTTGCTTGAATATCTTTGGCAAGTAATAGCAAGGCATCTTGATGATCTAGACCAAATTTGTGTTCTTCTTCTGCTATTTTAATTTGCAACAAGCAGTTAATTACTCTATCGTGTTTAGCGGCTTGTTTATTAATTTCTCGCAGTAATTTGAGACTATCTACCGTGTGTATTAAATCAACAAAAGGCGCCATGTATTTCACCTTATTGGTTTGCACATGGCCAATCATATGCCATTGTATGTCTTTGGGCATTTCTTCCCATTTGGAGGCCATTTCCTGTATTTTGTTTTCACCAAACACTCTTTGTCCAGCATCATAGGCTTCCAGTAAACTACTCACGGGTTTGGTCTTAGAAACGGCAACTAGAGTTGTGTTTTTGGGAAGCGAACCTTGGTATTTTTTAATATTTTCTGAAATACTCATCTGTATAGGTTATAACGAATTTCTGTTACTAATTTTTATAAAAACTACAATCACTTAAAATTCATAAATAGTAATACCGCTTCTTAGTTTAGGTTCTATAAAAGTGCTCTTTGGAGGCATTTTTAAACCCTCATCTGCTATTTTTTTCATCTCCTGTGTGGTAACAGGTAACATCCCAAAACCAACAGCAAATTCTTTGGTGTCTACAGCTGTTTTTACAAATGCCATGTCTTTTTTACCATCTGTATATGCAATTCTAGTATCATTTCTTACATCTTTTATACCAAGAATTGGTTCAAATATTAGTTTGTATAAAATTTGAGTATCCAGTGCCTGTAGGGCGTTGTTTATTTCGTAAGTGTCTTTTCGAAGGTAAAGAGAGTAGAAATCACCATCTAGATACATGCTAAAATGATGCTTTTTTGAGGGCTTATAAAAATGTTGCGCTCTGTTTTCTATTCTAAATGAATAATCCAACTGAATTAAAAACTCTTCTTTGCTCAGCCCATTTAAATCTTTGATAAGCCTATTGAATTCAAATATTTTTAAGTCGCTTTCTGGAATTAGAAAGCTCATAAAATAATTGTAAGCCTCTTTTGAAGTATGGTTTTTGTTTTCTTGAGCTAGCTCTTGGGCTAACAAACAGGATGAAGAACTTCTATGGTGCCCGTCTGCTATATAGAGTGTTGGCATTTTCTTAAATATTTCTGAAATCTCAGATACTACTGGGGCTTCACTTACAGGCCAAAGATAATGGGTGTCTCTGTGGGTGGTTGTAAATTCATACTCTGCTCTAGTTTGCATTACAGAAGAGATAATACCAGCCAATGTATCATTATTTGGATAGGTGAGTAGTACTGGCTCTGCATTAAAACCAACCGTTTTGAGGTATTTAACAAAGATTTCTTCTTTATACTCTAGCGTGTCTTCGTGTTTTCTTATAATATCTTTTTCATAATCTTGAGTGCTTGCAGCAGCTATTATACCGGTAAATGCAACTCCTTCATGATTAACAATTTTATAGATATAATAACAAGGCGTTTGTTCTTGCATGAAAACACCATCTTCTTTAAACTCTTGGTATCTATTACGAACTAAATTATACCTTTTTTCACCCTCAATTACTTGCGAGTATTTATAACCTGGGTTTACTACATGTAAAAAAGAAAAAGGGTTGTCTCTTAATCTAGCTTCTCTTTGCTCAAGAGTATAGCTATCATAAGATCTTGCAGCAACAAGGCTCACCTTATCCCGCGTGGGGCGCACTGCTTTAAATGGTTTTATTTCTGCCATATATTCAACAAATTAATCTTGTATTAACAGAACATTTTAGCTACATCTACAGCTTTTCTATTGTTGCTATAGTCATAAAATCCTTCAGCACTTTTAACGCCAAGTTTACCTGCCATTACCATATTAACTAGTAGGGGGCATGGTGCGTATTTTGGATTTTTAAAGCCGTCATACATTACATTTAATATAGAAAGGCAAACATCAAGACCAATAAAATCTGCGAGTGCCAAAGGACCCATAGGGTGTGCCATTCCTAGCATCATTACTGTGTCTATTTCTTTTACACCAGCAACTCCATTGTAGAGTGTCTCTATGGCCTCATTAATCATTGGCATTAAAATACGGTTGGCTACAAAACCAGGGTAATCATTTACTTTTACTGGGATTTTCCCTAGTTTTTTTGAAATTTCTGCTACCGTGTTATACGTTTGATCACTTGTGCTGTATCCTTTAATGATTTCTACTAGTTTCATGACAGGTACAGGATTCATAAAGTGCATTCCAATAACCATATCTGGTCTGGTAGTTACGGCAGCTATCTCTGTAATAGAAATAGATGAAGTATTACTGGCCATGATGGTGTCATCCGGGCAAAAAGCCTCCAGGTCTCTGAAGATTTTTAGTTTTAAATCAAGATTTTCTGTAGCAGCCTCAACTACTAAACTAGCGTACTCAACACCCGTTTTTAGATCTGTAAAAGTGGTGATGTTATTAAGCGTTTTTGCTTTGTCTGCTTCAGATATTTTCTCTTTAGCAACCATACGGTCTAGGTTCTTGGCAATTGTTGCCAATCCGCGATCTAGAGAGGCCCTAGAAACATCTATTAACTGTACTTTATAATCATTTTGTGCAAAGGTGTGGGCTATACCATTACCCATTGTACCGGCTCCAATTACTGCTACGTTTTTCATAAAAATAAGTATTAATCGATTTTATTAATGGAACTATTATGTTCTTTATTGTTATAGTGTCTTAAAGTTTTCAATAATCATCATGGCTACTCGCAAAGCTTCTGCGCCCTGAGTAAGTGATACCTCTGGGGTTGTGTCATTGGTGATTGCATCTGCAAAACTATCAAGCTCGTCCAAAATAGCATTGTTTGGTGCCACCTGCGGGTTATCAAAATATATTTGTTTTTTAACTCCTTCTGCATTGGTTAATACCATGGCGAAATCATCAGGGTTTTTAGGAGCATCTTTCATTTTTACTACCTCACATTTTTTCTCTAAAAAATCAACAGAGATGTAAGCGTCCTTTTGAAAAAACCTAGCTTTTCGCATTTTTTTCATAGAAATACGACTGGCCGTGAGATTGGCAACACATCCATTTTCAAACTCAATACGTGCATTGGCAATATCTGGTGTTTCACTAATAACAGAAACTCCACTTGCGTGTACTTTTTTCACATCACTTTTCACAACACTTAAAATGGCATCTATATCGTGTATCATTAAATCCAACACTACAGAAACATCTGTACCGCGAGGATTAAACTCAGCCAATCGATGAGCTTCAATAAACATGGGTTTGTCTATCATGTGGTTTACGGCCATAAAAGCGGGGTTAAAACGCTCTACTTGTCCAACTTGTCCTCGAACACCGTGTTTTTTGGCCAAATCACGAATACTATCTGCCTGGGCAACAGTATGTGTTATGGGCTTTTCGATAAATAAATGTTTACCTGCTGTTATAACTTTTTCTGCGCACTGATAGTGATATATTGTTGGAGTTACAACATCAACCATATCACAGGCCTCAATAAGCGCCTCCATAGATGGAAAGCTTTTATAACCATGTTCTTTTTCTATGGCTTTAGCAGCCTCTTGATTGGCATCAAAAAAACCAACCAATGTATACTTTGTTGATTGCTGTAGTAATTTTAAGTGTATTTTTCCTAAGTGTCCTGCACCTAGAACTCCTGCTTTTAACATGGGTGTTTTATTTTATACAAATGTAATGCTTTGAGCGCAAGTTTAAAAGTAGAAGTATCGCGAGTTTACCTCCTTATTACTGAAAAAATAATAGCCAAAACAAACAGATGTTATTACAATAGCTCTGCTACGGTTTTTTGCAGCGATTTTATTTTATCTCTTAGTTTTGCAGCCATCATAAAATCTAACTCTTTAGCAGATTTCTCCATTGCTTTTCTGGTATCTCGTATCTTTTTTTCTAACTGTGGCTTTGTTAGGTATTGGCCCTCGGGTTCTGGAGCTGCCAGCGTGTCTTTTGTTTCAAAGGCATAGGCTTCTTGTTTTGATTTGGTCAAGGAGTTTTCAAAACTCTTTTTAATAGCCATAGGCGTAATACCCTCCTTGGTATTATGGGCAATTTGTTTTTCTCTACGATACTGGCTTGCATCCATGGTTTTTTGCATGCTCTTTGTAATTTTATCTGCATATAAAATAGCCCTTCCGTTTAAATTTCGTGCAGCACGACCAATGGTTTGAGTAAGTGAGCGCTCACTTCGTAAAAAGCCCTCTTTGTCTGCATCTAATATGGCAACTAGTGACACCTCTGGTAAATCAAGTCCTTCTCTAAGTAAATTTACACCAACTAGTACATCAAACAGCCCAAGGCGTAAATCTTGCATAATTTCTACACGCTCTAGAGTGTCTACATCACTATGGATATACCTACAACGTATGTTTACACGGTCCATGTATTTGGTGAGTTCTTCTGCCATGCGTTTTGTTAATGTAGTAACCAAAACACGCTCATCAAGCTCAATACGTTTATGTATTTCTTCAAGTAAATCATCTATTTGATTAAGACTTGGGCGCACTTCTATGGGCGGGTCTAATAGCCCTGTGGGTCTAATGATTTGCTCTACATACACCCCGTCAGTTTTTTCTAGTTCATAATCTGCAGGGGTAGCGCTCACATAGATTACTTGGTTTTGCATGGCTTCAAATTCTTCAAACTTTAAGGGTCTGTTGTCCATGGCTGCGGGGAGCCTAAAGCCGTATTCTACCAGATTCACCTTTCTAGATCTGTCACCACCATACATAGCGCCTACTTGAGGTACACTTACGTGAGATTCATCAACAATCATTAAAAAATCATCAGGGAAAAAGTCTAATAAACAAAACGGTCTTGTTCCTGCAAGACGTCCATCAAGATAGCGAGAGTAGTTTTCAATACCACTACAATAGCCTAATTCTCGAATCATTTCTAAATCAAAGTTAGTACGCTCATCCAAACGTTTTGCCTCTAGATGCTTGCCTATTTCTTTAAAATAATCTACTTGTTTTACTAAATCATCTTGAATTTCTTTGATAGCACCTTGAAGCACATCTGGAGAGGTGACAAACATATTAGCAGGATAAATATTTAACCGCTCATATTTTTCAATAACGTTATTATTTAAAGGGTCAAAAGCTTCAATTTCTTCAATTTCATCTCCAAAAAAGTGAACCCTAAAGCCGTTATCTGCATATCCAGGAAATATATCTACCGTGTCTCCTTTGATGCGAAAATTACCATGGTTAAAATCTGCCTCGGTTCTCGAGTAAAGACTTTGCACCAGTTTGTGTAATAATTTTGTTCTTGAAATTACCTGTCCTTTTTCAAGTGAGATTACGTTTTTCTGAAACTCTACAGGATTCCCTATACCATATAGGCAGGATACCGATGCGATACCACAATTACATCACGCCGCCCAGAAAGCAAGGAGGAGGTAGTGCTTAGACGCATCACTTCAATTTCTTCATTAATAGAAAGATCTTTTTCTATGTAAACGCCACTTGATGGGATAAATGCTTCTGGTTGGTAATAGTCATAATACGAAACAAAATACTCTACAGCATTGTTTGGGAAGAATTGTTTAAACTCAGAGTAAAGCTGCGCCGCCAAGGTTTTATTATGCGCCAGGACAAGGGTTGGCTTTTCTACCTCTTGAATAACATTGGCAACAGTAAAGGTTTTTCCACTTCCTGTGACTCCAAGAAGTGTTTGATATTGCTCTTTGGAGTTAATACCCTCGACTAGTGATTTAATTGCCTGAGGTTGGTCTCCTGTGGGTTTAAAATTTGAAACAAGATTGAATTTCATACACTGACAAAAATAGCCAAATTAAGCCCATCAATTCCTTAAAATTAGCCCAAAACAATGCTGTGGGTCATTAAAACAAAGTAAAGACTATTTGTAGGGTGCAACACTGGTTAATAGTTCACGTATACATACCCAATGAGCGGGGTTGGCATTGATGGATCATTTAATAACAGCACATAATAATAAGTGCCTACAGGAACCAGTTTTTTCTCATATAACAGTCCAGTATTAGGTATGGCATTCCAAAAACCCTGCGCATTTCCTCCTATGTAAATTAAAGTACCGTCTCTGGAATACATTTTTAGTTCAAAGTTTTCATAGATGTTTAATAACCCTGAAATTTCAAATACATCATTAATCGAATCCCTATTGGGAGAAAACCCTTGAGGCACAAAAGGTGGGCAGTTCTCTATGGTAATCCAAAAAGAACTTACAGCAAAGCAAACAGCCGTGTCTAGCCTTACAAAAATTTCTTGCTCAGCACTCAAACTTTGATAGCTTGAAGGATTTGTTATGGCAAAGCTATTAGATAGTGCATTTTCTAGAGAGGTGTAAAAACGTATAATATCATCTGTATTACTGCTTATTAAATCATTTTGTAGGGTAAGATCAAAAACCGCGCTATTAAAACCTTCATTACATAACAGTAAATCTGGAAGGGCTGTTATGGGGTCTATGGTTAAAAAAGTTACTGGTAATGTAAAATGGTTGTTTGTCTCGTTGCGCTCTTCAACGATACCTTGGTTTACTCCAGTATCATCTACAGCAGCCAAAAAAGTAAAATTATTTGGTATTGAGGCGTCTATTTCAATTTCAACAAAACCATCCTGGCTGTCTCCAATGGCAATAATTTCTTGAGTTTGTGCTTGCATTACAAGTTGCCCATCGATGTAAAATGCGATAGGAGTGTTACTGGGTAAAGGGCCAGTTCCAAGGGTGTTATAAACGGTGTATTGAACCCCTAGAGTTTCTTCTCTACAAGTGTTGAGAGGGCCGTTAATAACAATGGTCGCATCTGGAAGTGAGCAATCAAGTACCGCTATAGTAAAAGAATTTACAAGGTAACATAAGGCGTTGTCTGCCCTTATAAAAATCTCTTGCGGGTTTTGAAGTATTTGTATAATTTGTAGGGTTTTCAATAGCATTTTGACTTGCAACAGCATCTGCATTAGACTCATAAAAACTAAGCAAGGCCTGAGGATCTGCCTGGACAACTCCTTGGGTTAAATCAAAGTTTAGCGAGGGGATAACATCACAAATCTCAAGATCTTGTAATACAGTTTGCTCTGGTAGTTCTAGAAGGGTAATAGAGGCGGTGTCTTGGTTGTTGTCTTCTATGATTTCATACACCGTGCTAACTCCAGCTCCGTTGTCATCAACAAATACATTGAGCTGGAAATCTGCTCCAATTTCAATGGGTATGGTGAGTGTAATGGTATTGGTTTGTTGTCCTGAGATAGGTATTATATCGGTGGTTTGACTCTGGCCAACAAGGGTGGTATCCCCATAAAAGGCGATGGGTGTGCCAGGGGGAAGTGAATCTGTACAATTTAAGTTGTATACCGTATAGGTAATTTCTAGATCTCTATCTCCACAAATATCACCCCCTTGTACTGTATCTATACTTATAGTAGCGTCTGGCAATTGAGAATTTAATACCGTAATAATAGTATTAATCATTACAAAGTCTTGCCCAGAGGTTAGGTCAATAACAGCGCTTGTATCTCCGGGGCTTATATTGTTTTCTATAGAATAAAAATCTATATCCATATTATACAAAAGTTCATTTTGGGTAAAGCTGTTGGTGCCATTAAAAGCATTGTCTGCAGGGTTTAATGGAGGGTTGCTTATGATGTTTCCATTAATTTGTAGGGTTTCATTAACAGAGAGTGATTGGTCACCCTCCCAGGCTAAAAACCCAATTTTAGCTCCATCGTTGTCTAGTACATTTATGTTTGATAGATTAATTGTAAGATTAGTGTTGGTGGCAGAAACACTTTCCAAACCGTCAAAAACAGTAACCTGATTTAAAGGCAATGTGCTGTCTTGATAAATAACGGTAATTGCCCATCCAGCAAAGTTTGTCGTGTTCTCACAATAAGGAGCAATACTATCTGTAAGGTCTAAATCTGCTAATGTGTATAAACTATTTCCAGTTGTTTGAACAAGCGAGGTTACATCTGCAAAAGCTGCAAAATAAACCAATCCATTACTGATTGTCTCTGAGAAGGTTCTTTGAGCAGTAATTTGCGCTCCGTTTAGTGTTACCTCAAAATCTCCAGTTCCAGAACCAGCCCAATACAAGTATGCAGCAATGAGTTGCTGGTCTGGTTGTAGTTCAAAGTTTGCACTGCTAGAGGTTAATATCTCACATGGAGTTGGAGGCACAGCGCCTGTGTTTTCTCCAGTGTTTAGTGTGTTTCCAAATGCTAGGTAGTCATACTGGCCATTAAATTGTGCAAAAACGGCTACTTCTTGTGCCACCAAAATCATTGGAGAGAACAACAAGAGTAAACAAAAAACAACAAGAGGTTTCATAGCGAGAATTACTACGCTAAATATAAGGTTTTTTTAATTTAGTAAACACCAGTAATGGCTTTAATAATAGCATTATTCAACTACACGAAAGTTGTGTTTTTATGTTAGTTTCTGCTTTTATATTGCCACATTGTACTCGCGCAGGGCATCATTTAAAGATGTTTTTTTATTGGTGCTTTCTTTTCTTTTTCCAATAATTAGCGCGCATGGAACTTGAAAGTCTCCAGCAGGAAACTTTTTGGTATAACTTCCAGGAATTACTACAGAACGTGCAGGAACAACTCCTTTGGTTTCAAGGGGTGTTTCTCCAGTGACATCTATAATTTTGGTACTCATAGTAAGCACTACATTGGCTCCTAAAACAGCTTCTTTTTCTATACGTACTCCTTCTACAACAATACAACGTGAACCAATAAAAGCTCCGTCTTCAATGATAACGGGCGCTGCTTGAAGAGGTTCTAAAACACCACCTATACCAACTCCACCACTTAGGTGGACATCTTTACCTATTTGAGCACAACTTCCAACAGTTGCCCAGGTATCTACCATGGTACCTTGGTCTACGTATGCGCCAATGTTTACATAGCTAGGCATAAGAATAACACCTTTGCTTATATACGCTCCGTGACGTGCAATAGCATTAGGTACTACCCGAATTCCTTTTTCTTTATATCCTGTTTTTAAAGGAATTTTGTCATGATATTCAAAAATACCTGCTTCAAGAGTTTCCATTTTTTGTATTGGGAAATACAAAACAATCCCTTTTTTTACCCATTGGTTCACCTTCCAACCATTTTCTGTAGGCTCTGCACAGCGCAGTATTCCCTGATCACACAAACGTACAACTTCTCTAATGGCGTCTATGGTTTGTTGTTGGTTTAATAAAGAACGGTCTTCCCAGGCTTTTTCTATTATATCTTGAAGGTCTTTCATGGCGTTTTTTCTGGTTGTGTTTTTTTTATATTATACAAATATAAACACCCTAATGATTAAATACACCATATGTAGCATACTATACTATAAACCTTTATTTTTGCACTAAAAATGGGAAGAATCCTCGCCATAGACTACGGTAGTAAACGCACAGGGATAGCCGTGACTGATGAGTTACAGCTTATTGCCTCTGGCCTTACCACGGTTGAAACTCATGGATTGATGCCATTTTTAAGCCACTATTTTTCTGAGCAAAAGGTAGAAACCATTGTAATTGGTGAGCCCACCCAGAGAGATGGAACGCCCTCAAATATAGAAGGGAATATTCAAAATTTCATTAAAGGATTTGGAGTTAAATTCCCTAGTATTACTATAGTGAGAGTAGATGAACGCTTTACTAGTAAAATGGCTTTTCAGACCATGATTGATAGCGGCTTGAAAAAAAAACAAAGACAGAACAAAGCTCTTGTAGATGAAATAAGTGCTACCATTATTTTACAACAATTTTTATATACTAAATAATAGAAAATGATTTTACCCATTGTAGCCTACGGCGATCCTGTGTTACGAAAAGAATGTGAAGACATATCTAAGGCATACCCTAATTTAGATGCCCTTCTAGAAAATATGTATGAAACCATGTACGGCGCCAGTGGAGTAGGTTTGGCAGCGCCACAAATTGGTTTGCCAATTCGTATATTTTTGGTTGATGCAAGTCCTTTTGCTGATAAGGATCCTGATGGATGCTCAAGAATTAGCCCTGGTTGAAGGATTTAAAAAAACCTTCATTAATGCGACCATACTAGAGGAGCAAGGCGAAGAGTTTGCTTTCAATGAAGGCTGTTTAAGTATTCCAGATGTACGTGAAGATGTATTAAGAAAGCCAGATATTACTATAGAGTATTATGATGAAAGCTTTACAAAGCACACCCAAGAGTATACCGGTATTATTGCAAGAATTATACAACATGAGTATGACCACATCGAAGGAATTTTATTTACAGACAAACTTTCTTCCCTAAAAAAGAGAATACTAAAAGGCAGGTTAACTAACATTAGTAAAGGAAAAGCAAATGCAGATTACCGCATGCGTTTCCCTAATGCTAAAAAGAAACGTTAAAGGGTTGCGTATCAAAAAATTTCAAAACATCTTTGCAATAATTTCAAACAATAAGGAGTATTGTTTAAAAATTACGCAGTATGCACCAAGCACTTAAAGATTTTAAATAATTATGAGTTTAGAAAAAGTATTATCAATTTCAGGAAAACCAGGATTGTATAAGATGACCAAGCAAACCCGGAGTGGTTTTTTGGCAGAGTCTTTATTAGACCAGAAAAAAATAAGTGTAAGTTCAAGGCACAATGTAAGTTTACTTACAGAAATTGCTATCTACACCTTGACCCAGGAGGTGCCACTTCGTGAAATCTTTGAAAAGATTGCAACCAAAGAAGATGGAAAACAAACCATTAGCCATAAAGTGCCTAAAGTAGAATTAGAAGAATTCTTTTTTGGTGTTTTGCCAGACTATGATGAAGATCGCGTATACCCAAGTGATATCAAAAAAGTGGTACAATGGTATAACCTTTTAGTTAAAAACGGATTTACAGACTTCTCTAAGCCAGTCCAGGAGGGTGAAGACACTGCCAAAGATGCAACCCTTGAGGATAAAGCTCCTAAAGCAACTTCTAAAAAAAAGGCGGCAAGCAAGCAAGTAAATAAGGCGCCTGTTAAAGCAACTAAAAAAGCAGTTACTCAAAATAAAAAAGTAACCACTGCTAAGAAAAAATAAAACCTGCTCAATATAAAAAACCCTGTGTTAGATTATAACACAGGGTTTTTTGTTTTTAAAGATATGAGTTTTGATAGTATCGTACAGATATATCTGATAGAATTAAAAATGGGTACAACCAAAAAATCCCAACCATAAGGTTGGGATTTTAATTATTGGTGTTACCTGTTTAAAGTTGAGGTGTATTGTCCTTTTTTTCTTCAGGTGTATTGTCTTTTTTCTCCTCTGGAGTGTTTTCTTCCAGATCTTCAGGCGTGTTTTCCTGGTTTTCTGTAGGTGTCTCTTGTGGTTGACCCTCAGACATGTTTTTCATTTCATCTTCTATCATTTTGTAGAATTGATCAATTTTAGGAAGAATTAATATTTTTGTTCTTCTATTTCTTGATCTGTTTTCTGGAGTGTCATTATCTACCAGTGGAAGGTACTCTCCACGACCAGCAGCTATTAACTGCTCTGGCTTAACGCCCAAGTCTTGTAATACTCTTACAATAGAGGTAGCACGTTTTACACTTAGATCCCAGTTGTCTTTAAGTACGCTACCATTATAAGGTACGTTGTCTGTGTGGCTTTCTACCATTGCTTCAAATTCTGGCTTACCATTAATTACTGTGGCAACTTTTCCTAAAATCTCTCTAGCTCTCTCTGTTACATTATAGCTTCCTGTTGAAAACAGTACTTTATCACTCAAGGAGATAAACACTACACTTTTCTCTACATTAATCTCAATGTCTTGGTCATTGATGCCTACTTCTTTTTTCAGGCTTGTCACAAGGGCAAGTGTTACGCTATCTTTCTTGGTAAGTGCATCTTGTAATCTTGAAATTTTAAGATCTTTTTCTTTTAAACTCTCCAATGATTTTTCAAGATTACTAGCTCCTTTTGTAGTCAAGACCGTCATGTCTTGAGAAGTTTTAATTAAGTCTTGATTGGTGCTGCGCATATCAGCCAAACGCTCCTGCAAAGATTGTAGTCTAGCATTTGCTGTAGCCTTGTCTTTATCACAGGCATTTAAAAGCACTGTTGCAGTGTTGAGTAAATCTTTATTTTTTTTGTAGTTGGCCTCTAAAGCTTTGTACTTTTTTGATGCTACACAAGATGGAAATAAGAACATTCCGCAAGTGGCTAGGATAAGAAGTTTTTTCATGGTTAATTGGGTTTTATTATTACTTAAAACTAACAAATTTTAAAAATATTGCAGTAGACAACTCGTTCTATACTATTTTTTTGTTTTGATTTAATGCGATAAAAGTAGTTTTTTTTCTGATGAAATACATCCAAACTACAGATTTTATTTGATAGTAAGCGATCTTTTTTGTGTCTTTGTTTCTTTTTTTAATAAATTTTGGTGCAAGGCTATAAAAAGAGAGGTGCGCTTTAAAGACGGCAAAAAAGTGTGATGGTTTCCCAGACACCAAAAATTGCCAAGCTGCCAAGGCATCTAGAAGCATTCTAGTAAATAGAATTGCCCAAACTGCAGCATGATTATTATTTTTTAACATCACAAGTAGAGAGTTCCTGAAATTATAAAAAGTCTTTTTAGGATTCTCTACAGCAAGTGTTGCTCCGCCAAGATGATACACCGTTGAGCCTCCTGTGTAGTGTATAATGCCACCTTGTTGTTGCATGCGCCAACACAGATCTATTTCTTCTTGGTGAGCAAACAAATCTTCATCAAACCCACCGGCTTTTATAAAAGCTTCTTTTTTTAATGCTAAACAGGCGCCACTGGCCCAAAAAATTTGCCGAGAGTCATTGTATTGTCCTGTGTCTTTCTCTGTGGTATTAAAAATACGTCCTCTGCAATATGGATACCCCAAAGCATCTATATAACCTCCGCCTGCTCCAGCATACTCAAAATAGTCTTTGTTTTTATAATCTAGTATTTTTGGCTGTACCGCGACCAAATTTGAAGTGGCTTTAAAAGCCTCTATAATTGGTGTTAGCCATCCTTGAGTAACTTCTACATCACTGTTTAGAAGTACAAAAACATCTTCGTTGAGGTTTTTTAGCGCGTCATTGTATCCTTTGGCATAGCCCCCGTTTTGGGTGTTAATGATAAGATGTACTTTACTGAAATGTTCTTTTATATATGCAACACTGCCATCTGTAGAGGCGTTATCTGCAACATATACGGTAGCTTGTTGAGAATATTCAAGTATACTTGGTAAGAACTGTGCTAGCAAAGCTTCTCCGTTATAATTTAGTATGACAATAGCTAGTTTCATAAATGCAAAATAACATGTTTATTTTATTTACCTTGAAGTGTTTCTAAAAATGAATACCGAAACTTATAAATACAGTGTTTGTTGTTTTTAGTCCAAATAGACCCATGACATTGCGTATTATGGTTTAACAACGTGCAAAGATACAAAAGGATTTTTGTCATTTATTTTTTAAATTTCCTTTCAGAATATTGACCTAGGAAATAGGCAATCAAAATAGGAACTAATGTAAGAGCAGAATACTTTTTTAAAATTTCATATTCTGATAATATTATTAATATTGTGGCTGCGATTATTATAAATATTAGGTCAAATATTCTTTTTTTCATATTACATGTTTGATTAATTTATTTTTTATAGACTGGTAGTGTCTCTAAAAACGAATACCGCTTGTTTTGCAAGTCCATCTTACAATAATAATGATCCATACCATTTGTTACCATCAAAAAGGTGCTTTTTAGTACCAAGTTATAACGGGCAATTTGATCAAAGGTGTCTTGAGAGATTTTAATGCTATCTGCCTTGCACTCTACAATTAAATGAATACTACCATCTGGATTAAAAGTTACTATATCATAGCGTTTAATGGTGCCGTGTAACTTGATTTGCTTTTCAACGTTAATTAAAGATAGTGGTATGTTAAGCTCCTTAACTAAATATTGTATGGTATTTTGCCGCACCCACTCCTCGGGTGTGAGAACCATGAATTTTTTTCTGACAACATCAAAAATCAATGGTTTGTTTTCCCTATTTTTGAATCGAAATGAATACTGCTTAAAGTTGAGCTGCCGCATAAAGTAAAAATAATCTTTCTTGGAAGATTAGCTTTGTAAAATCTACTTAACTTGTGCCCAAATTGCTAACATTTCATACCTATATCTATGTCTGCACAAGCAAAAGAAATTGTAAATAATATCAAACAAGGTGTACTTGCTCCTATCTATTTTTTAATGGGTGAGGAGGCCTTTTATATTGACGCTATTTCAAACTACATAGAAAAAACCGTTTTGGATGAGAGTGAAAAAGGCTTTAACCAAATGGTGCTCTATGGTAGAGATGTAACTATTGATGATATTGTAGGCAATGCCAAACGCTACCCAATGATGGCTCAGCGGCAAGTTGTAATAGTAAAAGAAGCGCAAGACCTCTCTCGAACTATTGAGAATTTGGTAGCCTACGTTGAGAATCCTCAACCAACCACAGTTCTGGTTATTTGTTATAAATACAAAAAGCTAGATGCTAGAAAAAAGTTGAGTAAAGCCGTTAAAAAAGCAGGTGTTTTGTTTGAGAGTAAGAAACTCTATGAAAACAAAATTCCAGACTGGATACAATCAAGCCTAGCCAGTAAAGGATATACTATTACTCCAAAGGCCTCACTAATGCTAACAGAGTTTTTGGGTACAGATTTAGGTAAAATAAATAATGAGCTACAAAAATTACAGCTTATTGTAAAACCTGGCGCTCAAATAACTCCAGAGATTGTAGAACAAAATATAGGAATCAGTAAAGACTTTAATAATTTTGAATTACAAAAAGCCATTGGAGATCGCAACGTTTTAAAAGCCTATGCTATTATCCAATATTTTGGACAAAACCCAAAGAACAATCCTATTGTTATGACCGTCTCTTTGCTGTACAGCTTTTTTGTGAAACTGTTAAAGTATCATGCCGTATCCAACAAAGCAAATGCAGCTAAGGCCCTTGGCGTGAATCCATATTTTATAAAAGATTATCAAGTAGCAGCTCGCAATTACCCTATGAAAAAGGTGAGCGTAATTATTAGCGCCATAAGAGACATTGATATGAAAAGTAAAGGAGTAGGGGCCTCTAACACCCCACAGGCAGACCTATTAAAAGAATTACTTGTTGCTATTTTTAACTAATAAAAATTAGTCTACCCTATTTTCGTCAAAAGCAGATGGCAATAGTTTAGGGATAAGCTTCACCAATAAAGGCAGTAAAATAGCGCCTCCAGGAAGCAAAAAAATGGTCAATGAAGGAATCGTTTTACAGATATCCAACAACTGTTCTTTTACCTTACTTTTTTCATCCTTTGATAATTCTCTGTAGGTAGAAATGCCAAGAAGTTTTAATAACTCTCCACTTTCTTGCAATTCTTTTTGTAATCTGTCCTTGTTTCTAACAATAAGTCTTTTTACAGTACTTGTTGATTGGGTGTAAAATTGTTTTATGGGTGTTGCGTACTCAAAAAGGCTAAGCTTCCCCTCAGATTTTAAAGAAAAAGCATTTATAGCATCAATACTTTTTTGCTGGGTGTTTTGATCAAGCTCTAAGTTACTTGCTAAGACTTCCAGATATCTGTGCTCTTTAGGGTCTAAGGATTTGTTTTCCCAAACAGCTAGTGTGCTTACATCAAAAATGTATTTTCTTGCATAGCCAGAAAACTGCTCAAAATTCTCTTTTCTATTGGCTGTTTCCAAACTTTGCTCAGTGTCTTTATACTGGGAGGAAGCCTCAAAGAGAGAGATAAGCATGCTGTCATACTGCGTTTTTTCTTGTTTAGCATTTAATGATCCAAAACAACATAGCATTGTTTGAAGCTCAAGATTTTTTGTAAATGCTTTACTATCACTACCCTCAGACAGCCAATACTCAAAAGCTAATACATCTACATATAGCAGTGCATAGGTTAATAAAGAGACCGCATTTGTTTTGTTTACTGTATTTATTTCATGGAGTCTTTTTGATAAAATACTCTCAAGGTTCGAGGTTTCAGAGCTAGAAAAAATAATTGCCTTTAAAAAACCCGTTTTTGCTTTGTCAAGCGCTTTGTAGTATTGAACAATAGTACTAATTAACTCTTGAGGTGTTGCCAAGGGTTTATTAATACTTCCTGTATATAGTAGGGCATGAAATAAATTTACTTTGGTACACTCCTGGTGAGAAAGCGCTAAGTCAATATCATGTTTTAGTATAAGACTGTTTGCATTGCCATATAAAAAACCAGTGGCTTTTAATAGATCATAAAAAGCATTTTTTGAAGTAAATTGTAATGATATTACATCCTCTTTATAAGTGCTTAAAAACTTTTTTATCCAATCTTGTGCAGAAGGGTTCATTTATGTGCTAAATTTAAAAATTACAATTTACTTTTAAAGACATATTAAGTATCCTATGTACCTTTACTAAAAAGTATCTTTTTTATTAAAACTAGTGGGTGTACATTTGTCATTAGTTGGGTAAAGAAAACAATATAATTTTTTAAAAACTAAATCCATTATGAAAAAAACAAAACTATTTTCGGTATTAGGAGCAATAGGGCTTGCCTGTTTCTCTGTGTTTTTGATTTCAGCAGATCATATTGATGCTCCAAATGTAGCTGCAACTTCTGCAGATATTGCAGATTTCTTTGCCTTTGAGGGGAGTAACCCAGACAATACTGTTTTGGTGGCTACCGTTCAAGGACCACTAGCTCCTATGGAACAAACAAGCAATGCAGCGTTTGATCAGGATGTTATTATTACTTTTAATATAGATAATACTGGAGATTTTGTTGAAGATTTAGTGATTCAAGCTGTTAAAAGAGGAGATTCTATGTACTTTTTTGGTCCTGTAGCGCCGCTTCAAACAGGTGCCCAGACAAGTATTGTTACCACCGCCACAAGAACTGTTGTGAAAGTTTCAGATATTGACTCGGCAGAAACTACTTCAAATAACGGCATGCAGGTATATGCAGGGCCTAGAAGAGATCCTTTCTATTTTGATTTTAACCGCTATAATTTGGTAAGTAGTGGAGCAGTTGCTCCAGAGGGTTTTTTGCCGCCACAAGATGCCAGTGATTTCTTTGAAGATTTAAATGTATTGGCCATTGTGGTAGAAGTGCCAAATTCTATGCTTGGTACGGCGCCCACTCATGTTGGTGTAGCGCAAGGTTATTTGCCGGTAGGGTCTGCGCCAGATGCCTATAACATTTGGGTAACTACAAGTAGAAAACAATAATAGTATCACATTAATACATTCAAGATGAAAATATATAAAATAAACCTATTATTGCTTGCCATTTTTACTTCTCTAGTATTTGTGCAATGCGTAGATGATGACGATAACGGAAATATTCTAAACGATGCTACCTGTGATGATGGTATTCAAAACGCTGATGAAACTTCTATTGACTGCGGAGGATCTTGTGAGCCTTGTGATGGTGTTTTAGATTTCTCTGGAACCTATGACCAACAAGACAGTATGGGGCGTCCTGCTATAAATACAGTTTTTAGCGCTTCGGACGCTGTAAAGAATTTATACAATAAAGTACCACCTTCTTTGCGAGCAACTCTGCAAAGCGAAGATGGCCAAACACAGCTATTTCAAGTAGCTTTTCAAAATCAATTAGAGGCGTATCATGATGTGTATGCTGTAGCTTTAGGGCTTGATCCAGAGACGGTTAATTATCAGACCAATATTCTTGGACTTGATGCTACGGGTTTAACAACACTACTAGCAAATTTTGATGCCCTACAGGTTGCTCCCAATGGGCAAACGGTATATTATGACCCTGCCACTGCTCTGGCCCTAACTGGAAGAGGCCTTGAAGACGATGTTATAGACATCTCTCTTACACTCATTTTTGGGGGTGAAGATGGCACGAGGTTTAATGGAGAAAACGATAGTCCTTTACTTACATCAGATAATGTGTCTATAGGCACAAGAACCTATGGTGATTTTCCTTATTTGGAAGCCCCTGTAATGATGAACTAACTATTTAATGTTGGCACAAAACTATATCACTCAGTTATGAAAAATGTATTTGCAAGTATGTGCCTTAGTGTATTATTACTAGGCTGTAATGGGCAGGGTGATAAAGATGTAACCTTTACAACAAACCCTAAAGATTACACTTCTTTTTTACAGGCAGACCCAATAAAATCATACGCTGCGGCCTTGGAAGAAAAAGAATTCTGGTCTAAAAGATTGGGGTCAGATTCTACAGGTGTTGGTGATTTAGGACCTCTAGCTGGAGCTTATTCTAAACTTTTTGAAACCAGCGGAGCCATACAACACCTTAAAGATGCAGAACAGGTGTACAAAAAAGCCATTACTGTTGCTGCTATTAAAATTCAGGACGGCTATAAAAGAGCCTTGGCAAAAAACTATATTACCCAGCATCGTTTTAAAGATGCGATTACTTTACTAGAAGAAAGTTATGCAGGTATTTCAAATAAACACGCAACAGAGCTGCTGTTGTTTGATTGCTACCTGGAAGTTGGTGCGTACTCAAAAGCGCTACAGCTCTTAAAAAAAATAGAAAACATAAACCAATTTGATTATTTAATTAGAATTTCTAAATGGAGTGATCACCAGGGTGATTTATCTGCTGCCATAGGGTACATGGAGAAAGCCTTAACTATCGCAAATTCTAGAAAGAACCTCGCCTTACAAATCTGGACTAATACCAATATTGCTGATTATTACGGACACCAAGGAGATATTAAAGCCTCTTACAACCATTATTTAAAAACACTAGCCTTACAACCAGATCATGCCTATGCAAAAAAAGGTATTGCCTGGATTTTATATTCTAAAGAGCATAATATAACTCAGGCCTCAGTACTTATTGACCATTTGTTAGCTAATCACAACCTGCCAGATTATTATTTGTTAAAAGCTGAAATGGCAAGTTATCAAGGTGATTCTGTCTTGAGTGAGGAGTATATGCAACAGTTTTTTACCTTGGCAAACAACCCTTTATATGGTGATATGTACAACACTCATAAAATAAGAGCATTAGTTAAAACAGATCCTTATAAAGCATTACAATTAGCCCAAAAAGAGGTAGATAATAGAACAACTCCACAATCGTATCAATTACTTGCATTGGCTCAATTGGCCTCAAACCAAAAGCAAGAAGCCTTGGCAACAATTACAAATTTTGTAGTGGGTAAAACAAGTGAGCCAATGGCTTTACTTTACAGCGCACAAGTCTATAAGGCCAATGGTATGTTAGATAAAGTAACGGCTTTAAAAACGGCTTTACTGCCAGCAAGCTATGAGCTTGGCCCTGAGATTTACAAGCAGGTGATTGCCCTTTAATACATTATTAATTATACCCTTGATTTAAAAACAACCTCAGCCTTTAGCTTCTAAAAATGCGATTTTAATAATATCTTCGCATAATTATTTACTAATGTGCAAAATTTAGCCCCGATAGGCCTTATATGTTTAATAATTGAAAATTTGAACCAAGCTACCGCTAATTTTTGTTTTGATTAAACATAAAACACCTATACATTACTACATCAAATATCATAAAAACACGCTATTTTGATAAATATCGTTTTTCACTCCATAAAACATGGGTGCATAAGCTGTTTTGTTTTGTATACTCATTGTAGCACCATTAATTGTACTCAATACAAAAAATAAAGTATTTTGCATATCACGTTGGTTTTACAATCAATTAACCAAAATTAAACTCAAAAAGTAATTAAAGAATGACTCAAAATAAAACCATAAACATTGGTGCTCACTCAGCTCAGTTCGCAGATTTGAATGTTAAAGGCGAACAGATGAAAATTGACGGAGAGAGTTTTTATAAAATTTCCAATGTAAACGGTATGCGCCCTTTTTTCATGAGTATCGTAAGCCATTCAAACCACTGGATGTTTATATCTAGTACAGGAGGTTTGTCTGCAGGTCGAAAAGACTGTGACTCAGCGCTTTTCCCATACTATACCGATGATAAAATAACCGATTCTTTCGAAACCACTGGAAGTAAATCTATTTTTCTTGTTGAAAAGAACAGTCAAACATTTTTGTGGGAGCCCTTTTCCTCACGACACGTGTCGTTATATAAAATATCACGAAACCTTTACAAGAACGCCTTTGGTAACAAAGTGATATTTGAAGAAATTAACCACGACTTAGAAATCAGTTTCACTTATGAGTGGAACTCCACAGATCGTTATGGGTTTGTTAGAAAGTCTTTGCTGTCCAATACAGGGACCTCACAGGTTAAAATTCAATTTATTGATGGGATTCAAAATGTATTACCCTCCGGCATTGAGCAAGCCCTTCAAAACAGCACGAGTAATCTGGTAGATGCTTACAAAAGAACCGAACTTGTAGAGGGGTCTTCACTTGCTGTTTTTGCATTGAGCGCCATTATCGTTGACAAAGCGGAACCCAGTGAGGCTTTAAAATCTAATATTGCCTGGTCTCTTGGACTTGACAACCCAACGATTCTTTTATCTTCTTTGCAGCTAGATACTTTCAGAAGAGGGCAGCAAGTCTCGCAAGAAACGGATGTCAAAGCCGAAAAGGGAGCCTATTTTCTAAATTCAGAAGTAGCCCTAGCACCACAGCAATCAAAAGAGTGGTTGTTGGTGGCTGATGTCAATCAAAGCATCTCAGATGTGGTCTCTATTACATCCGAGATGAATACTATTTCAGATTTAAAATCGAAGATCCTTACCGATGTTGAGTTAGGTTCTGAACACCTTACCGAGCTTGTTGCGGCCTCTGACGGACTTCAAAAAACCGCAGATGGACTTCGTAACGTTCGTCACTTTTCAAATACCATGTTTAACATCATGCGTGGCGGAATTTTTGATGATAATTATCAAATCGAAAAAGAAGATTTCGTTTCTTACATCGAAAAACTAAACAAAAAAGTATACCGTCACAAAGAGGCTGTATTAAACGCCTTACCAGCACTTTTCAAACTCCAAGACCTAAAGGCTTTATATCAAGACGATGCCGATAAAAACTTTAAACGTCTTTGCTGCGAATATTTGCCTTTAAAATTTAGCCGTCGCCATGGCGATCCAAGCCGTCCTTGGAACAAGTTCTCTATTAATACTAGAAACGAAAATGATGGCTCTAAAATATTAGATTATCAAGGAAACTGGCGTGATATTTTCCAAAACTGGGAAGCTTTAGCGCATTCCTATCCAGAGTTTATGGAAGGGATGATTCATAAGTTTTTAAACGCGACTACTTTTGAGGGCTACAACCCGTACCGTGTTACAAAGTATGGATTTGATTGGGAAACAATTGAGCCAGACAACCCGTGGTCTTACATTGGGTATTGGGGGGATCACCAAATCATATATTTACTTAAGTTTCTTGAGTTTATGGAAGCTTATTACCCAAATAAATTAGCAACCTATTTCTCTCAAGATTTGTTTGTCTATGCCAATGTTCCTTACAAGATAAAGCCCTACGAGTCTATTTTGAAAGATCCAAAAAACACCATAGATTTTGATTTTGAAAAGGAAGAAAATATACAGTTCAAAAGGGACGAAATCGGGGTTGATGGTGCCTTACTTAGAGACACAACCGCCTTTATTTACAAGGTTAATTTTGTAGAGAAAATACTAGCTACCGTTCTGCAAAAATGTCAAACTTTATTCCAGAAGGGGGGATTTGGATGAATACCCAACGCCCTGAGTGGAACGATGCAAACAATGCTCTTGTAGGAAATGGAGTCTCTATGGTGACTTTGTATTACTTAAGACGCTTTTTAAAATTCTTCAATAAAGTGTTGGATCAAGACACTACCAGTGAGTTTGAAATATCCAATGAGCTGTTAGAGTTCTTCAACAAAGTATCTCAAACCTTGGTAGCGCACAAACAATTGCTTGAAGGCCGTTTTACCGATGAAAACCGAAAGCAAGTCTTAGACGGCCTAGGGCAAGCAGCGAGTGACTACAGAACACAAATTTACGATCAAAAATTTTCAGGCTATAAAACAGCCGTTTCTAAGGCGTCCTTGTTAGAATTTACTAGCACTGCCCTTGATTACTTAGAGCACTCTATTGAAGCCAATAAAAGAGCTGATAGTTTATTTCATTCCTATAATTTAATGACCGTAACGGATCATAAGTCCGTTTCTATTTCCTCATTTACCTGAAATGTTAGAGGGGCAAGTAGCGGTATTGAGTTCTGGTTATTTATCCACTAAAGAGAGTTTAGATGTTTTAGACGGTCTTAAAAATAGTCCGTTATTCAGAGAAGATCAGTACAGTTATATTTTATATCCAAACAAAGAACTTCCTAAGTTTGTTCATAAAAACACGATTGCAGCCCCAGATGTTACATCTTCTGAATTACTCAGTCAACTTATTGCAGATGGGAATACCCAATTAATCAATCAAGACGGAAATGGCCATTACCACTTTAATGGTAGTTTTAATAATGCTGATTCAGTAAAGGTAGCCTTGAGTAGCCTTTCACAGTTGTATGCACCCCTTGTGGAGAAAGACTCTAAAAAGGTGCTTGCTATTTTTGAATCTGTATTTGACCATAAATCATTTACAGGAAGATCGGGTACTTTCTTTGGATATGAAGGTTTAGGGTCTATTTACTGGCATATGGTTTCTAAGTTATTATTGGCGGTGTATGAGGTAACTCAAAAAGCACTTTCTGAATCAGAAGATAAAAAACATATAGGTCGATTGTACGATCATTATTTTGAGATTAATGCAGGAATTGGAGTTCATAAATCACCCGAGCTATATGGGGCGTTTCCTACCGATGCCTACTCGCATACCCCTGGTGGTAAAGGCGCACAGCAACCAGGAATGACTGGACAAGTGAAGGAAGATGTCTTGAGTAGATTTGGAGAGTTAGGAGTAAAAGTACGTAATGGTGCTGTGGAATTTAACCCAGAGATACTAAGAGAGGATGAGTTTTTAACAACTAAAGAGGTGTTTAATTACATCAACCTAGCCAAAGAAAAGTGTCGTGTAGACCTTGAGGTAGGGTCTCTCGGTTTTACTTATTGTCAAGTGCCTGTAATTTATCAGAAAGCGACTCAGGCGGCTATTAAAGTATTTTTAACTGATGGCAGCGTATCTTCTTTTCAAGGGAAGTCTCTAGATGTTCAAACGAGCCAAATGCTCTTTAATAGAGGTGGAGAAATAGAGAAGTTAGTCATATCTGTTGTTAAAGCTTAATATGAAATATTCAAGACCCCTACTAAGACTCGTATTAATTTTTACTTTAGTTCTTGGTGTGGGGTCTTGTAAAGAAAGAAAAATGAATGAAAACCCTATAAATAAAAATAAATCAGCCGCTGAATTTTTAGGGCACCCTGAATATAGGGCGATTTCCTATGGGGGCTATCGAACCTTAACAAGAGAGGATCAGCCTTCACTATCTCAGATTAAAGAAGATCTAAAAATTTTGTCGGCCCTAGGAATCAAAGTCATACGCACCTATAATTTACAGCTAGATCAAGCGCCAAATATTTTAAAAGCAATTCGGGCTTTAAAATCTGAGGAAGCTGGTTTTGAAATGTATGTGATGCTTGGGGCTTGGATAGATTGCCAAGGTGCTTGGCACAAAGCCAGCCCAATCATGATATAGAAGACCTAGAAAACAACACCTCAGAAATAGCCAAAGCAATTGCACTTGCAAACCAGTATCCTGAGATTGTAAAAATCATTGCTGTTGGAAACGAGGCTATGGTGCACTGGGCAACATCTTATTTTGTAAAACCTGCAGTAATTTTAAAATGGGTTAGCTATTTACAAACCCAAAAAACAAAAGGAATCTTCCTGAATCATTGTGGATTACGAGTTCAGATAATTTTGCGTCCTGGGGTGGAGGGGATGCGTCCTATCACAACGAAGATTTAACCGCCTTAATTAAAGCGGTCGATTATATTTCAATACATACCTACCCATTCCACGATACGCACCATAATTCCAGTTTTTGGGTAGAGAGTCAAAATAACACCAGCCACCTGCAGGCCAAAGCCCGTATTGAACTTGCTATTCAAAGCGCGGTAGATTATGCCGTATCTCAGTACAAAGGCGTTGAAAGCTATGTAGAGAGCCTTGGGGTTGAAAAGCCTATTCACATAGGAGAAACAGGATGGGCTACCGTATCAAGTGATTTATATGGGCCATTAGGGACTCAGGCCGCTGATCAATATAAGCAAGCGCTGTATTACCAAAAAATGGATGACTGGACCAAGGCCAACGGAGTTAGTTGCTTTTATTTTGAGGCTTTTGATGAACCTTGGAAAGATGCCGCTCATCCATTAGGGTCTGAAAATCATTTCGGACTTATTGATGTTGAGGGAACTCTTAAATATGCGCTTTGGGAGTCTTTTGATTTAGGAGTTTTTCAGGGATTAACTCGTGATGGAAACCCCCTTAAAAAATCCTTCAATGGGGAGTTTGAGAAGATGTTCAACACCGTTAAATTACCAAAATAAAAAAATGAAATATATATTAATACTCTTAGTTTTAATCCTTCCCTTTAGCTTTTTAGCATTTGAGGATACTGAGGTTGTTTCTGTCAAAGACAGGCAATTACTAATTAACCAGACGCCCTATTTTATCAAGGGAATTTGTTATAACCCCGTTAAAAAGGGGCGTGTTGAAAGAGATTTCACCAACATCGATCTTGACCTTGCTCTAATGAATGAAGCGGGTATAAACACCATTCGTGTCTACAGCCCTATTGATGATGTTTCTGTTTTGGATAAGATAGCTGCTGCAGGGATTAAAGTAATTACAAGTTTTGGTTACAATCAAGACGGCTATTTTGATATCTTATCAGGGTCTTACTTAGACTATGTAAATAGCTATAAAAATCACAAAGCAATTTTATTGTGGGAGCTTGGCAATGAATATAACTACCATCCAGAGTGGTTTGATGGTGATATAAAAAACTGGTACACTAGTTTGCAAAATGCAGCCGATGCGATTCATCAAAATGACTCCAATCATCCTGTTGCTACCGCCCATGGTGAGCTTCCAAATAGCGATGTATTAGCGGCTACAACCAATATCGATTTATGGGGTTTAAATGTGTATCGTTGGGATAATCCAGAAGCTATATTTAATGAGTGGTCACAGATAAGTGATAAGCCAATGTACCTCTCAGAGGCTGGTAGCGATAGTTACATGACCATTGCTAACTATGGATTTAGCTAAAGGAGATAACCAAGAGGCGCAAGCCCAGGCACTAACCAATATTTTGAATGACGTTTTTGAGTATAAAGCCATTAATACTGGGGTTTTAGTATTTTCTTTTACAGATGAGTTATGGAAAGCAGGAAACCCAGAAAGTCAAGATGTTGGTGGCTGGGCTCCAGAGAGTAGCGGAGTACCCTATGACGGAACTGCTAACGAAGAATATTGGGGGGTTTTAGACGTTAATCGCCATAAGAAAAAGGCTTTTAATGTGCTTAAAAAGTTTTATAATACACTAGAAGATTAATATGATCATTATGCGAAAAACAATACTGATTTACCCTGTTTTTTTACTTATTATAGCCTTGTTTTTAGCCTCGTGTGCCTCAAAAAAAGAAGTGATGATAGAAGTTTATGAAACATCTGCTGCGGGCCATAAATTGACCCCATTAGAGATCTTTTCAAAGGGGGAGATCGTTTCTGAAATTACTATAAACCCACAAGAAAAGCGACAAGTGATTACAGGATTTGGTGGCGCCTTTACCGAGTCTTCCGCCTCTGTTTTAAATCAATTAAGTCCTGAAAAAAAGGACCAAATAATCAATGCCTATTTTTCTGAGAAAGGAGCTGCCTATTCTTTGACACGAACACACATGAATTCATGTGATTTCTCTTTAAGTAACTATTCGTATACAGAGGTAGAAGACGACACCCAACTTGAGCACTTTTCTATAGCCCATGACAAAGACGATCTGATTCCAATGATAAAGGCAGCTCAAGCAGCTTCCAAGGACGGATTCAAACTTTTTGCATCGCCATGGACTGCCGCTCCGTGGATGAAAGATAATAATTCTTGGGTTGGCGGAAAATTAAAGCCAGAGTATTACCAAACATGGGCGTTATTTTTCTCTAAATATGCCGATGCCTACAAAGCTCAGGGCATCGATATATGGGGTTTTACAGTTGAAAACGAACCCATGGGAAATGGAAATAACTGGGAAAGCATGGTTTTTTCTCCCGAGGAGATGACCCATTTCGTACAAAATTATCTTGGCCCTACCCTCGAGGCCAAAGGACAGCAAGACCTGGTTATATTAGGTTTTGATCAAAATAGAGGCGATCTTAAACAGTGGGTTGATGTAATGTTTAAAGACCAGGCGAGTTCAAAATATTTTGACGGAACGGCTGTTCATTGGTATGAAAGTACCTATGACTATTTCCCTAAGGAGTTGGAGTATGCACACTATAAAGCGCCCAATAAATATTTAATTCAGTCAGAGGCATGTATAGACTCTGAGGTACCAGCCTGGAAGGACGATGCTTGGTACTGGTCTAAAGAAGCCACTGACTGGGGTTATGATTGGCGTGAGGCTGAAAAAAAGTACTTACACCCTAAATACGCTCCTGTTAATCGCTATGCCAGAGATATTATTGGCTGTCTAAATAACTGGGTTGACGGTTGGGTTGATTGGAATATGGTTCTTGACAGACAAGGAGGGCCTAACTGGGTTAAAAATTGGTGTGTAGCGCCAATAATTGTAGACCCAGAACAAGACGAAGTTTACCTTACCCCGCTGTACTATGTCATGTCTCATTTTAGCAAATTTATTAGGCCAGGAGCAGTAGTTATTGGCGCAGAATCTAGTGATACAGATTTAATGGTGACAGCCGCTAAAAATCCAGATGGATCAATTGCTGTTGTGATTTTCAACGAAGGTATCAAGCCCAAATCTTTTGAATTAAAAACCGCTATGACAACCAAACAAATTTTGATTAGCCCACAGGCTATTCAAACAATATTGATTACTAACTAAAAAATAAGAATATGAATAGTTCAATTAAAACCAACAAAGTCCCAATGGGCCAGAAGATTGCTTTTGGCTTTGGTATGTTGGCCAATCAAATGTTTCCAGCCATTCTGGGAATATTTATGATCGTTTTGGTGGAGGACCTTGGGTTTTCTGGATGGATGTGGTCTTTGGTGTTTCTTTTTCCAAGAATTTTTGATGCTTTTCTAGATCCTATTATGGGATTTATATCAGACAACACAAAATCTAGATGGGGAAGGCGTCGCCAATACGTGATTATTGGAGGGGTAATTATGGGGCTTGCCTATATTTTTATGTGGCAACTTTATAAGATTGATGGTGTAGAATATAATTTTTGGTATTTCTTTTTATGGTCTTTGGTGTTTTATGTAGGTCTTACCATTTTTAGTGTTCCTTATGTGGCTATGGGTTATGAAATGAGCGATGATTTTCACGAAAGAACAAATATCATGGCTATCTCCCAATGGATTGGTCAATGGGCATGGGTAATTGCTCCTTTGTTTTGGATTATTATGTATGACCAAAACTGGTTTGAATCTGCAGATGTAGCCGTTCGTGAACTAGCCATTTGGGTTGCCATACCATGTGCCCTTTGTGCTATTGTACCTGCTATATTTATAAAGAGCAAATCTACTTTAGAGGAAGATTATGAGCCTTTAAATACTGCCAACATTGGAAACAGTCTAAAAAAGATTTTTGAAAGTTTTTCTGAGGCTTTTAAAATAAAAGAGTTTAGAAAATTATGCGGAGCAACATTTTTAATATTCAATGCTTTTAACACCGTTGCAGCACTTACCTTTTTTGTGATTGTTTACAAACTATTTAACGGAGACGCCGGTGCAAGTGGTATTTGGGTATCTATGTTTGGATGTTTGGGCGCTTTAGGCACCACATTTATTGTGATACCTACGGTGGCTTGGATGTCAAAAAAAATGGGTAAGAAAAAAGCTTTTATGATATCTCAGTCTATCTCACTTGTAGGATACATATTGTTATACTTTTTATTTATTCCAGGAAAACCATGGATGTATATCATAGCCTTGCCGTTTTTCTCTTTTGGGATTGGAAGTTTATTTACCATTATGATGTCTATGACAGCAGATGTGATTGATATTGATGAAATTAATACAGGAAAACGAAGAGAAGGTATTTTTGGAGCCATCTACTGGTGGATGGTAAAGGTTGGTTTTGGTATTGCAGGCGCCCTTAGTGGAGTGATTATAACCGTAGTAGGTTTTAATCCTGATCTTGCTGCCATAGATCAGCAATCTGCAGTAGAAGGCTTGCATGCGTTTTTCTGCTTTTTCCCAATGGGAGGAACCATCTTGGCAATGTTTGTAATGCGCAATTACAGCATTACTGAGGAAAAATCTAAAGAAATTTCGGCCATTTTGGCCAAAAGGAGGAGTGAAACAAAAAAAGACACAACTATATTAAAAAGTAATTAATGTCATTCAGAAAAGAAAAAAAGCACTCTTTAATAGGTGTAAATTATTCAGAGTATAACCCTGAGCAACTTCAAAATCTTTCCAGCACGGTTCTTGAAAATCGGCATGCATGGTTTGTGTTTTAGTCCTTATGGGGAAGGGCAAAAGCCTGGCGATCTAATAACGGAGGCTCAAATTAGAAGACGGCTTGAAATTATAGCCCCTTACACCAAATGGATACGAAGTTTTTCATGCACTGAGGGGAATGATATGATTCCTAAACTGGCCAAAGAGTATGGACTGAAAACGCTAGTTGGTGCTTGGCTTGGAGATGATAAAATCATAAATGACAAAGAAATGAAAGCCCTTATCCAGCTCAGTAAAGATGGGTTTGTAGATATAGCTGCTGTTGGTAATGAAGTGATGTATAGGGGAGACCTTTCAGAAGACTGAACTTCTAGATCATATCCAAGAGTTTAAAAAAGCCGTACCCAATGTTGAAGTTGGCTATGTAGATGCCTATTATGAATTTACTGATCGACCAAAAATTACAGAAGCCTGTGATGTTATTTTAGCTAATTGTTATCCCATACTGGGAAGGCCTGTCATCTAGACTATTCTTTACTTTATATGAAGCAGATGTACCAAGAAGCACTGCGTGCCGGGAAAGGTAAAAAAGTAATTATTACTGAAACTGGATGGCCAAGTCAAGGAAGTGATTTAGGGGTCTCCCATCCTTCATATGACAATGCCCTTAAGTATTTTATCAATGCTCAACTCTGGTCTGACCAAGATCAAATAGACATGTTTTATTTCTCTTCTTTTGATGAATCTTGGAAAGTGGGCACCGAGGGAGATGTGGGTGCTTTTGGGGGCTTTGGGATAAAAATGAAAAATTAAAATTTTAAAAAATATATTTAGATGACCATTATGAATTATTCTGAAGTTTTCTCTATTCCAGCAGCCTCAGCAGTTTGTTATTCAGGCTACCGAGCATGGCCAAGTGCCTGGGGTGACATATCCTACTTACAGTCAGGTTAAAGAAGACTTACTTATAGTTCAACAACATTGGACCTACATTCGCCTGTACAGTTGCGACGCCCATTCAAAAACTGTTTTAGAGGTTATCAAAAATGAAAAATTAGACCTTAAAGTCATGCTTGGGGCTTATATTATTGCTGAAGAAAACAACCATAATTGCCCTTGGGGTGGAGGGGTCATTCTGAAGAAACCTTACAAAAGAATAGAGTAAATAACCAAATAGAAATTAATAAGCTTATTGAACTTGCCAATACATACGCTTCTATTATTTTTAGCCTTTCGGTTGGTAATGAGGCCTGTGTTGAATGGACAGATCATATGGTACCAGTTGCAAGGTTATTGCGTATGTAAATCAGCTTAAAGAAGCGACGAAACAACCCGTTACATTTTGTGAAAATTATGTGCCTTGGTTAGATAAATTAGCCCCTTTAGTAGAGGCTCGTTGATTTTATATCTATTCATACCTATCCGCTTTGGGAGTATAAAACCATTGATGAGGCCATTGCATTTACAAAGCAAAATTACCAGGCTGTTGCCAAGAGGTATCCTCATAAATTAGTGGTCATCACAGAAGCAGGCTGGGCCTCAACCTCAAACGGCAAAGGTATTCCAAGAGAGCATGCCAATCCTGTTTTTCAAAAAATTTACTACCAACAGCTTAGTCGTTGGTGTGAAGAGGATTGTATTCTTACGTTTATTTTTGAAGCTTTTGATGAGCCTTGGAAGGGATCTGATGATCCAGATGAGCCTGAAAAACACTGGGGTTTGTATTATGAAAATCGAAGCCCTAAACTAGCACTTAAAAAAAAGACAGCTTACAAAGCTGAACCTACAACTTAAAACTAAGTTTTAACTTTTTTCTTCTTTGTTAAAGTATACCAGGTAGTAATACATTTGCTTTTCTTCATCCCAGCCTTTCTCTACAAATTTATCTGCACTTTCTGGATTTATAAAATCTAGTTTAATCTGTATGTTTGTATCTAGGTTTATTACGTTTTTTATTTTTTTTCTTGCCGCTGTCACTGCAGTGTTTGCTATAGGAAAGGTAGTTAAATCTTCGATTTTATATTTAGGAGCGGTCTCACTTTTGTAGTGGTTAAACTCTGGTATTAAATCTGGATTACTAATCACATCATTCATGAAATTACCTTCATTAAAGGTGTCGTTTTTGGCAAAATGATTCACAGCACGGTTCATAAACAATACTTCTTCTTTTTTATCTTCAGCAGGAAGTACAACGTCTTTTGCAAAATCTTGACAAAATTTTAAATATTTTTTGGTATAAAAGTTATCATCTTCAAAGGCTTCGACACCTAAAAATGCTTCTATCCAATACCGCGTGTCATATCTATTGCTGTCTACAGATAATACTTTATAACCTTCTTCTTTTTTTACATTAAATATAATACAGCCTTTGTCAAGCTTGCTTAGACTAACTCCTTGCTGCAAGTGAGCATTGATTTGGTTTTCTTGCTCAGAAAATTGAAGGAAGTCCTGTTTTAGCTCAGATTTAAAAATACCTACTGCGTTTACTTTTTCATTATCGATTTGCAAGTTTTCTAAATACGCAACATATACCTCACCGCTTTTAATGTGCTGATGTGTAGATTGATCATACAAATGTTTGGTAATTTTTTTACTCACCTGATGCACACTATCTGGATCGTCAAATATTTGAGTAGCACAGTTAAATAGTTCATGAAATTCTAGATCTGCCTCATTAACAAACTGAAAGTAGTTTTCTTCTTTGTCTCTAAAGGGTTTTAAAAAGTATTCTTTGAGTAGTGGAGTGATTTCGTCATCCATCTTATACACATCATCAGAGAGAAGTATAGGTTCGTTTTTACTTTTGTTTCCAACGCGATGTATGGATAAAGAGGCAATGTGGGTGTTAAATAAGTTAATCATAAAATAAAGTTGAGGTGTTTATCCTTTTTAAAAGGTAAAAAAAGTTTGGAAGTAACAGACCAAACACGATAGATGTTGCTCCAAATATATTTGGATATTTTTCTTGGTTAATTTTTAGTTCCAGGTCTCATCAAAATCTTCATACTCATCTGAGCTACCGTATTGATTGTCTTGAAATTCATCATCACCATACATATCATCAAGATCTCCATCTACAGATTCGCTAACAAACTCAGGGTCTATTGGCTCATCTGGAACCTCTCCTTGGGCAAACATAAGGTTTGGGTATGTAACTCCTGCTTCTGGCTCTGCGATATCAGCAAGTTCTATTATAAAGGTCCACATAGATAAAAAATCATAGATATATACAAGGTTTCTATGTTCTTTAGAAAGGACATGATTGAGTATTGTTTCTGCCATGGTACGCGTTGGTTCACCGCCATCACTCATATCAAAGAGTGCTATCTCATCTTTTTGTTCCCACTGGTCGTTGCTTTCATAAAAAGAGGCCACTTCTTGCCCTTCAAAGCCAAAGGCTTGTGTGAGGGCATTATGAAAATCTTCAAAGGTTGCATTTTCTTGAATCTCTATGTCGCGATACACTTCGTCTTGCGAATTTAAAATGGCTCTAAAACGATAAATCATATGCTTTTATATTAATTTTTAAAGATATTATTTTGCTGCTTATTTACTATATCTATGAAGGGTAAAGGTCATGGTTGCCAGTAAAAAGAAAGCCGTAACTTGATGTAATACTCCCAGCCAAACAGGAACAAACAATACTAAGGTAAGCACTCCTAGCACAAATTGTACCCCAACTAGAATTAAAAGTAAGTTGATACCCTTTTGTTGTAGTGCTGTGGTTTTATTTTTCCTAGCCTTAAACCAAATAAAACCGATAATACCAACAACAATATAGGCTAGGTATCGGTGTATAAATTGAACACCGCTTTTGCCTTCTATAAAGTTTCTCCAAAGTGGTTCTTGTTCTGTGGTTACACTTTGGTGTATAAGCTCTCCGTCATTCATTAGTGGCCAGTGGTTATGAATCCAACCAGCATCTAGACCGGCAACAAAAGCGCCCCAAATGATTTGAATCACTAATATGACAAGCCCCACTCTAATAAGATTTCTAAACCTAGTGTTTATTTGTTTTTTTGAAGGAAAAATTAAATCTAAGGCCACCCAAAAAGTATACGCAAATGTCAAAAATGCGGTTGTTAAGTGCATGGCGAGTCTGTAATGGCTTACATCTGGTTTATCTACAAGGCCACTTTTCACCATAAACCAACCCAAAAATCCTTGAAAGCCACCCATAGTTAGCAAAATCAAACATTTTTTAATAGTGGATTTTGTGAGTTGTTTTCTAAGCAAGAAATATACAAATGGAATCACAAAAACCAATCCTATAAAACGGCCTATTACACGGTGTATCCATTCCCAGAAATAAATATCTTTAAACTCATCTATAGTCATGTTATAGTTAAGTTTTTGATATTCTGGGTATTGTTTGTATAGGTCGAAAGGCTTCATTCCATTGCAAGGCATTTGTTGGAGGAATGGTACCAGAAATTAATTTGTAATTTGAGATAGACAAGCCAGAATGTGTAAGGCGGGTAATACCTCCTACAATTACCATAATAAAAATAAGTGTACATCCCGTTAGGAGCCAGTATATCACTTTTTTATTGTCTTTCATATAGTTTTTTTTAATCCTAATTTAGCTCCTTTTTTTAACATAAAAGCTTTTGCTGGCCCATACTCATTGGGTATTTCACCCTCCAGTATAGCCTCTTTTATAGCATCTTTGATTTGTCCAATCTCACGGCAGGGAGATAATCCAAAAGTTTTCATAATCTCTTGCCCACTTACTGGAGGCTGGAAATTACGAATGCTATCACGCTTCTCTACCTCTATAATTTTATCACGTACAATCTTGAAATTATCATGGTATGTTTTAAATTTTGCGGTGTTTTTAGTGGTGATATCTGCCTCGCAAAGTGTCATTAAATCTTCTACACTTTCTCCAGCATCAAATATTAAACGCCGCACGGCGCTATCTGTTACATCGCTTGCCAGTACAATTGGGCGAGAGCTCATTAATACCATTTTCTGAACAAACTTCATCTTGTCATTAAGTGGCATCTTGAGTCTTTTAAAGAGTGTAAATACCATTTTGGCTCCAACAAATTCATGGGCATGAAACGTCCAGCCAATTTTTTTATCAAAGCGTTTTGTGGGAGCTTTACCAATATCATGTAATAATGCTGCCCAGCGAAGCCAGAGATTATCTGTGGTTTTTGCAATATTATCAACCACCTCTAGGGTGTGCCAAAAGTTGTCTTTATGGCGTTGCCCTTCTTTTTGGTCGATACCTTGAAGGGCCACAAGCTCTGGAAGTATCAAAGGAAGTAGTGTTGTTTTATGCAGTAATGAAAACCCTTTAGAGGGTTTTTGGGAGGCTATATTTTATGTAACTCATCTACAATGCGCTCTTTAGAGATGATGTTTATTCTCTGGGCATTTTTAGTTATGGCTTCCAATGAATCTTTTTCAATAATAAAATCTAATTGTGTTGCAAATCTTAGCGCTCGCATCATTCTAAGTGGATCATCGCTATAGGTAATCTCTGGATCTAAAGGCGTGCGTATTATTTTGGCCTCTATATCTGCAATACCATTAAAAGGGTCTAAAAGCGCTCCAAAATTAGCTTCCCCTAGACTAAGTGCCAATGCATTTATAGTAAAGTCTCTTCGGTTTTGATCATCTTGAAGGGTCCCGTTTTCTACAACTGGATTTCTACTGTCTTGTTGGTAGGATTCTTTGCGTGCTCCTACAAACTCTAATTCAATACCACCTGTTTTTAGCATGGCAGTGCCATAGTTTTTAAACACCGTTACATTAGGCTTGCCTGGCAGCAATTTTGAGACTTCTTTTGCAAGTGCAATTCCTGAGCCAACACACACAATGTCTATGTCTTTTGGATTTCCTCTTTTTAATATATAATCGCGCACAAAACCGCCAATAACATAGGCGTCCAAACCAAGGTTTGATGCGGCCTGTGAAACGGTTTTAAATATAGGATTTTGTAATGCCTTTGAATGTGTTGTTATCCCCACGTAATTGCATATTTATTTGCTTTTACAAAGTTACGCTATAGGGCTTAAAAACCGAAGTGAATTTTGACTATTTACAAATTTATTCTCGTATAATTTTTACCTGTCCATCCATGGTTAATTTAATAATAGCAGATGGGCTGTGTGATTTTTTATTTCTTTCAAAATCAACAACATAATCTACACCTTCTAGAATTTCAGGAGAAATTTGCTTAAAAGTCATGGGTGTTTTTTGGCCACTAACATTGGCAGAGGTAGAAATAATAGGCCTTCTAAATTTACGCACAAGTGTTTTCGCAAAGGTGTCATTTACAACACGAATGGCCAGAGAATTATCTGGGGCAATGATGTTTTGGGAAACTCTAATAGGATCATCATAGATGATGGTAGTTGGTTTGTCAGCGTATTTTAAAATATCATAGGCAACCTCTGGAATTTCTTCTACAAATTGATTTAACATTTTAAAATCGTGTACTAGGCAAATCATTGATTTACTATCTTCACGTTGCTTTAGCTTATATATTTTGTCTATTGCCTCTGGATTTGAAGAATCACAGCCAATTCCCCAAACAGTATCTGTAGGATATAGAATTAAGCCACCTCGTTTTAGGACAGCAAGTGTTTTTTCAATTTCAGATTTTAGGTTTTCCATAGGTTTATTTGGTAAATAAAATATCGTCTGCAACGTTATTTTTTTCTAATGTTTTTAAATGCTTTACTAGTTCTTTTTCTGAACTTGAAATATCGAATTGTGTATTGTCTTTGAGAAAAATAGCTTTAGAAAAATGAGGTGTCATTGTTTTTAAAAATTTTTCAACAGAAGTATTTGATACATTTTGCAAATGGTGTGGCACAAATTCTACATATAAAAATCTAACCTTAGCCAGTGTTGCTTGCATCCCTTTTAAGGCGAAATATTCTGCCCCTTCAATGTCCATGATAATTCCAGAGGGTGGGGTTAGGCTTTGCTCTGAGATAAATGGATCTAGTGCAACCATATCAACCTCTACTTGTTTTGGGTTGTCATAATTATAAAGGATAGAATCTTTAATGGGTTTTATTTTACTCCCTCCGGTATTAACCGTGTTTTTGTAAAATGTTACTTTTTTAGCACCATCTCCAACAGCTTTGTTAAATATCGTAGCATTGGATATTTTATTAAGGCATAGATTGGCTTTTATAAACCAAAAGGTATCTTCATTAGCCTCAAAGCCAACCACAGTCTTTACTTTTTTTGCAATAGGTACAAGAAGGGTGCCCACGTGTGTCCCTATAAAGTAAATTACATCATCTTGAGTGGTTTGCTGTAAGAGCTTCTGGATTTCATTGAAATTCCAATGCCCTTTAAAACCTAGGTTTTTTCCTATTGTAATGTCTGAAATGGGAAGGGCCATATACCCATTTTTGGAATCATAAATAATTCCCTTGGCATTTGGGCCAAAAATCTTCTTCCTTTTTTTTGATTTTAGAGTCCTAAAAAAATATTTTAATTTTTTGCTCATAAAATGGCTTAGTTATCTTTTAAAAAACGAATGTATTGTTTTTGTTTTAAAGAATACTTTAAAGATACCCCTTTTATAATCACTGGAAATAAAAACCACTTCCTAGGTTTAAAGGGTAATGTCAAGATATAATATAGTTGTACGGCTTTGTAGTGAAAAAACGAATAATGCTTTTTTATCACGTATAGTTCAGACAACATGGCCTCTCTACTAATAGCAGTAGAGGCTTTAGAGCTTTTCCCTTGGAAATGTTGAAATCTTGCTTGAGGCACAAGGGCAGCTTCAAAAGCTGTTTTTTCTAATTTTTTAGCAAAGTCCATTTCTTCTGAGTATAGAAAAAGGTTGGTGTCAAACCCTCCAATTTCAGCAAACGTACTAGCTCTAAAAAACAAAAAGGCTCCATTTGGGGAGGTTATTTTTATAGCTTGGGTATACTCTTTTTTGCGCTCAGGAAATTTTACAGGATTTATTTTCTCTAATGTTTTTTTACCTAGTAGCAACTTCCAAAATGTTTTGTAGTGATGAAATGAGGGAGAAAAATTTCCATGCTCATCAAAGTTTTGTGCTGTAGCTAAACCTACTTCTGGGTGGCTGTCTAAATGCTGGCTTAGATGTGTCAAGCAATCATTTAAAAAAACAGAATCATTGTTGAGACATAAAAAATACCTTGCATTTACATACGGTAAAGACTCCATGTGTCCTCCTCCAAAACCTTTGTTAATAGGGCTTCTGTGTAATGTGATATTTTCTTGAACTTGCAAGTTATTGCGCAGGTAATCAAAATCATCTGGTTCTGAATTATTATCTATAACAATAATGTCAAAATTCAGATCTTTTGAGGTGTGGGCTATAATAGAATCTATACATGCAATGGTATATTTTGCTGTATTGTAATTAATAATGCTAATGGCAACATCTTTCATATTGCAAAATTAGGATAAAATAGATTGATACACGTCAATATATTGCTTTGCTGTTTCATTCCAGTCAAAACTTTTAGCTCGTGAGATATACCACTGGGTATAAAATTCTTCTTTTTGGGAATATTTTTCCATTCCTTGCAGTACTACTTCAGCCATGTGTTGCGGGGTGTGATTATCCCAATAAAAACTGTGTTCTCCACCAATTTCTGGCAGAGATGTGTTGTTGGATATAAAAATAGGTTTACCAAATGCCATGGCCTCAATGGGAGGGATGCCAAAGCCTTCTCTTAGTGATGGAAACACAAAGCCTTCACAGTGTTGCAAGTAATACTGTTTGGCAACATCCTCAATTTTACCAGTTATATAAACGCGATGTGCTACTCCCAGTTCTTTAGCCAAGGCTTCTAGTTTACTACCATATATGGTTTTGTTATTTCCGGCCAACACCAAATCATAGTCTGGCAAAAGCGGTAAAATGCGCACCAGGCTCATAAAGTTTTTTCGCTCACTAAATTCTCCTATTGAAAATAAAAACTTTTGTTTTGGTAGCTGCTTTGGTGCAAAACTCTTTGGAATATCAATATCAGTAATGGTGTTTCCATTATAGATTACATATTGTGGAACATTAGGCACTTTAAAATGAGCGTGCGTATCTTTTTTTGCAAACTCAGAGATGTATACAATAGCCGTGCAGCGCTCAAGTTTTAATTTAAACCGATCTCTTTGCTGGCACTTAAGATGCGCCGGAGTTTGTGTTGCAAAATGCACATCATGAACAGTTAACAGGTACGGAGTCTTGAAAAAAGGCTCAATTTTAATGTTTTGATTTAAACAGTGCCAGAGGTTGTATTTTTTTTTAATCCTAAAGGCATTGTGACGTGTAATACTTTTGTATTTTTTATAGTCAAACCCCTGGCCAAACTCTTGTTTTAAAACAGCTGTATCCTTTGCATGTAAAACAATGGTAAAACCCTCTTTTTTTTGCTTAGCCAATGCTTTTATGAGGTGGTAGTTGAACTGACCAAAACCCGAGAATTTGTTTTTTAGATTGTGAGATTCTAGAAATACCTGTTTCATGTCTATTTTATATTTCGGTATAATAACCATAGATTCACATATCTTTTAAACACAGAGAACGCGCTGGTATAGGCCAATATAAACCCTCTCTTTCCGTCAAGAATACCTAATTTAAAAAAATATTGATTTATAAATCGATACCAAGGCCTAAAAAAGAAATGATAGCCTTTTGGTTTGATCCCTTTGTTGTACAACATCTTTGCTTTTAAAGCGCTGTAGCGATGCATTTTCGCGGTATAGTTATCAAAGGTAGTATAGGTGTAGTGCGGTAGTTTGTTTTTTAATGTTGCTGTTATGCCATTAGCTTTCAATACCTCATGTACAAGATTGTCATTATAGGCGCAGTAATTTTTGTTAAAAAGCCTAATTACATTGTCATTTTGCAGGCCACTAAATTTAATTTGTTTTCCCATAAAATGAAACTCTCTATTTACATAATAAGCAATGGCTTTGGGGTCTTTAAGTGTGCTTAGAATTTCTTGTGATAGTTGTTTTGTGATTTTTTCATCAGGATCAAAAAAGACAATCCAGTCATGGGTAGCTTTGCTGATTGCTACGTTTTTTTGAGTAGAAAAATCATCAAAGGTTCTTTGAAACACCTTTACTTTTTCATGTTCCTTGGCGATGGCCAGTGTTGAATCTGTACTGTAAGAATCTAAAATGATGATTTCATCCGCAAACCAAAGACTGTCTAAAAAAGCGGGGAGGGCCTTTTGCTCATTTAGGGTAATGATAACCGCAGAAATTTTTGTTTGGTTTTTCAATGTAGCAATATTGTTTGGGTAAAAATACTCATTTTACAGCTATAAAATAAAGCCTCGATAGCCAGTGTTTTATCGTTAAGCTACTCCATGGATTTATGTAACAGATGTAGCTTAACATACCTTTGAAAAACCCCATAAGCATTAACCCCAGCAACCGTTAGCCCAGGAACTCCATCTTTATAGCCTCCTTTTATGATGTATGATTTAAAAAACCGAAACAATGGTTTAAACCAAAAGTGCATCCAAGTGGCTCTTTTGCCTTTGGCATATTGTTGTTTGGCTTGAAACCAGGCATAGCTTTCTTTTTTTGTGATGTAGCTGTGTAAATCTTTGTAGGTGTAATGCAACATCTTGTTTTTGAGCCTGCCCACAGAGCCGTTACATAGTAGTTTTTCATGCACCTCTCCTTTAAAGTGAGCTCCTTCACGCTTTACTAAACGCAGCACATCATCACTATGGCTGTATAGAAAACGATTCATATAAAAATGAGGAAAGTTTATCTTATACCCTGAGTGTACTGGGTTTTGTATGGTTTCTTTAATTTCTTTTTCTAAGGATTGGGTGACGCGCTCATCTGCATCCAAAAATAAAACCCATTGGCCTTTTGCATGTTTTAATGCTTCGTTTTTTTGATTACTGAAATTATCAAACTCTCTAGAGAGAACTTTGCTTACATGGGGAGTTGCTAGGGTAAGGGTTGCATCTTCACTAAAAGAGTCTATAAGTATAATCTCATCTGCAAATGCAACACTTTTTAATGCATCCTCAATATAGCCCGCTTCATTGAAAGTGGGTATAATAACAGTTAATGTAGGCGTTTTATGCATTGTAAACAAAGGTACTAAAATTAGCCTTTAGAGACCTTGGCTTTTAAATAATTCAAACACCCAAGGATAATCCAGGTGTTTATAAATGTGGTGGGTAGCCCTTTGTATATCGTCCTATTTTACTTAAAAATTATAGGAGTAGTCTGAGCGCTTAGATTTTTAGAACCAAACACAAAATCTAGTATATTTGCACTAATGAAAACAATAGACACCTCTATTATTATTAGCACTTATAATAACACTCAATGGCTAGAGAAAGTACTCTATGGCTATAACAATCAAACCTACAGATTGTTTGAGATTGTTATTGCCGATGATGGTTCTGGACCTCAAACAAAAGCCCTTTTAGAGCGTCTACAAAAAGAGGTTTTTTATCCTATAGTACATGTTTGGCATGAAGATAATGGATTTCAAAAATCTGAGATTCTAAATAAAGCAGTTAAAAAGTGTTCTACAGCCTATACCATTATGAGTGATGGTGATTGTATCCCAAGAAAAGACTTTGTAGAACAACACGTAAAATACAGAGAAGAAGGTTGTTTTTTATCTGGTGGGTACTTTATGTTGCCTATGGATATTTCACAAAGCATTGATAAAGAAGATATTTATGCGGGTCGCTGCTTTGATTTAAAATGGCTAAAAGAGAATGGTTTGCAAACCTCTTTTAAAAACAGTAAACTTACTGCAAAGCCTATAACAGCCTCTGTTTTAAATTTAATAACCCCAACTAATGCTAGTTGGAATGGACATAATGCCTCAGGCTGGACCAAAGATATAATTGCTGTAAATGGCCTAAACGAGCAAATGCAGTACGGAGGTCAAGACAGAGAACTAGGAGAACGCTTGTTTAACTCTGGCATTAAGAGCAAACAAATACGCTATAATGCTATTGTAGTGCATCTAGACCATCCAAGGGGATATAAAAATGAAGTTTCCATAAAGAAAAACCAAACTATTCGCAGAGAAACACGTGAGTTACAAAAAAAATGGACCACTCATGGTATTATAAAAGATGCCCATATAAAAGCTCCCGTATCTATTATACTAAGTACCTATAACCAACCTTTGTGGTTAGAGAAATCATTGTGGGGTTATGAGCAACAAGATATTAAGGATTTTGAAATTGTAATTGCAGATGATGGATCAACACAAGAAACGACTGATGTAATTAAACGATTTCAAAAAGAATCTTCCTTGCGCATAAAACATGTATGGCAAGAGGATGACGGTTTTCAAAAAACAAAAATTTTAAACAAAGCCATACTTGCCAGTGAGGGTGATTACCTTATTTTTAGTGATGGAGATTGTATTGCTAGGAAAGATTTTGTGTTTAAACATTTAAAATACAGAAGACCAAAGCATTTCTTATCTGGAGGCTATTATAAATTATCTCAAAGCATTAGCGATGCCGTTTCTAAAGAAAATATAGTTTCTCAATCTTGTTTTGATGCAGCTTGGCTATTAGAAAATGGGCAGCCTAAAAACTTCAAAATAAACAAACTAACCTCTCACGGGGCCAAAGAAGTAATGCTCAATACTTTTACTACCACAACACCAACCTGGGATGGTAACAACGCCTCTGGCTGGCGTGAAGATATACTTGCTGTAAATGGCTTTGATTCTAGAATGCAGTATGGGGGAGAGGATAGAGAGCTTGGGGAGCGTTTAACAAATTATGGTGTACAGGGTATCCAGATACGTTATAGCGCAGTGGCAGTTCACCTAGAGCATGCTCGCGGGTATGTTACCCAAGATATGATTGAGAAAAATAAAACCATTCGGGCACACACTCGTAAACAAAACATTGTATGGACACCTTATGGTATAGACCCTAAAGAGGCTGCAGGAGATTCTAAAAGTGTTATTGGCTAAGGTGTTTTTGTAAAAAAGGATTAAGTTTTTTAAGTATCATCTCTGGGGTAAGTTTATGATACAAAGCGTCTGGGTTTTTTTCTATTTTTCTAGTTTCTTCTTGGGTAAAGGTTTTAAATAAATCTGGTTGCTCCTCTAGTAAATGTATAGAGTCATGAGCCTCTCCATCTTCAAAGCTACACCAGCTTTCTTTATTGATATAAGGAGAGTATATCGTAAAAGTTGGAACGTTTAATGCTTTGGTAATATGCACACTCCCTCCTTCATTGGCAACTAATAGATCACAGGTGTTCATAAGGCAAATAAACCCTCTTATAGAGTCTTCATAGATATCCATGTTTATGTATTGCTTGTCTGCGCACATTTCATAGATTTTTAGCGCTTGCTGTTTTTGATGTGGCGCATAATTAAATAAAATAGTAGCCTTGTAGGTTGTTGTAATAAAATCTATAAGGGCAACAATGTAAGGGTACGGCATTGATTTTTGTGGAGTACTTCCCAAAACCCCTAGCATAATTACAGGTTTTTTTAGCGCATGGGTGGGAGCATATTGTTTTTCTTTTTCTGTTAAAAAAATCTTTGGCTCATAATCTGGATCAGACAAATCAAACACAGAAGTAATCATGTTTATTTTATCTTCAATGGCTTTTCCGCAATTTTTAGAACGCTGTTCTAAATAACTAATAGGGTGGGTGTAAAAAGGTAGTTTTAGCTTTTTATGAGCTCGTTTTTGTCCTATTCTATATGGGGCTTTGGAGTATAAACAGATAAGTCTGCTTTGTAATTTAGAGTAGGGGTCAAAAATAATAGCATACTTTTGAGCTCTAATATAGCGCATCATTTTAAATAGTTCAAGTGGTTTTTTTAACACCTTTTCTTGAACCGAAATAACACGATCTATATTTGGGTTATTCTCTAAAACACCCACTGTGTAGTCATACACAAAATAGGTGACATGACTTTTTGGAAATACCTTTTTAATGTTATTTGCAATCACTGAGCTTATCAGTACATCGCCAATTCGTTTATTTTGTATTACCAGTATTTGTTTGAGTTCCATTATCTTCGCAAAATACCTTTTTTTTAAATGTATTTAAAATTTATTAATGTCATTAACCCTCACTACACATCCTAATTTTGTAAGCTCAGAAAAAGCCATTGCAGATTTTCTTGCAGATTTTGAGCATGCAGGTGAGTATCTCACCAAAGGAGATAGGAATGTCATTAAAAAAGCAACTATAGATGGGGTTACTATAACCATTAAAAAATTTAAGACACCAAATTTTTTTCAGGCTCTTGTGTATAGATACCTTAGACAAAGCAAGGCCAAACGTTCTTTTGAATATGCAATAAAACTTATAGGATCTGGTATTAATACACCGTTTCCTGTAGCCTTTGCAGAGCGTTTTAATGGCGGTCTTAAAGAAAGCTATTACCTATGTGAGTTTGTGGAGTATGATATAGATTTTAGAGTCTTAAATCATACACCGCTTTATCCCAATAGAGATGAGATTTTAACTCAATTTGCAAGTTTCACTTTTAAGCTGCACGAAAACAACATTAATTTTCTGGATCATTCTCCAGGAAATACGTTGATTAAAATTTCAGAAAACAACACCTACGATTTTTATTTAATAGATTTAAATAGAATGCGTTTTGAAACCATGTCTTTAAAAAAGCGGATGCATAATTTTAGGCGTATGTGGTTGTCAAAAAAAATGGTGCGCATTATGGCCGCCCAGTATGCAATATTATACAATGTGCCTTTTGCTAAAGTACACGGGCTTATGTTGTCTTACAGTAAAGGGTTTCAAGGCAAAGCAAACAAAAGAAAGCTTCGTAGAAAAAAACGCAGGTCTTAAAAGAACTGCTACAAATCACGACGTTTTAAAATAAGGTAAGACCAATACACAAATAGGGTGGTCCACACTAGGCAAATAAGCGCCGAGTGCCAAGGAACATCGTATGATTTATCGAAACTCTCTCCTACTTGACTGGCCAAGGTTTGCACTGCGCCCAACCTAGTAAAAGGCTCTGCAATAAGGTCTGACATGGCATTAAGGGGTAATAGATTATATACATTGTCTATAAGGTTAATGTCTTTTTTGTTTTTCAAATAGCTGAAAACTATAAATATAAAGCCCTCAAAAACCTGCCACACTCCCAAAAAACCCAGCGCAAATGCAGATCTTTTTATCCAGATACCTAAAAACATACACATACTAAAAAAGGTAGTTAACTTTATAAAATACCCAAGCATGTATTGCAAATCGGTAAAGACAATACTTATTTCTGTAAAGTCGCTAAACACCATGCCCAGTGTTAGTGTTACTAAAAACAAAACCACACTAGAAATAACAGAAAAAAGCAGTACTGCCAAGAATTTTGACAGTATAAACTCTTTTTTACTAAGCCCATCAATAAGGTTTTGTTTAAGGGTGTTGTAACTGTATTCGTTTGCAACGATAGAGACAATAACAATGGCAAAGAATATTTTAAGCCAGGAGGCCATAAAGACATTAAAGTGCCAAATAAAAGGGAAGTTAAAAATTCCTTGGTCTGCAATTCTAAAGTTTATACCAGCAAAGTCAAATTCATAAGAGGCAATTAGAGAGATACCTAGAATAAGGGAACAATACACAATGGTAATGACCTTTGCTGCTTTGTTGCGTTTTATTTTATCGAGTTCTATAGAGAGTAATCTAAGCATGTGTGTCTAGTTGTTGGTTTGTGCTGGGTTTTGGGTCAAGGCTAAGAATTTCTCTTCTAGAGATTCTTTTCTTTGCACAAGGTGAGATAGGGTGATTCCTTTTTCAAACAAAAAGGCATTGAGTTTTGCGGCGTCCATTTCTTGTGTAAGATTGGCTACTAGGTAGGCTGCATCTTGTTTGATGTTCTCAAAAGAGGTGCTTTCTTCCAGTACTTTTTTAAGTCCTGGCATGTCGCTGCATTGCAGGGTAACAAAACCAAAACTTGCATTCATTTGTTCAACTCTACCCACATACAGGCTTTTTCCTTTGCTAAGTACCACCACATGAGTACATACTTTCTCGACCTCATCTAAAAGATGAGATGCCAATAAAATGGTAGTGCCCTGTGATGCGATTTTTTGGATAATTCCCCTAATTTGATGAATCCCTTGAGGGTCTAGACCGTTTGTAGGTTCATCTAGTATTAGAATTTCAGGAGTGTTTAACAGCGCAGATGCAATGGCAAGACGTTGTTTCATGCCCAGTGAAAAACCTTTAAAGGTATCATCTTGACGATCTAGTAGCCCAACGGTGTCTAATGTTTTTTGAACCTGGGTTGTGGCCACCCCTTTAATTTTGCAAACCAGCTCAAGGTTTTGTTTGGCTGTCATGTAAGGGTAGAAATTTGGCCGCTCTATAATAGCACCTACTTTTTTTAAGGCATTATGTGTAGATACATCGCCTCCAAACCAAGAAAAACTTCCAGAGGTTTTATTTACCACGTTTAATACAATGCCCAAAGTGGTAGATTTTCCGCTGCCGTTGGGGCCTAAAATGCCATATACGTTACCTTTTTCTATAGAGAAAGAAAGATTGTCTACCGCAGTAAGTTTACCAAATTTTTTGGTAAGGTTTTCAATAGTAAGAATTGTTTCCAAAAGCAAATATGTATTAGTTAACCATCTATTTGACGAGTTAGCTTGTTTATTGTTACATTTATTAAAAGATAATAAAGACTATCAATTGTTGTGAGTTACCTACTATAATTTAATCTTTGTGTCAATACAGTGTTTATGAAAAAAGTTGTTTTAATTACAGGAGGGTCTTCAGGAATAGGAAAGGCCATTGGAGAATACTTGCTTGCAAGGAATTATAAGGTCTACGGAACATCAAGAAATCCTGATCGCTTTAAGATAGACTTCCCTTTTCCATTATTACAACTAGATGTAACCAATATACAGAGTATTAAAGCCTGTGTTGCATTATTACTTGAAAAAGAGGCAAGACTAGATGTATTGATTAATAATGCTGGAGTTGGAATTACTGGCCCTTTGGAAGAAACACCAATAGAGGAGATCCAAAAGGCATTTGCAACCAATTTGTATGGACCCATACAAATAACCAATGAGGTATTGCCTACAATGCGAAATCAAAAGAGTGGCCATATTATAAATATTACTTCGATTGCAGGGTATATGGGCTTGCCCTATAGAGGCGTTTATAGTGCAACCAAAGCAGCTCTAGAGATTACTACAGAAGCCTACAGAATGGAATTAATGCAATTTGGCATACAGATGGCTAATGTAGCCCCTGGAGATTTTGCTACCAATATTGCCGCAGGGAGATACCATGCTCCTGTAAGAGAGAACTCTCCCTATAAAAAAGCATACGGAGCTACCTTAAAAATGATGGATGCAGATGTGGATAGTGGTCAAAATCCAATACAAATGGCAGAGGCTGTTTATCATATCATCAACAAAAAAACACCCAAAGTGAGATACAAAGTGGGTGCTTTTTTACAGAAATTTTCTATTGTTTTAAAGAAGGTGTTGCCTTCAAAAATGTATGAGAAAATACTTATGAATCATTACAAACTCTAAAGGTATTTTTTTGCTATATCTTGTTGTTTGGAAATTGCGTCGCCAAATTCTGTTTTCATTCGCTTGACCAACTCTTTTATGGGTAGGGAGTCTTCAATGCAGTTACTCCTTGACCTGCAGACCAAATTGTCTTCCATGCTTTGGCCTCTGTATCCATTTCTTTTCCGAAATCTATTTTACCTTTGCTTTCTATTTGTTCTTGTGTGATACCCGCTTTTTCTAGACTCTTACTCAAAAAGTTTGCGCTCACTCCACTAATAGCGGCTGTGTAGGTAACATCTTTTGTTTGAGAGTCAATAATCATGTCTCTATATTCTTTATTAGCGCTGCTTTCTGTAGTGTTTATAAAGCGGGTACCCATGTAGGCTAAATCTGCTCCCATTTGCATAGCACTTGCTATATCTTGACCTGTGCTTAACCCGCCAGATAAAAGTATAAAGCCATCAAAAATATTTTTAATTTCATTTATAAAAGGAACTGGATGAAGGGTTCCTGCGTGTCCACCTGCACCTGCGCACACTAAAATTAAACCATCAACACCAGCCTCAATTGCTTTCTCTGCATGACGCCTTTTAATAACATCATGAAAAACCAAACCACCATAACTGTGCACGGCATCAACCACAAGGCTAATTGCTCCTAAAGAGGTTATAATTAATGGTACTTTGTGTTTTACACATACTTGCATGTCTGGCTCTACTCTTGGGTTACTGAAATGAACAATAAGATTAACACCAAAAGGAGCGGCTTTTTTACCTGTTTGTTTTTCCCAGGCTGCTAGTTCTGTTTTTATTTGCACTACCCATTGCTCGAAACCTTCGGTTGTACGTTGGTTTAATGCCGGGAAAGTACCTACAATACCATTTTTACATGCTTCAATAACAAGTTCTGGCCCTGAGATTAAAAACATTGGTGCCGCTACTAAAGGCAAGCTGAGGTTTTGTGTGAATTGATTTTTATCCATAGTAGTATTTATTTTTTACTTTTTTTCTTAAACAGCTTGGTGATTCTTCCAACAAAAGTTTCAAGGTCAAAAACTCCTTGGTCTGTGGTGGCTCTGTAGGTTAACCAAATACTTAGTGGGAACATAATAAAAGTACTAAGCCATGTGGCAATAAAGGGATGCAGCGTGCCGTCCTCGGCACTATTTTTTGCAAAAATACCAATGAAATGATAGGTTAAAAAAAGCAAGATTGCCACTACCATTGGAAGGCCCATACCACCTTTACGAATAATAGCACCCAGCGGAGCTCCAACAAAAAATAAAATGATACATGCAATTGGAAGCACCTGTTTGTCATGCAAAGACATTTCATACTTGTTAAGACGCTTTGTTTTTATTTTATATGCTTTTTTCTTGGCATTTATAGTTTGCAAGGTACTCTTTGCGTTATTTAATGCCATTTTTGCAATTTCTGTCTGCCTTTTTTCTGAAAATAAGTCTAAATAAGAATCTAGACTATCTGGCAGCTTTTTTGCTTTGATTTTCTTGTTATTGAATTTAGAAACTCCTGTTCTGTAGTAACTATTGTTTGCAAAAGCTTCTATGTCTTTTGTAAACCCCTTAGAGAGCGAATCTATTTCTACAAATAACTCCCGAATATTAAACATATTTTGGTTGCTTAGATCATTCTCTCTATCGATATCTGTATTGTTTAACTCTGTGAGGTCTATATTTACTGTGTATTGTTTAAAGTCTGTTTTTGCAAAAGGCATGCGCTTTTGTTTTTTGATATCCCTCTCTTGAATATCTTCATACCTGGAGCCGTTGTTTAGAATTAATGACAAGGTATTACTACCCTCCTGGCTTTTAAATTCTCCAGTTTCTGCTATGGTAACTATGTAATTACCGTTAGGTTTGGCTGGATTTTTTTCATGAATGATAATACCTGTTAGAAACTCATTGTTCTCCCCAGATTTCTTGTCTACTTTTATATTAAAGCCCTCACCAATTTGGCTAAATTGTCCTTCGCTAATAACCATAGATGGGCTTACCTGGGCTAGGTTTCTGCGCAAGTTTTGCCATTTGTATTCAGAATAAGGAATTATATTATTTGCAAAGAAAAAAGCAGTTAGGGCCAAAATAGATATAAACACCGTAAGGCTCCTCATGGCCCTTTGTAGAGAAATACCCGTAGATTTCATTGCAGCAAACTCATATCGCTCAGAAAAACCTCCAAAGACCATTAATGAGGTAACTAGTATGGTTAGGGGAAGTACCAGAGGTATAAGCTTAGGAGTAAAGAACCATAAAAACTTTAAAATAATTATAAAGTCAATGTCTTTACCGGCTAATTCTGCGATGTACAACCAAATGGTTTGCAACACAAAAATAAACATCAAAATAACAAAGACGCTAAAAAACGTCTTGAGGTAAGAAATCAATATGTATTTGTCTAGTATTTTCACGCCAATGAGTTAATCTAGCTGGTTAATATAGTACCCATCGGTAGTGTACTTTTGCTTATCAAAAGTAAACAAGCTTTTTGAAAGAGGTAGATTGGTTTTAAAAGACTGTACCGTTAAGGTGTATTTTGTTCCCTTGCTATCTATCTGTATTAACTTATAGATGTGCTTTGTTTGTTTGTCTATACCAAGATGAATTTTTTTAATTTCAGCATTACTGTCTATAGGGGTTAATTTTACAAACTGAATTTTTCTTCCTTTTATGTTTTCAACAATTCCCATTTTAGAATCATAGCCTTTTTCATAGAAAGTTAACATTTGAGAGGGTGTTATGTCTTTTTCATCTTCAGGGTTGTATAAGGATATGGTTACCTCCTGGTCTTCTGGGACAATGGTATAAATAGATGTACCATCAAACATACGGGTAATATCAAGCATGTTTAGTACATAATTGTCATCCAAAAGGGTAAGATCTCCAAAGGTTTGTTGATTGACACCTTCCTTTTGGTTGGTGAGAGTGTATTTAAATTTAATCTGGATATTGTCATAGCTTCTAACTTTTGCTGAAACCTCACTAAGTAGAGTAGTTGCTTGTTGGCCATAGCTAGTGCTAGTTGCTAAAATAATAAGAATGCTTATAACTGTTTTCATGATTTTTATTCGTTTTCCAATAATTGGTTCAGCGCCTCAAGGGTAGGAACAGATACACTTCTAGCCTTGCTACCTTCAAAAGGGCCAACAATACCAGCAGCCTCTAATTGGTCAATAATTCTACCTGCCCTGTTATACCCTAATTTTAACTTACGTTGCAGCAAAGAGGCTGATCCTTGTTGTGCAATTACAAGCACCTCTGCAGCTTCTCTAAACATTACATCTCGTTCATTTATATTATTATCAAGATTTGTGCCACCTTCCTCACCTACATATTCTGGTAAAATATAGGCTTCTGGGTATGCTTTTTGATTTCCAATATAATCTGTTATATCTGCTATTTCTGGAGTGTCAACAAAAGCACATTGTATTCTTACCAAATCGTTTCCTTGGGTGTAAAGCATATCTCCACGGCCAATTAATTGATCTGCACCACCACTGTCTAGAATTGTGCGAGAATCAATTTTGCTTGTTACTCTAAAGGCAATACGTGCCGGGAAGTTCGCTTTTATGATACCTGTAATTACATTTACAGAAGGACGTTGGGTTGCTACAATAAGGTGAATACCAATAGCACGAGCCAATTGAGCTAGTCTAGCTATGGGAGTTTCCACTTCTTTTCCAGCCGTCATTATTAAATCTGCAAATTCATCAATAACAAGAACTATGTATGGTAAGAATCTATGGTCTTCTTCTGGATTTAACTTTCGTTCTTTAAACTTAGTGTTGTACTCTTTGATGTTACGTACATAGGCGTTTTTTAATAAATCATAGCGGTTGTCCATCTCTACACACAAAGAGTTTAAGGTGGTAATAACCTTATTGGTGTCTGTGATAATAGCATCTTCATCTCCGGGTAATTTAGCCAGGTAATGACGCTCAATTTTGTTAAATAAAGTAAGCTCTACTTTTTTGGGATCTACCAGTACAAATTTTACTTCGGCTGGATGTTTTTTGTACAAAAGCGAGGTGAGTATTGCATTGAGTCCTACAGATTTACCTTGCCCTGTGGCACCTGCCATTAGTAAGTGAGGCATTTTTGCTAAATCTACCACAAAGGTCTCGTTGCTAATTGTTTTACCAAGGGCAAGAGGCAATTCCATCTCTGCGTTTTGGAATTTTGGAGAAGCAATGGTAGATCGCATTGAAACTGTTTTTGGATCTTTGTTTGGCACCTCTATACCTATAGTTCCGCGTCCAGGGATTGGAGCTATGATTCGTATCCCGAGTGCAGAAAGTGAAAGCGCGATATCGTCTTCTAGGTTTTTAATTTTTGATATACGTATTCCAGCATCTGGAACAATTTCATATAATGTTACGGTTGGACCTACCGTAGCTTTAATACTAGCAATACCAATTTTATAATTATTGAGTGTTTCAACAATGCGGTTTTTGTTTTCTTCAAGCTCTTCTTGATTTATAGTAATGCCTTGGCCTGCAGTGTAGTCTTTTAGTAATTCTATGGTCGGAAATTTGTAATTACTAAGCTCTAGAGTAGGGTCAAACTCTCCAAAATCTTTTACAAGTCTATCGCTTAAGTTTTCTACAACAACTGCTTCTTCTTTGGTTTGTTCAATTTCCATAGAAAGCCCTTGGTCTGGAGTCTCTACCGTTGGTGTTTCTTGGGTAGTTTTTGTTGAGGTTTCATTGGTGTTTTGAGAGCTGTCCAATGAACTATTATTACTGCTTGTAGGTGTTGTGTCAAGAGGGATCTCTGTGTGGGTAGTAAGATTGCTATTTGTTTCTACAACAGGAGTGTTACTTGATTGATTAACACTTGGAGTGCTTGGTGCTTGATTGAAATCTGTGGCAATGTCTTTTTTTGTTTTCCTTAAAGCATTTTGAATCTTTTCTGGAGTTATGTTTAATCGTAAAACTAAATAAACAATAGCAAAGAATGTCATGGATAGTGCCGTTCCAATAAGACCCATGTAGTCTTGCATGAAATCATTAAGTTCAAATCCAATAACACCACTTAAAATAGAGCTGTTTCCGCTAAAAAAAGCAAAAAACACCGAAAACCATATCATCACTAGCATGCCCCAAAACCAAAACTTTAGTAGTCGTTTTTTTGTGTAATCAAAAAAGAAATAAACACCTGTAAGGGTTACTAGGCTTGCGAAAATAAACCCTGCAATTCCAAATCCTTGATACATGCATACATACGCTATATTACTTCCAAAAGTGCTGAGCCAGTTTTCTGTTTCTAGATTTCTATTTGCTATACCAACAATGCTTTGATCTGCCTGCCAAGTAAAAAGAAAAGATGTAAAAGAAATTAATAATGCAATACCAAGAAGGGCTAAGAAGCTTCCTAGCAATATTTTTTGCTGCTTAGAGAGTGAAAACGAGATGGGTTTTCTTGGCTGTTTTGTTTTTTTTGGTGTTGTTGTTTTCTTTATAGCCATGTGGTGTGAGGTGTCTCAAACAAAAATACAAATTGTTATGAGTTATGTTGCGTTTTTATTTTTAAATAATAATCATCAAAATTTAAGAACTAAATATAAGCTAAAATACTTGTTTTTAAAAGTTGAAACACTATGGTTTTTTTTGGACTTTGAGTCTGTTTTAGAATTTTGGGATATATATTAAGCACCCTATTACTATTGCTGTTATTGCTGCAAAAAAAACAGCTCCTGCCGCAATGTCTTTTATATGTCCAATTTTTGGGTCTTTTGCTGGGTGGATAAAATTTGCCATTTCTTCTATGGCGGTATTTAACCCTTCTGCAGTAATTACAAGGCCAATAGCAAAGCACTGAAGCATCCACTGGGTTGCAGAAATATCAAAAACAAATCCAGCTACAGTAACCCCAATACTAATAAAGGTTTGCAGTTGTATGCTAGGTTCGTTTTTAATCAGCTCAATGGCGCCCACTATAGCATATTTACATGCCAACACACGATTTTTTAAAAAAGCAATAAGCATTTTAAACCAAGGCATTTAAAGCAGCCTGATAATTAGGCTCTTGTCCAATCTCTGGAACTTGTTCTGAGTATAAAACGGTATTTTGCTCGTCCAAAACAATAACAGCCCTTGCGTGCAAATTGGCAAAAGGACCATCTGTAATGGTAAGCCCGTAGGCGTCTCCAAAACTTCCGTCTTTAAAATCACTTAGCATTTCAACATTGTTAAGCCCTTCTGCAGCACAAAATCGCGCTTGTGCAAATGGTAGGTCTCTCGAGATGCAAAGTACCTGTGTGTTGCTTCAAGAGATGCTCCATGAGTGTTAAAGGTTTTTACTGCGCTTGCGCACACACCTGTGTCTACACTAGGGAAAATGTTTAGTATTTTTCTTTTACCAGTATAGTCTGACATTTTTTTTGATGATAAATCTGCTGCTGTAAGGTTAAAATTTGGAGCTTTTGTTCCATTTTCTGGAAGTGTTCCTACCGTAGTAGCTGGGTTTCCACCAAGAGTTATTTGAGCCATAGTTTTTGTTTTTATTTTAGAATTTAAAAGTACAAAACACTTCACAATGTTTTGGCAGGTTGTTCATAAATAAAATGGTTTTAGAAACACTATATTTCTAAAACCATTTTGTTTTTATTAATTACTTCAATTAGGCTTGTTTTGCTTGTCCTAACATTCTGATTTTTATTTTAAATGCTGCAAAGATTAGGGTCATAAACGGACTAAGCCAGTTAAAGATGGCAAACATAAAATATTCTCCAACTCCAACCCCCAGCACATCACTTTGGTAGGCTCCACAGGTATTCCATGGTATTAAAACAGAGGTAACCGTTCCAGAATCTTCTAGGGTTCTAGAGAGGTTTTCTGGAGCAAGGTCTTTGTCTTGATATGCTTTTTTGAACATTTTTCCAGGAATAACAAGTGCAAGGTATTGATCACTTGCAATTACATTTAATCCAAAACAACTCACAACAGTGGTTGCAAACAAACCAAAAACACTTGAGGCCATTTTTAGTAATGCTTTTGTGATTCTTGCCAATGCGCCAATGCCGTCCATGACACCTCCAAAAACCATGGCAGAGGCAATAAGTAATATGGTCCACAACATGCCAATAAGACCTCCAGAACTGAATAATTCATTTAAAGTTTTATCGGGTGTTTCTATAGCAGTGTCACTAAAGATAGCTTGAGAAAGTGCGCCCATTGTAGAGTCAGAAACGGTAGCTAAAATTTCGGGTTGAAAAATTACAGCAAAAATAGCTGCCGAGACAACTCCTGTTGCCAGAGATATTAAGGGGTTTATTTTAAGTACAATAAGCCCAATTACTATAAGAGGCACTAAAAATAGCCACCCTGTTGTATTAAAAGTTGCATTTATGGTTTGCAAAAGGTTGCTTATATCTGCCTCTCCAGAGGTTTCAATAGTCATGCTTAAAATAGAAAATACAATTAAGGTAATAATTATAGTTGGTACCGTTGTGTAGGCCATATACTTTATATGGGTAAACAAATCTGTACCTGCCATAGCGGGGGCAAGGTTTGTTGTATCACTAAGGGGAGACATTTTATCTCCAAAATAGGCTCCAGAGATAACAGCTCCTGCAATCATTCCTGGGTTAATGCCAAGGGCTGTTCCTATGCCAACTAGGGCAATACCTACTGTTGCTGAGGTAGTCCAGGAGCTTCCTGTTGCTATGGATATAATAGCTGCGATTATTACAGATGCCGGTAAAAATATTTCTGGGCTTAATACCTGCAAGCCATAATAAACCATGGCTGGAATAATACCGCTAACAAGCCAAGTTCCTGCCAAAGCGCCAACGAGCATTAGTATGATAATGGGTTTGTATACACTTTTAAGGTTTTCTATAACCTCCTTGATCATTACTCCAATAGATACTTTGTTAAACAGCCCAACTACCATTGCAACACCTCCACCTATTAACAGGATATATTGGTTTGAGTAATCTCCAAGCCAAGCCCCATCTTTTAAAAATATATTATAAGCAAGCAAAGACATTAAAATAACAACTGGAATAAGTGCCTCCCAGATATTTAATTGTGTGTTGTCTTTAATTTTTTGCTCCTGAAATTTAATATCTGAGAGATTCTCTTGTGGCATAGTAAAAATTTTAATTTGTTTTGTAATGTTACGATTTTGTAAAGATGTATGCAAATCAAAAAGAGAGCTGTAAAAAATTTTACAGCTCTCTTTGTATTTTTAGTCTAAAGGTAATTTTACAAGACTCCTACGTCTTTCATGCACTGACGCATAATTTGGTAGGTGCGTTCTATGTCATCATCAAGACCAATAGAGAAACGTATAAGACCATCTGTGAGTCCCATCTGTGCTTGTTCATCTTCTGGTATTTCAGAAGATGTTGACGTTCCTGGTGCGCTAAATAATGTTTTGTAAAATCCTAAACTTACTGCAAGATATCCTACATTTCTCTCCTGCATTAGCTCCATTAGTTTATTTGCTTTTTCTAGTCCTCCTGCATCAATGGTTAACATGCCTCCGTACCCGTATTTTGGATTCATCATACTGTTGTAAAGGGTATGCCCTGGGTGAGAAGGTAATCCTGGATAGACAGCGCGTAGGCCATCTGCTTCAAATTTTTGTGCAAGATACAGCGCGTTTTTACTGTGCTGCTGCATACGTATGTGCAGGGTTCTAAGATTTTTTAATATTGAGGCTGCACGAAGACTATCCATAGATGCTCCCAAAAGCATACAGGCGCCGTCATTTACATCACGCAAAGAATCTATTAGTTCTTGAGAACCACATACAACACCGCCCATAGTATCACTACTACCGTTTATAAATTTTGTTAAACTATGCATAACAACATCTGCTCCCAATTTAATTGGCGAGATACTCAGTGGTGAGAAGGTGTTATCTACAAGTAGCTCCAGGTTGTGCTTTTTTGCAATGGCAGCAAGACCTTTAATATCTGCTATTTCTAATAGTGGGTTACTAACACACTCACAGAAAATAATTTTGGTTTCAGGAGTAATGGCTGCCTCAACGGCTTCTAGATTTGTAATATCTACAAAAGTAGTGTCAATGTTTAGTTTTGGCGTAAAGTTTTTTAAGAATGCGTACGTACCACCATAAATAGTTCTTGATGATACTATATGGTCTCCGGCTTTACAAAATTGCAAGATAGTAGGGGTAATGGCTCCCATGCCGCTGGCGGCTACATTAGCTGTTTGTGTTCCTTCCATTGCAGCAAGAGCCTCTCCTAAATACATATTAGAAGGGGTGGTGTGTCTAGAGTATAGGTAACATCCCTCTGTATTTCCTTCAAAAGTATCAAGCATGGTCTGTGCAGATAGAAAGGTATAGGTTGAGGAGTCTGAGATAGATGGATTTACACCTCCAGATTCTCCAAAAAACTGAATATCTTGAATGTTGTTTGCAGGATTAAATTCTTTTTTTGCCATAATAAGAGGATATTATTTGATTCAGTATGATATAAAATAAATTATACATCAAATATACCATTATATAGAATAATTATTGAAATTAAGTATTAAATAAAGTAATTTATACTGTATTATTATAAATAATGTGTTTTTTAATCTAATTATATCTGTTTTGTTACGTATATTTAGAAAAATTTTTATCCATGAAATTAGACTTTATAGATTTTTCGCTACTAAATTATCTACAACAGGATAGTAAACAGACCAATAAAGAGTTATCATCAAGATTGAACTTGTCTGTAACTGCAGTGTATGAAAGAATAAAGAAATTGGAGCGAAATGGAGTGATAAAAAAATATGTAGCTCTTTTAGAAAAAAAACATCTTAATTTTGGTTTTATGGTGTTTTGCCATGTAAAACTCTCTGAACATACAGAGTCTAGTATTTCAAACTTTGAGGCTAAGATTTCTTTAATTGATGAGGTTTTGGAGTGTTACCACGTAAGTGGAGAATTTGATTACCTTCTAAAAGTTATGGTTAAGGATATGGATGCCTTTAGGTACTTTATGATTAATAAATTAACCTCTTTAAAAAATATAGGAAGCACCCAAAGTTCCTTTACTATAAACGAAGTGAAAAACACAACAGTTTTGCCTGTCAAGTAAATACAACCCTTACATAACTATGGTATTTTTAATTTCAAGCAAGCTATCAACTTCAAGGCCTATAAACTTTTAAACTTCTTTACAGAATTGTACCTTTGTAGTCTAGCTTCGGAAATTTTAAAACCGTTGTAAAATGTTAATTAAAAAAAGATAGTATGTCAAAGTATGATGTTGCAGTAATAGGTTCTGGTCCTGGTGGATATGTAGCGGCAATTCGTTGCGCACAATTAGGGATGAAAACCGCAATTATCGAAAAATATAACACCCTTGGAGGTACCTGTTTAAATGTGGGTTGTATACCAAGTAAAGCACTTCTAGATTCATCACACCACTATGAAGATGCTATGAAGCATTTTGAAGACCATGGTATTGATATTCCTGGAGAAGTTAAAATTAATTTCAAAAAGATGATTGAAAGAAAAGCATCTGTGGTAGAGCAAACTACCAAAGGGATTGATTTTCTGATGAACAAAAATAAAATTGATGTTTTTACAGGAGTGGGTTCTTTCAAAGACGCGACACATATTGAAATAACAGGTGAGAGCACCCAAACAATAGAAGCTGCCAATACAATTATAGCAACAGGTAGTAAACCAGCTACCCTGCCGTTTATTACACTAGATAAAGAGCGTGTTATTACCTCTACAGAGGCTTTGAGTCTTAAAGAAATCCCTAAACACATGGTTGTTATAGGTGGAGGTGTAATAGGCCTAGAGCTTGGTCAAGTATACAAAAGGCTAGGAGCAGAAGTATCTGTAATAGAATACATGGATAGAATTATTCCTACCATGGATGCTGCCCAAAGCAAGGAGCTAATGAAGGCTATGAAAAAACAAGGTGTTAAGTTTTTCTTGTCTCATAAGGTGTCTAATGTTTCAAGAGAAGCAGATAAGGTACGTGTTACCGCTACAGATAAAAAAGATAAAGAAGTAACCTTTACGGGTGATTATTGTTTAGTATCTGTTGGGCGCCGCGCCTACACAGACGGGCTTGCACTGCAAAACGCAGGTGTTAAAGCCAATGAGCGTGGTCAAGTAGATGTAAATGATCATTTACAAACAAACATTTCAAACATATACGCTATTGGAGATGTGGTGCGTGGCGCCATGCTCGCACACAAGGCAGAAGAAGAAGGTGTTATGGTTGCCGAAATATTAGCGGGTCAAAAACCTCACATAGATTATAACTTAATTCCAGGTGTTGTATATACTTGGCCAGAAGTGGCCAGTGTTGGTAAAACAGAGGAGCAATTAAAAGAATCTGGAACGCCCTACAAAGCAGGACAGTTTCCTATGCGCGCTCTAGGAAGATCAAGAGCCAGCGGAGATACCGATGGTTTTGTGAAAATACTAAGTGATGCAACTACCGATGAGATATTAGGAGCTCATATGGTAGGGGCTCGTTGTGCAGACCTTATTGCCGAAATGGTAGTAGCTATGGAGTTTCGTGCCAGCGCAGAAGATATAGCGCGTATGAGTCATGCCCATCCAACCTACGCAGAAGCTATCAAAGAAGCAGCTTTAGCCGCAACTGCAAACAGAGCTTTACATATTTAAATACATAACTAGTATCCTATAAAAGAATTCTAGGGCATGCCATGATAGTTTACTAAAATCATGTTTGTTTCTAGAATTCTTTTTTATTTGAAATGGTACTACTTTTCAATATCTTTAAAAAATGAAAAAAATCATAGCCTTTGCTGGAAGTAACAGTAGTACATCTATAAATCATGCTCTTGTAAGCCATCTGGCTTCCACCATAGAGAATTGTGATGTCACCGTGCTTGAACTTACAGACTACCCTTTGCCCATGTATGGCCAAGAAATTGAAGCTAAGGAGGGTTTTCCAGATACCTTAGTTAGCTTATTAAATATAATAAAACAAGCAGATGGTGTATTGATTTCTGTAAATGAGCATAATGGTACTATTTCTGCTTTTTTTAAAAATGTAATTGATTGGTTGTCTAGAATAGATGGTAGTTATTTAAGTGGAGCAAAAGTGATACTATTAAGCACCTCTGATGGAGCTCGAGGAGGCCAAACAGCACTTGCATATCTTACAGATTTTTATACCAGAAAAAAGGTAGACATTGTTGCCAGTATTCCATTTCCTTCTTTTAGTGAGAATTTTGATCTAAAAGACGGGAAAATTGTAAATCAACAACAAGCAAAAATTATGCAAGAGGCAGTTGCCTTATTGATAGCTTCTTTATAGTGAAACGATATTCAAAAACTTTTACTGCCACCCTTACAGACACCCTGAGGCAACAATTGTTGCAATGGGCGCAGCAGTATGATGAGGTTGCCTGGCTAGACTCTAATGAGCATGCCCAGACACATGGCACTTACAGTGCTATATTGGCTGTTGATGCTTTTACAGCACTTAAAACAGATGCAGATAAAGCCTTTGAAAAACTTGATGAGTATCAAACAATAACAAAAGACTGGTTGTTTGGCTCTTTGAGCTACGATCTTAAAAACGATGTAGAAGCGTTAACCTCAAAAAATACAGATGGTCTAGAGTTTCCGCAGTTGTATTTTTTTCAACCCAAGAAAGTATTTCTTTTTTCTCAAACAGTAGTAACCTTATCCTACCTTAACATGGTTGATGATGAGCTGCAGAATGATTGGGATGCTATTTTGGCTACCCACGTAACTCAAAAAACGATTTCAAAACAACCCATACAGGTGCTTGCAAGAACATCAAAAGACAGCTATCTCAAAAAGGTAGCTGCAATGCTACAGCACATTAAAAGGGGCGATATCTATGAAGCAAATTTTTGTCAAGAATTTTTTAGTGAAGGGGTTACACTAGATCCCACGGCTGCTTTTTGGAAATTAAATGAGCTGTCTACCCCGCCTTTTGCTACGTTTTTAAAATTAGAGCAGCAATATGTATTATCTGCCTCTCCAGAGCGTTACCTTAAAAAAGAGGGTACACACATTGTTTCTCAGCCTATTAAAGGAACTGCCAAGCGGGCGGTTTCACCCATGGAGGACGCAGCGCTCATGTTACAATTACAGCAAGATCCAAAAGAGCGCAGTGAAAACATTATGATTACAGATTTGGTGCGTAATGATTTATCTCGCGTCGCAAAAAAAGGAACCGTGGCAGTCCAGGAGCTCTGTAAAATTTACACCTTTGAGCAGGTGCACCAAATGATTTCTACCATTGTGTGTGAAGTGCCTGAGTCTATGCATCCAGTTGAAATTATAAAAAAAACCTACCCTATGGGAAGTATGACAGGGGCTCCCAAGGTAAGTGCAATGAAAATTATTGAAAAACTAGAAGACGCAAGGCGAGGAGCCTACAGCGGTGCTGTAGGGTATTTTACTCCAAGTGGTGATTTTGACTTTAATGTTGTAATTCGTAGCATTTTATATAATGCTGCTACACAATATGTAAGTTTTTCTGTGGGTGGGGCAATTACTGCAAAATCAATTCCTGAGGCAGAATACCAGGAGTGTTTACTAAAAGCAAAAGCAATGCGGCAGGTATTAGCGCAATAAAATTGTGTTGCCGGTATTTTATCATTATTTATGCATACATTATTACTATAATTTAAGACGTGGTTACAGCATTTAAAAAGCATATTGCAGCTCATTTTCCAGCACTGGCAGATCAAAAAATTTTGGTTGCTTGCAGTGGTGGTCTAGACAGTATTGTATTGTTGCACTTGCTTCAAAAAATTGGTCTTACTCTAGGGGTTGCTCATTGTAATTTTAAACTAAGAGGTATCCATAGTGATGCCGATCTTAGCTTTGTTGAAACCATAGCAGGCAATCTGGGAGTTCCAGTATTTACAACTGTTTTTGACACTAAAACGTATGCTAAAACCCAAGGAGTCTCAACACAAGTTGCTGCCCGTGAATTAAGGTATGATTGGTTTTATAGTACGGCAACCGCAAATGGCTATGATAGAATTGCTACAGGACATCATGCAGATGATGACCTTGAAACTTTTTTTATAAATCTTTCTCGAGTTACAGGTTTAAGGGGGTTAACCGGTATTGCTTCCAATACCGAGCAGTTAATTAGGCCTTTATTGCCTTTTTCTAGAGCACAAATAATGCAATTTGCTAAAAAAGAAGGGTTGTTTTGGAGAGAGGATTCTAGTAATAGTACTCGTGATTATTTAAGAAATAAACTTCGTCTTGATGTAATTCCAGCCTTTAAAGGTGTGAACAAAAATGTTTTGCAAAATTTCAAACAAACCCAACAGCATCTTAAAGAAAGTCAAGCATTACTAGAAGATTATATTACTTTGGTGACAAAATTGGTGGTCTCTCACACAGATGCTGGCTTTGAAATTGATATTAAACAATTACACTCCTTGCCAAATACTAATTCTCTATTGTTTGAGTTGTTATATCCATATGGGTTTACAGATTTTAAGGCAATCGCTAGTATTCTAGAAAGTGAAGTAGGCAAGAAGGTGCTTTCAAAGCAGTATGTGCTCCATAAAGATAGAAACCATCTTGTTTTAACTACAAAAGAGCAGGAAGTAGACTCTCGCGTTTATTGTATTGATGCCAAACAACAAAGTTGTACGACTCCTATAAAGTTAAGCTTTACAAAGGTAGACCAGGTAGGAGAACATGAGCCACATAGCCTTTATGTAGATGCTGCAAAACTTACATATCCTTTAAAGGTTAGAGCATGGCGTTTGGATGATGTTTTTCATCCCTTTGGCATGAAAGGAAAAAAGAAACTCACTAAGTTTTTTAAAGATGAAAAGCTATCTTTGATATCCAAAAACAGCGTTTGGGTATTGGAAAGTGGAGATGAGATTATTTGGGTTATTGGCTTAAGACCTGATGACAGATATAAAGTAACAAGTGCCACCAAAGAGGTGTTAAAAATACAATGGAATACATAATTATGAGAAAAATAATATTTTTTGTTTTAGTACTTACTTCATTTATTAGTCAAACCAATGCGCAAGGTTTTTTAGATCCTGTTACCTGGGATGTGAGTTTAGAAAAAAACAGTGGTGATTTATACACCATTACTATGGAGGCTGTTTTGGAGGAAAAATGGCATTTATACAGCCAAGTGGAGCCAGAAATGGGAGCGGATGAAATTGGCCCAATCGCTACAGAATTTAGTTACAACACTAGTGATACTAGTTTTGTTTTAGTGGGTGAGACCATAGAACCTGAGGTGGCTCCCATTTATGACCCTATATTTGAGATGGATATTATTTTCTTTGATAATTATGCTGTGTTCACTCAGCAAATCAGAGTTATAAACCCAGATAAGTTAGAAATTGAAGTAGATATTTACTATTCTGTGTGTGATGATAAACAGTGTTTGCCTCCAGAGAGTAAGATTTTTAAAATTGGTTTAAATGATAAGAAAGCTGCTGCCCAGGTAGCAAATATCACTCAAGAAGATCTTGATAAATCAGCAAAGTTGTCGATTCCTTTAAAAGGAATGGAAAAGTACGAAACACAAGATCAAGAAGGTAAAACTTTTTTGACCATCTTCTTTTTAGGTTTTATAGGTGGGCTTATAGCTCTGTTAACACCTTGTGTGTTCCCTATGATACCTTTAACCGTTTCATTTTTTACAAAGAGTGCCAAAAACAAAAAAATAGGGATGCGTAACGCCATTTTATATGGTTTTTTCATATTTGGAATTTATGTGTTACTTAGTTTACCATTCCATCTTTTAGACTCTTTAGACCCAGAGATATTAAATAACATTTCAACAAACGTTGCGCTTAATGTGATCTTTTTTATCATTTTCATTGCCTTTGCTTTTTCGTTTTTTGGATACTATGAAATTACATTGCCACAGTCTTGGAGTAATAAAATGGATGATAAAGCCAACAGCATAGGAGGGATTCATCGGTATTTTCTTTATGGCACTAACACTTGCCATTGTTTCTTTTTCATGTACAGGGCCTATTTTAGGCTCTTTATTGGGAGGCTCTTTATCCAGTGATGGAGGCGCCATGCAACTATCTATGGGTATGGGAGGTTTTGGTTTGGCCTTAGCGCTACCCTTTGCATTATTTGCACTGTTTCCAAATTGGTTAAACACACTACCAAAGAGTGGTGGTTGGTTAAACACGGTAAAGGTTGTTCTTGGTTTTGTTGAATTGGCTCTAGCCTTTAAGTTTCTTATCAAACGCAGATCTTGTTGAACACTGGGGATTACTTAAAAGAGAAATTTTTATTGCCATTTGGGTAATTTGTGCCCTTGGTCTTGCACTCTATTTGTTTGGATTTATTAGGTTTCCACATGATGGCCCAAAAAAGAAGAAACTTCCTTTGGGTAATATCATTGTAGGTGTTGCTAGTATTTCTTTCTTTTTATATTTACTACCAGGGCTTACAAATACTAAAGTATTCAAACCTAAAGTTATTGAGTGGTTTTCCTCCACCTATGTTTTATAGTCTTTACGAGAGAGATCTAGGAATTACAGGATTTAAAGACTTTTATGATGGCCTAGCAGAGGCTAAAAAAGCTGGTAAACCTATCATGATAGACTTTACGGGATGGGCCTGCGTTAATTGCCGTAAAATGGAAGAGCAGGTTTGGACTCGTGATGATATTTATTCTGTTATTACTGATGATTACATACTGGTATCCCTGTATGTTGATGACAGGAAAAAACTAGACAGTGACAACACATTTAATTTTTTAAAGCCAACGGGAGGCACTAAGGCTATAAAAACAATAGGTGATAAATGGGCTACCTTCCAAACCGTTAATTTTAAAAACAATTCTCAACCCTATTATATTTTAATAGATACAGACTTCAATCTATTAAATAGCCCTTTAGGATACACTCCAGATGCAGATGCATATTTAGAGTGGCTACAACAAGGTCTTAACACCTTCTCTGAGAACAATAAAAATTAAATAGGCGCTTTTTTAATAATCTATTTAGTTTAATGTATTAGTTGTACTATATATTTTGGTATTTTTATCAAATAATTAGTACAACATTATGCGTATACATAACATTGTTTTTTTTCTTTTTTGTTTTTGCACTACAACAACTCTTTCACAAGAGCTTCCTCCTATAACAAATTATTCTACGGAGCTTTACAAGGCAGGAACACAGAACTGGTCTATCACAGAATCTTCTGACAACTTTATATATGTTGCTAATAATGAAGGACTTCTAGAGTATAATGGGTCTTATTGGTTGTTGCATCCCTCTCCTAATAATACAATTGTACGTTCTGTTTGTGCTGTGGGAAATAAAATTTATAGCGGTAGTTATATGGAATTTGGTTATTGGCAGCCAGGTTTAGATGGTATACAAAAGTACAACTCGCTTACTACAACATTAAATATTAATCTTATCGAAGATGAACAGTTTTGGAGTATCACTCCTTATAACAAATGGATCTTGTTCCAGTCTTTGAGCAGAATATATATATACAACACAGAAGATAGCACCGTTAAAGTCATTGATTCAGACAATACGATACAAAAGCTATTTAAGGTGGGTCAAGAAATTTATTTTTTTGTTATAAATAGAGGCTTGTTTACTATTGAAAATGGAATTAAAAAGAAATTATTTGACGCAAAAGAATTCAATAATGATATTGTTGTACAAATCTTGTCTGTAAACAACAAAACACTTGCTGTTACTCAAAATAATGGTGTCTTTCATTTGGACAACACAAGTGTTAAGCCTTGGCCAATTTCTGTTACTACGGATATTAAGCGGGCTAGTATATATACAGCACTTGCCCTTAAAGATGGAACCATATTACTAGGTACTATTGGTAGTGGTATTATTCATCTATCAGCCACCGGAGAACAGCTTTTTAATATTAACAGATTTAATGGTCTTGGAGATAATACCGCCTTATCTCTCTATGAAGATCATAGTAACAATCTTTGGGTTGGTCTAGATAATGGTCTAGATTGTGTAAACATTAATTCTCCGTATTTAACTTATACTGATAGAAGAGGAACCCTTGGCAGCACCTATGCTTCTATAATTTTTGAAAACAATCTGTATTTAGGAACAAATCAAGGGCTGTTCTATAAGCCCTTGGGTATAGATGCTGCCTTTAAAGTTAATACGTGGAACAGAGGGCCAGGTTTGGTGTCTTGAGCAGATTAATAACACTTTATTTTGTGGTCATAACAAAGGTACATTTCAAATAGAGGGCTCCACCGCTTATTTTATAGCCAATGAGATGGGAACTTGGTCTATTAAACCAATACCTGGTGAAAATAAAAACCTCTTAATTCAAGGAAATTACAATGGTTTAAATATACTTGAAAAGAAAAATGGTGTTTGGAGTTTTAAAAATAAAATTGAAGGCTTTGATATTTCTTCAAGATATTTTGAGTTTTCCTCAGATACTACTATTTTGGTAAGTCATGAGTATAAAGGAGTCTATACATTAGCCGTTGATTTAGCGTATACCAACGTTGGTAATGTTAAAAAACACACCTCTGTTTCTAAAGGCTCAAACTCTAGTATAGCAAAATTTTACGACCGCCTTTTATATGCAAACGAAGAGGGTATTTTTTTCTTAGACACCAAAACTGATGAATTTTTAAAGGAAGAGACTTTGAGCACTATTTTTTCTAAAGAATCATACGTGTCTGGCAAACTAGAGACCAATGTCTCAGAAATGTTATGGTTTTTCACCAAAGACGGTATAACTTATGTAACCAAAGAGCCCTTTACAGATTCTTATATCATTAAAACAATGCAGATTCCAATCTTACTTCGCAAACAGAAGAAGGGTTTTGAGAATATTTCAAGAATAAATTCACAACAATTCCTCTCTGGGACTTCAAATGGCTATTTTTTAATAAACACTAAAGATACCCCTCAGAAGCGCTACGATGTTTATTTAAACGCTGTGTATGTTGGCCAGAGTAAACAAGAGGCTGCTCTAATTAATAAAAATCAGGACTTGTTTAAAGCTAGTGATAATTGCATTGTGTTTAAATATTCTGTCCCTGAGTATGATACCTATAAAATTTCAGAGTTTCAATACCTTCTAGAAAGTGATTCAAATACCTCTTGGAGTGATTGGAGTACAAACGCTAGTGTTTCTTTTGATAATTTAAGTTATGGTGATTATACCTTTCGTTTAAAGGCACGTGTAAATAATACTTTGCAAGAGAGTGAGGCTCAGTACTCATTTACTATAGAAAGACCCTGGTACCTTTCTTTACCTTTAATTATTTTGTATGTAGTGGCATTTATTTTCTTTTTCATACTTGTAAACGCATGGTACAAAAGAGGGTATAGATTAGAAAAAGATAGAATTCTAGAAAAAAGTAGTAGGGACATTGCTTTAAAGGAGCTTGAGGCCCAAAAACAAATCATTCAATTAAAGAACGAAAAACTACAACAAGACATTGAGGCTAGAAATAGAGAGCTAGCGGTATCTACTATGAGTATGATTAAAAAGAACAATGTGTTAAATGATTTTAAAGAAGAGCTTTTAAAGTTTTCTGAAATAGAAACGGTTGCCCCATTAGTAAAGAAGATAAATAAATCTTTAAATGATAAAGATGACTGGGAGTTCTTTGAGGAGGCATTTAATCACGCAGATAAGGATTTCTTTAAGAAAGTTAAAGACATACACCCAAATCTAACGGCAAATGATTTGCGTTTTTGTGTTTATTTAAGATTGAATCTATCATCAAAAGAGATTGCTCCCTTGCTTAACATTTCTCACAGAAGTGTTGAGATTAAAAGATACAGATTACGTAAGAAAATTAATCTAGATCATAAAGTCAACCTAAACAACTACTTTATAGATTTAAAATAGATACAACATCCTATTTTCAACTTACAACATTACCACAACATTTGTTTTAAAGACCTTATTTACAGTGGTTGCTGCTATTCACTTTACAATACAAAGATTATATATTTACGGGGCTTTTATTGCCATATTGATAATTTATACCCCGTGTATTTGTGATGTATGTGTTTTGTATAGGTTGAAATTAAGGAAATGTTAGTTTTCTATCCCTATCTTGTAACAAAATTATATTGAATGAAACACATTAGTATTTTTGTTGCTGTTTTTTGTTTTTGTTTTGTGGCCAGTGCCCAAAACTTTCTCATTGTCAGGGACAGTAGTAGAACAAGACCAAAACATACCTTTATTAGGTGCCACAGTTTTGGTAAAAGGAACTCAAAATGGTGTCACCACAGATTTTGATGGAAATTTTAAAATTGATGATATATCAATAAATGACATACTAGTAGTGTCTTACGTTGGTTTTGTTAATTCAGAATTGCGCATCACATCTCAAAGTAATGTCACAATTTCGTTAACTCCAGATGTAGATTCTTTAGAGGAAGTTTTAATTGTAGGTTACGGTACACAACGTAAGAAAGAAATTACCGGTGCTGTATCTGTAATATCTAGCGAAACTATTGAGGATTTAAAACCAACTAGAATTGAGCAAGCCCTACAAGGTCAAGTTGCGGGGGTACAAATTACCCCAAGCTCTGGTGCTCCTGGTAGTGGTCTAGATATTAAAATTCGTGGTATAGCCACCAATAGTGATAGTAGACCTTTAATACTCCTAGATGGTAACGTAATTGAAGATTTGAGTGTGGTTAACCCTTCAGATATAGAATCTATTAATGTATTGAAAGATGCAACTGCTGGTATTTATGGAGTGAGAGCTGCAAATGGAGTTATTTTGATAACAACAAAAAGTGGTAGCTATGATTCAGATATCAAATTTGATTTTAAAACCTACTACGGTATTCAAGAAACAACTCGCAAAATTCCTGTTTTAAACGCTACAGAATATGCAGGTCTTGTTAACGAGGCAAGGATTAATAATGGTGAAGCGCCACTTTTTAATAATGTTGGATCTTTAGGTCAAGGTACGGATTGGCAAGATGAAGTTTTTGAGGCGGCTCCTATATCTAATGCAGATATTACCGTTTCTGGTGGTACTGAAAATGGACGTACCTCTTTTAGTGCATCCTACCTAACGCAAGATGGTATTGTTGGTGGTGGCAAAGCTAACTTCAATCGTTTTACATCAAGGTTAAGCCATGACAGAAAAATTCTAAAGAAAATTGAGTTTAACTCTTCTTTACTTTTTTCTGGTATAGAGCGTAAATCTTTGTCAGAAAACTCTTTAGGTTCTGTACTTTATAATGCATTAAACAATGCGCCAACTTTTTCAGTAAGAGATCAAGCGGGTAGATATACCTTAGCAGAGGGATTGGGTAATGAGGTAATAAATCCATTAGCCCAAATGGAGAACACCAACAATAAAACTAGAGTTAGAAAACTTAGTGGAAGTTTTAGTGCTAATTATAAATTTCTAGAACATTTTAAAATTGAATCTAGAATCCAAGCCAACTACGCAGAGGTGTTTGGATTTAGTTATACTCCAGTTGCTTTTTACGGATCTGGTAAAGTATTTAATATTGATACAGATAGAGATATCATTTCTCAGTCAGCAAACATATTTAGAGATTACACCTTCGATACTTTCGCTAACTATAATAATACTTTTAATGAAGCTCACAAACTAGATGTTACTCTTGGTACTTCTGTATTTCAGACAACGGGAAGATTTACTGGCCTTACAGGTATTAACGTTCCTGGAACCACTGGTATAGACGTAGATATTCAGGACTCAGAAATAGTTACTGATAACTTCCAAAACGGAGGAAACACATTTGATGCAAGATTACTTTCTTATTTTGGCTCGTGTGCAGTATGATTACAAAGGAAAGTATTTATTCTCTGGTGTTATGCGTAGAGACGGTTCTACAAAATTTGGACCCTCTAATAAATTTGGTTATTTCCCTTCTGCATCGGCAGGGTGGATTGTTTCTGAAGAAAGTTTCTTAAACGAGAGTAATACATTCGATTTCTTAAAAATTAGAACTTCTTATGGTATTTTAGGTAATGACAGAATTCCAGACTTCGGTTTCGAATCTTTATTAAATGGTGAGGGTGCTTATGTATTTGATGATGAATTACTTATTGGTACAGCTATTGGAGGGCTTTCAAATCCTGAGATACGTTGGGAAAAGCAATACACTTTTGATATAGGTCTTGATGCTAAGTTTTTTGACAACAAACTTGATGTATCTATAGATTACTTTAACAGACGTACAGAAGACTTATTAATAACACCTCAAACCTCTGGTATTTTGGGTGGAAGTGGGCCAGGTTCTGGTGCACCTACTGTAAATGCTGGATCTGTTGAGAATACAGGTTTAGAATTAAGTCTTTCTTATAGAAAAACAGTCTCAGAAGATTTTAAATACAACTTTAGTTTTAACGCTACTGCCTTAAAAAATGAAGTGCTTGAGGTAAATGGAGAATCTAGTTTCTTAGGAGGAGGTTCATTTGGTATTGGTCAAGAAGCACCAGCAAGAATGGAAGCCGGTTTACCAATTGGATACTTTAGAGGGTATCAAACAGATGGTGTTTTTCAAACACAAGCGGAAGTAGATGCTCATGCACTACAAAGCAATGCGCAACCTGGAGATTTACGATTTAAAGATACAAACGGGGATGGTGTTATCACAAATGAGGATAAAACATACCTTGGAGATCCTATTGCAGATGCAACGTTTGGTTTAAACTTTGGATTCACTTACAAGAACTTTGATTTTCTTGCCTATGTGTTCTCATCTGTAGGAAATGAGATTGTACGTAATTACGAGCGTTTTCAGCCTTTAACCAACAGATCTACAATTTACTTAGATAGATGGACCGGCCCAGGTACAAGTAATGATACGCCTAGAGTAACTACGGGGGCTACTCAAAACAATCAATTTTCTGACTTTTTTGTAGAAGATGGTTCATTTGTTCGTCTTCAAAACGTGCAAGTAGGGTACACCCTTTCAGACACTTTCTTGGAAGATTATAAAATTAATGAGTTACGTTTCTATGTTTCTGCCAGTAACTTAGTAACACTCACGAAATACACCGGGTATGATCCAACAGGATCAACTGGACAGCCTATTGGTGGAGGTATTGACTATGGTTTTTACCCAACGCCTAAAACATATTTATTTGGTTTACAACTAAAATTTTAACGCTATGAATATAATGAGATATACATATAAAGCACTATTGTTTTTTGGATTAGCATCTACATTACTACTTTCCTGTAGCGATGATTTTGTTAACGTTAACTCTGAAGACGAGAACTCAGAAAACTTTTTTAATACAGAAGAAGACTATCAAAACGCCCTGATTGGCGCTTATGATTTGTTACAATCAAGCTATCTTAATGTCATGCTTGGAGAAATTGCCTCAGATAACACCTTGGCTGGTGGAGAGAGTGCAACAGATGTGCCAGGAATTCAAGAAATTGATGACATGATACATACTCCTATTAATGATCAATTACGTGATATCTGGAATTGGATGTATGCAGGTGTTAATAGAGCCAATTACATTTTAGAATTTAAAGACAAGATTGATTTTCCAAACAAACCAAACGTGCTGGGTCAAGCTACTTTTTTAAGAGCCTATTATTATTTTGAGTTAGTTAAATTCTTTGGAGATGTTCCTTTGGCTGTTGATCAAAGACTTTTATTTGGTGATCAAAACACTGTTGATAGAACACCAGCCCAAGAGGTATATGCTCAAATTGAGCTTAGATCTTATTTTTGCAGCAGATAATTTACCACTCACTCAAACACAAACAGGTAGAGTTACTAAAGGTGCTGCTCAAGCATTACTTGGTAAAGTGTATTTATATCAAAACAAATTTGCGCTAGCAGCTCCAGTTTTGGATGATGTTATCAGCAGTGGAGTGTATGATTTGGTAGCAGACTACAGTACATTATTTGAAAATGATAATGAGAATAGTATCGAATCTGTGTTTGAAATACAATATACAGACCTAGAAGGTGCTGGTTTTGGTTGCTTGCAATGTAGTGAAGGTAATGTGGCAATTGGTTTTAATGGTCCTCGTAATTTTAATGGTCCTTTGTTTGAGTCTGGATTTAGTTTCAATGTTCCTACTCAAGAGGTTTTTGATGCTTTTGACCAAGATGATGCTCGTAGAGAATTTGCCATATTAGATATTGTTGCATTTGCCCAGGCTAATGCAGATTTCAACGGCGGAGCAGGCGTAACTTTTACAGAAGGTTTTGAGCACACAGGATATTTTAACCGTAAGTATATTCCAAGAGTAGGAGATACTAACATTGGTGATCAAAATCTAACAAACCCAGGCAATTATAGAGCTATACGTTTTGCAGATGTTTTATTAATGGGCGCAGAGGCGCACAATCAAGGTGATGGTAATGATGCCTTAGCACGTGAGTACCTTAATAGAGTAAGAGAAAGAACTACGTTGAGTGATGTAAACGCATCTGGATCTGCATTAACTCAAGCAATATATAATGAGCGTAGATTAGAGCTAGTTGGTGAAGGTCACCACTTCTTTGATTTGGTTCGAACAGGTAGAGCTGCTCAAGAAATTGAAGGCTTCACCGCAGGTAAAAATGAATTATTTCCTATTCCTCTAGTTGAAATACAATTGGCAGGAAACAGATGGTTACAAAACCCAGGATACTAAAAAATAAAATAATTATGAAAATATCTAAAATATATCCCTTTCTTCTAAGTGCATTGTTTTTAATTGTTGTACTATCATGCACACAGGAGGATAGGGATACAACATTTACAGATGGTATTGCAGTACCATCAAATCTTTCTTTGTTAGTTCAAATAACACAAGATAACACAGGTTTAGTGACCCTTACTCCAAGTGGCGATAGTGTAGCACAGTATACCATAGATTTTGGTGATAATAGTGAGACAGCTATGATAACTCCGGGAGAATTTTTCACTCACACTTACCAAGAAGGTGTTTATACAGCAAATCTAACAGCTACTAATCTTAGCGGTGAAACTGCTTCTATCACTCAAGAGGTAGTTGTTTCATTTCTACCCCCAGAAAATTTATTGGTAACCATAACACCTGTTTCTGGAGATGCTTTTTCAATTACAGTTTCTGCAACTGCAGATTTGGCTACAGGGTATGAAGTTACTTTTGGTGAAGATCCTGATCAAGTGCCTACTGCGTTTATGGAAGGCGAATCTGTACCTTACACCTATACAAGTACAGGAACTTTTAGTGTAAAAGTTGTAGCCTATGCAGGCGGCAGTGCAACTGTAGAAAGTACTACAGATGTAGTGATTGAAAATCCAATAACACTTCCTATTGATTTTGAATCTCAAACCATTGATTACGGCTCAGCTTCATCAAGTTTTGGTGGCGCTATCACTTCTTTAATATCCAATCCTGATCCATCAGGTATTAACACTAGTGCAACTGTAGCTGAGTTTTTTAAAGAGCCAGGAGCAGAGGTATTTGCTGGAGGTATTCTTGCACTTGGATCACCAATAGATTTTACAGAATTTCAAGGTATTACCATAAAAACTTGGTCACCTGCAGCGGGGCTTACCGTAAAGCTTAAATTAGAAAATGGTACAGATCCAAACATCTCTGCAGAGATAGATGCTACTACAACTAGTGCAAACACTTGGGAGGAGTTAAATTTTGATTTTACAGGATTTACAGACCAAGAGTATTCAAAACTTGTTATTTTCTTTGATTTTGGGAATCCTGGTACAGGAACTACGTTCTATTTTGACGATATAGAGCAGTCTGACGGGATAGATGATGGAGATGGAATTTCACTACCTATAGACTTTGAACTTCCTGCAGATTCATACACCTTTCTTGGGTTTGAGGGTGCAGACTCCACCATTGAGATGAACCCTGACATGAGCGGTGAAAACACAAGTAACACCGTTATGCAAACTATCAAAACAGAGGGCTCTGTCTTTCTATGCAGGTACTTTTGTAGATGTTGATACTGCTGTTGATTTTTCTAATACTGGAAAAATAGCTATTACAACTTGGTCTCCAAAGGCCAACATACCAGTTCGTTTGGCTCTCGAGAACCAAACAACGGGTGGACAAATCTTTGTAGATATAAACACAACAGTAGAAAACACCTGGGAAACATTAGTGTTTGATTTTGAAACACTAATTGATCCAGCTTTTGATTATAATAGAATTGTAATATTCTTTGAATTTGTTGTAGATCTTGCAGGAGATGGATCAACCTACTATTTTGATGATATTGAGTTAATAAATTAAAAAAAAATCGCGAAGATGAAATATATATATATAATAGGTATTCTATTACTAACAGTTGTTTTAGGTTGCCAAGAAGATGATTTTGAATTTGGTGATATTGTTACACCTACAAATTTGCAGGTTGACATTAGTATTGCTGATGATAACTCTGGTAATGTTATTTTAATACCAACGGCAGATAATGCTATTAATTTTCATGTTGTTTTTTCTGAAGGAGCGCAACCAGTTGTTGTTGGAAATGGCCTTGAAGCAAAAAACAGGTATACTACTCCTGGAGAATACCAACAACAGGTGCAAGTTATTGCATTTGGTAGAGCGGGTGTTTCCAGTAGTATTGTAGTAACTCTAGATTTAGATGTTGATGTATTTATTGACCCTGAAATTTTGCAGATGCTTGCTGGTGATAGTTCTAAAAATTGGGTTTGGGATTCATCTAACGCTGGTCATTTTGGTGTTGGAGATCCATTAGAAGATTTTCCTAATTATTTCTCTGCTGCTCCCAATCAGTTAAATCCTTGTATGTATGACGATGTATTGACGTTCAATACAGACCTTACTTACAATCTAGAAACAACAGAAGCTTCATTTATTAATTGGGCAGAAGTGAAAAGATTTTTCCCAGATGCTACCCCTGGTGAGTTTGCTGATGAGTGTAGAGATATTAATACTCAAATAGAAACAAGCACAACGTTTTCTATTATAGATACTAATGGTGTTCAAGAATTGGTTGTAACCAATAGTATGTTGTCATACTGGTCTGGTGCAATGTCTTACACTATTTTAGAGTTAAGTAGTAATAAGTTAATAGTTCGTGGTATCCAAGATCCTTTTGATCCACCTGGAGATGAACTAGCTTGGTATCATACTTTTGTTCCACAAGACGGTTCTGGCGGTGCTGGAGGTGGTGGTGACGACGATTGTGAGACCACTGTTACTGGTGATACAGGTTCTGGTAATTTTGATGTACTGGTTTGGTCAGACGAGTTTGATGTAGATGGTCCTGTATGTTCTGGAAACTGGAAATTTGATCTTGGCTCCGGTGGCGGATGGGGTAACAATGAGTTACAGTATTATACAGATCGTCCAGAAAACATTAAGGTTGAAAACGGTTCTCTTATAATCACAGCAAAAGCAGAACAATTGTCTGGCGCTCAGTACACCTCTGGTCGTATTAGAAGTCAAGATAATTTTGAATTTCAATACGGTCGTGTTGAAATAAGAGCCAAACTTCCAACAGGTGAAGGTACATGGCCAGCTCTTTGGATGCTTGGCGCAGATCTGCCAACCAATCCTTGGCCAGGTGCTGGTGAGATTGACATTATGGAACATCGCGGAATTGAGCAAGATCTTATAAGATCTTCCTTGCATTTCCCAGGAAACTCTGGTGGTGACGCTATTGGTAGCTCTACCATAATACCAGGTGTAGTCAGATAATTTCAACACGTATGAAGTTACTTGGAGTGAAGCAGACATTCGCTTTGCTGTAAATGGTAACGTGTATTTTACGTATTCCCAAACAGCGCTGCTGTTCCCTTTAACAAAGACTTTCTTCCTTATTATGAACGTTGCTATGGGTGGTGACTTTGGAGGTGAAGTTGATCCAAATTTTGTAGCCTCAACCATGGAAGTAGATTATATACGAGTTTACCAATAAACATGAAATCATATACATTACATATATTATTTTTCTTTGCGATTTTACAATTATTTTCTTGTAAAGTAGAAGAAACAGATTTACTTAGTTTTAAAACCAATGTTTTGCAAAGCGAAACACTTTCTATAGATCAAAAGGTAGCAAAGCTATTAGATCAAATGACCTTAGAAGAAAAAATTGGTCAGATGAACCAATACAATGGTTTTTGGGATTTTACAGGTCCAGCTCCTAAAGCAGGGGAAGCCGCCAAGAAAATGGAAAACCTCAAAAAGGGTTGGGTAGGCTCTATGCTAAATGTAAGAGGAGTTAAAGATGTAAGAGCAGTTCAAAAAATTGCTGTTGAACAATCTAGACTAGGCATACCCCTTATAATTGGTTTTGATGTTATTCATGGATATAAAACAATAAGCCCTATACCGCTGGCTGAAGCAGCTAGTTGGGACCTTGAGGCAATTAAGTCTTCTGCAGAAATTGCAGCCTTAGAAGCTTCTGCTGCAGGAATTAACTGGACATTTGCCCCTATGGTAGACATTTCTCGTGATGCTAGATGGGGAAGAGTGATGGAGGGTGCTGGTGAAGATCCTTATTTAGGTAGTAAAATTGCAACGGCAAGAGTGTCTGGTTTTCAAGGATCAGATTTGTCTGACATATCAACTATAGTTGCCTGTGCAAAGCATTTTGCTGCTTATGGTTTTGCTGAAGCAGGAAGAGATTATAACACCTCAGATGTTGGAAGCTCTACCTTACACAACATCATTTTACCTCCCTTTAAAGCGGCAAATGATGCAGGTGTTAGAACATTTATGAATTCATTTAATGACCTCAATGGTATACCTGCAACGGGAGATAGATACCTTCAGCGTACGGTCTTAAAAGAAAGATGGGATTTTGATGGTTTTGTTGTTTCAGACTGGGGCTCTATGGTAGAAATGATTGCTCACGGATATGCTAAAGATGGAAATCATGCCGCAGAACTTTCAGTAAATGCTGGTTCTGATATGGATATGGAATCTCATCTGTATGTTAAAGAATTGGCTAGTCTTGTAAAAGAAGGAAAAGTGGATATAGCACTCATTAATGATGCTGCTTCAAGAATTCTTAAAGTTAAATTTGAATTAGGTCTTTTTGATAATCCTTACAAATATTGTGATGAAGCTCGTGAAGCAAGTGTTATAGGGAGTGAAAAAAATAATAGCAAGGTCCTAGATGTTGCCAAAAAATCAATTGTTTTATTAAAAAATCAAAACAATGTATTACCACTGGCCAAAAAAGGACAAAACATTGCGGTTATAGGGGCACTTGCCTCAGATAAAACAAGCCCACTTGGAAACTGGAGATTGGCCGCAGATGATAACTCTGCAGTATCTCTATTAGAAGGTTTAAATGCATATAAAGGAAATACTATTACCTACGCTAAAGGAGCAGATGTTGTTACAGGAAAGACTGTGTTTATCTCAGAACTTACTATAAACACCACAGATACTTCTGGTTTTAAAGAAGCTATAGCACTGGCTAAAAAATCTGATGTTGTTATTATGGCCCTTGGTGAACATGGGTTGCATAGTGGAGAGGGGAGAAGTAGAGCTTATTTAGGCCTTCCGGGTGTTCAACAAGAACTTCTAGAGGCTGTATTTGCTGTAAACAATAATATTGTGTTGGTGTTAAGTAACGGAAGGCCTTTAACAATACCATGGGCTGCCCAAAATATCCCAACAATTTTGGAAGGATGGCATTTAGGAACTCAAAGTGGTAATGCACTGGCTCAAGTTTTATATGGAGATTATAATCCAAGTGGTAAACTTCCAATGACTTTTCCTAGAAGCGTAGGGCAAGTGCCGATATACTATAATTATAAAAACACAGGACGTCCAAAGCTTCCAGGTGATGATTTGGTTTTTTGGACACACTACACAGATGAGCAAAACACACCTCTATATCCTTTTGGATTTGGTTTAAGTTATACCACATTTAGTTATTCAAAACCAATTGTGGTAAATACATACAACCAGAACAAACAAGTTACCGTTAAAGTAAAAGTAACAAATACTGGAAAAAGAGAAGGAAAAGAAACAGTTCAGCTATACCTAAGAGATCTTTATGCAAGTGTTATTAGACCTGTTAGAGAGTTAAAAGGATTTGAGCAGCTTGTTTTAACTCCTGGACAAACCAAAGAAATCACTTTTACCTTGGGTGACCAAGAGCTTGGTTTTTTCAACAATCAAGAAAAGTGGCTTGTAGAAAAAGGAGATTTTGAGATATATGTAGGAGGAGATTCTCAAACTAAAAATAAAGCAAATTTTAAATTACAGTAACAATCAAAAAACAACCTTAACCAATTTATAATTTACCAAAATTAACAACTATGAAAATACCAACTACTATTTTAGTTTTACTAGCAACCTTTGTTGGTTTTTCACAAAACGCACCCATAGATTTTGAAGCTGGAGGAGAGGGCGCAAACTGGACTTGGAATGTATTTGAAAATGCAGACAATCCACCTCTTGAATTTGTTGCAAATCCAGATGCCTCTGGAATAAATACATCTGCAATGGTAGCAAAGTTTACAGCAAGAGATACTAATGCAGGAGCTGCACCTTATGCTGGTTTAGAAAGCCAACATGGTGGCAATATTGGAACCTTTGACCTAACAAGCGAAAATGCACTAGTTAGCATTATGGTATACAAAACAAAAATTAGTGATGTAGGTATTAAATTTGCCACTCCCACCGGAGGAGCGCAAACTGAAATTAAAGTGGCCAACACATTAATAAATCAATGGGAACTTATCACCATAGACTTTACTGGGTATATTGGTCTTGGAGAAACTACAGGTTTAGACCAAATTATTGTATTCCCTGACTTTATTAACAGAACTGCAGATGATATTATCTTTTTTGACAACATCACTTTTGGTATACCTGTATTAAACCCTATAGATTTGCCTATTACATTTGAAGATGATCAAACACCTACATTTTCAGATTTTAATGGTTCTTCTAGTTTACTAATACCAAATCCAGATGCCTCTGGAGCAAACACTAGTGCAACTGTCGCGCAAAACACGGTGCCTGCTAATGCTAGTTTTGCTGGCGTTAATTTTTCAGTTGATAATTTAGACATTACTACAGATAAAGTTTTTAGTTTATCTGTATGGTCACCACTACCAAACATACCAGTACTTTTAAAATTAGAAAACGCCTCTGGAGTAAATACAGAAAGAGCAGCTGTAACTACTACAACAAACGCCTGGGAAACCATAACCTTTGATTTTACTGATGAGGGCCAATTAACTTACCAGTCTGTAACAATATTCATGAATTTTAACATGACAGATGCTGCAGAGCAGGTTTACTATTGGGATAATCTAACCCTAGGAGAACCTCTAGGAGTTTCAGAAAACACACTTGTTAACATCACGATGTATCCAAACCCTGCATCATCTGTAGTTGTTTTACAAGCATCACAAGAAATAGCAACGTATTCAAGTACTAAATCTTTTGGGTCAACGAGTTTCTTCTGTTACTGTTAATAACACAACAAGCACAATTAACGTTTCTGGTCTTAAAGCTGGAAGCTTATATTGCCAATGTTTTATTTTCTAACGGAAATACTCAAAACCTTAATTTTATTAAAAAATAAAAATATCCTTTCAAAAGGGAGAGGTTTTATTCCCTTTTGAAATTGTAATAAACCGAAATACTTAATCTAAAATCAAAACAATTTTATTTACTTAAATCATTTATTATGAAAAAAGCTTACATTTTATTTTCAGTACTCTTAAGTACAGCATTTATGACCAATGCACAAAACACAGTAGTTGCTGATGCAAGTGCAGAATACCTTGGATACGCCAACGTTTTCGAAACCATAGCCAATGGTGGAGCCTATGTTTTTGGATCTGGATGGGGTGTTGCAGACCTTAAAACAGTAGTAGACGCTGGTGCAGGATCTGTTACAATACAACCAAACTTTAATACTTACGCAGATAATCCAGGAGATCCATTTTGGATTGATCCAGCTACAGGTCTTGGAAACAAAACTTTTGAAGGAAATACTTTGTTAGAAAACAACACAACTCTTATTGGGAGTGAATTAACCTTTACTGGTGGAGTAGCTTCTAATACGCTAGATCCATCTTATGTTGCAATTGCTTTTATCAAAGTATTTAATGCAGATTTTTCTTTCGTGAAATTAGAAACATCTCCACTTGTTGCGGGTCAAGATTTTTCTATCACTTATACAAACGTTGAGCCAGAAGATACAACCATTCAGTACGGATATCAAGTAGTAGGCTTAAACGCTAATCCAGCAGATGAAGCTGCCCTTGGTAGTATTGTTATAGTAGATACAGTTTTAGGTACTAATGATTTTGATGCTACAAGCATTTCAACCTACCCAAACCCAGTAACTTCTACTTTTACAATTACATCTCAAGAGGCTATTACATCTGTTGCTATATTTAATGTTTTAGGACAACAAGTAATTAACGAGACTCCTGATACATTAAATTTTGTTGTAGATTTCTCTAACCTTACTGCTGGACTATATATGGCAAACATTGCTACTCAAAGTGGGTCCAAAACAGTAAAAGTAATAAAGAAATAAAGATTATTTTAAGTTTAATTTTGCAAAAAGCTTGTTTATGTATAATAAACAAGCTTCTTTTTGCTTACTTTTTCAATATAACTTACTGATTGCTAGTATTTTATTTTTATCTATTTTCAGCATCTATCTATTTAGATAGTAATGTTGCATTTTTATAGAATATCATAATAAGATACTACATATACCTATGAAAAATTCAATAAAAAAAATAGCTGTACTCACAAGTGGAGGTGATTCTCCTGGAATGAATGCAGCAATAAGAGCAGTAGTTCGTTCATGTGTTTATCATGATGTTACTTGTATTGGTGTTTTTAGAGGTTATCAAGGTTTGATAGAGGGAGATTTTACACCCTTAGATGCACGTTCTGTAAAAAATATCATTAATAGAGGAGGTACTTTTCTAAAATCTGCAAGATCTGAAGAGTTTAGAACAAAAAAAGGAAGAGAGAAAGCTTATAGTCATCTAAAGGAGCAAGGAATTGACGCCCTTGTTACCATTGGAGGTGATGGTACCTTTACAGGTGCTATTACTTTTAATAAAGAATTTGATTTCCCTATAGTTGGCATACCTGGTACTATCGATAATGATATAAATGGTACAGATTACACTATTGGTTATGACACTGCTTTAAATACTGTTGTTGAAGCTATTGATAAAATTAGAGATACTGCAATCTCTCATAGCAGACTCTTTTTAGTAGAGGTTATGGGTCGTGATGCTGGAGATATAGCTTTAAATGCAGGAATTGGAGCTGGTGCAGAAGAAATATTAATCCCAGAATTAAACATGGGAAAAGAACGATTGTTAGCTTCTTTAAAGAGAAGTAAAAAATCAGGAAAGTCTAGTAGTATTGTTGTAGTTTCCGAGGGTGATCAAATCGGAAAAAATATTTTTGGTCTTGGCAGCCTATATACAAGAAAACCTAGAAGAGTATGAGTGTAAAGTTACCGTACTTGGTCACATTCAGCGAGGAGGTTCTCCAAGTTGTTTTGATAGAGTGTTAGCCAGTAGGTTAGGAGTTGGAGCAGTAGATGCTTTACTAGCTGGTAAACGTGATGTCATGATTGGTTTGGTACACAATAAAGTAGTTTCTATAGACTTTGAAAAGTCTTTAGAGGGATCAAACAAAATTGACACAGATTTAATTCGTGTTGCAGATATAATATCAATATAAAAATTAAAATTAAACACACCCTTTGGTGTGAAATACTTACTTATGAAAACAAAAATTGCAATAAACGGTTTTGGCCGTATTGGTAGAATCGCTTTTAGAATCGCATCACAAAACCCAAATATTGAGGTAGTAGCGGTAAATGATTTACTTGATGTAGATCACCTTGCTTATCTTTTAAAATATGACTCTGTTCATGGCACTTATAGTGGTAGTGTAGCCGTTGAAAATGGAAATCTAGTAGTAGATGGACATCATGTGAGAGTTAGTGCAGAGCGTAATCCAGAACTTTTAAAGTGGGATGAAGTTGATGCTACCATTGTACTTGATTGTACGGGTATCTTTCACAGATTTAAATACTGCCGATGCACATATTAAAGCTGGAGCTAAAAAAGTAGTAATATCTGCACCTTCAAAAACGGCACCTATGTTTGTGATGGGCGTAAACCATATGGACGTAAAGCCAACAGATACTATTGTTTCTAACGCATCTTGTACTACAAATTGTTTGGCTCCATTGGCTAAAATTATTGATGATAATTTAGAGATTGTTGAAGGACTCATGACTACAGTTCATGCTTTAACTGCAACTCAAGCAACAGTAGATCAACCTTCGCCTAAAAATTACAGAATGGGTAGAAGTGGAGTGAATAATATCATACCCTCTACAACTGGAGCAGCAGTTGCTGTGACTAAAGTGATTCCAAGCCTTAAAGGAAAACTTACAGGAATGGCCTTTAGAGTACCAACGGTTGATGTCTCTGTTGTAGATTTAACTGTTAGAACAAAAAAAGCGGCTAGCTATGAGGATATCAAAAAACTTTTTAAAGATGCCTCTCAAGGAGCTTATAAAGGAGTAGTTTCTTATACAGAAGATGCTGTAGTGTCTCAAGATTTTGTTGGTAGCACACATACTAGTAACTTTGATGCTGGAGCAGGTATTGCATTAAACGATCATTTTTTCAAATTGATAGCTTGGTATGACAATGAATACGGGTATTCTGCAAAATTAATTGAATTAGCTACACACGTAGCAAGTCTATAAACTATGGTTTTAATAACAGACGGAGGATCAACAAAATGTGATTGGATATTATTAGATAGCCTAGGTGTTGTGGTTTTAAAAACGCGCACTGTGGGTTTAAATCCTGCTGTTGTTCATGCAGATGAGCTATTAAAAAGGGTTGCAGGTAATTTAGATTTGCAACCTTATTATGATCTTGTAACCCGTCTTGATTTTTACGGTGCAGGGTGTGGTACAGAAAAGCCTTCGCTATTACTGAAAGGTGTTTTAGAAGAGTGTATTTCCCCAAGGCAAGTGTGGATGTCCAGGAAGATACTATAGCTGCAGTGTATGCTGCTACTACTGTGCCTGGTATTGTATGTATTTTGGGTACGGGATCTAATAGTAGTTACTTTGATGGCACCGCTGTACATCCAAGTCCTGTATCTTTAGGATATAGTTTAATGGATGAGGCAAGTGGTAACTATTTTGGGAAACGTTTGCTGCGAGATTATTTCTACAATAGAATGCCAGCTGTTTTAAAAGCCGAGTTTGCTAGAAGGTTTGATCTCACTCCAGATGTTATAAAATACAATGTATATAAGCAGGAAAACCCAAATATGTATTTGGCATCTTTTGCAGAATTTATATTTAACCCTGGAGCATTAAGACCTAAAAATGCTGTTGAGATTAATGGTTATTTTTATAAACTGATAAGCGAAGGAATTAATAATTTTATTGAATGTAGAGTTTTGTGTTTTAAAGAAGCTCAGCATGTGCCAATCCATTTTATTGGTAGTATTGCTCATTTTAGTGAAGATATCATTAGAGATTGTATGCAACCCTACCATTTAACTCTTGGTACTATAATTAGAAGACCTATAGACGGTCTTATAGAGTACTACAGAAACTCATATCTTAAAATAACAGCCTAACAAATACGTTAGTTATACTACCTATTGAATATATCCTATGGCATTACCGAAAATAAACCCAACTTCTACAAAGTCTTGGAGCAATTTACAAGAACATTTTACAGCTATGGAAACTGTGAAAATGCAAACACTTTTTTCTGATCAAAAAGACAGGAAAGACCGTATGAGTGCCCATACAGATCTACTTTCATTAGATTTTTCAAAAAATAGGATTACTTCACAGACTTTAGATTTCTTGTTTAGCACTTGCTAAAGAAACAAAATTAGATGAGGCTATTGCTGCTCAATTTAATGGAGCTGTCATTAATCAAACAGAGAATAGACAGGTGCTTCATACTGCGCTAAGAGATTTTAAGTGCAATGAAACCTGAGGTGGGCTACCCTGGCTCAAATGAAGCAGTTCTCCGAGGCTATAATTGAGGGAACACACAAAGGATATACTGGCAAAGCAATAACAGATATTGTTAATATAGGTATAGGAGGAAGTGATTTAGGTCCAGCAATGGTTACAGAAGCACTTTCGTATTATAAAAATCATCTTAATGTACATTATATTTCTAATGTAGATGGAGATCATGTTTGTGAGATACTAAAAAAACTAGATCCACAAACAACACTTTTTATTATAGTAAGTAAAACCTTTACTACACAAGAAACACTTACTAATGCCAATACTGTGCGTGAGTGGTTTATAGAACAAGCTGGAGAAAAAGCCATACAGCAACATTTTGTAGCGGTATCAACAAACCTTCCTGCAGTAGCTAGTTTTGGTATTTTGCCACAACATACATTTACCATGTGGAATTGGGTAGGTGGAAGATTTTCTTTGTGGAGCGCCGTAGGGCTTTCAACCTGTTGCGCAATAGGATATACTAATTTCGAGCAGTTATTAAAAGGGGCTCATAAAATGGATTGCCATTTTAAAGAGTCTGAATTTTCTAAAAACATACCTGTTATTTTAGGGCTGTTATCTATTTGGTATACCAATTTTTTTAAAGCAGAAACAGAAGCTGTCTTACCCTACACGCAGTACCTTTCAAAGTTTGTAGATTATCTGCAACAAGCCTCCATGGAGAGTAATGGTAAATCTGTTGATAGAAATGGAGACTCCAATTAATTACCAAACAGGGCCTGTTGTATGGGGAAATACAGGAACCAATGCCCAGCACGCTTTTATTCAGTTGTTACATCAGGGAACACTCTTAATACCTACAGATTTCATCTTATGTGACTACTTCACTTCATGGTAAAGAAAATCATCAAGATATTTTAGTTGCGAACTGTTTAGCACAAACAGAGGCTCTTTTAATGGGTACCCATGGAGAAGACATGTTCTAATCCATATAAAGTGTTTCAGGGAATACAAGCCCTCAAACCTTTTGACAATTAACAAACTATCCCCAGAGAGCTTAGGTTCTTTAATTGCTATGTATGAGCATAAAATATTTGTTCAAGGAGCCGTGTTAAATATTTATAGTTATGACCAATTTGGTGTTGAACTAGGAAAAAAGATGGCCAATAAGCACTTAGCAGGTTAGTTTTAATCTCACTATTTTCTTACTTACTAGTTTTCTTGGTTTAACATGTGTCTTTTGGGTAAGTAACTCAGACGTTAACAATTTGAGTGTAGAGTCACGATTTGTTTTTTAGTATTTTTGAAAGTAAAAGAAAAAAAGTAATGAAAAATAACAGTATACTATTGTGTGGTTTGGCAGCTCTTATTGTCTGTCTCCACATGCTTTGTCTCAGACCCTAGCAGAGCGTCAAGTAATCACCGCAAATTATGATCAGCAGGCTCTTACTCTTTTAGAGGCTGAATTAAGGAAAGATTTTGAAACCAATCAAAGAATCGCTTTTGAGATGGCTGCTCAAAAGGGATGGGAAACCCACATGACATTACCAAACGGAGGTAACGCTCTTCTAGTTGGAGTTTTTGATGATGGAACACCAAAATATTATGCAACCTATAACCGTGAGGGTTGCTATTACCACTAGAGCAAATACGGTTAACACTGGCGGTGTAGCAGGCTTAGATCTCAACGGTGAGAACATGATTGCAGGTGTCTGGGATGGTGGCCTTGTTAGAGAAAGCCATAATCTTACTTGAAGATAGAGTTTTCAGATTGATAATCCTGGAAGTATTAGTAGTCATGCTACGCATGTATCGGGTACAATGGTTGGTTCTGCAAGTCAAGTCAATGGCCAAGCCAAGGGTATGGCTCCTATGGCAGAATTGTTAGCGTATGATTTTGGTGGAGATGAACCAGAGATGACAAGTGCAGCTTCTCAGGGAATGATTCTTTCTAATCATAGTTATGGAATACCTGCAGATAATGTACCTCTTTGGTATATTGGCTATTATGATAGTAATGCAAGAAATATAGACAGAATAATATACAATGCACCCTATTATTTACCTGTTGTGCTGCAGGGAATGATCGTCAATCTGGAGCAAATACTGACAGATGGCGGATATGATTATCTAACAGATAAAGTGTTGCAAAAAATAACATTGTGGTTGCTGCTACTTTTGAGGTTTTAGATTATGAAGATGCTAGTGATGTTTTTATGTCTAGCTTTAGTAGTTGGGGACCAACAGATGATGGACGTATCAAACCAGATATTTCTGCAAAAGGGGTAAACATGTATTCTCTACTGGAGCATCAAACGGTTCTTATGCAAACTTTAGTGGAACTTCAATGTCTGCTCCAAATGTATCTGGAAGTTTATTGTTATTACAACAACATTACAATGATTTAAACGGCGAGTATATGCTGGCCTCTACCTTAAGAGCTTTAGCACTTCACACCGCAGATGAGGCAGGTTTTGCACCGGGTCCAGATTATAGATTTGGTTGGGGGCTCTTAAACACTCAGCGTGCTGCCCAAGTAATCTCACAAGATAGTAATGAGAGTATGATTATTACTGAAACCTTAGATGCCAACGATGTGTATACCTACACCTTTAAAGCAGATGGTACTCAGGACATATCTGCCACCATTGCCTGGACAGATCCACGCAGTCTTCATTACCAGGAGGAAACGAAGATGTAGCTACGCCAAGTCTTGTAAATGACCTTGATTTACGAATTTCTCAAGATGGAGGAGTTACTTTTTTGCCATGGATTTTAGATGTTGCTTCGCCAACTGCTGGCGCAACAACTGGAGATAATGTAGTGGATAATGTAGAAAAGATAGAAATTAATGCTCCTGAGGCTGGAGATTATATTGTTCGTGTATCTCACAAAGGGCAATTGCTTGTTAATGATAGTCAAGTATTTTCTTTGGTTTAGAAGGTATCTCAAGTGAAGGTTTTATGGTTTCTACCACCAATGCAAATGTGTTAACATGTCCAGAACTTCAAACGGCTACTTTTAATATAGACGTTACTTTTGATGAAGGTTTTGATGATACCGTTGTATTAACTTTTGATGCGGCGCCAGAAGGCACTACGGCCACTATTGTTCCTAGTTCTGTTACTGAAACTGCCACAGCTGTATTAACCATAGAAGGTATTGACGCACTTTAGCATTTGGATCTTATCCTATAGTAATTACAGCAACAGGGACTAGCCAAACAACAAACACCTATGTTGCTTTAGAAATTACAGATGATATCCAAGTTGGATTAGTTGAGCTGGATTCTCCATCAAATAATTCTCAAAACAGACCTATTGACGGCTTAGAATTAGAGTGGGAACAGGCAAGCAATGCAACCTTGGGGTATGAGTATGAAGTAGCCTTAGAGGATACTTTTGATACTGTTGTTATCTCAGGTACAACCTTAGAGTTGACTACTATATTAAATGGTTTGTCTTATGAGACCGAATATTTTTGGAGAGTAAGTGGTGTTAATGAATGTTCTTCTGGAACCTATGACGGGTTTAGAAGATTTGTTACCGAGGCAGAGTTGGCTACCGAGTGACAACCAGATTCAATCACTCATGGTGTATCCAAATCCTGCAAATGCACTAGTTACTATAGAATCACCAGTGAGTACATTAGAGCGTATTTCTGTATATTCTATAACAGGAGTACTATTACTAGAAAAAGAGGTTTCAGCAAACCAAGCAACCATTGATGTATCAGGTTTTGCAACAGGGACCTATTTTGTAAAGGCTACTACAAAAAATGCGAGTAGTGTAATACAGGTTTTAAAGAACTAGTGTATTTCTAATAATTTAAAACAATAATTTTATATTCAAAAAATCATCTCCTGTTTAGATTATAGGCATTATATTTTTGAAAGAAAAAGAAAAAAAGTAATGAAAAACAGTACACTATTATTTGGTTTGGCAGCTTTATTGTCTGTAACCAATGCTTTGTCACAAACCCTAGCAGAGCGTCAAGTAATCACCGCAAATTATGATCAGCAGGCTCTTACTCTTTTAGAGGCTGAATTAAGGCAAGACTTTGAAACCAATCAAAGAATCGCCTTTGAGATGGCCGCTCAAAAGGGATGGGAAACCCACATAACATTACCAAACGGAGGTAACGCTCTTCTAGTTGGTGTTTTTGATGATGGAACCCCAAAATACTATACCACAGATAACCGTGAGGGCGCTATTACAACTAGAGCAAATACAGTTAATACTGGCGGTGTAGCAGGCTTAGATCTTAACGGGGAGAACATGATTGGTGGTGTTTGGGATGGTGGCCGTGTTAGAGATACTCATAATCTTTTAGAAAATAGGACAAGCCAGATTGACAACCCTGGAAGTATCAGCAACCATTCTACTCATGTATCGGGTACCATGATAGGATCTGCAAGTCAAATCAATGGCCAAGCCAAGGGTATGGCTCCAATGGCAGAACTAATAACCTATGATTTTAGTGCAGATGAGCCAGAGATGACAAATGCTGCAGCAAATGGCTTGCTAATTTCTAACCATAGTTATGGTATTGCAAGTAGTAATGTACCTCTTTGGTATATTGGCTATTATGATAGTAATGCAAGAGATATAGACAGAATAGTATACAATGCACCTTACTACTTGCCAATTTGTTCTGCCGGGAATGACCGTCAATCTGGAGAAAACACTGCAGATGGTGGCTATGATTACCTTACAGATAAAAGTGTGGCAAAAAACAATATTGTTGTTGCAGCTACCTTTGAAGTTTTAAATTATGAAGATGCTAGTGATGTTTTTATGTCTAGCTTTAGTAGCTGGGGTCCAACAGATGATGGACGCATAAAACCAGACATCTCTGCAAAAGGGGTAAACATGTATTCTTGTTCTGGGGGTTCAAACGCTTCATACACTAACATGAGCGGTACCTCAATGGCGACTCCAAATGTGTCAGGAAGTTTATTGTTATTACAACAACATTACAATGATTTAAACGGCGAGTATATGCTGGCCTCTACCTTAAGAGCTTTAGCACTTCACACCGCAGATGAGGCAGGTTTTGCACCGGGTCCAGATTATAGATTTGGTTGGGGGCTCTTAAACACTCAGCGTGCTGCCCAAGTAATCTCACAAGATAGTAATGAGAGTATGATTATTACTGAAACCTTAGATGCCAACGATGTGTATACCTACACCTTTAAATCAGATGGTACTCAGGACATATCTGCCACCATTGCCTGGACAGATCCCGCAGCTAATCCATTACCAGGAGGAAACGAAGATGTAGCTACGCCAAGTCTTGTAAATGACCTTGATTTACGAATTTCTCAAGATGGAGGAGTTACTTTTTTGCCATGGATTTTAGATGTTGCTTCGCCAACTGCTGGCGCAACAACTGGAGATAATGTTGTGGATAATGTAGAGAAAATAGAAATTAATGCTCCTGAGGGTGGAGATTATATTGTTCGTGTATCTCACAAAGGGCAATTGCTTGTTAATGATAGTCAAGTATTTTCTTTGGTTTTAGAAGGTATCTCAAGTGAAGGTTTTATGGTTTCTACCACCAACGCAAATGTGTTAACATGTCCAGAGCTTCAAACGGCTACTTTTAACATAGACGTTACTTTTGATGAAGGTTTTGATGATACCGTTGTATTAACTTTTGATGCGGCGCCAGAAGGCACTACGGCCACTATTGTTCCTAGTTCTGTTACTGAAACTGCCACAGCTGTATTAACCATAGAAGGTATTGACGTTTTAGCATTTGGATCTTATCCTATAGTAATTACAGCAACAGGGACTAGCCAAACAACAAACACCTATGTTGCTTTAGAAATAACAGATGATATTCAAGTTGGATTAGTTGAGCTGGATTCTCCATCAAATAATTCTCAAAACAGACCTATTGACGGCTTAGAATTAGAGTGGGAACAGGCAAGCAATGCAACCTTGGGGTATGAGTATGAAGTAGCCTTAGAGGATACTTTTGATACTGTTGTTATCACAGGTACAACCTTAGACTTGACAACTACATTAAATGGTTTGTCTTATGAGACCGAATATTTTTGGAGAGTAAGTGGTGTTAATGAATGTTCTTCTGGAACCTATGACGGGTTTAGAAGATTTGTTACCGAGGCAGAGTTGGCTATCGATGACAACCAGATTCAATCACTCATGGTGTATCCAAATCCTGCAAATGCACTAGTTACTATAGAATCACCAGTGAGTACATTAGAGCGTATTTCTGTATATTCTATAACAGGAGTACTATTACTAGAAAAAGAGGTTTCAGCAAACCAAGCAACCATTGATGTATCAGGTTTTGCCTCAGGGACCTATTTTGTAAAGGCTACTACAAAAAATGCGAGTAGTGTAATACAGGTTTTAAAGAACTAGATCGTATCCTATTATATAAAAAAAGTCCCGAGCTATATATAGCTCGGGACTTTTTTTGTACAATGTGTTTTACAAAAATAAATTGATAGCTAAAACAGCCTTACTTTATTACTAATTTTTGTGTTGTTCTTACTTCTTCTGGGGTTTCTATTGTTAGGATATAGATGCCAGATGCAAGGGTAGAAACATCCATACTTTGGTTTGCTTTAATAGAAGGAACTTCTTTAATTTTCTTACCAGAGATACTATAGATACTAATAGATATGTTTGTTTGGCTATCACTTGAACTAATAGCTATAGGACTCTATTGCTGGGTTAGGATAAATAGTAAACCCTTGCTCGTTGTTGTTTCCAATACCAAGGTTTCCCCAACGGTCTTCTGCGGGCGCTCCTCCCCAAATAATAGTCGCAAGATATGGATTGTCTATAAACGGGTTTCTATTTCCATAGGCCGTCTCTAAATAGTTATTTCTTTGGTCTTCGAAGGTAGGATCTACCGGGTCATCAACATTCCATTGCAGGTATACTTGTAGCATATTATTGCCACTTTGCAGAGGCCCTGATCCATTTAATGAAGGCAGGCATCTTTCTCCATAACGGGTATACATATACATCATCATTCTAGCTACATCTCCTTTCCACTCGTCACCAGGATACCAATTTCCACCCACAGATGCAGCTGTTCCAGAACCTGAAGCAAACTTCTTGTTACCTCGGTTTCCATTCATTTGCACATCACTAGATCTTAGGTTGTGAGGATCTGCAACAATACCCGTGAAAATATTACTAGTTCCACCCATTTCCGGGTCTGCGTTGCTACGTGCAAAAACGTGTTCTCTATTAAAATTACAAGAATTACCTCCAAATTCTTGTTTATTTCTAGTACGGTCGGTCACACAACTTGAGTTGTTATATCCATACACTAATAACACGTTTTGACTGTTGTCTGGATCTTCATCTGTTTCTAACATGGTATCACGAACATCACCATAGGTAAATGTTGTGTTGTCAATATCAATCTTATCTTGAAGTTCATTGTATAATGCCTCTCCTGTAAGGGTAAGGTTTACATTGTTATAGTACGGTTGTTGCGCAAATAATATGCTTGTAATGCTTAAGCAAAAAAGTAGTTGTAATGTTCTCATTTATATATTTTTTTTAAGTAATGCCATATAAAATCCATCAAATCCAGAACTTGAAGGAAGAATTTTTTCGTCTTTTACAAATGTAAAGTTTTCTCCAGCATTACGCTTTAGAAATGCTTTTACTTGTTTTTCATTCTCACTTGGTAATATAGAACAAGTAGCGTACACTAGATCTCCTCCTGGTTTTACCATTCTAGAATAGGAGTCTAAAATTTCACTTTGAGTTACTTTAATTTCCTCTAAAAAATCAGGATTCATTTTCCATTTAGCATCTGGGTTTCTTCTTAATACACCTAGTCCAGTACAAGGAGAGTCTATAAGTACTTTATCTGCTTTTTCTAAAAGTTTTTTAATAACCTTGGTAGAATCTATAGTTCTAGTTTCTATGTTATGAATACCATTACGACGAGCACGTCTTTTTAGCTCATTTAATTTATTTTCATAAATATCCATGGAGACCACCTGCCCTTTGTTTTCCATCAGTGAGGCAATATGCAAGCTTTTACCTCCAGCACCAGCACATGCATCTATAATGCGCATACCAGGCTTTGGATCTAGAAGCGCTGCTACTTTTTGCGAAGATGCATCTTGTACTTCAAACCAACCCTTTTTAAAGGCATCTGTGATAAACACATTTGCACGCTCTCTTAAGACCAGCGCGTGAGGGTATCCTTTAATTGTTTTTGTGAGTATTTCATCTTCTTTTAAGGCTAGTTGCAGATCCTCAAGTGTTGCTTTTAATGGGTTTACTCTTAAAACCACTTCAGCTTGCTTGTTTAATGCCGCCAACTCTTTGTCCCATTTTTTACCTAATTCTTTTACACCCAACTCATCCAACCAATCTGGAATAGACTCCCTGATTTTTCTTGTTTTTGATAATTCATCAAAACGACCTTTAATACGCCTTGTTGGAGTTTCTTCAAATTGTGTCCAGTCTTTAGGTATGGCTATGCCTTTTAGGGTACACCAAACAGCAAACATTCTGTACAGATTACCGCGAGAGAAAGGAGCTTGCACCTCTGCAATCTCTTCATAAAGGCGTTTCCACCTCACTATGTCATAGGTGGTTTCTGCAATAAAACTGCGGTCTCTTGAGCCCCAGCGTTTGTCTTTTTTCAGGGTGGCTCTTAATACTTTATCGGCTTGTTTTTGCTCATTAAAAATAAGGTCTAATGAATCAATAGTAGCAAAAACAAGGGTTCTGTGTAATCTCATAGGTAAATAATAAACAGCATTTTGTATGCTTGAATGCGTGTGCAAAGGTATCTTATTTTCAACGATTTGTTTTGGTTACTTTTACTAAAAATAATAAGACAATGAAACATCTTTTAAGTATCATAATAGCCCTTGTAATATGTGGTTCTTGTTCAAGGCAAAAAAAAGAGTCTTTTACACGTGTTAGTATTTCAGAAATATTTACAGATAGCTTAAGCATCCGTGCTATTGTTGCCCAAGATACCTCACGTGTATGGTTTGCGGCCAATAAAGGTGTTGTTGGGCTTGTAGATGGAAATACCCCTAAACTTGCAACGGTAACCTATGATAACAAGTTGCTCCATTTTAGGGCTATAGCCAAGACACAGGACGCTGTTTTTGTTTTAAGTATTGATACCCCTGCGGTTTTATATAAAATTGACGTTAAAGATAACGAGGCTTCTAATATGCAAGAAGTATACCTTGAAACCGGTGAGGGCGTTTTTTACGATGCAATTTCTTTCTGGAATAACCAAGAGGGTATTGCTATGGGAGATCCTATAGGTGGCTGTCTTTCTATTATTATAACCAGAGATGGAGGTGATTCTTGGTCTAAATTGTCTTGTGATTTCTTGCCATCTGTAGTGGTTGGTGAAGCTGCATTTGCAGCTAGTAACTCTAACATAGCAATTTATGGAGATCATACATGGATTGTAACAGGAGGACAGAGGGCCCGTGTATTTCATTCTCCAGATAAAGGTAATACTTGGGCCGTGTATGATACTCCTATTTTGCAAGGAGGTGTTATGACGGGTATTTATAGTGTTGATTTTTTGGATGCTAACACGGGTGTTGTTTTTGGCGGAAACTGGGATGATAAAGAATTTAATCAGGGTAATAAAGCCATTACCAAAGATGGTGGAAAAACATGGAGTTTACTCAGTAATGGCGCCGGCCCTGGATATAGATCTTCAGTATCTTTTGTTCCTGGCACAAAAGGGCAGGGCATTGTTGCGGTTGGGTCACCGGGTATTTCTTATAGTAGTGATCAAGGTGTTACCTGGAGTGAATTATCTAAAGAGGGCTTTTATGCTATTTCTTTTGTAAATGATAGCGTTGCTTTTGCCAGTGGAAGCAAGAAAATTTCAAAAATAGTATTTAGGTAATTTATATAAAAACCGATTAAACGCAGTTAAATAAGATAAAATACAAATTAATCCTTTTTTTGTAGGAAAATTCTTTCTATATTTGTTTCAGGTTAATTTTTGAAACTTTTATTATATGCCTCAAATGTAATATGAGTTCACAAATGGCGAGAATAGCGGGGGCTTTCTCGCCATTTTATGTTTTACTAATATCTATTTTAAGTACGAGTAGGTATGCGATAACAAATCAAAAATTAAAATAAAAACGATAAAGTGTAAGTAAAACACGGTAAAAATCATTTTTTTATAGTCTAGTCTAAATAAAGAGTTATATTTGTACCATACTTATGTTAGTAATTTAGGCACGTGCCCCAAATGTGTTTAACAAAAATTCAAGAGCAGTTTCCCAACTGCTCTTTTTTTATGCAATACAGGAGTCTTTAGGCTAAGGATTGCATCTCAACAAGGCTGTAATACATTCCTTTTTTTGCTAATAAATCTGCGTGTTTTCCTTGCTCAACAATACATCCTTTATTAAGTACTACAATAGTATCAGCATTTTGAATGGTAGAGAGCCTGTGGGCAATGACAATAGAAGTTCTATTTTTCATCATGTTTTCTAAGGCGTTTTGAACCAGGCGTTCACTTTCTGTATCTAGGGCAGAGGTGGCCTCATCTAGAATCATAATAGGAGGATTTTTCAGTACCGCCCTTGCAATACTTAGGCGCTGCTTTTGGCCACCACTTAATTTATTACCACTATCACCAATATTGGTATCTATAGTTTTAGGCAATTCTTTTACAAACTCCCAAGCATTTGCAATCTTTAAAGCTGCAATAATTTCTGGATCTGTAGCATTTTCTTTTCCAATGCGTAAATTTTCTCTAATGGTGTCATTAAACAAAATAGAGTCTTGGGTTACAAGCCCAAGTAAACCTCTTAATGAGTTTTGAGTCATGTCTTTTATATCTATACCATCAATGGCTATACTCCCAGTATTTACATCATAAAAACGAGTAACCAGATTTGCAATGGTGCTTTTACCACTACCACTTTGCCCAACTAGTGCAACGGTATGCCCTTTGGGTATTTCTAGACTAAAGTTTTGTAACACATTTTCTTGATCATACTTAAAGCTAATGTTGTCTATACGCATGGTGTTTGTAAAATCTTGTTTTACAATTGCATCTGGTTTGTCTGTGATACTAGATTTAGTTTCTAGAATCTCCAACACACGCTCTGCAGCCGCATTACCTCTTTTTACACTATAACTTGCTTTGCTTATAGCCTTAGCAGGTGTAAGAATATTGTATGCAAGCCCCATATACACAATAAATGCCTCTGCCGGTAGTGTTTTATCTACCAGTACCATAGATCCTCCATACCACAACAGTATAGATATTACTGCAATACCTAAAAATTCACTAGTAGGAGAGGCTAGGTTTTGTCTATTTAATAATGTGTTCGATGATTTAAAAAAGCGCATGGTAGAATCTTCAAATCTTTTTGAGAAAATCTTTTCTGCATTAAATCCTTTGATAATTTTTAAACCCCCTAATGTTTCCTCTAATAGAGATAAAAAATAGCCTTGTTCTTTTTGTACCTTATCACTATGGCTTTTTAGTGACTTTCCTATTTTTGAAATTAGAAAACCAGAAACAGGAATAAAAATAAAAACAAATAAGGTGAGCTCAGGGCTTATCGCAAGCATGGCTATAATGGTAAATAAAATCATTAGAGGTTCTCTAACTATTAGCTCCAGTATAGACAAAAAAGAGTGCTGTACCTCTAGTACATCATTGGTAATTCTAGCAATGGTATCTCCTTTTCTTTTTTCAGAATAGTGAGACACGGGAAGTGCTACTGTTTTTCGGTACAACTCATTACGTAGGTCTTTTAATACACCATTTCTTAGAAATGTAATAAAATACATCGCCAAATAACCAAATAAATTTTTCAATAAAAAAGTAGCAATAACAAATACAATCATGATGGTAAGTGCACCCATCTCTCCAGAGGTCTCAATACGCTGGGTGATGTAAAAATTAGAAAACTGCTCAAAATAATCTCCAATTTTTGTAATACCTAGGTAGGTAGGTTTTACCAATACTTTTTCTCCATTTCCGAATAATACCTTTAGCATTGGCATTAGAGAAACAAAGGCCAGGGTTCCAAAAAAAGCATAGAATACATTGGCAATGATGTTTAACACCGCGTACTTTTTGTAGGGCCTTGCGTAGTCTAGTATTTTTTTGAAGTAATTCATAGGGTTATACTATATTTAAATCAGTACAAATAGCATTTATTTTATCTTCCAATAGTTCTGAAATATTTGACTGTTGTTTGTCTTGAACGCTAATATAAAATTTAATCTTAGGTTCTGTGCCACTTGGCCTAGCTGCTATTTTACTTCCATCTTGGGTGTAATATATCAGTACATTACTCTTAGGAATATCTAATGTAACAGCCGTATTATTTACTACATCAAGCCTTGTGCTGGTGTTATAATCTTCGATGCTCACCACAGGGCTGCCTGCAATTTCTTTTAAAGGGTTTGTGCGCAAGTCTTTCATGATTTGCTCAATTTCTTGGGCACCTTTTTTCCCTTTTTTAACAAGTGAAACAAGATGTTCTTTATAGTACCCTACTTCTCTATAAATTGTGTCTAAATATTCAAACAGGGTGCGGGATTTCGCTTTTTGCTGAGCGGCAACCTCACAGGCTAATAAACTTGCAGTTACAGCATCTTTGTCTCTTACAAAGTCTCCAACCATAAAACCAAAACTCTCTTCTCCACCACCAATAAACTCTAACTCAGGAAAATCTTTTACCATTTTTGCAATCCACTTAAAACCTGTGAGTCCTTCTTTATAGGCTACTTCAAATTTAGCTGCAATTTTTGCTATCATTGGCGTTGAAACAATGGTAGAGGCAATAAATTGATTTCCTGTTATTTTACCAGCCTTTTTCCATTTTTCAAGCAAAAAATAGGTCTTTATGGCCATGGCCTGGTTTCCGTTAATAATTTCCATAGTGCCTTGGCTATTTCTAACTGCAATTCCTAATCTATCACAATCTGGATCTGTACCTATTACAATATCTGCATTGGTTTGCTCTGCAATCTCTATAGCCATTTTAAGCGCTTCTGGCTCTTCTGGATTTGGTGAGATTACCGTTGGGAAATCTCCATCGGGTGTTGCCTGTTGCGCTACTACATGCACATTTGTATACCCTGCTGCTTCCAAAACTCGTGGTATCATGGTAATAGAGGTACCGTGCAGTGCTGTAAAAACAATCTTTAGGTCTTTTTTGGCTGTATCAGCGGTGTTGTAACTTCCATTTTTAACAGCGGCCTGAGCAAAGGCATCATCTACCTCTTGGTCTATTTCTGTTATTAGGTCTTCCTTGGCATTAAAGAGAATATCACTATAGGCCAATGCGTTTATTTCTTTAATAATGGCGGTGTCTTGAGGGGGTACTAGCTGGCCTCCGTCTTGCCAGTATACTTTATACCCATTATATTCTGGAGGATTGTGTGAGGCAGTGAGTACAATACCACAATGACAGTCTAAATATTTTACAGCAAAAGACAATTCTGGAGTAGGGCGCAAATCACTAAATAAAAACACCTCTATACCATTGGCAGAGAATACGTCTGCAACAACCTTTGCAAGTTCTTTAGAGTTGTGTCTGCAATCAAAAGCAATAGCAACTTTTAAAACCTCTGACGGAAAACACTTTTTAAGATAATTACTTATTCCTTGTGTGTTTTTACCAAGGGTGTATTTGTTTATTCTATTATCACCAATACCCATGATACCGCGCATACCTCCTGTGCCAAAAGCAAGATTTTTGTAAAACGCGTCATCTAACCCTTGTTTGTCATTGGCTATAAGTTGCTTTATTTGCTCTTGTGTATGGGTATCAAAAGTAGGAGTAAGCCAAACATTTACGCGCTCTAATAAGATAGGGTCTATGGTATTCATTAAGGGTTGTTTATATGCAAAAATAGCTAATTTTACTACAGTACTGAAGTGAGATTTTTACAAATTTTATAGATAGGAAGTTTAGAGTTTGTGTAAGATGTATCTACTTATAACGTGTTTTTAATAGAATAGTTGCTGTTTTCTTTTTTGGAGCGTAAGAGTAACTCTCCTAAAAAGCCAGCAAGAAAAAGCTGAGAACCTATAATCATTGCAGTTAAGGCAATGTAAAATTGTGGTCTCTGGGTGATAAGAGTGCCCCTTGGATTGATAAACAACTTATCAACTCCTAGGTAAAAAGCAAATAAAAACCCAATGGTTAGCATAAAAGCACCCAAAGCACCAAATAAGTGCATAGGCCTTCTGCCAAATCTAGAAAAGAACCAAAGGGTAAGTAGGTCTAAAAACCCGTGAGTGAAACGGTCTACACCAAATTTTGTGCTACCATATTTACGAGCTTGGTGTTGTACAATTTTTTCTCCAATCTTGGTAAAGCCAGCATTACTTGCCAAAACAGGAATGTACCGATGCATTTCTCCGGTTACCTCTATGGTTTTTAATTACATTTTTGTGGTAGGCTTTAAGCCCGCAATTAAAATCATTTAATTGAACACCAGAGGTCTTTCTTGCCGCCCAGTTAAATATTTTGGATGGAAAATTTTTAAATATCTTAGAATCATACCTCACTTTTTTCCAACCAGAAACCAAATCATACCCTTGATTACAAATCATGTTATAAAGCTCAGGTATTTCTTCTGGATTATCCTGCAAATCTGCATCCATGGTGATAACCACATCGCCTTGAGCCATTGCAAAACCTGCATGTAAGGCCTGAGATTTACCAAAGTTTCTTAAAAACTGTATGGCTTTTATTTGGGAATGCTGTTTGTGTAGAGAGTCAATAATAGACCAAGATGTGTCTGTAGAGCCGTCATCTATAAAGATTACCTCATAGCTAAAGCTGTTGGCTTGCATCACTTTTGCAATCCAGAGGTATAGTTCTTTAATAGATTCCTCTTCATTTAAAAGAGGTATGACTACAGATATATTCATGGGTTAGTCTATGGCGTTTGGATCTGCTTTTTTGAATATTAAACCGATAAGTAATCCAATAACTGCTTGAACTACTAATACACCAACATAATTTTTCATTTGATTTACCATTGAAAAATTATTTTCTTGTCTCATTTCACTTAGGGTCTCTTCTATTATTTCTGTTGGAGTGTCAAATCGTTCCATAAACCCACGAGTCATCTCAATACTTTCTTCTTGAAGGTATGCAGCAAGTTCTGTGTCAATAATAGAAAATATTAATATTCCAATAGCGGTGCTAATTAAAAGGCCTATAGCTTGTGTAATGAAGTATGCAGTGAATGCTTGTTTAAAAGTCATGATACCTCCAAGTATATCTTTTGCTTTACCAGTGGATACTATTCCAGCACCAACACAAATAATAAGAGTCGAAATACCTACCCAAGCAGAAAGAAATAATTCCTGGTTTAAGGCATACATTAATACCGTTGAAATTGCTAAAAGTTTCTCCAAGAACTAAACCGTATTGGATAGCACTTTCTTTTACTGTAACATTTGATTCAGACATTTTTTTATTATTTTGATTATATAAGTTAGTAAACAAATGTAGTAAAATGTTACAAAACAATCTGCTGAACACACAGGTATGCTGTTTTTAATTTTCTAGCTCTTTTTTTGAGCTAACATTTCAAAAAAAAAATCACGCTATTTGCATAGCGTGATTTATTGTACAAACGTGTACCTGTATTAAGAACGCCCATAGAGCTTCTCATAAAGGTCTTTGTACATTTCCTTGATTACTTTACGTTTTGATTTCATGGTAGGGGTAAGGTGTCCTGCCTCAATGCTCCATACATCTGGAGTTAGTTGGAAGGTTTTTACTTTTTCCCAATTTCCAAAACCTTCGTTATGAAAGTCAATTTCCTGTTGTATACGGCTAATTAGTTTCTCGTCCTTACAAGCGATGGCAGTGTCTTGAGAAATATCATTTCCTTTTATAGAACTCCACTGCTTTATCCACTCCCAGTTTGGCTGTATAAGCGCAGCTGGCATTTTCTCTCCATCACCCACTACAAGAATTTGCTCAATAAATGAAGACTGCTTCATGGCATTTTCTATTAATTGAGGTGCTACATATTTACCACCACTGGTTTTAAACATAGATTTTTTACGGTCGGTTATTTTTAAGAAACCGTCACTATCTATTTCTCCAATATCTCCAGTATGGAAGTATCCATTTTTAAGTACTTCTGCAGTTTGCTCTGGATCTTTGTAGTACCCTTGCATTACTTGAGGCCCCTTTATCAATATTTCTCCATCTTCAGCAATTTTAACTTCTGTGTCTGGTAATGCCTTACCAACACTTCCAATTCTAAAACCACCATTACGCAAATCATTTACAGTAACCACTGGAGAGGTCTCTGTAAGTCCATAGCCTTCCATAACAGGGCATCCTGCCGCATTAAACACTCTTGCAAGTCTAGGTTGTAATGCTGCAGACCCAGATGCAATAGCTTTTAAATTTCCACCAAGGGCTTCTTGCCACTTACTGAAAATTAATTTGCGTGCTACTTTTAGCTTTGTTTCATAGACCCAACCATTTTGACCATAAGGTTCCCATTGTAGCCCAAGATCAACGGCCCAAAAGAATAATTTCTTTTTAACTCCGGTTAAATCTGCTCCTTTGGCAATAATTTTATCGTATACTTTTTCAAGTAAACGCGGCACAGCGGTCATTACCTCTGGATGAATTTCTTTTAGGTTATCACTAATGGTTTCTAAACTTTCAGCAAAATGAATACTTACACCACAATATTGGTACATGTACAACAGCATGCGCTCGTATATATGACATACAGGTAAAAAACTCAGCGCCTTGGATTTACCCATTTCTATAGGTAATCTCCCTTTACTGTGCTTTGCGTTACAGGCAATGTTTTTATGGCTTAGCATCACCCCTTTTGGCCTTCCGGTAGTTCCAGAGGTATATATAAGTGTTGCTAAATCATCTTCATGTACTGCATCCATGCGTTTTTGCACTTCTTGCTGCAAATCTTGATTATCATTACCAAGGGTAATAACCTCTTGCCAAGAATCACAACCATCAATATCTTCAAAGCTATAGACTCCCAAAAGTGAAGGAACATTTGCTTTTATTTTATTTATTTTATCTAGTATCTCTTTACAAGAAACAAATACATATTTAGATTCTGAGTGGTTAAGAACATACTCATAGTCTTGCTCAGATATGGTAGGGTAAATAGGTACATCTTGTGCACCTGTTTGTAGTATTCCAATGTCACAGATATTCCACTGGGTTCTATTTGTCATAGAAATAATGGCTACTTTGTCATTGGCTTTTACCCCTAGTTTAATCAAACCACGGCTAATAGCATTGGCTTGGTCTATATATTGTTGGGTGGATGTTTTAACCCACGTTCCATTTACTTTACTAACTAGTGCAGCCTCTTGAGGATAGTTTTCTAATTGGTAGTATGGAAAGTCAAAAAGTCTTTTTACTTCTGTCATATCGATATAAATTGTGTGAATGCAAAATAGCGAAAAATATTGATTTTAAATAACTTGAAGAATTAAATCCAAAACGCACAAAAAAATGTCACATCAGTGTACCGATATGACATTTTTTATAACCTTTTGGGTGTGCCTATTGTTTTATTATCTTAAATGTTTGTAGCGTCTGTTTTTGAGATAGTTTTAAAATGTATAAACCAGGTGCAAGATCACTGTAATCTAATGAATGATTTGCAGATGCCTTACTGGTTTTTATAAGTTTACCATCCATAGCGTATATAGCGGCAGTATAGTCTGGTAGGTTTGTTGTAATATGTAATATGTCTTTAACTGGGTTTGGATAGATACCAAACTGATATTGCTGGATATCTTCTGAGGAAAGCACATCTTCATTTAGGGTGTTAAATGTTAAATCATCAAAGTAAAACCCGTCTCCTTCTACATTATTATCTGACCTAAAAATAAAACGCGCACGTATAGTTTGTCCAATATAATCACTCAAGTCTATTTGTTCTTGTACCCAATTATTTTGTGTCCCATCATACAGGGGTTGACCCTCTGGTTGGTCATCACTTCCTGCATTGGTGTACAATCCGCATTGTGATATCCAAGTATTACCACCGTTTGTAGAAATTTGGAACTGCGCATAATCATAGTTGTTTTCTATGTCAAACTTGGTCCAAAAGGTGACATTAGCTCCAATAGCATCAGATAGGTCAATGGTGTTGTTTAATACTATAGATTTATTGGCGTTATCATTATAATCTCCATTTGGAGATTCAGTAATACTTCTTGGCGCAGAAACAAAAGTTTGCGTTGTAGTAGCCCATCCATTATTAGAGTAGTTTGAGGTAGAGGAGGCATCATCTTCAAAAATAGTGGTAAGACTTCCAAATATTTTTGTAACTAAAAGTGATCTGTTGTACGTTCCATTATTAACAACTAACTCATAGACAATAAGATCTCCACTACTTACAGCGCCGCTAAGGCTGTATTGTATGTTTCCGTCTTGTGTTTCTAAAAGCTCAAGACCATTAAAGCTTACAGCATCTCCCGCAGCATCAATATTGTCTGAAATAGGATTTAGTGAAACACTAAAGTTTCCATCACCAGATAAACCAAATCTTTTTATTTCAAAAGGAGCATCTATCATAGGGCTAGTTCCTGTATAGATAGCGCCTGTATCTTTTAAGGAGGCAAAATTGTTGATCATTTTTGCGGCCGTTACATTATGATACATCATAGATTTAGCAATAGGCTCGATTTGGTTGGAAGGAGGCCAAAATTCAGGACCAATTTCTGGAGTATATGCAAATATTTTATCATGGGTGCCAACGGTTCCGTACATAAAGTCATCACTGTCTCCAGCGGCAGCATACAGCTCTGCCGAGAGTATGTTGTTGTATCCGTTTTGTGAGACTAATTCGGCTCCTAAATTATCAAGTAATTCTTCATCAACAGATGGCGTGTTTTCTATGTATCCATATGGGCGAAGTAGTAATTCACCATAGCTATGGTTGTTAAAGGCCATGATAAAATTATGCTGCTCTACAAACCATTTCATGGCTTGGTTTTCTACCTCACTAAAGGGCCCTGAACCTCTATAGACTTGGCTATCTGGATTTCCAGATGATCCTTCGCCGCCCCACATACCATTGCCAGAGTTTCCATCAATAAAATATTCATAGTTTCTATTGTTATCTACTCCAAAGGTTCCATTTCCATTGTTTCTTCTGTTTTTTCTCCAAAAGCCACCTCCATTTGGATTGGTCTTTTCGTTATATAAATAACCATCAGGGTTTACAACAGGAACAAAATAAAGTTCGGTATTATCAACAATGCTCTGAATCTCTGGGTCTGTCTCATAATTCTCTAGCAAATACCACATGTAAAAAATTAGCTGATGTAAAGACATTGGCTCACGGGCATGGTGTATAGCCGTGTATAATATCTGTGGTTCTTGTTCTGAAGCATCTGGGTTGTCACTAATTTTAACCCATTTAATGCCATTTCCGCCAATAGATGGAGTTACAGAGTTGTCTGGCTGTCCTTGGGTTAAGAAATTACTAATGTTTGCCTTTGTAGTAATTAAATTAGGATATAGTGCCTTCATCTGGTCTAACTCATCTAACACCTCTTGGTATGTAAAGTAACCACCCATAGATCCTGCTGGATCATTGAAGTGCACTGGAGTTTGATAAGTTTCAGTACTATCTCCACAATCTAGATTTATAAGGGGCGCTTGAAGATTATTTTGAGTTAAAAAATGTTGTTCAAGGTCATCTATTAAGATGTCAAACTTAAAACCATTATCACGAGCAATAGTAAGCTCTGTAGTTGAAAAGTCTGAAATAATAAAATATCCTTTTTTATGTTTCCCATGATCTACGGCCACACCCAAACTCTCTAATTGGGAGAGTTGTTGCGAGTCTGAATAGTAAATTTTTGCGCGCTGAAATTTTTCTTCAAAAGATTGAGAAAAACAAGTAAGTGTAATACATACTAATAAAAATGTAAGTAAGGTATATTTCATTTTTTAATAAATTCTAGTGTATAGCAAATCAATAAATACCAAAGGTATGGTTACTATGCACTTTAAGAGTGTTAAATATGAATTAAAAGTGAGAAAATTAATTTATCTCAAGCCATTTTCTTGCATTCACAAAAGCTTCTAACCAAGGACTAACCTCATCATTAGTATTTTTTGGGTAATGTCCCCAATTCCAAGGAAAAGTAGATCGCTCTAGATGTGGCATCATAACAAGATGTCTTCCAGAGGCGTCTGTCATCATTGCAGTGTTGTAATCGCTCCCGTTTGGATTTGCTGGAAATGTGTCATAACCATATTTACCCACAATATTATAATTGCTTTCTTGTTTAGGGAATGAAAACTTCCCTTCTCCATGAGCGGCCCATATACCAAGGGTACTTCCAGCAAGGCTAGAAAGCATTACAGAGTTATTTTCTTGAATAGTTACAGAGGTAAAATTACATTCAAACTTTCCGCTATCGTTATGTAACATTTTTGGTTTTTCTGTATCATTAGGGTTTAATAGTCCTAGTTCTATAAATAATTGACATCCATTACAAACCCCTAGAGAAAGGGTGTCGTCTTTATGGAAAAAGTTTTTCAATGCTGTGTTTGCTTTTTCATTGTACAAAAACGCACCTGCCCATCCCTTTGCGCTTCCTAGTACATCACTGTTTGAGAAACCGCCTACAGCTGCAATAAACTTAATATCATCTAGTGTTTCTCTTCCTGAGATTAAATCTGTCATGTGGACATCTTTCACATCAAAACCAGCCAGATACATTGCATTTGCCATTTCTCGCTCGCTGTTGCTTCCTTTTTCTCTAATAATAGCAGCTTTGATACGTTTTTTAGAGCTGTCTATTACAGGTTTTTTTCCGTTAAAATTTTTCGGGAATGTAAACTCTAGCGGCTGATTTTTATAGTTTTCAAAACGTGGTACTGCCATATTTCCGCTCTGCTTTACATCCAGTAGGTGAGAGGTCTTATACCAAGTGTCTCTCATCTGCACGATATCAAAACAAACCTGATCCTTATAGTTGGTAAGAGATAACTCTTCTTTGTTTGAGACCGTTCCTATTTTGACAAAATCTATATTATTTTCTAGTAAAGTGTTCTCGAAAGTAGATGATCATGTGATGCTTGAATTACTATACCGCAATTCTCTGAAAATAAAACCTTTACAGTGTCTTTTTCTTTAAGGTTAGATAGGTTTAAAGTAGCTCCTAAGTTACTATCTGCAAAGCACATTTCTAACAGGGTAGTAATAAGTCCTCCAGAGGCAACGTCATGTCCTGCCGCAATTTGGTCTTCCAAAATAAGACCTTGAATGGTGTTAAAAACAGTAGCCACATAAGAGGCATTTTTTACTGTTGGAGCTTCATTTCCAACACTATTTAAAACTTGACCAAAAGAGGATCCTCCCAGTTTAAAATTGTCTTGGCTTATGTTTATGTAATAGATACTTCCTTTGTCTTTTTGTAATACAGGTTCTACAACTTTTTTAATATCCTTACAATGTCCAGCTGCTGTTATAATTACAGTTCCTGGAGAAATTACTTCCTCGTTTTTATATTTCTGCTTCATAGAAAGAGAATCCTTTCCAGTTGGCACATTAATGCCAAGGGCAATACTAAAATCACTAATTGCTTCAACGGCTTTATAAAGGCGCGCATCCTCTCCGGGATTATTACACGGCCACATCCAATTGGCAGATAAAGAAATACTCTTTAATCCTTTGTCTAGGGGCGCCCAAATAATATTGGTTAAAGATTCTGTTATAGAATTTCTAGATCCTGCTACTGGGTCTATAAGTCCAGAGATAGGGGAGTGTCCAATGCTGGTTGCAACACCTTGTTTACCCATATAATCTAGCGCCATCACACCACAGTTGTTAAGTGGTAATTGTAAAGGCCCGGCGCATTGTTGTTTTGCTACCTTACCCGTAACACAGCGGTCTACTTTGTTGGTTAACCAGTCTTTACAACCTACAGCCTCAAGGCTTAATACCTCACAGGTGTATTTTTTAATTTCTGAAACATCGTAACTCGCAAAGGTATACTCTCTATTTATAGTGGTATCTGTCATGATTGTTTCTGGAGAGCTTCCAAACATATCACTTAAAGCAAAATCCATAGGTTTTTCTCCAGATGTTTTGCTCTCAAAAGTAAATTGATGATCTGCGGTAACTTCACCAACCCGGTACATTGGAGATCGCTCTCTATCTGCAACGCGTTGCAGGGTATCCATATCTTTTTTGCCAATAACAAGACCCATGCGTTCTTGAGATTCGTTTCCTATAATCTCTTTAGCAGAAAGTGTTGGGTCTCCAACAGGAAGCGCATCTATATTTATTATTCCTCCTGTATCTTCTACCAGCTCGCTAAGGCAGTTGAGGTGCCCTCCTGCGCCATGATCATGAATAGATACAATAGGATTTATATCACTCTCTACCATGCCTCTTACAGCGTTAGCAGCGCGTTTTTGCATTTCTGGATTAGACCTCTGTATGGCATTTAACTCAATACCACTAGAGAAGGCACCCGTGTCTGCGCTAGATACTGCTGCGCCTCCCATACCGATGCGGTAATTTTCTCCGCCAAGAATCACGATCTGGTCTCCTTGTTGAGGTGTATCTTTTAGGGCTTGTTCTGCTTTACCATACCCAATTCCTCCAGCCATCATAATAACTTTGTCAAAACCTAGCTTTCTGGCGTGTTCTTCGTGCTCAAAGGTGAGTACAGATCCTGTAATTAATGGTTGGCCAAATTTGTTTCCAAAATCACTAGCTCCATTACTTGCTTTAATTAAAATATCAAGCGGAGTTTGGTACAACCAATCTCTCTCTTCCATGGCTTGCTCCCAGGGGCGATTTTTTTCTAATCTTGAGTAAGATGTCATATATACTGCACTGCCTGCTAAGGGTAATGACCCTTTTCCTCCAGCCAATCTATCTCTAATTTCTCCACCACTTCCTGTTGCTGCTCCGTTAAAGGGCTCTACCGTAGTTGGGAAATTGTGTGTTTCTGCTTTTATTGAAATAACACTATTAAAATCTTTGTTTTGATAGTAGTCTGGTTTGTCTGCACTCTTTGGAGCAAACTGGGTTACTACAGGGCCATTTACAAAAGCAACATTGTCTTTGTAGGCAGATACAATTTCGTTGGGGTTTTCTTTGGAAGTTTTTTTAATTAACTTGAATAAAGAAGAGGGCATTTTCTCTCCATCTATAATAAACGTGCCATTAAATATTTTGTGTCTACAATGCTCGCTATTGGCTTGGCTAAAACCAAATACTTCAGAGTCTGTGAGTTTTCTGCCAAGCTTAATTGCAAGGGTGTCTAGGTATGCAACTTCTTCCTTGTTTAAAGCCAATCCTTCAGATTCATTATAGGCAGCAATATCATGAATATCTTTTATAGCCTCTGGCATTGCAGATACATCAAAAATAGTTTGGTCTAACAAGGGAAATTTTTGCAATAACATTGGGTCAAAATCACTTGTAGTTTCAGCAGAAGGTACAAACTCTTCAATCCTAATAATTCCTTCAACACCCATGTTTTGTGTTATTTCAACAGCATTTGTGCTCCATGGTGTAATCATAGCAGCTCTGGGGCCAATAAAAAAATCCGCGATTGCGGACTGCTTTATTTGTGGTGTATTGCCAAAAAGCCATTGCAGTTTTTGGTTGTTTTGTTTTGAAATTTCTGCGGTTGTCTGGACAGCAAATACTTTGGTTGTAACATCTCCAAAAAAGTGAATCATTCTTGATAGGATTTCAATGGTTTTTAAAGTGTAAAGGTAGTTTTTTTTCTGAAATTTTTTAATAGAAATTAACCGATTTGGTCAAGGTTATGAGAAACTTTTTAACAGCTTTTATCCTCATAATATAAGCCTGTGAGATTATTGTGAGTTGTTTTATTAGTGCGCAGGCTCATCTCTAAGTATCTTGCAGTAAATATCTCTTAAAATTGAGTTAAGTATGTATTTTAATACTACAAAGTTTAACCTTTAAGAGTTATATTGCAAAAAAAATAATTTAAAATTAAAGTTATGAAATTAAAAAGTCTACTAATAGCATCTGCTGTTTTCTTTTCTTGTAATGCTTTTGCACAACAAACACAAGGGCCAAATACGGTTTCTCAAGGTACTTTTATGGGTACTACAATTGCACTTCGTGATATGCCAAGTGTTACAGAAATGGAAGAAGAAGGTTTTGAGTATGCTAGAGAGATCAAGCAAAAATTTGATCCATCTCAAAAAAATGCTGTTATAGATGAAAATGATTTACCACTTAGAAGGTCAACACCCTGGATACCAAAGCGAGCAAGGAACCAGAGACCCTCTTACGGTGTTACAAAATTTTCAAGGTGCTTCTATCCAAGAAGGGCAGGCTTTACCTCCAGATCCAACGGGAGCAGTAGGTCCTAATCATTATGTTCATGCTGTAAACTTAGTTGTTAAAATATTTGACAAAACCGGTAGTTATTAACAGGGCCAGTTGCGCTGGGTACTTTTCTAGGCAATGGAAACAGTAACGGAGATCCTATTGTAATGTATGATCACCTTGCAGATCGTTTTTTTGTAAGCCAATTTAATGTTGGTACTAACGCCCTTATCATTGGTGTTTCTCAAACTCCAGATCCAACAGGTTCTTATAACCTATACAACTACCCATTGGATGCATTTCCAGATTACCCTCACTATTCGGTTTGGCATGATGGTTATTATTTAACTGCCAATAAAAACCAAGGAGATAAAGTATATGTCTTGGACAGACAGGCTATGATAGATGGTGACGAGGATCCAACAATTATTGGTTTTAATTTACCTCAATTCATTAGAAACCCAACCACAGTTATAAGCCCAGAGCCTGCAAATTTAGTAGGAAATGATGCAGATACAGATTCTCCTGCCTTTATTGTATACCTGCAAGACGGTTCTTGGGGTGGTATTTCTTATGATCACATCAAGGTATGGACCATAGAAACAGATTTTGTTACTCCAGATAATTCAACAGTTAGCCAGCCTCAAGAAATTGAAACGGCTCCTTTTGATTCTTTTTTCCGTCAATTTGGACAGGGAGATTTCAAACAACCAAATACAGACCAACGCATTGATGGCGCCTCTGGAGTAATTAGCTTTGCCGCCAATTATAGGAGCTTTTTAAATCATAATTCTTGGGTAATTACTTTCAATGAAGATATGGGTGGCCAGCGTGGAGGTATTCGTTGGATAGAACTACGTAATACAGATGCAGATAGCACTTGGTCTTTATTCCAAGAAGGATCATTTGCTCCTGAGGACGGAGAAAGCAGGTATATGAGTAGCTCAGCTATGGATCAAGACGGTAATATTGGTATGGCATATAACCTTAGTAGTGAAAACACATCTGCTAGTATTAGATATACGGGTCGTTATGATGGTGATGCCCTTGGCCAGATGACCTTTCCAGAGGGTTTAATTTGGCAAGGAACAGGTTGGCAAGCAAATACAAACAGATTTGGAGATTACGCGCACCTTACCATGGATCCTGATGGTGTTACTTTTTGGCATACCTCAGAGTATTTCCAGGGAGTTAACCAATGGAGAACACGTATTGCCTCTTTTACTTTAAATAATGGTTTCTCTGAAGATATAGGGGTTTACAACTTTGACCAACCAGTAAGTGGTGATGATTTAACAGACGCAGAGACCGTAACGGTTAAAATATTTAATTTTGGTACAGACCCTCAAAGTAATTTTGATGTTGCACTTAGAGTAGATGGAGCCCTAATTGTTACAGAAACATTTACAGAAACCATTGCTCCTCAAAGCTCTGTTAACTATACATTTAATACCACTGTAGATTTATCTATAGCTCAGCAAGAGTATGAGATAGAAGCGCGTACCTTGTTATCTGAAGATGCTAATACTCCTAATGACTCATTTACAAAAACAATTAGCAATACAACCTTATCTGTAATAGATCAAGAGTTTAATGCCGGTGATTTTACTATTATAGCTGCAGGAGCCAAGCAGTATGATGTAAATTTCACAACAACTAGAGACTTTGGTGCTATTAGCTATAGTGTATACAATACAATTGGTCAACAAATAACAAAAGGGATTTTGGATAGTAATGGGCAAACCCATACAACTACATTAGACTTTAGCGCTCAACCAGTAGGTGTGTTCTTTGTTTTGTTAACCAACGGCTCATACAAAGCCAGCAAGAGAGTAGTAGTGTTTAAGTAATACTTATTATTACCTTTTTTAAAAACCTCAACATTTATTGTTGAGGTTTTTTTTATGGTTAATTTTAACACTAAAGGTTAAATTTTTATTAATAAAATTAAATTTAAAATTTTTAACAAACTAGCTGTTATCTTTACAATCTTAAGAAGGATAGATTATAAATAATTTTCTTAATTAAAGAATAATAAATATAGTTTTTTAACCCAGCAAAAATCGTTTATCATTGAGTACATTTTTCTTAATAAAAGCTCATAAAACCTTTCTAAGTATAGCAGTATTGTTTTTCTTTATAGGACAACCTATAGTGAGTTCTATACTAGTATCTGGACAAATTACTGCTGTGGTCATAGATATCGACAACGAGTCTGAGAAAGAAGGTGAAAATAAAAACAAGCAAGAGAAAGAACTCTCTGAAGAAAAGAAAATAACAACCAATCACGGGCAGTTAGCTATTGTTTTTTCAAATTCAAATTCAAGTAAAATAGCACAATCTCCAAACGCTTTTTTTGGTTCTGTTTTTTTAGAAATAAGTAACCCACCACCAGAGGTGTTTTTTTTAGTTTACCTCTAGTATGAGAAGTTTATTTTAAATTTTCTCATACCCCTACATTTAAATTTTCTATTTAATTAAAAAAAAAGCAAAATAGCTATTTCTATTTTGCGTGTACGCATATGTCTAAATCAAATATTTTTAAGAATTTAAAAAACGATATACCTGCAAGTATCGTTGTATTTTTTGTTGCATTACCTCTTTGTTTGGGTATTGCCTTGGCCAGTGGAGCTCCACTGTTTTCTGGTCTTATTGCAGGAATTGTTGGTGGTATATTAGTAGGAGTTTTAAGTGGCTCTCAAGTGGGAGTTAGTGGCCCAGCGGCAGGATTAGCTGCTATTGTACTTACTGCCATTAGTAGTTTAGGTGGTTTTGAGAACTTTTTACTAGCAGTTGTTCTTGGTGGTGTTATACAAATGGTATTTGGCTTTTTGAAAGCGGGTATTATTGGGTACTATTTTCCTTCATCTGTTATTAAAGGAATGCTAACTGGAATTGGTATTATTATCATCTTAAAGCAGATTCCACATTTTTTTGGGTATAATTCTTCACAAGAGGTTGATTTTGCATTTTTTCAAGTAGATGGAGACACTACCTTCTCTGGTATTTTACATGCTATTAATGCAATAAGTGTAGGACCTACTATTATTGCTATTATCGCCCTAGTGATTCTGCTGCTGTGGAGTACTGTTCTTTCTAGTAAAGGAAAAATTTTCACCATCATACAAGGGCCACTTGTGGCTGTTGGAGTTGGGATTTTATATTTCATTTTCACCCAAGACAGCGCAGTATTTGGAATATCAAATAAGCATCTTGTTAGTGTGCCTATACCAGATAGCTTTGATATGTTTCTGGGGCAGTTTAGGACACCAAATTTCTCTGGAATCACAAATCCTGCTATTTGGGTTACAGCCTTTACTATCGCCCTTGTTGCGAGTCTAGAAACATTGCTATGTGTTGAGGCCACCGATAAGTTGGACCCTCTAAAAAGGGTTACTCCAACCAATAAAGAACTTGTAGCACAAGGTGCTGGTAATATTGTATCTGGATTAATTGGAGGTTTACCTGTAACACAGGTTATTGTAAGATCTTCTGCTAATATACAGTCTGGCGGGAAAACCAAAATGGCCGCTATTATACATGGTTTTTTATTGTTAATATCTGTAGTTGCCATACCTACACTATTAAATAAAATACCTTTATCTGTGTTGGCTTCTATTTTGCTGATTGTTGGATATAAACTGGCTAAGCCATCTTTATTTAAACAGATGTATCTATTGGGTTGGAAACAATTTGTGCCTTTTGTAGTAACTGTGGTGGGTATAGTATTTACAGACTTGCTAATAGGTATTACACTGGGTCTAATTGTTGGTGTTGTTGTTATTTTAATAAAGAGTTATCAAAACTCTCACTTTTTACACATGGAAGATAAAAGTAATGGTGTTACTAAAGTAAAAATGACATTAGCAGAAGAAGTTACCTTTTTTAATAAAGGTGCTATTTTAAAAGAATTAGACTCATTACCTAGAGACAGTAGTTTAGAGCTAGATGTAACCAAAACACGTTATTTGGATAACGACATTATCGAAATTCTTGAGGATTTTCAAGAAAAGGCTCAAAACAGGAACATTTTTATTACATTAATTTCTGAAAGAGGTGTTGTAGAAAATCCAGAAAGTTTTATTGAATTTTTCACATTAAGACCAAAAAAAGTATCGTAAATTTAGAACTGAAAAAATAATAATTATGAAAGCACACACAAAACAAACACAAGAGGCGATGAGCCCAGATGCTGCTTTAAAAGCATTAAAAGACGGTAATAAAAGATTTATAACAAGTACTCAAGTCTCTAGAGACTTAATGCAACAAGTTGCAGACACAAGCACAGGACAATATCCTTTTGCAACGGTGTTACACTGTATAGACTCAAGGGTTTCTGCAGAATTGGTTTTTGACCAAGGTATTGGTGATTTATTTAGTATTCGTATTGCAGGAAACTTTGTAAACGAAGATATTTTAGGGTCTATGGAGTTTGCAACAAAACTAGCAGGCACTAAAGTTGTTGTTGTATTAGGACATACAGCTTGTGGCGCTGTAAAAGGAGCCTGTGATCATGCTAAATTAGGAAATCTCACGGGTATGCTTGAGAAAATAACACCTGCTGTTACTGCGGTAACAGAGCCTGCAGATGTGGCTTTGCGCACCTCCAGTAATATTGATTTTGTAAATAGAGTAGCTGTTAAAAATGTGCATATGGCCATTGATAACCTTAGGGCTATGAGCCCTGTGTTAAAAGAGATGGAAGCTGCAGGTGACATAAAAGTAGTTGGAGCTATGTACCATATAGAAAATGGTCAAGTAGATTTTTTATAACACTAAAGGCTATTATACAAAAAACCGCTTCTTTAAAGAAGCGGTTTTTTTATGGTGTTTACTTTTAGGTTTATAGCTCTGTAGGCAGACCTCCTAATCTTTTCTCAATTTTTTTCTTTTTAATGGTAAGTCTTTTCATAAGATCCATTAGCGTCTCATCTTTTGTCTCTTTGTAGCGTTCGTTAATAGCTAGTATTAGCCTATATTTTTTGAAATAGTTGCAAAAAAAAAGCGCTAGAAGCGCAGTTTTTTGTGTGATTAAGATATTTCTGACCTCCCTTTGAGGCGAACTTCTATTTTTTTCTTTTTCGCGGTGATGCGTTTCATGGCATCCATTAATTTTTCGTCTTTTGTTTTCTTGTACAATTCATTGATAGCAAGCACAAGCCTTTTAGCCTCTCGTGATGCGTGTACACGGTCACTGGTAGACATGTGACTCATCTTTGCTTTTTCAAACTCAGCTGCTTGTTCTAATAAATCCATTTCTTCTTTGATATCTTTAACTTTTGTATAAACCTACAAAAATAGGGTGGATTGTGCAAGTGCTATATACCTCTTGTGATTTCTTTAACATTGGTGTTGCTTTTTTAACATCCTACCAATAGGTTATTGGGCCATTTACATCGTCTATTTTAGTTGTTTTGTATTGGGGACTAATACCTAAAACAATAGAGGGTTTTGAATTATTTATATTTCAATTAAGATGTATTAACTATATTTACTAACAACTATAACAATTAAAAAATTGTAATAGAAACGTTTTAATTTTTCTATTGTAAGCAGCTAACTGCCTAATTTGATGTATTTACAATTCGCTTTAATAATTTATCTCATGAAAAATAAATCATTTCTTTTTAATTTGTTATTTCTTTTTTTATGGCAAGTTTCTTTTGCACAACAAACAATATTAAGTGATAGTAACTTACCTATTATGTTAATTTCTACAGATATAGACCCAGATACAAATCACTCCTACAGACATACCAGACGAGCCAAAAGTATTGGCTACATGCAGCTTATTTATAGACCAGATGGTACTAGAAATTATCTAACAGATATTACCAATCGCATCTTTTTTAAACTATAAGGGTAGGATAGGGATCGAATTAAGAGGAAGTAGCTCCCAGGCATTAGATAAAAAGCCATATGGTTTTACCACTCTTTTGGATGATGATGATTCTAACAATAATGTTAGCTTGTTAGGGATGCCTTCAGAGAATGATTGGGTTTTAAATTCTTTAGCCTATGATCCATCTATGATTCGTGATTATTTGTCCTACACGCTATCAAATAATATGGGTAATTACGCCCCAAGAGTACAATATATTGAAGTAATTGTTAATGGTGATTACAAAGGCGTATATTTTTTAACCGAAAAAGTTAAAAGAGATTCTGACAGAGTAAATTTAAAAAAAATAGCTGATGATGATAATGATTTTCCTGAGGTAACTGGAGGATATATTATAAAGGCAGACAAAACCACTGGAGGAGATGAAGTGGCTTGGACGATGCCTAATTATGGAGGATGGGATACTAATTTTTTACATCACTATCCCAAAACAGAGGATATTACTTCCGCAGCAAGCTAATTATATAGAAACTGTTTTTTATGATTTGGAAGCTCAGACAAACCCCGCCAATACATCTATTATTGATGGGTATCCATCTATGATTGATATTCCAAGTTTTGTAGATTATATGTTAATGGCAGAATTTGCTTCAAATCCAGATGCTTATCAATTTAGCACTTATTTTCACAAAGATAGGGGCGGCAAACTAAGAGCAGGGCCTATTTGGGATTACAACTTATCCTTCGGAAATGATTTATTTGTTTTTGGATTTGACAGGAGTTTTTATGATGTATGGCAATTTGATTTTGAAAATAGAGGCGCTAAATTTTGGAGAGATTTATTTCAAGACGAAACATTTAATTGTTACCTGGCAAAACGCTGGTTTGAGTTAACTGGTGCAAATCAAACCTTAAACTATCTCACAATTTCTAATCTAATAGACGGGTATGTAGCTCTTTTAAGCGAATCTCAGGCAAGAGAACTACAACGATGGCCACCACAGGAGGGTTGGCCTACGGTAGCCGATCAAGCAGAAAATATTATCGAGATGAAACAATGGATCCAAGAGAGAATCAATTGGATGAACACAAATATAGGTTCTTCAAATAATTGCTTGGATGTTTATGTTCCAGATTTAGTAATTAGTAAAATACACTACAACCCTTTGGAGGATTCTGGGTATTCTAGTAAAGAACTTGAATTTATTGAAATAACCAACGCTTCCAATCAAAGTATTGACCTTTCAGGTTATTATATTAGAGAACTGGGGATCTCATATCAATTTGCTGCCAACGCTACAGTGGCTGGTGATCAAAAGATTTATTTAACTAGTGATGCAACGGTATTTGAAGATTATTATGGTTTTGCACCTTTTGGAGTCTTTACTAGAGATTTAAGCAACAGCTCTTATAAGATTATTTTGTCTGACGCTTTAGGTAACACCATAGACCAAGTAACATATATGGATAGCGATCCTTGGCCAGAACAGGCCGATGGAGAAGGCCCATATTTACAATTAGTTGATGTAAGCTCAGACAACTCATTGGCTAGTAACTGGATAGCAAGTAGTCAGTCTCTTTCTATAGAAGATATCGCGACAGCGCAAAGGCAAATAATAGTGTATCCAAATCCTACCAAGGGCCTCATAACTATTGAATTTGATTTTTCAAATACCGATGCTTTAGAATTTTCAATTTATAATTCAATGGGTCAATCTGTAGGGGATTTTCTAGTACACTCAAGTAATTTTGAAATTAATTTGAGTCATTTACCCAGCGGTTTTTATTACTACAACATCAAAAACAAGGGAGTTGTAATTTCAAGAGATAAAATTATTAAAAACTAAAAAAAGCCTTACTCTTTTAGAAGAGTAAGGCTTGTAAGGTTTAGAAACAAGGTGTAAATTATTCAGTAACTTCTTCTTGCACTTCTTCTTGAAGATAATTTACCAAGCCGCTTGCATCAAAGTAATCTCCTCCGCTTACAATAAGTCCATCTTTAAAATCCCAGGTGTGGTAGGCTTTCATTTCCCATTTTTTACCAGTTGCAGTATGCATCCCAGACCAAGTTCCGTAAGACCGTACACTTCCATCTGCTATGCCAGTTTCAGCCAAGACTCCTGGTAACCAGTTGTCAGCAGTATAAACTACATCTTCCATTTGATCTTGCCATTCTTTTAAATATTGACCGAATTCTTCTTTTCCTATTTCAGTAGATCCGAAAAATACAGGTTGCCATTTAACATCTTCATGCAATAAGTCTAGCTGAGCTTGAAAATCTGCCTCAGAGGCTTGAAGTTCTAACATTTTTTTGGCAGTAACTGTATTTTTAGCAAATTCAGGAGGTAATCCTTGAGAGCAAGAGATACATAGAGCTACTACAAAAACACTTAATAATTTTTTCATTTTTGATATATTTAAATTAGTTGTTCCACGAAATTAATTAATTTATCAGTAAAAAAAAATAAAATTTGAAATTAGCTGGAGCCAAGGGGTGTTAAATCACACTATTTTGGGGAAGATTTAAAAGTATTTGTTCAATTATACTCTTCAAGAATAACATTCTTATCTTAATTTTGATATTTAATACCTAAATTTAAGCATTCATTTTTAATTATTTTTATCCCAGCCCTTATGGAGTTTATCATTTTAGCATTTATAGTTATAGGTTTTGTTGGTTTGGCTTTTTATTTAAAAAGACCACAGACAAGCCCAGAGTATCAATTTGAAGAACAAATGATGAATATTGGTGTTAGAAAAAGAAATATTTGAGAGAAATACCACCATTACAAACCTTAATAAGCAACTAGATATTGCAGCTGCAAGAGCTGAAAATTTTGATCAAATAAAAATTGAAAAGACCCAAAATGACGAGCGTCTTAAATTTGTAGAGGCAGATCGAAACTCACTTAAAAGTGAAAACATAGCCTATCAAAAAGCAGAAGAAGGGCGTCAAAAAGAAGTTAGCAAAAGTATTGCAAGTGCTCTCACGCTACAAAAATCATTAGAGGATGAGAAATCACGTCTTAACGATGAGCGCGTTCAAGAAAAAGAAGCTTCTCTGGAAAAAATGAAACTAAAATGGTCTGACCATGAAAAAGATGTTCAAAACCACCTGCAATTAATCTGCAGAAATAACGTGATTACTTATATTAGTCAAGAAGATTTCCCGCATACTAGAAATAAGCCTGACAGCTCAATTGAAATTATGGATCAACTTATTGTCTTTGATGCTAAAAGCCCAGCAAATGATGATTTATCTAATTTCCCTAAATACATTAAAAATCAAACAGAGAATCTTAAAAAATATGCAAAGCATGATAATGTAAAGAACGATTTGTTTTTAGTAATTCCTTCCAACACGCTAGAAGTTATTGATCAATTTCATTACAACATTGGAGATTACAATGTGTACATTATTTCTAAAGATGCTCTGGAGCCTATAGTTTTAAGCCTGAAAAAAATTGAAGAATATGAATTTGCTGACAAATTAAGCCCAGAAGATCGTGATAACGTTTGTAGAATTATTGGAAAGTTTGCCCACACTACAAAAAGGCGTATCCAGGTCGATGAGTTTTTTGCCCGCGAGTTTTTGGACACCCTCACCAAAGCGGGTACTCAGTTACCTAGAGATATTCTAGAAAATGTAATTAAATTTGAGAATGCTGAGAAGTTAAACCCCCCGATGGAAAAACGAAACAAAAAAATTCTTACCAAAGATTTAAAACAGCAAGTTGATAAACTTGAAAAAGAAATGGAACTTAGAGAAATTCCAAAAATATCTAACCAAACAGACTTTGATTTGTAGGGGTTACTAATTTTTAACCCCTAGAAATCTATAGTGTCCAATGATATCAGAATCAAATAGGCAGTCTTCAAGAACTTGACCGCCTCCGATATTATGAACAATTTGATAACGTTTTTTATCATTAGAGAGTCTATTTACTACCATTCCAATATGTGTAGTGCCTCCTCTTAAATTCCAAGCTACAACATCTCCAGGGAGATAATCAGAACCTTTGTTTGTTATAGGTAATTTTGAGCCTTGACGTTCAAAATAGGTCATTAAGTTTGGAACTCTTCTGTGATCTATACTAGGGTCTGGCCTAGATAAACCCCAATTTTTTGGGTACAGATTAAAATTTTCAGACATATCTTCATGGACTTCTTTTTGTAAGTCAAGTCCGTTGGCCCTGTAAGTTCTAATAATAACATCAGTGCAAACTCCTTTACCCTTAGGAACATCTCCGTTGGGGTAGGGCATACTGAAATAACTCCCGTCATACACAACATGTTGTTTGGTTAGTTCAAGAGCTGCTTTAGATATCTTTTCTGGGCTAAATTGATGTTGCGCCGTTGCTAGATTCGCAATGAATAAAAAAAGTAATAAAAGTTTAATTGGATTTAATCTCATGAGTATTTGTTATAGCTTATTTAAAAATAACTATAAATTAATTACTCCTATTTAGGCATGACATTCTATAAAATTATTTATGGTGCCTAAAGGTGTTAAGTCACACTATTTTGAGGAAGAACTTTTAAGCTCGAATGTCTTTATAGGTGTTGCGTTCCACGCGCTTTAAGTATTTGGCTCTGGTTTGATCACTAACAAAAGGAACGGACCAAAACTGGTTTGTTTTTAGAAACAAAGACAGTCTCCAGCCAAATACAAAAGTGTAGACACCCATTACTAGACGTAATTTGACGGAATTTAAATAAAGGGTGCGAACTGGAAGTGCAGGCGCACCATGTGTGATATAGGTCCGTACTTTTTTATTCTTTAAAAATGGTTTGGGGTAAGCATAAAGCTTGGTTATGTTTACAAATTTATAGGCAAAACCAGGAGTAAAAACCTCGTCGAAGAATATTTCAGCGCGTGGCGTTAATCTAAACCACCAAACGGGGGATATGATAAAAATATTTTCTGACCAACTTATGAGGTCTTTGTATGTTGCGATCAATTTTGTACGAGGTCTTGTAAAACTGTCGCTGTAAAGATCAATAATTTTTAGGTCCTGTCCTTTGGATTCAATACTTGTTTTTATGGTTTTAAAGATCCCATTGTAACAAAATGAGTTTTGGTCAGGATGCCCTATGATTATTAAATTATTCATATTTTTATTATTAAGTGAAAGTAATATTTTGTATTATAAATATCAATTTTTAACCTATAAATGATTGTTAAAGTTAATAACCCAATTATCTTAAAGTATAAAAAGCATACCCAAGATTTATTAATACCAGTACTTGAAGGGGTGTATTTAATTTTATAGCTATTGATTTCAATAGGAATATAGGTGTTAATTTTGATTAACAAATGTATTGTCAATCACTTCACTTGGTTTAAAACCTATACGATGTGCTTGTGCCAATATTGTTGACTCTTGTGGCACTATAAATGGCTTTTGATAGATAGACCATACTTTTGGTTTTACTCCATCTGGGTCGATAATCTTGTATCCTAAAGATGCACCTTTAGTTTGGCAACTAATATAAATTTTCCCATATTTAGATTTGATTTTAGGCATGGCGGTTACAGGCTTAGTCTTTGCACCGTTCCATAACTCAGTAATCAGTTCTATTTCAGGCAAATTAGGCCTATCACCAATTTCTTCAATCCACAAATTCATTTCTGAGCTTAATTCTATCAACTTTTCTTTGTAGGCAGGATCGCTTGCCAAATTATTCAATTCATGCGGGTCATCCCTACAATCAAATAACTCCTCAGGAGCTTTATTTTCTCTAAACCATTGTGCTTGTATATCATTGAGTTTTCCTTCATCTTTTAATCTCAACAACTCCTGCATGGTTGGGATCTTTTCTCGGTATTTAATAGGTAAATAATATCCTTGCTCTGGCCTGTAATTTCTTATGTATTTAAACTGCTTGTCTCGTACAGCACGTATAGCATCTGTTATACCATCTAAGCGGTCTACAGCACCATGGATGTATGTTCGTTTACCTTTGGCTTTATGCTTACCTAAAAAAGCCTGGCCTTGCATGTGTTTGGGAGGCGTTATACCTGTCAAAGAAAGTAAGGTAGGAGCAAAATCAACAAAACTGATAAGTTGTCTATCCCACGATCCAGCGTTTTGTTGATTTGGGTATCTAATAATCAAAGGCGTGTTTAATCCAGAATCATAAATCAAACGTTTTTGTCTTGGCAAGGGCCCACCATGATCCCCATAAAAAAATATAAGGGTGTTCTCTAATAATCCGTCTTTTTCTAATTCATCGAGAATCTTCCCTACATTTTTATCCATCAAAGCAATGTTGTTATACATTTTCCATAAGTCTCGTTGAATAATTTCGTTGTCAGGAAGGTAGGGTGGAACTTTAAATTTAGTATCCTTAGGGATAATTTCGGCTCTTTGATAAGGTTCAAACAAACCAGACTCATGTGTTTGGCCAAAATTGAAGACTGCAAAGAATTGTTGGCCAGCTTCCCGGTTTCTCCAATGTGCATTATTGCTACTTTCATCCCATGCAGTAATGGGTGCCTTGAACTGATAGTCTTCCTTGGAATTATTTGTACAATAATAACCGTTGATTCTAAGCAACTCACTTAGCATTTTCACCTCAGGGGGCGGAACTGCTTCATAGGACGGTAGACCAGTTAACTTAGTGTTACTTTTTGTGCGCATGTGGCCTGCACCAATGCTAGTTGGATACATTCCAGTTGCAATAGCTGCCCTACTAGGAGCACAAACGCCAGAGGGAGAAAATAAATTTGGATATCTTACTCCTTGGTTTGCCAGTCTACTCAAATTTGGGGTCTGAATTGTAGCATCTCCAAATGATATAATGTATGGCCCCATGTCTTCTGCTACTAACCACACTATATTTGGTCTGTCTAATTGTTGAAGTTGTACAGGGATTGAAACATCCTCTTTGCCAATATTTTTGTTTGTTTGGCAGGCTGTTAAAATAAAACAAGTTAAGGCCAACACAATTCGATTAATAAGAGCGTTTTTTTTCATCAAAAATGTTAAATAATTAATTGCAAATTTTAAATTAAATTTACAATTAATAGTTTTGTTTTAGGTCAACAGATTTAAATATTTGTTCATAGAGTGCAATGAAAAGATTTAAGTGTAATTAAGATTGTCATGCTATTGATATCTCTAATGCTTCTACTAAATTTCTTTTATGATTTTATGTTTATTATCAATTAATTGCTATTATTGGTGTAATTAATTACAATACTAAATTTATAAAACAATAAATATATGTTGCTGCCATTTTTTTGCACGGATTATATTTGTCATAAAACATCATGTCTATGGGTTTAATAAAATTCTCTTTATTAATGTTATTATTCATAAACATTAAGAGTTCAACAACAATTAAATCGTCATCTAAAATGAATATATTATTTATCATTGCTGATGACCTAAATTGTGCTATAGGTGCATATGGTGATGCTATCGCTAAGACTCCAAATCTGGACAAGCTTGCTAATAACGGTGTTTTATTTAACAATACACATGTGCAATACCCGCTCTGCGGACCTTCTAGAGTTTCTTTGATGACAGGTTTATATCCAGATCAAACAAAATCAAAAAAATTACGACTTTATGTAAGACAAACCATTCCCGAGGTTATCACCATTGGTCAAAAGTTTAGAATGGAGAATTATAATTCAGTCAGAGTGGGAAAAATTTTTCATTACCACAATCCTAGAGATATTGGTACTGCAGGTCACGATGATTCATTTACTTGGGACAGAACTGTTAACCCATACGGACGGGATAAAATAGAGGAGCACAAAATTAATTCCTTAAAACCAAAACTAGATGGAGGTACTCTTAGTTGGTTGGAATCAGAAGGCAGAGATGCAGAACAGACAGATGGTATTGGCGCCCTTGAAACCATGAGTTTTTTAGATGAGTTTTCTAAGAGTGATGAAAATTTCTTTTTAGCTTTTGGATTATATCGACCTCATGTGTCATTTGTTGCACCAAAAAAATATTTTGATTTGTATGACATAGATGACTTTGAAGTTCCTGAGAGCTCACAGGAATATTTAAAATCTATTCCAACAACGGCGGCCCTTACAGTTCGAGCAAAAAAAGAGCAACTTAATTTAGATACCCAATTAGCAAAAAAAATAAAAAGAGCTTATTACGCAACCACTAGTTTTATGGATGCTCAAATTGGTAGGGTTTTAGATAAGCTTAAGGAAACGGGACTAGATAAAAATACGATTGTTATTTTTACCTCAGACCATGGTTACCATCTTGGAGAACAAGGCCATTGGCAAAAACAAACACTTTTTGAAAATTCTACTCGGGTTCCCTTGATTATTGCAGGACCTGGAATAAAAAAGAATAAAATAATTTATAATTTGGTAGAATTAGTTGATCTATATCCTACAATTATGGATTTAGTTAAATTTAAACCCCCTCAATTTTTAAGTGGTAAAAGTATTGTACCGATACTTAAAAATCCAGAGATAATTATCAGAGAAAGTGCCCTTTCTGAGCTTCAAGTAAGAAGAGATAAAGGTATTGCGCAAGGTTACTCGATAAAAACAAATAGGTATCGATTAAATCAATGGGAATATCAAGGCTTAAAACAATATGAATTATACGATCATTTTAATGATGATTCTGAGCTTAATAACCTTGCAGAGCACCGAGACTTTAAACAGATTAAAGATTCTTTGATTACTATTTTAAATAGTCGAATTATTGCTGCTCAAAAACGACCTGTTGGCCTAGGTAGGCAGATTGACAATGCTACACCTTGGTTTGAACCAAATAGAATTTACTCAAAACAAAAATAAAAGTTATTTCCAAGAATAATTTTGGAGCCCATAACTTAACTCAAGACACTCTGGTACTATAGAAATCTTTAAGAGAACTGGTTCTATAACAAAGCTACAGAAAGCTATGAGGCAATCGTCTATCAATGTAAGTCTAACCTATTAAAGAGACTTAGAAATAGCTGAACTGAAGGAGGAAGGTATGCCTATGGTTTAGTTATTTAAAATTAATATATATTTACAACTAACTAATTTATTAAAATATGAAAAATTTATTTCTATTAATGGCTGTAATATTAGTTACAGCTTGTCAACAAACAGTTGAACCAACAGCTGAGACAACAGTTGAGACAACAGCTGAGCCAGTAGGCCCTCATACATCTATAGAATGGAGAGTTTGGGCATACAGTACTGCAGCTCCATCATTTATTGCAGCCAACTGCTCAGTAATGGCAATGGACGGTACAATGCTTAGAGAAGGAACTAACGGATGGACAGCAATGGCTGCTAATCCTAGAGGTATGTCTGATCCAGAAAATGGTTGGAAAGATGCTCACGAAGCAATGCCTATGGTTGGAGATGGTCCAGCTATGCAATGGGCAATGGCTTACATGGGTGGAAAAACACCAAAAATGGATTCAGACGGATGGGCGTGGATGTTACACGGAGATATGGGAGAAGACAACACAAAACATCTTGTATTTAACAAAGAAGATGCTGTGGAAGGAGAATGGATTGAATCTGGAGCACATTTAATGTTATTCCCTAAAGATCCTGCATCTCTAGATGGTCAAACTACAAACTTTAATTCTGGAGCACCATATGTAATGTTTAAAGGGACTGGATATGATCATTTAATGATACCTGTAGAAGGGTATTATGATTATCAAGCTCCCAAATAGACGATACATTAATCAATAAAAATAAACTCACATAATTATTATGTGGGTTTTTTTATTTTATAATTTCATTAAAATCATTTATATCTGTAGCTTCTAATCATAATATCTTTTCAGGTAAACTTCAACCTTTAAACCAAGACTATTTTAAGACCCTTTGGTGTCGTTTTAAGAGCCAATCAAGCACACCTGAATAAGGACAACCATTGTACTGCTTTAGACACTCAGGAGCTACAGAAATATTTAAGATAACTGTTTCTATAGCCAAGCTACAGAAAGCAATGCGCATTTATCCATAAATGTTAGTTTAACCTATTTAAGAGGTTTAGAAATAACTGAATTAAAAGTGGAGCCCATAGGAGTGAAGTCACACTATTTTGGGGAAGATTTGGAATTATTACAAGAACAATATTAATTAGTTTTAAAGTCTTTATCTAATCTAGAATTCGTCAAATAATGAATGGAAACTTTCAATAAAATCATCCATACTTTTATTTTCATAGGTTGAAATTTCAGGATACATCAACTCACCCTCATTTTGACTTATATTATCCAGATCACTAACATTTAAAATATCATGAGCAAGTTCATGATACATTAAAAAATATCGCATTGGTTTGTTAAATTTTTTCCAAGTTGAAGCATTAATATAAATCTCAATTTTATCGTCGTCATTAAAACCATAGGAAACTCCATGAATGTGGGTAGCGTTGTCTATTTGATCAAGTCTTGAAAGTTTGATTATTGTTGTTTTAGGGTTTTTTTTTGTAATTCCAGAAATTTCAAGATCACGATAAAATTTCTCTACATACATTTCAAAATTTTCATCTGATTCATATGAGTTTGCAACAATCTCATTGTATAAATTAATATCTGATTGTTTTTGTACTGATGAGTAAGCAATTATTGAGATCAATGCTATTACACCAACTGCGATTAACCACTTTTTTGCGCTAGAAATCTTATTTTTTTTAACTGTGGCTTGAATTGATTTTAATTCTTTTTTTGAAGTAGATTTAGGTTCAAACTCAACTTTTCGTAATGGCTCTTCAGTAGATTTTAGATTTATCCCAGGAGGAATAACACTCGTTAGATACTCAAGATCAGGTATTTGAGATATTTCTTCCCATTGTTCCATACCATAGCACCACACTTTGGTTTCCATTGAAATATTTTGATTTCTTAATTCTTCTTTAGAAAAAGGGCCAAATTTTTCTTTCCCATCCGTTATAAAATATTTATTCATATTTAATTGTATTGTTCAGGAAAAATCACGGAGTTTGTTATCAAATTATAAAGTTTCTCTAGAGCTTTAAATTCTGCATTATCAATTCCGCCGCCTTGAAGAAAAACTAATTTATCCTCATAAAAAATAATCCAAAATTTCATAATCATCCCAATTTTATTACCAAACTTTTCATATTCTCCTTTTATTGTTAGTTCAATCGCTGGGTAAGTGTCAATTGTAGTTATATTTTGATTTAATATTTGAGGATTTATTAATATTGAGGCAATTTCGTTTACAAATTCATTAGTAAACTCTTTGTCTAAAAGCATTTCTTTAGCTTCTTTTCTTGAAACGAAAGAAATAAAATTTTTCGTTAAAATCATGTAATTATTTGTTCCATTCACAAACTTCTTGACAATATTTGGCCTATCACCCTCCATTATTTCCCATCCTACAGGAACTTTTAATTTTAAATTAATCTTTTTTGCTTTTATATTTTGCTTTCAATTTGTTAATGTAGCTAACGTGCCAAACGTCATAAAAGAAATCAATTTCATGTTGACTATATCTACCAGACTTTTTAGCTTCAACTATTAAATCAAAGAATTTATTTAAATCTAGTTTCATATCATTAGTTTTCCAATTTGAAATTAAGTCTTCTTTTAAGTTTAAAGGCGCCAACCATTTATCAGGTACGTTATATTGGTAAAATAAAGTTCGCCCTATCATCATCTTCTTCCAACTCAATTCTGTCGGATTGCGTGATGATTGACCTGTTCTGATCAAATTCTTTAATTTCATTTTCTGATATAGTTTGACTGTATGTAGCATTTCCAACATAAATATTCTTTCTTGCAAAACTATTAAATATTTCTTCACAATCACTCACTATTTTCTCTGAATAAACCCTTCATTTTTCCTGCCTAATGTTTTTGTTTCTTTTAAGGTTATTAAATGAAGTAAATTAATCCCATTTTAAAGATTTTTTATAGAAAAGAAAAAATAAATCCTGCTTCAGGCTGTTTGCACGTCGTTTTGTGATTTCAACATTTTTAGGTATTTGTTTTTTTTCTTCATTTTTGATTTATTACAAACGCTCTTTTAAATCTGATAAAGATGTCGCGAGGCAAAATATAGCCATTACTTCAGAAGCTACGCTTTTGTCCAGTCATTCAGACCTTCATACCAAATTAGAGTTTCTTGTTTTATATTTTCATTCTTTAATTCTTCGAACGAATATGGTCCGTTTTGTTGGTTGTTATTTGAGTAAAAGTAATTTTTCATATATCTCTTTAAATTGTTTGTTATTGATAACTTTTAAACTGCCCTGGGCTAATTTTATTCCAAAAATCACTCTAATTTTTTTGGCGTTTAATATTAACGATCAAGAATATTGAACTTGATATGAAGCTAAAAACCATTTTATATTTTATTATATTTTAATATTTAAATATAATAAATTTTGTCATGAATGAAGATATAAAGAAATATGAAACACAACAATTAGATAAATTAAAGATTAATGACCCTGAGGAGTATCAAAGATTAAAATACGCTCAACAAACTAGAAATAAATCCCGGAAAAAGAAATCGAATAAAAGAAATGTAATATATGTTTTAATTGTTCTTCCTTTAAGTTGGATTAATTACATTTTTAGTGGTCCTCCGATTTTATATTTGTTATTTCCATTTTCCCCATTTATTTTAAGAAAATTGTTTAGTAAATCAAATTACTCATAATTTTTTTAAATAGAGTGGACTTTACATCTCCAATATTTTTTATTATTAAACACCCAATTATAAAGTAATAGTTAAGTAACTAACTTCAAAATAATTTTTCCTACTATAGGAGTTAAGTCACATTATTTTGGTGAAGATTTGGAACTATTAAAGTTAGATTTTTTGATTAATGAATTGGATTTAGTATAAAATTGTTTTTGTGATAATAAAAAGCATTTTCGTAATTAGTATAGGGACCATTATTTAGAGGATTATTACTTATTTTTAATTTTTTAAGGTATCTTTTAAATTCTTCATTTGTCATTTTTAACCATCCATTATACCTTGTAGATTTATCCCATAACAATTGACCATTCTCCCATTCTCCTCCAATAACGTAATATCCAGGACCATTTCCTTTTGTATCTCCCCTAAAATTGTATGCTACACGTCCTTCACCATGAAATTGACCATTTTTAAAGTTTCCGGCATAGTGTTCCTTTATAGGATTACCGTCATACCATACAATATTATTGTACCAGTTACGGCCTAAAAATTCAGGCTTACTTCTATTTCTCTGCCCTGATCTGATGTATAGCGAAATTCTGCTACGGTTCCGTTCGGATCGATCCCACCATCCTGTTGATGCTACAAAAGAAAAGAATAAGAATGCATAAATAGCTGGCTTTTTTCCACCCAACCAAAGCGAAAATACTGTTATAAACAGAATAAATGAACTAATTTTATAAATCAGATAAATCTCCGTAATTAGAAAAATTAATAATGGAATGTAGATTAGAGAAAATGCTCCAAAAGGAATACTCTCTTTTGGAGGAGCGATTAAATAGAGATAACTATAAAAATACGTGTTATTTTGCATTTGCTGACACAATACTTAAATACTGGAAGTGTGTTATTTCTAAATCTTAGTTTAGAGACATTTTTCTTTTATTAACTCATAAGCTTTTGTTATACCTAATTCGCCAGCTCTACTGAAGTCAAGGCATCCTTTTTCAGTTTTTTCTAAAAAATGACTTCTTATTATACCTCTGTTAATTAAAGCTTCTGCATAACCATCTTTTAGCTCTATAGCTTTTGTAAAATCTTGTTCGGCTCCATCGTAATTCTTTAAAATAGCTTTAATCCGGCCTCTATCAAGGTAAACAACGGCAAGACTTTCCGATTCATCTTCTACAATTGAAAAAAGTATATTATAATCTAATAATGCTCCTCTATAGTCTTCAAGTTTATTTTTACATTGAGCTCGAATATATAGAGCAGATAAAACATTTCCTTTCTCTTCGGTTTCTATAACTTTAGTTAACTCACTTATTGCTGCCGCATAATTTTTAGAATTATAATGATTTATACCTTTTTCATAATAATTATTTTGCGCATTTACAAATGTGCACATATTTACGATTAATGAAATAATAAAAAGATTTCTCATAATTCAAATAATTTAGAATAAGCGGATAATAAAATTAATTATTCTTAAAGATAACCACTTTTTCAGTGAATAAAGCCTTGGAGCCCATAGGAGTGAAGTCACACTATTTTGGGGAGGATTTAGCTATTTTTAGAAAAAATTATTTATTAGAGACTGATCAATATTGGTTTTTAAAATATTCTAAACTCTTTCTAGACTCTCGGAAGATCATTATTGTCTTTCAACGGCAGGTTCAGAATGTCCCATCAGGTAGTTATCTACCTGACGTAAGCAGCTTCTCTTCCTTCAGAAATCGCCCAAACAATCAATGATTGCCCTCGGCGCATGTCTCCCGCTGTAAAAACACCCGCCACACTGGTTGTGATAGTCTGTGGTAGTGGCTTTTATATTTGGTCTATAATCACGTTAGTATCTAACCCAAGCTGTTCGGCAAGTGTTATTCAGGTTCAGCGACCAGCTAAACCCTAGTGCCAATAGTGCCAGGTCGCAAGCCCACTAGTTTTTCTGATCCTTGCGTCTTTCCTTTAATTGTGGGCGTTCACCTTCATTTATTAATCCATTCTACTTCTATGAAAGACTTTGTCAGACCCTTGAGATTGCCATTGGTTCTATCTCCCAAAAACTCCTTATGTGGAGATTCTATCATGACGCGCATACTCCCTCTTTACGAGAAGAAGTTGTTTTTAGTCTCATCGGCCACTCTGGCCAGGGCTTGGTTTGCTGAGTCTGAACCTCTGTGAGGGCTGACTCATTAATTTCAAAATTGGTGACCAGATTTTGCGCCCTGTCGTTAGGGAGGTGCCTATGCAGTCAGTTCCAGTGTCGCCACCACCAATTACAATGACATTTTTGCCTTTAGCAGAGAGCTTACTTTTGTCTGCATAGCCATTATCCAAAAGACTTTTAGTATTGGAAGTCAAGTACTCCATAGCAGGATAAATCCCAATAGCATTTCGATTTTCAGCTGGCAAGTCTCTTGCCTTTGTTGCGCCAGTTGTAAAAACAACAGCATCAAATGATTTTTTCAAATCTTTCGTTGAAATATCTTTACCAATATCAGTATTAGTAATAAACTCAACGCCCTCTTGTCTTAATAAATCTACGCGGCGATCAACAACATCTTTGCCTAGCTTCATATTAGGAATGCCATACATTAGAAGGCCGCCAATTCGGTCACTTCGCTCATAAACAGTTACAGAGTAACCTATTTGATTAAGCTCATCTGCAGCAGCTAAGCCTGCTGGCCCAGACCCTACTAGAGCAACTTTTTTTTCAATTCGAGTATTAACTAGTCTCGGCTTTATCCAACCCTCTTCAAATCCTTTGTCAACTATAGCTAACTCAATATTTTTGATTGTAACCGCTGGATTATTTAATCCAAGAACACATGAACCCTCACAAGGAGCAGGACAAACTCTTCCTGTAAACTCTGGAAAGTTATTTGTCTTTTCTAATCGCTGTAATGCCTCTTTCCATTCATTATTGTAAACAAGATCATTCCATTCAGGAATCAAATTATCTATTGGGCATCCACTTGAAGACTGGCAGAATGGAACTCCGCAATCCATACAACGAGCCCCTTGCTCTTTAAGCTTTTTTTCCTCTAAGGGTACCGTAAATTCATTATAATTTTTGATGCGGTGTTCCACTTTTTTATTGCCTTCATCGACACGCTTATATTCTAAAAATCCAATTGTTTTTCCCATAATATTATTATTCTACAAGATTTTCATTTGCTAATCTTAAGAGTGCCTGTTTATATTCCTCTGGTAAGACTTTAATAAACTTAGGCAAATGAATCTGCCAGTTTCCCAGAATTCTTTTTGCTAAAGGGCTCAATGTTGCCTTGTAGTGGTTTTCAACCAAACTTTTTAATTCTGAAATATCATCAGTCAATTTTACACCTTCTATATTCAAACCCTTTTTGTTACAATTGATATTAAATGTGTCGTAAGCATTGTATACATAGGCCATACCTCCAGTCATTCCTGCCCCAAAGTTCCTTCCTACTTTTCCGAGTATTACTGCGCTTCCTCCTGTCATATATTCACAACCATGGTCTCCAATTCCCTCAACTACCGCTGACTCCCCTGAATTTCGAACACAAAATCGTTCTCCCGCAATACCGTTTATATATACTTCACCTGCAGTTGCTCCTATAAGGCAACATTTCCAATTATGATATTTTCCTCTGGTATAATTTTTGAATTATTTGGAGGATAAATAGCAATTCTGCCCCCTGAAATTCCTTTTCCTACGTAGTCATTTCCTTCACCTTGAAGTTCAAGTGAAACTCCTTTTGCAAGAAAGGCTCCAAAACTTTGCCCTGCAGTGCCTAATAACTTAACATTGATAGTGTCGTCTGGCGAGTCCTTCTGCGTCCGTATTTTTTTGCTACTTCATTCCTGACAACATGGCGCCAACAGCTCTGTCAGTATTAGTTATTGGTTGCTATCAATTTTGACGGGCTTTGAATCTTCTAATGAGCCCTTGGCTGGGCCTGCTTGAATTATCTTTCTATCCAAATGGACATCGTAGATATCATGGTCTTGTTTTTGACTTCTGTGTTAAAGTAGCTTGGCGCCTTCCCAAGGCACGTCCGCTTTATGTAAAATTGGTGTCAGGTCAATTCCTGAGGCTTTGTAGTGTTCAATTGCCTTATTCCGGTTTAATTTTTGAACCTGTCCCACCATTTCATTGACGGTTTTAAATCCTAACTGTGCCATAATTTCTCGCAGTTCTTGGGCTACGAAATACATATAGTTTACCACATGTTCTGGCTTCCCTTTAAATTTTTTACGCAACTCCGGGTTTTGGGTTGCAATCCCAACGGGGCAGGTGTTTAGATGACATACCCGCATCATTACACATCCTGATGCGACCAAGGGCGCCGTTGCAAATCCAAATTCTTCTGCGCCCAATAGGCAGGCACATCGCTATGGCGTCATTTCGACCTGTTTTTAATTGCCCGGTGAGTTCAGGTCGGTCATATTACGATCCTGAACATTTAAGTTGAGCGGGGGTGGGTAATGTATAAGTAAGTTCCACCGCGGTTTCGGCGTGTAAATGGGCCCCGGTTGTCCTAATTCGAACACCAGCGGCTTTTGTCC
>CAJJCS010000003.1 GCA_905182755.1 Aequorivita sp. HC6-5
ACTTCAAGAAAGGTTAGAGAAAATTATTGAGAGAAGAGGTGAAGAGGTAGATGATACCTATGCACTTTTATGCAGCATAATGAGTGACCTAAATGAAGCCCAAGATTTAGAGGAGTCTTCTGACCTATCAATGGGTGAAAGGGCTATTAGTCAGCTCTTAAGAGAGAAGTTAGATAATGAGGAGCTTGTTTCTGTCATTACGAATGAAATTAACGAGATTGTGGTTTCATATACCAACGATTTTAATAATTGGCAGCAAAAACAAATGGTTGTTGACAGGATTAGGGTAGATATAATCAAAAGATTAGTTGGACTATCTAAATTACATTCTGCTATCAACAAACAAACTGTAGATTATATTCCTTTTGCCGAGCAGTTAATGAAGTATATCATTCAGCACTACTAATGGAAGAGCAGGTATTAAACATAAAGGGTGTTGAGGTGACTTTATTTCGAAGTCAAAAAGCGAAGAGTTTAAACATAACTATCAAGCCCTTTACTGGTGTTCGTGTATCTGTTCCTGTTTCAATTAGTTTTAAAAAAGCAAAACAAGCTACTGAGGAGCGTATAGATTGGATCAAGAAACATCTATCAAAGATGCAAAAGGCAGAAGATCAATTTACTGTTTTTAATTTAGACACTAAGTTCCAAACCAGGTCTCATCATTTAGAGCTGAAAATTTCAGATACGGATACACTAAAATCAGTTGTAAGAAATAATAAAATTACTATTTCAATACCTCAATCCAAGAAAGTTGAGGACGCTGAGGTACAAAATGAAATTAGAAAAGCCATAGAGCGTGCCTGGAGAAAAGAAGCCAAGGAATACCTCCCAAAAAGAGTTGAAGAGTTAGCGTCAAAGCACAAGTTTGATTACAAGAAAGTTGCCGTCAAGAACTCTAAAACAAGATGGGGGAGCTGCTCCTTTGATAATAGCATTAACCTAAGCTTGCACCTTATGCGATTGCCTGATCATTTAGCTAGATTATGTTATTCTCCACGAGCTGGTTCATACTAAGATTAAAAACCACAGTAGGGATTTCTGGCAGCTCTTAGACATCGTTTCTGGTAACGCAAAGAAGTTAGATAGAGAGGTTATAGGATTGTAGAATACAGATATATTAAAGTTTTAGCTTCAAGACATAGGGGATAACCCCTACGCCACATTTTACACTCCCTAACAAAACATGGGGTTAACAAAAACGTTAGCCCTTTGTTTTTGTGGGGTTAGAAAGGGTTTTGATGTGTTGGAACGGTGGACAGGTTAAAATTATATAAATTATTTATATATTTAACATAGATTAAAAATCAAATTATTATAGTGTTGAGCGAGTTGCTAAAGAATGTTTTGAAGATCTTGATGATGTTACTGTCCATATAGATCCCGATGATTATGCAACAAAATCATACTTAAAAGAAAAGAATGAAGAAGCTTACAATCATGTATTTAAAGTTCATTAGGAAAAAACGGACCATAAAGAAAAAATTCGGAATTATGATAATGACAAATATATCCATTATTCAAGTCCATCAAGTGATTTATTCTTCTGTCAACTTGAGACTGTTGACGATGATGAAAAGAATCCAAATAACTACAATTGGATTATTAGATATAAAGATGCTGACTGGAGTTTAAAGTTAATGGGAGTTAAGCATAAGAGTTATCATCATGTTAATTTGTTTCCAGTTAATTCTAATTTTTTTACTAAAATTGGAGATAGTATTGGTGATGTTATAATTGATGATTCTAAAAAATCAATATCATTTGTGAATTTTAATGATTTCAACTTACAAAAAGACAAAAATTTACTTAAAGAGTTTTCTTTTATGGTAATTGGTTTTTGTCAAAAATGGGTTGATTTGTATGCCACACAGATTCAATCCATGGATCGGCCCCTGGTTTTCACAAACCAATGTTTTAAGTGAATTAGATAAAGATGGAAATGGTGAAGTTGATGTAATTGAAGGAAATGACTTTAACTTATTACTTAAAAAACATCAAAAGAGTATTGTAGAGGTGGATAGAAACTACGTTCAACAATTTGTTAAAGTATCATCTTATTTAAAAACAAAAAAAGGAAATATTCAATCCATATTTAATTCCATAAAAGACACACCTAATCAAGAGGTATTAAATGAATATGTTGAGATATTAAAGGGTGAAATTCATACTTATAATCTTATTCTATTTAATTCTCTTAAACATGATTGTATCTTTAGTGGAAGATGATATGATTACATTTTATGAAATCCATGAAATGTTTGATACATTAAACATGTTTGATTCAAAACATGAAAAGGATGTATCACAAAAACTTACAAATATTGGAGATGGGTTAGAAAGTTTAATGTATGAAATAAGAGATATGGGTAATCAAATATCTAATTCAATTGATGAACTTAGTTATGTAACTGAACAATCTAACCAACAACTACAAATCAACTAAGTGAAATAGATTCTACTATGAAAGTAGGAAACTTAATTAGTACCATAAACACATACCAAAACTACAAGAGTTTTTTAAATAACTCCCTATAGTATAAAACCCTTGCAGAAATGTGAGGTGTCGGAATGTAGGACAAGAGAATGTCATTTCATTTATATATTTTTAATCTGAGAATTAAAATTGAGAATTAACAATACCAGTATGAGGTTTAACACAGATAATTAATATGAATCCACAAGAATTAACTAAAAAACATTTAACAGAAGATCAAAATCATATAATTAAAGTAACTCTTCATAAAAAAGAAACACTTTACAGCATCTTGAAGTGGTGGAAAACATTGAGTAAATCTGATACAATTGGTGATTTAGATAATGTAAATGGAAATACTGCACTAATTCATATAAAATTAGGTAGTAACACTTACTATATCAATGCAGATTCAAATAAAAATGGTGTGTCTATTTTCTTAAAAAACAAGGCAAATTCTTGGATTTTGATTGAAAATGAAAATGGAACAAAAAATAAGATAACAAATAATAAAAATAAGGAACCTATCACAGGATTCTATATCTACAAAAGGTAATTTGATTTTACATTAGCGTTTACTAACAATAGACATCCATAACCTCAATGTAATACATCATCTCACGAAGACCTTGCCCCAAAAGAAAAGTGATATTATTTAGATATGGGGGGTGTTGGTTTTTAGAGTAGCTAGGTCAGATTTTTTAGGTTTTTTATTGGAGTATTCCAGATCCTCATCAGGTTATTAGAATATAACCTTAATAACAGGTGATACATTGCTGGCTGTACAATAATCGTACATATTATTAGATACACGAAACCCTAACTAATTGATTATAAATTAGTTGGGTTTTAATTTAGTGGAGTCGGAGGGATTCGAACCCTCGTCCAAACGTGTACTATTACAGCCTTCTACATGTTTAGTTTTTGTTTAAATTTTCGAGCAATTGCCGGCCAAAAACCACCAACGCATGCCTTATCCTAACTTAGATGTCTTGAGGGCGTCTAGACACCACCCTCAATAGGTTTACTTTTACGAAGTCACTATATCAAAAACCGTAAACCAAGGTGTTTGAGTGACTTCCTGCTTGTCTACCTTGTAGACCGAGGCGTAATCCTACTATAATTCGGATTATGCAGCTAGGGCGTAGTTATTCTCGCCGTTTAAAAGTATGAAAAATGAGATTTAAGAGCTGTTTTCCAGCGCTCTACATGCTTACCATACTAGTGAACCCGCTGTCAAAACCAGTCGACCCCGTTATAAAAATACAAAGCCAAAGGCCTTACACTTTTTTGTTCACCCTTAAAAAACACCAACAAAGTGTTTTTTAAAAACAAAGTACCACTATAAAAAGCAATCATGCGCTTTAAAAGTGGTCTGTAAAGATACACGAAAAACCCTATCTTTACCACCATAGTTTAAAATTCAAAAAAGACATCAAATGCCAATCACTTTTGCCATTATAAAAGAACGTAAAAACCCCCCAGATAGAAGGGTTGTTTTCTCTCCTAGTAAATTAAAACAAGCAGCAGCGCAGTATCCAGATGCCCGCTTTATAGTAGAGTCTAGTGATGTGCGCATCTTTCCAGACCAAGCCTACAAAGATGCTGGCTTTGAGGTGTTGCAAGATATAAGCCAAGCAGATGTACTTATTGGCGTTAAAGAAGTACCCATAGACGCGCTCCTGCCTAATAAAAAGTATTTCTTTTTTAGCCATACCATAAAAAAACAACCCTACAACAGAGCCCTTTTACAAGCCATGCTTGCCAAAAACATAGAATTGTATGACCATGAAACCATCACAAGACCAAATGGCGCGCGCCTTATTGGCTTTGGTAGGTACGCCGGTTTGGTAGGAGCCTACAACGGCTTTAGAGCCCTAGGGCTCAGAGATGGTCTTTTTGATTTGCCTAAGGTAGAGCACTTGCCAGATCTAGACGGGGTAAAAGCAGCCCTTGATACCATCACCCTGCCACCTATTAAAATTGTATTGTCTGGAACAGGAAAAGTTGCCAAAGGAGCCAAAGAAATTCTAGATCATTTAAATATACCTGAGGTTTCAGACACCGTCTACCTAACAAAGTGAGTTATACCCATCCCGTGTATACCATGCTAGATGTCATGCACTACAACAAACGCCAAGACGGCGCAAAAGGATCTATACAAGAGTTTTTTAAAGACCCTTCAGGCTACCAGAGTAATTTTATGCCCTACGCCAAAGAGTCTCACTATTTTATAGCTGGGCATTTCTACGGCAATGGCGCTCCTTATTTATTTACCAGAGAAGACGCAAAAAACAAAGACTTTACAATTAACTTAATTGCAGATATTTCCTGTGATATAGACGGCCCTGTGGCCGCCACCATAAAAGCATCTACCATTGCCAATCCCTTTTATGGCTACGACCCAATTCAAGAAAAAGAGGTTGCCTTTAACGCACCTGGCGCCATTACCATGATGGCCGTAGATAACCTGCCGTGTGAGCTTCCCAAAGACGCCAGTGAAGGTTTTGGAGATATGTTTTTAGAGCATGTAATACCTGCTTTTTTTAACGGTGATAGCCAAGGCATTCTCTCTCGCGCACAAATGACCTCAAAAGATGGAGCCCTTACTCCAAATTTTAAATACCTCCAAGATTATGAAAACCGAAGACAAAGACATGCCTATAAAAAGTATTATAAGGTTAACCAGTATTATGATGATAATTGGTTTGCTAATTTTCTTTACTTTTTGCTGAAAATATGCATTGTTGTCCATGAACTAGGTTACTACACTAGACAAGTGTTAAGAGCTAAACAAGTTTTATTCATTTACGGTTACAGTATCTTCCACGGCTAACGTTTTGTCTAGCAATCCAGCCAAATACTACATCACCTTCTGTAGAGAGTACTCTAGCCTTAGACATTGAGTGTCCAGTTTCTTTTACAGAGTCTGCAACACCTTCTTGTGAGTTTATACTCCCAGATTATACAGCTCTTGCCAGTATTACTGGAGCAGGGGCAGAGCCAGTGATTACCCAATCACCACTGCCATCTTCTTTATATGGTCTTGGTACCATCACCGTTACCTTAACTGCCAATGACGGTACTAGTGAGGTTTCTTGTTCTTTTGATGTGCAGGTGATAGATACCACTTCACCTTCTTTAACCTGTCCTGTAGATCAGTTTGCAGTAACAGATGAAAATTGCGAGTTTATCATCCCAGATTATACACCCCTTGGTAGCGCTGTAGATTTTTGTAGTGCAGGTACTATACCAGTTACTCAAAATCCAGCACCAGGAACGGTAGTTTCTCAAAACACAATGATTTTTTTGCAAGCCACAGATAGCAACGGTAACACAGGAGCCTGTACCTTTAATGTTATTTTAAGTGATGTGATTGCGCCTTCTATAGTGTGCCCACAAGATATAGAAGAGATGGCAACCATAGATTGTTTGTTTACCATCCCAGATTATACCTCTCTTGCCAACGCTAATGATAACTGCTCCACTGTTTTGGTTACACAAACCCCAGCGGTAGGTACGCAGGTTGGTATAGGAGTAACACAAATTACATTAACAGCAAGTGATGGAGCTAATACCACATCTTGTGTTTTTAATATTACAGTGCTTGATACATCACCACCTATAGTTACTTGCCCTGAAAATCAAATTGAAGACTATGACGTTAATTGCCAGTTTATACTTCCAGATTACACATCTCTAGCTACCATTACAGATACCTGTTACCCAGGTCCTTTTACAGTTACCCAGGTACCCGCGCCAGGAACTTTAATTACTGGTAATGTTTCTGTAGCTATTAACGCCACAGATAACGCCGGTAACACAGGGTCTTGTTCTTTTATGGTTTTGCAAAATGATGTAATACCACCTACCATAACATGCCCTTCAAACCAAATAGAGGAGGTAAACGCAGCAAATTGTATGTTTATCATTCCAGATTATACTGCCTTAGCCACCGCTCAAGATGGATGTAATGACCAAGTTGTTATTACTCAATCTCCTGCCCCTGGTACTCAAGTGGGTCTTGGAGCAACTACCATTACCCTTACCGCTAGTGACGGGTTTAACACTGCAGATTGCACCTTCGAGATTGAAGTTCAAAACACAACCACTCCAAATGCGGTATGTCGTGCACCTTTTAATCTGCCATTAAACGCAGATGGTACTGCAACCCTCTCGCCCTCACAGGTAGATGGAGGATCAAACGCTTATTGTGATATCGCCTCTATGAGTATAGATATCACAACTTTTAACTGTGATGATTTAGGCCCACACCCAGTAACCCTTACCATTATAGATACCAACGGAAATACAAGCTCTTGTACCACAACAGTTACTATTACAGATCCATTATTTGCTTGTAATGAGCTTCCGACCGCACTATGTCAAGCTTTAGTTGTTTCTGCCAATGCAAACTGCGAGGGCGAAGCTACTGCTCAAGATTTTGACAATGGATCCTTTGATCCAGATAACACTCCATTTACGATCACTGTATCTCCACAAGGGCCATACCCACTAGGTACCACAACTGTTGTTTTAACCATTGATGATGGTGAGTATACAGATAGCTGTGATACAACCATTACAGTTGTAGATACAACCGCGCCAAGTTTAACCTGTCTAGAAAACCAGGTGGTAACAGTAGATACTGCTTGCTCTTATGTAGTGCCAAATTACCTATCTCAGGTAACAGCCCAAGATAATTGTGGTGTTGTTTCTCTCTTACAAAGCCCACTGCCAGGAACTACTGTTTCTACAGGAGTTACTCAAATCACAATAACAGCAAATGATGGTGTAAACCAAAGTGTGTGTACTTTTACCCTTACCGTTGAAGATGTAATAGCACCTACTGCTATTTGTCAAAACATCATACTACCTCTAGATAGTAATGGTCTTGCGAGTATCGCCACTAGTGATATTGATTTTGGTAGTTCAGATAACTGTGGCAGCATTACTTCAAGTTTAGATCTTACCACATTTACCTGTGATGACATAGGAGATAATAATTATATTAACCATTACAGACCAAGGCGGGCTTCAAAGTACTGCTACTGCTATTGTAACGGTTGTAGATACAATGGCTCCGCAGGTTGTTTGTTTAGACATTACACTTATATTAGATGAAAATGGCCAAGTAAATATCACCCCTCAAGACATTGACGCGGGTAGCACAGATAATTGTGGTATAGTATCTTATAGTATAGATACCACTAGTTTTGATTGTTCTAGCAGTGGTCAAAACTTTGTAACCCTTACTGTTACAGACGCCTCTGGAAATACAAATTCTTGTACAACTAGTGTAACTGTTATAGATCAAACTGCGCCAACTCTTACCTGTCTTGAAGACCAGTTAGAAACCCTAGACACTGCATGTTCTTTTGTTGTACCAAATTATGTACCTTCTTTAATAGCCTCAGATAATTGTAATACCCTTACCGTTACTCAAAACCCATTACCTGGTACGGTCTTAACTGCTGGTACAACCACCGTTACCGTTACAGCATCTGATGGAAGCTTTGATACTCTGTGTAGCTTTACTATTATTGTTACAGACCAAACAGCTCCTACAGCTATATGTCAAAACATTATACTACCTCTAGATCAAAATGGTCTTGCAAGTATCGCTACCACAGATATTGATTTTGGTAGCTCAGACAATTGTGGTAGCATTATATCTAGTCTAGATAGTACTACTTTTTCTTGTAATGACCTTGGAGATAACTTAGTTGTTCTTACCATTACAGATCAAGGTGGGCTTACAAGCACATGTAACGCTATGGTAACTGTAGTAGATACCTTGGCACCTCAAATTTTTACTCAAGACATTATTGTGTATCTAGACGCCAATGGACAAGTATCAATTGACGCGGGTAGCACAGATAATTGTGGTATAGTATCTTATAGTATAGATACCACTAGTTTTGATTGTTCAAACACAGGCCCTAACCAAGTTACATTAACCCTTACAGATGCTTCAGCAAATACAAGTGCTAGCACAGCTATTGTTACTGTTATAGATGCTACCGCTCCAACGGCTATTTGTCAAAACATTACCCTAGAGCTGGATGCCTCTGGAAATGCTTCTATAACTGCTCAAGATATTCGATTCAGGTAGTTCAGATAACTGTACCGTATCACAAATAGCGCTAAGCCAAACAAACTTTGACTGCTCAACAATTGGTCAAAACCAAGTAGTCTTTACCATCACAGATGCTAGCGGTAATAGCTCATCTTGCACCGCAATGGTTACTGTGGTAAATAATAACGTTCCTGTAGCTGCTTGTCAAAACATAACCCTGCAACTAGACAGTAATGGCTTGGCTACTATTACAGCCGCAGATCTTGATGGTGGTAGCACTTTAACATGTTTTCAACAAGCAACCATAGAGCTGGACCAATACACCTTTGATTGTAACGATATTGGTGTAAATGAAGTAGCCTTTACCATCACAGAAACAAACGGTCTTACAACAAGTTGTATAGCCCTGGTTACTGTAGAAGATACCCTTGCACCAACAGTTGTTTGTCAAGACATCATTGTAACACTAGATCAAGATGGGTTGGCTAGTGTAAGTGTTGCAGATATTAATGGAGGTAGTTTTGATGCCTGTGGTATCGCCGGTATGTCTTTAGATATAGATACTTTTGATTGCTCAATGATTGGTACAAACCCTATAATACTTTCTGTTACAGATGTAAATGGTAACTCTAGCGCATGTCAAGCCACTGTAACGGTTGTAGATGCTATCTACCCAACGGCTTTATGTCAAAGCATTACTTTAATTTTAGATGAAAATGGTCTGGCTACAATCACCCCCGATGATTTAGACCAAGGAAGCTCAGATAACTGTTCAAACGTTACAGCCTCAGTAAGTATAGATACTTTTGATTGTAGTAATGTTGGACAAAACAATGTAGTATTTACTATTACAGATATGCAAGGTAATGCATCTTCTTGTAACGCTATTGTTACCATATTAGACACCACAGCTCCAACCATGTCTTGTCAAGATAACTAATATTTTGACTCACATCAGCCAATGATAGACTTGATGATTTATTTGCTGGATGGTCAGATAATTGTGCTATAGCTACAAGATCTGCAGATATTACTACTTTCGATTGCTCAAACATTGGAGAGAATACAGTAACCCTTACAGCCATAGACACAAGTGGTAATGAAGCTACCTGTAGCATCATAGTTAACATTCAAGAGGGTGTGTTTGCACCAGTGGCTGTTTGTCAAAACGTAACAGTGCCACTTCAACAAGATGGTACAGCTTCCATACCTGCAAGCTCTTTAGATGGTGGGTCTTCTGGAGTAAGATGTCAAGACGGGTATAGCGTAGATATCTCAGAGTTTAGCTGTGCAGATGTTGGCGCTCCAATACTGGTAGAATTTACAGTATATAATTCTATAGGTGAGTCAGACACGTGTTACGCATATGTAAATGTAATAGACGGCTTGGCCCCAGAAATTACATGTCCTGCAGATCAAACAATCACATCAGAGGGAGCCTACTCATTGCCAGATTACTTTGCAACAGGTGAGGCTTTAGCCCTAGATAACTGTACTACTACTTTAGTGACAGATCAAAGCCCAAGTCCAGGAACGCTCCTAGAAAATGGTACGTATACCATCACACTTTCTGCTACAGATAATGGAGGTTTTGAAAGTACCTGTGAGTTTGAAATTGTTGTAAACGATCTTTTATCAAATCAAGACACTGAAATTCTATTACAAGACATCACCATCTATCCAAACCCAGCAAGTGATATCATTACCATCACAAACCCGCAGTTTGTAGGTCTTACTGATGTAACGCTATTTGATGTTACAGGAAGAAAAGTAAAACATAGCAATGTATCTGGAGTCAATGACGCAGTGGTTATTAATATTTCAGAGTTAAGAAGCGCTATGTATATGGTTGTAATCTCGACTCAGTACGGTCAAGTTGTTAAGCAATTGCTTAAAAAGTAAAATTCCCAAATTTTACCAAGAAGAGCCCAATGTATGTTGGGCTTTTTTTATGCGCTATGTTAACTAGCAGGCTAGGGCAGTAGCCCTATAGGTAGCCCTATAAAAAGTATTATAAGGTGTTTACTGTTTTTCTAATGGCAACAAGGTCTGTAAGTAGTTTTTCAAGATTTGCTATATCTAGCATATTAGCGCCATCACTCTTTGCATTTGCAGGATCAAAATGAGTTTCTATAAACAGTCCATCTGCGCCCGTTACAATTCCAGCCCTTGCTATGGTGCTTATCATCTCAGGTCTTCCTCCTGTAACACCAGTGCTTTGGTTGGGTTGCTGCAGGCTATGAGTAACGTCTAGAATCACTGGAGCGTACTGTTTCATGGTAGGAATACCTCTAAAATCTACGACCATATCTTGGTAGCCAAACATGGTGCCTCTATCTGTAATCCATGCTTTATCGCTTCCTGTATCTTTTACTTTTTGTACCGCGTGACCCATAGCCTCCGGGCTCATAAATTGTCCTTTTTTAAGGTTCACCACTTTTCCGGTTTTTGCTGCGGCAACCACTAGATCTGTTTGGCGCACTAAAAATGCAGGAATCTGTAATACATCTACATATGCTGCTGCCATTTCAGCATCACTAACTCCGTGTATATCTGTAACAGTAGGTATTTTAAAGGTTTCACTGACCTTTCTAAGTATCTTTAAGGCTTTCTCATCTCCAATGCCCGTAAAACTATCTATGCGAGATCTATTTGCTTTTTTAAAACTCCCTTTAAATATGAACGGGATTTCAAGTTTATTGGTAATCTCCAATACCTTTTCAGCAATACGCATGGCCATATCCTCTCCCTCAATAGCGCAGGGGCCAGCAAGTAAAAAAAAGTTGTTAGCCTCTGTGTGTTTGATATTGGGTATTTGAGATAGTTGCATAACTGTGATTTATTTTACAAAGATACTTAACAATATTACTTATTGGTAGGTTTTATAAAATTTGAGTGGGATAGGTCTAAACAAAAAAATCTCCAAAAGGAGATTAATTGTGAGCCCGACAGGATTCGAACCTGTGACCGCCTCCTTAGAAGGGAGGTGCTCTATCCAGCTGAGCTACGAGCCCGTAGCAATAAAAAAAAGTCGGGGTGGCAGGATTCGAACCTGCGGCCTCCACGTCCCAAACGTGGCGCGATAACCGGGCTACGCTACACCCCGTGACTTATCTTTTATACTGTACTATGTCAATGAAACCGAAAATTAAAATTTCAGTTACTTTAGCGGAGAGACAGGGATTCGAACCCTGGGTACCCTTGTTAGGGTACGACGATTTAGCAAACCGCTCCTTTCGGCCACTCAGGCACCTCTCCTTTGCAATTAAAAATAATTAAAATTGCGAGTGCAAATGTAATTTTTAAAAAACATTCGTGCAAACTAAAAACAACATTTTTTAAATAATTTAAAGAAATAAATTCAAGTCTTTTAGTAGGTATCTCATACTCAAATCAAAGGAGTTTTTTTTATTCAATGCAGGGTAGAGTATTTATAAAAAACTCTTTTGGATAAATTGGGTTTGCAAGTTGCTCATTGCTTATAACCTCTATAAGTTTTAGATCAAAATTTGTGTTTAAAGACCCAATACGCAAACTCTCTATGGGTGATTTAGAAAGTCTTTCAACGGCAAGGGAATCAAGATAAAAAGAGGCCTCGCTAGTGCTGTTGTTGCATCGTGTTTTCTCCCTTGCTTTGTCTTGCGCAAACATCAACACCAAGGTAGGGTGCAGAAACATAAGTACTATCTTCAAGTTTGAAAGAAATTCTACTTTTTTTATTATAACAAATAAGGGGTGGTATTTCCTGGCTGTTTAACGAGATGCTTAGCACCACAGATTTCACACTGTCTTGTTTCATCAGTGAGAAGTAAACAAATATTGTTTTTTTCTCCCGCACTGTAAAATCAATAAGTGATTCCTGGGTTAATTGAAAAATCTCTTCCTGAGTATCTACATTTATCTTGTAATCACAGGTGCTTTGAGCAGTCGCAAAGCAATAGATACATAGTAGTGGTAGCAACAAATTATACTTCATCAATTATTTTTGAACAAATTAATACTATTTTTTTATCATTTTCAATAGTTGTAAAAAACAAATACCGATTGCCTCCTTGTTGTAACTTCCATTTTTCTTGCAACCTGGCCACGGTTTCTGGAAAATTCCTGGTGGTAATATTTGCCTTATCAAAGTCAATACCATGGCGCATCTGCTTTTTTGTGTAGGGTAGCACCTTTTCTATTTTAAATCTCCTGCCAGGAAAATCAACAAGGTCCTGGCTGGTGTAAAGATGAGAGTGTTTGTGAAGCTTCAGCAGCTTAAAGGCGCCACACATGTGGTTAAAGGCGCCACTTTTCATAATTGCTGCATTAGGCTCATATAGGTATCTTAGAGGAGTGCTAAGGCTAAGTTGAGCAGCGGTGTTCCATGAAAACTTAAAATTTTGTATTCCTGCCTTGGTTATATTAACGGTGTGTATCTCTGGAGTTTTTGTATGTCCTTTAGAGAGTATCCACAGCACTTCTTTCACCTCATTGTGCAAGGCAACAATGTGTATTTGAGCAACACTATCAAGGGCTTTTATGGCAATGGAGATATCTAGCATTGGAGAGGTCTTGACAAGTAAGGTATTACATCTTTGCAATAGGTAGTCTAGATTTTTTGGTATGTTGGGCTCGCAATCTTCCAAGAAAAACACTTTTCCTTTACTATCATGACGCCTGGAAGGATCTGCGTAAATAACATCAAAGGTTTTGTCTTCAATTGCCTTTAGGCCGTCTTTAGATTGGCTTATAAAGCTCTTGTTTGGCAAGTGTTGCAAATTATGAGATACAATATCACACAGGTGCTGTTGTATTTCAAAATGATGTACTTGCGCAAAGGTTTGTGCAAAATAATAACTGTCTATTCCAAAACCGCCTGTAATATCCGCAAGGGTTTTACCCCCAACAAGGTTTTGTTTGTAAATGGCTGTTGCCTCAGATGAGGTTTGCTCCAGATGCAGTTTTGCAGGGTATATAATCCCTGGAGTATTAAACCACGTAGGGAGCTTTGTTTTTGCTTTTTGTCTGCTTTCTATTTGTTGTAAAAGCTCTTTGGTGCTCACATCAGTAAAAGGACTTCCAGAGAAGGCCAAACGTGCCAGTTCTTGTTTAAAATCTTTAATAAACTCTTGTACCTCTTTTTGTAATAAATGATCAAACAAATGGCGTGTATTTTACTAGTTTGTTTTATAAAGATACTACCTAGAGGGTAGATTATATAAATTAAATTTCTTTGATTTTTAATGAAAGGCCATACAGTCCAATGGCTGCCGCCTGGGTAACATTCATGCTGCTATTGTTTCCTTGCATTGGTATGTGCACGTGGGTAGGTATACTCGCCAGTACTTTTTTTGAAATGCCCGTTTTTTCATTACCAATAAAAAGTGCAAGAGGTCTTTTGCCTGGAATATCCAAATCTTCTAAAGCCTCACTGTTTGTTGTTAATTCAAGGGCTATAGCTCTATAGCCTTGTTTTGTAAGTTGCTTTAATACCTCAAGGGTGTCTAGGTCATCTTTGTAGTTTACCAAAAGGTGGGTGCTTCTAGATGTTCTTTTAATTCTTGGACTGCTAAGGTCTATCTTGGTGCCACAAAAATAAACTTCTTTAACACCAAAGCTGTCACATAGTCTAAAGAGTCCACCAATATTTGCAGGGCTTGTAACGCCATCGCACACAAGTACCGTGTGTGATTTTACTGCTGTAAAATGAGTATTATCATGGGTGAGTTGCGCTGCCATCACTTAAGTTTTCAAAGGCATATTTTATAATGTTGGCCCCCATACGCAGTGCCTTTAAACGAACATCTGCAGGGTCGTTGTGCATTTCTTTGTCTTCCCAGCCATCTCCAAGGTCACTCTCAAAGGTGTACAGCAGTACAATTCTTCCTTGTTTTTCTATCACAAAGCCTTGTGCTCTTAGCCTTGTCATGCTCATGTATTTTGGGTAATCCTTTCGGAAATTTAAAAGGAGTTAAAAATATGGGGTGATTGGCTGCTAGCTCTTTAAGTTCTTGGTTTGGAAATAGTTTTGAAATTTCACCCCTCACGTATTGATCCATGCCATAGTTATCATCAATATGTAAAAAACCACCACTGTTTAGGTATGCCCTTAGGTTTTCTACATCTTGCTCAGAGAACAAAACATTTCCATGGCCCGTCATGTGTAAAAAGGGATATTCAAAAATATCGATGCTACTTGGAGTTACAACTTTTGGAGTAGCGCTCAAGTTTGTGTTCAGCTCTTTATTGCAAAAAGCAGCTAAGTTTTCTAGGGCAGATGGGTTGCTGTACCAATCACCACCACCACTGTATTTTAAAACAGCAATATCTTGCCCTTGGCAAAATTGCATCAAAAAAAGCAGTACAACAGTTGTGCGTATGATCATAGATGTAAAAGTACAAAAAACAAAAAGGGGATAACTGACTCTCTAAAAAGAAATTTCACCAACCTTGTATAAGTAGGAGTGAGTCCAGAGTGCTATTGAGCTTCGTTGCTATATGCAACGCTGTGGCAAGCCACAATAGCTGCCGTCTCTGTTCTTAGTCTATTTTCTCCAAGACTAACCCCAGTATAGCCCATGGATGTGGCTAGGGTAATTTCTGTGGCAGAAAAGTCTCCCTCTGGCCCAACCAGTATGATGTGGTTGCCCTTTGGTTTAATTTGCGATTTCAATGATTTTTTTTCTAGGTCTTGACAATGCGCAATGAGTTTTTGGTGTGGTACATCTTCCTGCTTTTCTAAAAAATCTTTTAAAACTGCACATAGGATGTAGCACTGGGAAATGATATTTCAAAGATTGTTTGCCGGCGCTTAGTATGATTTTTTGGTACCGCTCAGGCTTAATTACTTTACGCTCACTGTGGTGGCAGAGTATGGGAGTAATTTGGGTGATTCCTATCTCGGTAGCTTTTTCCAAAAACCACTCAAACCGATCGTTGAGTTTTGTTGGAGAAATAGCAAGGTGCAGGCCGTAGGGTAGTGGTTTTTTTTGTTCAACATTTACGATGTGTACCACGCAATGCTTAGGATCATTGCTTTGAAGGGTTGCGGTAAACACCTCTCCTTTACCATTGGTAAGGTGCAGCGTATCACCTATTTGTTTTCTTAGCACTTTAGCAATATGCCTACTTTCCTGTTTGGTGAAACTAAATTGAGTGTCATTTGGGGTAAGATTTTGGCTATAAAATAATTGCATTAGGGCTATGTTTTTTTAGGTGCTACTTATAGTTTCATTCTTGCATTAGCAGTTACATTGGCATCTGCAAATTGCTGTTGTTTGTATTTTAACTCTCCCACCATTGCAATCATGGCTGCATTGTCTGTGCAAAACTCAAACTTAGGGATATGTACGCGCCAGCCGTATTTTTGTTCTGCTTCTTGCAGGGCTTTTCGTATACCGCTATTGGCAGAAACACCACCTCCTATGGCAACTTGGGTAATGCCCGTTTGTTTTACAGCATTTTTTAATTTATCCATTAAATAACCAACAATAGTATGTTGTAAACTTGCGCAAATATCTGCCAAGTTTTCTTCAATGAAATTTGGGTTCTCTGCAACATTTTTTTGCACAAAATATAAAACAGCAGTTTTTAAACCACTAAAGCTGAAATCTAAAGGACTTACCTTTGGTTTTGGAAAAATGAATTTTTTAGGATTTCCTTGTTGTGCATGTTTGTCAATTAAAGGGCCTCCAGGGTAGGGTAGCCCTAGAATTTTAGCACTCTTATCAAAAGCTTCTCCTACAGCATCATCAATGGTTTGACCAATAACCTCTAAATCAAAATAACTTGACACCTTTACAATTTGAGTATGCCCGCCACTAATGGTGAGCGCCAAAAAAGGGAAATTAGGTGCCTTTTGGCCCTCAGCTTTTATAAAATGAGCCAAAATATGCGCTTGCATGTGATTTACATCCAATAAAGGAATGTCTAGGCCAAAGGCTAAAGACTTTGAAAATGAGGTGCCTACCAGTAAAGAACCCATCAGTCCAGGCCCTCTTGTGAAGGCTATGGCGCTTAGTTGTTTTTTATCGATATTTGCTTGCTGTAATGCTTGATGCACTACCGGTACAATGTTTTGTTGATGTGCTCTAGAGGCAAGTTCTGGAACCACACCTCCATAGGCCTCATGAATTTTTTGTGTGGCTACAACATTGCTTAAGATAACACCATTGTTAATCACAGCTGCAGCAGTGTCATCACAAGAAGATTCAATACCTAGAATATAACAATTTTTTTCTATCACGAGATTAGGGCATATTTATTGGTTGTAAAATTATAACTTTATAAGCGTATCAAAAAATTAAGAAAAATAATACTTCGTTTACTTGTAATACTTGTGTTACTTGTCTTGCTGTTGGTGGTAGTTTTTTCTTTACCAAGTGTCCAGACAAAACTAGCCGGTAGGCTTACTAGTTACCTGAATCAAACCTATGACACTCAAATAGCTATAGATAGATTAGGGCTAAATTGGCAAGGTAATATAGATCTTCGAGACCTTTACATCAAAGACCATCATCAAGATACATTAATTTATGCCGGCCAACTTCAAACCAGTATTTTAAGTTTTTCGAATCTTCTAAAAACAGATGTATCTCTAGGATATGTAAAATTTTCTGACACAAAACTTTTTATAAAAACCTATAAAAATGAAGCCAGAGATAACATGTCTGTTTTCTCTGGAAAATTTAATTCTGGAACAAAAGCCGCTCGTATCTTTAAACTCAGTGCAGATGATGTTTTTATTAAAAGCAGTGCAATTAAAATTACAGACCAGAATCTATCAACACCTTTGTTGTTTGACCTCACAGGTGTAGAGGCTTCTGCTCAAGATTTTAAAATACTAGGCCCAGATGTATTTGCCACAATAACCTCTTTAGGTCTAACTAGTAAAAGAGGTTTTGAGATTACAGGGCTAAGCTCTCAATTCTCTTACACTACAGAGCAAATGACCTTAAAAAATATGGAGCTTCAAACTTCTCAAAGCACGCTAGAGGGTGATGTTATCATGAATTACAGCGCCAACGGCTATTCAGACTTTGTTAATACAGTTGTTTTTACCGCAAGCTTTACCCCCTCTAGTATAGCCACCAATGATCTTAATGGCTTTTATAATGAGTTTGGCTCCAACCAAACTATTGGTTTTAAAGGAGACTTTAAAGGCGTATTGAATGACTTCTCATTCACAAAAGCAGCAATTACAACTTCCTCTACCAAAGTCGCTGGTGATTATTATTTTAAGGATGTTTTAAAAGGGGCCACTGCTTTTAACATAAACTTTAGGCGTCATGATATAACAACGAGTTACTATGATTTACGTCGTTTTTTACCCAATATCCTTGGCGAGGTATTGCCCGAGGAGCTAAGTAAATTAGGGGTTTTTGATTATGATGGTTCTTCACAAATTAACAGCAATACCTTTACTACTGACGCTACTTTTAAAAGTGATATTGGTATTGCCACTACCAGTGTGTCTATCGATAACTACAAAGACGTTGCCCTTGCTAGTTATAAAGGCAACATTATTTTATCTTCTTTTGATATTGGAGCTTTAACTAAAGAGCCCTCTTTGGGAGAGGTGTCTGCTAATGTAAGTATTGATGGTCGTGGTTTTACCCAAACAACCGTGGATACAGCCCTGCGTGGTGTAATCTCTTCTTTTTCTTTTCAGGGATATGATTATAAAAACATTACCCTGCAAGGAGCCTTAAAAGACCCTGTTTTTAATGGTGATCTATCTATTGATGATCCTAACGTACAATTAGATTTTAAAGGCCTTGTAGATGTTTCTAAATCCTTTAATCAGTATGACTTTCAGGCAGATGTTTACTTTGCCGAATTAAATCAACTTCAACTAGTTACAAGAGATAGTGTTTCTGTTTTTGCAGGCAAGGTTGTTGTAGATATGGATGGAACCACCATAGATGATATTGTAGGGTCTTTTTCATTTCAGCAGACATTTTACCAAAATCAAGATGATGATTTTTATTTTGATGATTTTAAAATAGCTTCCTCTTTTGAAGATCAAAAGCGCATCATTGATATCAACTCACCAGATATATGTAATGGTACAATCTCTGGAAATTTTTTAATAAAAGATATCTCAAATCTATTTAAAAATGGATTGGGTAGTATGTATGCCAATTATATACCTCGCGAGGTAACCACAAATCAGTACATAGATTATGATCTTTCTGTTTATAGTAAAATTGTAGAGGTTTTTGTACCTCAAATACAAGTGGGTGAAAATTCAAGATTACGAGGTTCTGTCTCTTCAGATGAATCTAAATTTCAGTTAGATTTTAATTCTCCAGAGCTCTTGTTGTATAATAATTACTTAGGTAAAGTAAATGTTCAGGTAGATAATGATAACCCATTGTATAACACGTATGTAAGTGTAGATTCTGTGTATACAGGAATCTATGATTTGAAAGATTTTAGCTTGATTAATAAAACCTATAATGACACGCTGTATGTGCAGTCAGTATTTAAAGGAGGTAGTAAAAAACAGGATGTTTTTGACTTGGCTTTATACTACACAATTAACCCACAGGGTAAATCTGTAGTTGGAATTAAAAGGTCTGAAATTTCATATAAAGACAATATTTGGTATTTAAATAAAGACAATAATAAGAAAAATAAAGTGGTCTTTGATGATCGTTTTAGTGCCATTGCTATAGACTCATTACAACTCAATTACAAGCAACAGCAAATTGCATTTGCAGGTGTAATTAGAGACTCAACATATAAAAACCTTAAGGTTCGCTTTAAGGATGTAAATATTGGGGATATAATACCTCCCGCAGATAGCCTGCAATTATCGGGTACTACAAACGGGACCTTGTCTTTTTTGTATGAAAATGGGAATTATTTTCCTAAAAGCAATGTAACTATCGATGATGTTATTATTAATAAAATTGATTTTGGAGATCTCATCTTAGATATTGACGGTAATCAGGATCTTACCAAATACCGTATTGCTAGCTCGCTCACCAACAAAGATGTTCGCTCTTTTAATGCCCTTGGAACCATTGATTTTGCGCCAAAAATTTCTCAATTAGATTTGGATGTGAGGTTAAATGATTTTAACCTTCAGGCCATAAGTCCTTTTGGAGCTAATGTTATTACAAAAATAAGAGGTGAGGCCTCTGGCGCTTTACAGGTAATGGGTAACTATAGAAAACCAAAAATACTTGGCACCATTAATTTAAAAAATAGTGGCTTAAAGGTGCCGTATCTAAATACAGATTTTGATCTAGCAAACAGCACTCAAATGATTGTGTCAAATAATACGCTCAAAGTCATCTCTACAGACATTACAGACACAAAATTTAATACAAAGGGCGTTTTCTCTGGTATTGCAACACATGATAACTATCGAGATTGGAATTTAAATCTAAAGATTAATGCCCCAGAAAGATTGCTGGTTTTGGATACCCCCCCAGATGAGGATGAGTTGTATTACGGAACCTCTTTCATTAGTGGTAATGCGGTAATTCAGGGTCCTATTGAAGCCCTGGACATAAAGGTATTTGCCGCTACTCAAGAGGGAACAACATTTAAAATTCCTCTTAGTGATACAGAGTCTATAGGTGATGATAGTTTTATTAAATTTCTGTCTCCTCAAGAGAAACGCACCCGCACAAGCGGTCAGCAAATTGTTAAAAAAGAAATTAAAGGGCTTTCTGTAGATTTTGATCTAGATATCAATGAAAATGCAGAGGTTGAGGTAGTGATAGATAAGGTTAACAACTCTACCCTTAAGGGCCGCGGAGCTGGAACCTTATTAATACGCCTTGATACAAAAGGGAAGTTTAATATGTGGGGTGAGTTTACCGTAATTGAGGGCTTGTATGATTTTAGATACGGTGGTATTATTCAAAAAAAGATTGCCGTGGTTCCTGGCGGAAACATTAACTGGGATGGAGAACCAGATAGAGCTAGATTAAGTATAAGTGCAAAGTACGCCACACAAGCAAACCCTGCTGTACTGCTTGATAACCCTTCTTTTAACCGGAAGATACCTGTAGATGTTTTGGTAGATTTAACTGGAGAAATCATACAACCAGAATTAAATTTCAACATAGACTTTCCTAGAACCAGCTCAACGGTGAAAAGCGAATTAGAGTTTAAACTCCAAAGCACAGAAGAAATAGAGAAACAGGCCATCTTTTTATTAACCACCGGAAGTTTTGTAAATGAAGGTATGGGAGGTGCAAATTTCGCAGGTACTTTGGTAGATAGAGTTAGTGATTTAGTAAACGGTTTATTTGCAGATGAAGAGGGCACCTTTAATGTGGGTCTAGATTATTCTCAAGGAAATAGAACACCCAATCAACAAACCGCAGACCGCGTAGGTATTTCTCTTCAAAGTAAAATAAATGAGCGTATTTTAATTAACGGGAAGGTGGGTATTCCTGTGGGTGGAGCCAATGAGACTGCTATTGCAGGAGATATTGAAGTGCAATGGCTAATCAATGAAGATGGTACTCTTAGGATGAATTTCTTTAACCGTCAGGCAGATATACAGTTTATTGGTGAAGATCAAATTTTTGAACAAGGTCTAGGGATGTCATACAATGTAGATTTCAATACCTTAAGTGAGCTCATAGAAAAACTATTTAATAAAAAGCTAACACTAGAGGGTGATGGGTTGGATACGCCTTTTGTGCCTGATGACACAAGTTTTCCAGCCAATTTTAATGAAGATAAAAAAAGGGAATAAGCTTTTATAAACTAGCAATCATCGAGATTTCTACATTTACAAACTTGGGCAAGTTTGCAACCTCTACCGTCTCTCTTGCTGGCGCTGTTGCTTCATTAAAATAAGTAGCATATACCTTATTAATAGCTGCAAAGTTATGCATGTCACTTACAAAAATACTTGCCTTTATTACGTGCTCAAAATTCATGCCCGCTGCCTGTAGAACCGCTCTTAGATTCTCCATCACAAGACTTGTCTCTGCTTTTATATCTTCTATCTCCAAATCACCTGTTGCTGGATTAATTGCTATTTGTCCTGAGGTGTACAGCATGTTTCCAAATTGTATGGCTTGGCTGTAAGGGCCAATAGGAGCAGGAGCTTTGTCTGTGTGAATTATTTTTTTCATAATTTTTGTATTGTCAGTGTATAGCTTTACACGATGTTATAGCTGTCTGTCTGATTCTCTACGTTTGTCGTACTTTATATCACTAAGAACGCTAGATTTAATACCAATAAAAAAGTACCATGAGGTGTTTACAGAACCAATAGGAGTCCAGTTAAAGCTCATTTTCCAGCTTTCCAAATCTCGTTGAAATCTAAACTGAGTTGTGGTAACCCCTTTGTTTTTAAAGTCATACCCTGAAGACATACCAACTTTCCAGCGTGGGCTTAATTCTAGATTAGAGCTAAACATCAATGATTGTGATGAGATTTCATTTTCTCGTTTTTGATTTCCGTAGGTAATAGTATACGCCATGCGTATATCCCAGGGTATGGTAAAGTTGTACCAATCTTTATTGGTTACCCTTTGGGTGTCCTGATTATCATCATCATCAAAGGTGTTATCTCCAAATCTTGTGGTATTGTCTCCAAAAAGATCATCTTGACGGCCTCCGTTTCTAAAGGTTTGGTCATCACTATCTTTGTCACTCTTTTTGTCTTTAAAATCTTTACTAGAAAAAGAGTAATTAAGGCTAATGTTAGCTCGCGTAAGTCTAAACAAACTCCCTCCGTTATCGATGTTAAATACATCGATACGTTGGTTATTGTTGTTAAGAGCGTAAGGATCTAGAGATCCACTAAAATTAACATCAAGTTTAGGGATAATAGGGATGGCACCAGAAACATTAACAGCGCTCCATTGCAGGGAGTCTCCTGCAACATTGTAAGCGGTACCAAAATTTAAATTATTAAGAAGTATTCTTTTCTTTGGTTTTTGGGCCAGGGTGTCAGGGTCTCTAACCTTGGCCTCAAGGGTATTGCTAATACCAATACCTATGTTGCTAGAAAAACGTTTCCCAGGAGCGCCAAAGAGTGTGTTTTCAAACCTTGAGTACTGGACTATTTCTTCGTTTATTTCCGGATCTGCGGTAACGGGTGCCACGTATTGATCATAGTACTGTTCAAAGCCAGGATTGATATTGTAAGATACAGAGGGTCTTACTACATGACGTATTTTTTGTATTCTACTATCCTTGTCACCAACATTAAAAGTTCCGTAGAGTGTGGTTCCCAGACTCATGTTGAAATTATATGTTCTAAAGCTATCAAAACCACTTACAGTGTCTCTCGCAACTCCTCCATTACCTTGGTTTAGGCTTTGGTCATACCTTTGATTAAAGGTAGTGAAACTCCAAGTTTCTGTATAGGTTGTACTTGCAGAGGCGCTCAGATGATCTAGAATTTTAAAATTTGTGCTCAGCGGTATTCTATGCTGTACTCCAATAAGGGCATTGTCAAACATTTCAGACTTTAAAAACAAGGAGTCTGTGGTTTGTATTCTGTTTTGAGCCGTTACATCATATTGAAAATTAATGTTCTGAATAATTCCTTTTTTTCTTCCATTTTTGGGAGCGAACGGAAATACCCTAGCCATGTTTGCATTTATATTTGGCAAGGATAGGTTGATCTTCTCGGTTTGCGTATTCTGCTGCAAATTTAGAGCTACAGAGGTGTTTATCTGCGGTTCTCCTTCAAAAGTCTTAGAGTAACTCACAGAAGAGTTTAAGGTGTTTACAAGTGCACTAGAGTTGTTAAATTGGTTGATAGATTGCTGAAAATAACGACTGCTACCAAAGTTAACTGATGCATTAAAGCGGGAGCTAGGACTTGATTTTTGATCCTGAGAGTGATTCCATTGTATGTTATAGGATGAACTTTGACTATAATCTGGGAACCCTCTATCACTGTTAACAAGGCTTTCATACCTCATGTTTATATTTCCACGAAACTTATATTTTAAAGCATAACTAGATTGTGCCCGAAGGCCATAACTACCATTGCTGTAATAGTCTCCAAGAAGGGTAAGGTCTACATAGTCTGAGAGGGCTAGGTAGTACCCACCATTTTGAAAGAAAAAACCACGATTGTTGTTCTCTCCAATAGTTGGTATGATAAATCCAGATTGTCTGTCTTCCCCTAGAGGTAAAAAAGCAAAAGGAAGCCCAATAGGAGTGGGTACATCTGCAATATACATGTTGGTGACACCTGTTATGATTTTCTTTTTTGGTACAAATTTGGCTCTTCTAGTGTAAAAGTAATATTCTGGATTGTCTATGTTTTTAGAGGTAGTAAACTTCACATTACTTAGGTATATAACAGAGTCATTTACTTTTTTTGTTGTTTTTGCGATGTATCTAAAGCTTTGTTCCTCACCTCTTGAGTTGTATACAAGTGCTTTCTCAGAGTTGTAATTGTATTTTATAGAATCTGGCTCTACTACATTTGCACCTTGTTTGAAAATTGGACGCTGGGTGTAGGCCCCTGCGCTATCAATTCCTTTTGCGTATACCTCATTGGTATTGTAATCTAGTACGATAAGTCCAGCGTCTATGCGTACATCACCATAAATAATATAGGCTTTATCATACATGTACACCTTGTTTGCTTTTTTATCTAGGTATACATATTGCTCCCCAAAGTACTCCACAATATCCGTGAATGCTTCTTTGGGTGGCTTTATGGTGTCTACTTGTATGGTGTCTGTGGCGCGTTCATTGATTTGCTCAATACCGGGTTTGTTGATAGATAGGCTATCTTTTTGCTGTTGCTCATCGGCTTCAACCAAGGGAATCTTGGGCGCGTCTTTTGTAGGGATTTCTTGGCCAAATACAACTCCGCTACAGCATAGTAATACTGTGGATAAAATAATTAATAAATGCTGTTTATATGGCACTCCTTGCAGGTATTATTTTGTATTTTGGCTTAGATTTTGATTCATCAAAATTAAGCATATTTTTTTGGCAACTCTGAAAAAAAACAAATTTTAAAAATCAGCGTTTATACCTATATGAAAACCAAATTAGCATCCATTTTAGTACTGCTGCTTACATGCGCTTTGTTTGCTTCCTTTTCTGTAATCAAAAATGATACCCAAAAACCCTTTGTTGTTGTTTTGGATGCTGGACATGGCGGTAAAGATTCAGGAAACATAGGCAATGGATTTGTTGAAAAAGACATTGTACTAGATGTTACACTACAAATTGGTAAGATTTTAGAAAAAGTTCCAGGTATTAAAGTAGTGTATACAAGAAAAACAGATGTATTAATTGATTTATACAGAAGAGGACCTATTGCAAATGAAGTTGATGCAGATATATTTGTATCTATACATTGTGATGCGTTTACCAATCAAGCATATGGCGTTGGCACATTTGTTATGGGGGTTGATAAATCTGGGAAGAATTTAAATACAGCAAAAAAGGAGAATGAAGTAATTTTTCTAGAAGATAATTATGAAGAAAGATACGCCGGGTTTGACCCAAACCGTCCAGAATCATTAATTGGTCTCACGCTCATGCAAGAAGAATACTTAGATCAAAGTATCACTCTTGCCGGTTTGATACAATCTAATATTGTAAATAATTTAAAAAGAAAAGACAGAAGCGTTAGATCTGCTCCTTTTTGGGTTTTGCACAGCTCGTACATGCCCAGTGTTTTAGTTGAGCTAGGTTTTTTGACCAATAACAAAGAAGGCCCATACGTGAATTCAAAAAAGGGGAGAAGAGAGTTGGCCACACAAGTAGCAAATGGTATTTTAATGTATAAAAAAAATATTGCACTTGGAACCAGTAATGCCCAAAACCCTGTCATCACTCAAGATGAGGTAGATGCAGCTATTAAAGTTTCTCAGGAAAAAATATATGACGATATTATTTTTAAAGTACAGTTGGCTGCAGGGTCAAAAAAAATAGCAACCAAGGCCTATAACTTTAAGGGATTAAAGAATGTAGCTCGTGAAAAATTTGGAACCTTATATAAGTATTTCTATGGCAGCACATCAAACTACACAGAGATTCAGCTTTTAAAAACATTTGCCCAAGAAAAAGGGTACAGCTCTGCCTATGTAGTGGCCTTTAAAGATGGCCAGAAAGTTAAACTTTCAGAAGTACTAAACAAGGGCTCCAAAGAATAAGAATTATTGTTAAATTTGTATAACTAAAACACACACCTTTTGAAACGCTCCAGAGAAGTTAAAACCGCTTTACTAGCAATAGGAACAATTCTACTATTTATCTTTGGATATAGCTTTCTAAAGGGAAATAATTTACTAGATAAACACAGAACATTTTTTGTAACCTATGACAATGTAGAAGGGCTTGCAACAGCATCTCCTGTTACCATTAATGGCCTTTTGGTTGGTAAGGTTACTGACATTGATTTTTTAAACAACAAAGGGAAATTACTGGTCTCATTCACTATAAATGAGCCGGATTTTAAGTTTTCAAAAAATAGTTTGGTACGTATCTACAGCAGTGGTCTTTTAGGAGGTAAATCCTTAGGGCTCTATCCAGAGTATGACCTAGAAAATATGGCTGTTTCTGGAGACACTCTAGTTGGTAGTGTAGAAGATGACATGCTTGTGGCGGTAACCAAAGCCCTTGGCCCCCTAGAGGATAAAGTAAATAATACACTAACCACCTTAGATATACTTTTAAACTCTGTTACAGACTTACTGGATCCTAAAACTCGCGCCAACCTTCAAGAGGCAATTGCTAATTTAAACACCACCATGGAATCTTTAAATGGCGCATCTAGTTCTTTAGATGGCCTTTTAAAAGAAAATTCAGGGAAGTTAGACCGCACCTTTACAAACCTTGATGAAATGTCTGCTAATTTTAATAGCCTTTCTGATTCTCTTTCAAAATTAGAGACAGGAAAACTATTTTCAGAATTTCAAAACCTAGTTACACGCTTTGATACCATAGCTTCATCCCTAGAAAATGGACAGGGCAGTATGGGTAAGTTACTTACAGATGAGCAGTTGTATGAAAATTTAAAAGGTGCTTCCAAGCAACTAGAAGAATTGCTTGAAGATGTAAAACTAAATCCAAAGAGATACATCCATATATCTGTTTTTGGAAAAAACAACAAAGAGTACACAAAACCAGACAATCCTGAGAAATAGACTATGCAATACATACCTAATATTTTATTTTTTCTCCTACTAACAGCTGGAGTTGGTTACTTTACCAAGAATATACGGACTGTTATAAGAAATATTAAACTAGGAATTCCTGTGGCAATTAATGACCACAAAAAAGAGCGCTACGGCAATGTAGCCCGTATTGCTCTTGGGCAGTCAAAACTTTTGAAACGTCCTATCTCTGGGGCTTTGCATGCAATTGTTTACCTAGGTTTTATCATTATCAATATAGAAGTATTAGAGATTATTATAGATGGTCTTTTAGGAACCCACAGGATCTTTGCTTTTTTAGGTGGTTTTTATGACTTTTTAATTGGCACTTTTGAAATATTAGCTCTTTTGGTATTGGTGAGTGTTGTATTATTTTGGACACGAAGAAACGTACTTAAAATAAAACGTTTTTTATCTCCAGAGATGAAAGGTTGGCCCAAACAAGACGGAAACATTATTTTATATTTTGAAGTGGTATTGATGGGTTTGTTTTTGATTATGAACTCCTCAGATTATGCCCTTCAGCAAATGGGAGCAGCCCATTATACTCAGGCAGGGTCTTATCCTGTTAGTTCTTTGTTTGCAGGTGTTTTTGATGCTATGAGTCAAAGCAGTTTGATTATAATAGAAAGATCTGCATGGTGGTTGCACATTACAGGAATTTTAATTTTCTTAAACTATTTATATTTTTCTAAACACTTACATATTTTACTGGCTTTCCCAAACGTTTATTTTGGAGCCGTCACCCCAAAAGGACAATTTAAAAATAACCAGGCAGTTACTACTGAGGTTAAAATGATGATGGATCCTTCTGCAGATCCCTTTGCAGCACCTGCGCCAGATGCGCCGCCACCTGCCAAATTTGGAGCCAGTGATGTAATGGATCTTTCACAGGTACAACTCTTAAATGCATACACCTGTACAGAATGTGGAAGGTGTACCAGCGAGTGTCCTGCAAATCAAACGGGTAAAAAGTTGTCTCCCAGAAAAATCATGATGGATACCAGAGATCGTCTCCAAGAGGTGAGTAAAAATATGGATGCCAACGCAGGTGTTTTTGTGCCAGATGGCAAAGAACTTTTAAAAGATTATATCTCCACAGAGGAGCTATGGGCATGCACTACCTGTAATGCATGTGTAGAGGCCTGTCCTGTTAGTATAGACCCCTTGTCTATTATTATGGATATGCGTCAGTACCTAGTTATGGAACAATCTGCAGCTCCAACTGAACTCAATGGAACAATGACTAATATAGAAAACAACGGTGCTCCATGGCCCTTTAACCAAATGGACCGTTTAAACTGGGCAAAAGAGTAATACACTTATAATTAATAAAAAAATGACATCTAAAGACAGAACCATCAACGAATTAAGACAAGTTAAAGATAGCGTGTATAGAACGCCAATTAACAATGAGCCTTTACACACCATAAAAGATGCACAAGGTGAAAATGCAAGCCCAATATTACCAGCACATGTAAAAAATTATTTAATTGATATAGACGGTACCGTTACAGAAGATGTTCCAAACGAGGAGCCTGAGCGTATGGCAACTTGCCAGCCTTTTCCAGATGCTTTACAAACATTAAATAGTTGGTATGACCAAGGGCATATTATTTGTTTTTTCACTTCAAGAACAGAGGAGCATAGAGCTGTAACAACGGCATGGTTGCATGAGCATGGTTTTAAATTTCACTCTCTTTTAATGGGTAAACCCAGAGGCGGAAATTATCACTGGATTGACAATCATCTAGTAAAAGCCACTAGATACAACGGTAAATTTACAGAATTGGTGCAAAAAGATGTCACCATTGAAGTATTTGAAGACTAAAACATACCCCTGAAATTTTTGTATTTCAGCACACTATAAAATAATTACTATGAGTGACTTATTAAAAGTACCAACAATGGCCGATTTCATGGCTCAAGGGAAACAACCTGAAGTCTTATTTTGGGTTGGTTGCGCTGGAAGTTTTGATGACAGAGCAAAAAAAATCACCAAAGCTTTTGTGAAATTATTAAACAATGCTGGTGTAGCATTTGCGGTATTAGGCACTGAAGAGAGTTGTACTGGAGATCCAGCAAAAAGAGCTGGTAATGAGTTTTTATTCCAGATGCAAGCAGCCACTAACATTGAGGTGCTTAATGCCTATGAGGTTCAAAAAATAGTTACAGCCTGTCCTCATTGTTTTAACACCATTAATAATGAATACCCACAACTAGGCGGAAATTATGAGGTAATGCACCACACTCAGTTTTTAAAAACTTTGTTAAATGATGGCCGTTTAAAAGTGGAGGGCGGAAAATTTAAAGGTAAAAAAATCACCTTTCATGATCCTTGTTATTTGGGGCGTGCCAATGGTGAGTATGAAGCGCCAAGAGATTTATTGCGTAAACTAGAAGTAGAACTTGTAGAGATGAAACGTTGTAAAACCAACGGACTTTGCTGCGGCGCTGGTGGCGCTCAAATGTTTAAAGAGCCAGAACCAGGATCTAAAGACATCAACGTAGAACGCACACAAGAGGCTGTAGACACAGGAGCAAGTATTGTGGCAACGGGGTGTCCATTTTGTAACACTATGATGACAGATGGCGTAAAGCACGAAGAAAAAGAAGAAAATGTACAGGTTATGGATGTAGCCGAAATGATAGCAAACGCCTCAGAGTTATAACAAACATTATAGATAGTACAACCCATGCTTATAGACTTTAACAATCTTCCAGATACCTCAAGAATATGGGTGTATCAATGTAATCGTAAATTCACGCCAGAGGAGCTGGAGTATATTCAGGCAAAGACGCGCTATTTTTTAACACAGTGGACTGCTCACGGCACTGAGCTTGAGGCTGGTTTTGAAATCAAGTACGATCGTTTTATTGTATTGGGTCTTAATCAAGAAAACGCCTCTGCATCTGGCTGTAGTATAGATGCCTCTGTTCATTTTATACAAGAATTGCAACAAAAAATGGATGTAGATTTACTAGATAAAATGGATGTAACTTACTATAATGGAGCATTTATAGCTCACAAAAGTTTGTTAGATTTCAGGAAAATGGCAAAAAACAAATCTGTGTCTGCAAATACAGTTGTTTTTAACAATCTAGTTAATACAAAAGCAGAATACAAAGAAAATTGGGAGGTTGCCGCAAAAGATAGTTGGCACAGTCGCTTTTTAGCATAGTTTTTGATACTTTTAAATGATGCAAAAAGCCTTAGTCTTCCTACTTTTTATAGCAAGCTGTATTCCAGCTATTTCTCAGCAAATAAATCCTTTACTTGCTCAAGATGATCAAGTAAACCAACAAATTTGGGTAGATAGTGTATATAGCAACATGTCTTTGCAGCAAAAGGTTGGGCAGCTATTTATGGTAGATGTATTCTCTAAAGATCCTAAAGCAAAAACAGATAAAATTAAAAAGCTCATTACAAACTACCATATAGGTGGTGTGATTTTCTCTAAGGGAGGACCCATACGACAAGCAAAACTTAACAATGAGTTTCAAGCCCTATCCAAAACAAAATTAATGATTGCCATGGATGCAGAGTGGGGCCTTGCAATGCGTCTAGACTCTACCTTTGCCTATCCATGGAACATGACCCTTGGGGCAATTTCAGATAATAGTATTATTGAAAAAGTGGGTCGTAGAATAGGGGAGCACAGTAAAAGATTGGGAGTACATATTAATTTTGCTCCAGTTGTAGATATCAATACCAACCCAAAAAACCCTATCATTGGAAATCGCTCTTTCGGAGAAGATAGAGACAACGTTACCCAAAAATCTATTGCATTTACCAAAGGGATGCAATCTGCAGGTATTCTTGCCAATGCCAAACACTTTCCTGGCCATGGAGATACAGATACAGATTCTCACAAAACCTTGCCAACTATTAACTTTTCTAAAAAGCGTATAGATAGCATTGAGCTTTATCCCTACAAGCGATTAATTAGTGAGGGATTAAGTAGTGTGATGGTAGCACATTTAAACGTACCATCGCTTGAGAGGCAAAATGGGTTACCTTCTTCATTATCCAAAGCCATTGTTCAAGATTTATTAAAAACTACCCTAGGTTTTAATGGGCTTATTTTTACAGACGCATTAAACATGAAGGGTGCCGCAAACTTCGAGAAACCAGGAGAGATTGATCTGGCTGCTTTTTTGGCTGGAAATGATGTGCTGCTCATCTCAGAAAACATTCCAAAAGCACATCAGCTTATTGTAAAGGCATATCATGATAAGCTTATTTCAGAAAAACGCTTAGCCCACTCTGTAAAAAAAATACTATACGCAAAGTACAAATTAGGGTTACACAACTACACCCCTGTAAATCAAACCAATCTTGTTGAAGATTTAAACACTCCCTTAGATGATGCGTTGTATGAACAGGCTATGGAAAACGCATTAACGGTGTTAAAAAACAAGGACCAATTACTGCCCATAAAAAACCTTCAACATAAAAAAATAGCCTATGTTAATTTTGGGGATGCCTCTGGTACTGACTTTTTAAACCAACTTAAATTATATGCCCCTATAGATTTTGTGAAAGCAGATGATCTTGCCAGTTATATTACCAAGCTCAAAGGGTATGATTATGTTATTGCAGGGTTTCATAAATCAAATCAAACCCCATGGAAGGGATATAAATTTACAAATAAAGAGTTGGTGTGGTTGCATGAAATTGCAAGAACAAATACATTAATTTTAGATGTATTTGCCAGGCCCTATAGCTTGCTAGATTTTAAAACTACTACCAATTTTGATGCAGTTATTATGTCTTATCAAAACAGTAAGGTCTCTCAAGAGCTTTCTGCACAACTCATTTTTGGAGCTAGAGGGGCAAAGGGACGCCTGCCAGTGTCTTTGGGTGATGATTTCCCTATACATACACAAATACAGACAAAGGCCATAAACAGGCTCACCTATGGATCTGCACAGAGTGTAGGGGTGTCTAGTGTTGGTCTAAAAAAAATAGACTCTATTGCAACTTTAGCAATAACAGAGGGTATGATGCCTGGAGCTCAAATTCTAGTAGCCAGAAAAGGAAAAGTTATATATAACAAGACCTTTGGCCACCACACTCAAAATAAAATAAAGACAGTTTCACAAACAGATGTGTATGATATAGCCTCTTTAACAAAGATTATGGCTACCCTTCCACTGATAATGCAACTCGTTGATAAAGGTGTTTTAACTATGGATACCACTCTCTCTGAATTACTCCCTCAATACAAACAAACAGATAAAGCAAGCATTACCCTGCGCAGGATGTTAACGCATACCGCTAGGTTAAAATCTTGGATTCCATACTATGTTAATACCATGGATAGCCTTACAAACAAACCAAAAACAAAATGGTATAAACCTACTTATAGTCAAGAATTTCCATACAAGGTGGCATCCAAAATGTTTATCAAAAGAGAATATAAAGATAGTATTTACCGCTTTATAAGAGAGAGCGAATTAAGAGAGACCCAAGAGTATAAGTATAGTGATTTACCCTACTATCTATTAATGAAATATCTAGAGGGGTATTATGGCCTTCCACTAGAGGAGTTAGTGCAGCAAAATTTCTATGAATCTATTGGCGCTTATTCCATGGGCTATAATCCTCTTGATAGATATAACAAAATCAACATTGTACCTACAGAAGAGGACACCTATTTTAGAATGCAAAAAATACATGGTTATGTACATGATCAAGGAGCTGCGATGTTAGGAGGAGTAAGTGGTCATGCTGGGCTTTTTAGCACAGCAAATGATGTAGCTAAAATGATGCAACTGTTTTTAAATGGTGGTAGTTATGGAGGCCAGCAATACCTGTCTTCTAAGGTAGTTAGTGATTTTAACACCTGTTACTACTGTGATCAAAACGTACGTAGGGGTGTGGGGTTTGATAAGCCTCAACTAGAGGATAGTGGCCCAACCTGCGGCTGTGTTTCTATGTCAAGCTTTGGCCATAGCGGCTTTACAGGTACTTTTACCTGGGCAGATCCAGAAAAGGAAATTGTGTATGTATTTATGTCTAATAGGACATACCCAAGCGCAGAGAATAAAAAGATGGTTGAAACAAATCTTAGAAGTAATATTCAAGCAGTAATCTATGAGGCTATTATAGATTAATAAAACGTAATTAACCTATTGTCTATACTAAGGTGTTTAAAGCCTACTTTTTTTTGGATCCATTGAAGTGTTTTTGGGGTGTAAAAAATAACATGGGTAAAGTCGTTTTTATAGTACCAATTTTTAAACACTTCTTTTTCAGGCAGCAGGTCTGTCATGCAGTATAAAACCCCATTTTGATTCAATATTTTTTTTAGAAGTATAAACTCCTTTAATGGATTGTGCAGATGTTCTATTACTTCACAGCACACTATAAAATCATAGCTATTGTTTAACGAGTCTTTACTGGGATGAAAAAAGGGGTCATAAAGCACCATTTTATAATTAAAATCTTCCAGTAATTTACTAACCACAGGCCCTGTGCCAGCTCCAAAGTCTAGGCCTTTGTCTTTGGTGGTGTGATTCCCCTTTATTGCGTTTACCATTGGGCTTACAAATTTTTGAAAACCACTGTCTTCCACATCGTTTTGATGTGACAAATAGCGCTCTTTTTCTTCTTTGGCTCCAGGTAGCGCCTCGTGGGGTATAAAAACACAACCGCAGGTGTTGCAATTGCAATACCTGCGGTTGTGGTCTTGATAGTATAAGGCTGTTTTATTTGATTGGCATAGAATACAACGTTGCATACTGGTTAACCATTTTGTATTGCTTTAATTTTCACTAGTTTTTCTTTCCAAAGTGCTAATTGCTCTTTGTGATTATCAATGTTTTTATACACTTCTTTTACAAGAGGGTTGTCTTTGTCTACATGTTTGAAAAATTGTAAGTTATTTTCAAGTTGTAAAATTTCTGATTTAGTTTCATCAATCTTTTTACCTATAAAGAATTGCTCGTTTTGTAACTTTCGAGTATCATCCTCAGAGGCCATTGCATTTAACTTATTTTCAAATTTTATAAGTTCAGCTTCTTTCTTGTCTAGATCTAGGGTGTTAAATAACGTATCTAGTGCTTTATTGAATTTTTGATCGATGCTCTTTTTCTTAAAAGGGACACGTCCAATGGTTTTCCATTGGGTAATTGTAGCCTTTATGGTTTGAATATCTTGCTTGTGATCTCCAGATAAAGAAATAGTTTTCATGGATTCTAATAGGGCTTGTTTTTGCTCTAGATTTACAACCTCATCCTTGTTTTCTTGATCTTTTAATGCATGTAGTCTATCAAAGTAATGATTACAAGCCGCTTTAAATTCTTTCCATATAGCATCACTATCTTTTCTTGGAACATGACCAATTTCACGCCAATCATGCTGAATTTTTTTGAAAAGTGGTGTTGCTTTTTCAAAATCTTCAGTGTCTTTATTATCCTGAGCAAGCTTTATAAGTTTTCTTTTTTGTTCAAGATTATCATATTGCGCATTTTTTTGATGCTTGTAGAAATCATTTTTTGCTTTGTTAAAGCTACGAGTAGTATCTTTAAAGGTAGCCCAGATTTCTTTGTTTTTATCTTTAGGTACTCGTCCAACTGTAAAAAACACATCTCTAATTTCTTGTACTTGTTTCATGGCGTTTTGCCATGCCGCGTGTGAAGATTTTGTTTCTTCTTGTACTTTATTTATAAGACCAATAAGTTCTTTTTTAATAGAGAAGTTTTCAATGAATGTTTCTTCTAAAGCTGCTTCTGCCAGCATTTTTTTATCATGAATGATTTTTGTGGCAGCACTAAAGGTTTCCCAAATTTCTTCACGAATTTCTCTGGCTACTGGTCCTATCTCTTCTTTCCAACGTCTATGAATTAACTGTAATTCTCTAAAGGCTTTGTCAATATTACTCTCCTTTGCAAGTTCTTGTGTGCGTGTTATAAGTTTTTGTTTTTCTTCAAGATTATGCTTAAAGTCTAGATCCCTAAACTCTCTATCTAGCTGCAGCGCATCATAGTAGGTTTCCATATAATGGTGGTAGTTATTCCAGACTGTATTGTATTTGTCTCTAGGAATGGCTCCAGCTTGCTTCCAACGGTCTTGGATCTCCTTAATTTTTTTATAATTACTGTTTACGCTTTGCTTCAGAGCTCTAATAAGCTTTTAATCTCTTCAATTAAAAGGTTTCTTACCTCAAGATTTCCTTCCAAATCCTGCTTTAGCTTTTTAAAATGAGCATTTCGTTTTGTTCTGTAATCATTAAATACATCGTTAAAGGCTTTTTTCTCTGGTGAGGTGTGGTGGAAATCTATAATATTTCCTCCTTGAGCTAGAAAAGCCTCTTTCTTTTGGGTAAGTTCTTCCTGAAACAGATTGTTAAACTCTGTTTTTATCTCTTCTGCCTCCTCCTTTATGCTTTCTATAGCGCCATTAGCGCTAACTAGGTTCTCCAAAGCCTCGATGAGCTCTGTTTTATTTAGGTTGCTGTAATCGGTAGGCTCTTTTTCTACTGCTGGTTCTGACTGCTCTACAGCATCCGAGGCTTGCTACCTCTTGCTCTTCAGAGATTTCTGGGGTAGGGGCCGTTTCTACTTCAGGCTCTGGATTTGCAACCTTTGATGGTTTCTCTTCAGAGGTGTCTGCTTTTTTGGACAGGCATCTCTTTTGGAGTTTCTTCCTGGCTTTGTAGTAGCTTGCTTGGCGGTAACACTTTTTTCAATAGGTGTGTTATCTTCTTCTGTAGAATTGTTTTGGTCAGACATATTTTGCAATGTTAAAGTTCGTTTTTATGAGGGCTCAAGATACTAACTCCCCATAAGATTGCCAAGATTCTAGATGTTTATTGACCCTGCCCTTAAAATTTAGCTATTCCAGATCCTCCAGGCCTCTTGGGCTTGGTACTCTAGCATTTTACTGCCATTGGCTATTGTAGCTCCTTTGGCTAGTCCATGTTTTAAAAAAGTAGTCTGCCTGGGATTGTATATTAAATCAAACAAGAAGTGTTCCTTAGTAATGAAGCTGTAGGGTAGATCTGGACATTTTAATACATCTGGGGCTACCCCTTGTGGTGTTGTGTTTACTATTAAAGTATTATTTTCTAGGACCTGTTTTGTTACTTGGTCATAGGTAATAGTATCTTTTGTTTTACTTCTAGATACTGTAGTGCAGCAATATCCTAAGCCATCAAGAGCATATTTAATTGCCTTTGAGGCGCCGCCATCCCCTAATATAAGTGCTGTTTTGCTTTTAGGTGTTGGGTAGCTTGCTAGGGATCTACTAAAACCGTAATGATCAGTATTGTATCCAACCAAGGTTCCATCTTCTAAAAACTTAATAGTATTTACGGCCCCAATTATGCGTGCCTGCTGGTCTAGATTATCAAGATATGGTATGATTTCTTCTTTGTATGGAATTGTAACGTTTAGCCCCTTTAGAGAAGTTTCTTTTTGTACTATTTTTTTAAATAGGGCAAGGGTTTCTATGTCAAAATTATGATAACGATGTGCTAGTTTTTCTTTTTTAAATTTTTCAGTGAAATATTTTTTAGAAAAAGAATACGCTATGTTTTTCCCAATTAGTCCGTAGTTAGCCATTTGCTCTTTTTTTATACAGATGATACCAGTTAATACCAAGCACTGCAAGAACTCCAAGTATGATAAAAGTAATTGCCAGTAGTGTAGCCCAAGAAAATTCTGAGGGGAAATACCTGTTATAACCTGTAATGATTTCTCTTGCGTTTGCATCAAGATTAATTTCTCCAAGAGCATTTCGGCTATATATTTTTTCTTTCCAAGGCCAAACTACCCCAAGAGAGCCAGCTATAAAGCCTATAATAACTGCGTAGGTTGCTTTTTTATATTTTTTTAATACAAACCCAAGCAGGTGAGATAAAGACACTAAGCCTGTTGCAGAGCCTAGTGAGAACACCACCAAGACCTTTAATAGCCTCACACGCTGGCTATTGTTTTTAAACGAAAAATCACCCAGTTACTATTTCAGATAGGGTGTCAAACAAAGCATTTACAGAATCTACTAGAAGTAATACATAATTGCCTAAAAGAATTAAAATAAAAGAGCCTGATAATCCTGGGAGGGTCATTCCAGAAACACCAATAATACCACACAAAAAAACAAAAATAAGATTGTCGTTCTCACGAGCAGGCTCTAAAAAACTAATTGCTATACCTACTATAATACCGCAGGTCAAATACCCAATATTTTTTTTGTTCCAGGGTCCGAAATCTTTGTGCAATGTAGATTATAGAGCCTATTATCATTCCAAAAAAAGCACTCCAAACTTGGAGTTCGTAACCAATTAGTAGGTAGTCAAGTATTTTTGAAACGCTAAAATAGCTAATAACCATCCCAAGGCAACAGTAGGCCTAGAAAGCCTGCGTTGGTGTATTGTGATAAAACTCTTTACTCGCCCTCTAAGCAAAAGTTTAAAGGCCTTTCTGTTTATTTTTTGAAGGGAGTAAATAAATTCTTCATAAAAACCACCAACAAAAGCTACTAAACCTCCAGAGACTCCAGGAACCTTATTGGCAGCTCCCATGGTAATCCCTTTTAGGATTAACCAGAATTTATCTATGGTGGTTCTCTGAGTGCTCACAGCATTATATTAGTTAGGTTTATTTTTGTTTGCAACAAATTCTAAAAGCAAAATAATCATAAAACCAGCAAGCATACATAAAATGGCTGCCATCAATTTTGGGTCTGCGTGATATCCGCCGGGAAGAATACTTCTTTCAATAAAGGGTATTTCTTCACCATGGCTATTTTTGCGGTATTGTAATACTTCTTTCCAAGGCCAAATTTTGTTGAGTGCACCAATCATAAATCCCGTTAAAACAGCCAGTGTAGTGTTTTTATGATTTGCAAACATCCAGTTTAATATTCCAGAAAATACTTTAAGCCCGGCAATAGCTCCTAATGCAAAGACTCCAATTTTTAATAAGGCGTTACCAAGAGAGCTGATGTTAAATGTGCTAATAGCTTCTGAAAGTTGATTTATGGCGCCAATAACGATGGTGTAACCGCCAATTAGCAGCAGTATAAAGGCTCCAGAAATACCTGGTAATATCATAGCTATAATAGCAATAAAACCCGCAAAAAATAAGAACCAAATACTTTCTGTGTCTGCTATTGGTTTTGCAAGGGTTATGCCATAAGAAAACACCCCAGCAAGTACAAGTGCTATAATAGCTTTAGGGCTGTAGTTTGTTATTTGTTTTGCAATGTATATAATACTGGCAATGACCAAACCAAAAAAGAAAGACCAAACCAAGATTGGGTATTGCCCCAAAAGCATCGTTATTACTTTGGCAAGAGATAAAATACTAATTGCAATTCCTGTAAACAGCGAAGCTAAAAAACCAAGATTGTACTGTTGCCAAACTTTTTTAACTCCTTCTTTTTTAAGGGTTTTAAAAACACCAAGATCTAGTTTATGTATAGTGGTTATGAGTTCTTCATAGATCCCAGAAATAAAGGCAATAGTACCGCCACTTACACCTGGGACTACATCTGCAGCGCCCATGGCTAGTCCTTTGAAGATAATACTTAATGATTGTTTAAAACTGCGTTTGGGCATATTAATGTTGTTTTACGCCCAAAAATACAGATTAAAGGGTAGTTTTTTTGTGATTCTTAATAATTTCTTTCACACTGATTTTTTCTAAAATATGAGGGAAAATTTCCTCTAAAATAAGTAGAAATTCAGGCTCAATATCAAGGGCATTTTTAAGATGAAATGCTCCAGTATCTTCTTTGAGAGTATCATAATAAAGCCCTGCTAACCTAAATTCTATCTCTGCAGAATCTGGATAAAATTCTGCTGCTTGTTGTAGGTTGTTTATAGCCCCTTCAAATTCTCCAAGTTTAATTAAAATATCACAACGTGTGAGCCAAGTGTTTTGCTCATAGTTTCCAAATTCTAGTGCTTTTCTATAGCCTACTTCAGCCTCTTCAAACCATTGAAGTTTTTTATTAATTTTGGCATATCTTTTCCAGTACAGTACATTTTCTGAATCTATATTGATAGCCTTGTCTATAAAATAAAGAGCTTTTTTATAGTCTTTCTTTTTGTAATGAAAATCTGTAATTGCAATCCACCCTTTGTCTAAAAGGCCGTCCTGTTCAACACACTTGGTGTAATATTGCAAGGCCATTTCATCGTTTTTGATTTTCTCATAGCATCTACCAATACGCAATAGGGCAAAGGATGTTGGATCATCAAGACCAAGTGTGATAATAAAACTCTCTATAGCCTCTTCATAGCGTTTCATTTTCTCAAGTACCTTCCCTTTTTCTAGGTAGGCTCCAATAAACCGATCATCACTAATAATAGCAAAATCAAACGATGCTAATGCTTTCTTGTATTGTTTTAAGATGCTATACTGTTTTCCTATCTGGTGCCATGCTACTTCTGAATATGGATTATTATTTAAAAATACATTAAGATAGTGTATAGCTTCTTGATTTTGTTCTAAGTATTCAAAACAGTAAATCACATTATAAAGTGCAGAATAATCTGTATGTATTTGATCCTCTTCATCATTTAAACACCTAATAAAGTAGTTTTTTGCATTCTCATAATCTTCTAAAAACAAATACTCCATACCTATTAAGGATAGCACATCTGCTTGGTCTAAGGTGATTTCCAATGCTTTTTCAAGCAAGACAATGGCATGTTTGTGTTGGTCTCTTCTAGAGAGAATGTTTGCTTTTTGTATGTATATTTCTTCGTTAGATTGTTCTATCTGGTACAACTCATCTAATAATATATCTGCAATATCTAGCTCATTTTCAAAAATGAACATTTCAACTTGAAATAATTTTAGGGTAGTAGAGCTAGGGTGTTGTTGTAAACCAAGTTTTGTTGCCTTTTTGGCGAGGGCTATTTTTCCATTTTCAAGATAATGATTAATAATTTCCTCAAATTGATCTGAATCAAAAAAGAGGATATTATTGGTCTTGAGCATAGACTCAAATTTGCTAAGTGATACGTTGTTATGCTCGTCTGGGGTTGGCAATTGCATACGCAGTTATTTATTGGTTTCTCTTAAATAAAGATAGTGAGGATAATAACAGCTCTTAGGATATGCCGCAATTGTTGTTAACGAGATGTTAACAGCCCAAAACAGTAGATAACCAAATGAAAAACAAGAGATTAAAACAACTTTTGAAGATTTATATTTCGTTGAGTACTTGCAATAAGATAGTGCATCCTTCTTTAATTTCTGCATTAGAAATGGTAAGGGGGGGCGAAATTCTTATGGCTCTAGGTTCAAAGAGTAACCAAAATAAAATTAGATTTTTGTCTTTGCATTTTAAAACTACCTGATTTGCAATGGCTGGGGTTTCCATAATAAGGGCCAACATTAAACCCGTTCCTCTAATTTCTTTTATAGCGTTATGTACAAGTAGACTGCGAAGTAATATTTCTTTTTCTAGGGCTTGTTGCATTAAAGAGCTCTGGGTTATTTCTTCAAGTGTCGCTAGGGCCGCTGCGGCAATAACAGCATTGCCTCCAAAGGTTGTTATGTGGCCTAACTTTGGTTTTTCTTGCAGTAGGTCCATTAGTGGTTTCGAAGCCGTAAAAGCGCCAATGGGTAACCCGCCACCCATACCTTTGCCCATCACTAGAATATCTGGCACGACATTGTAATTCATAAAACCGAAGAGTTTTCCGGTACGGCCAAATCCAGGTTGTATTTCATCTAAAATTAAAAGTGCACCCACCTGTTGACACCTTTGTTTTACTTTTGCCAAATAGTCATTAGTTGGTTCTATAAAACCAGCGCCTCCTTGAATAGTTTCAAGTATAACAGCTGCAGTATTGTTTGTGATTTGCTCCAAGCAAGTTTCACAGTTAAATAATATAGCGCTACACTCGGGCAACAATGGTTTAAAGGCTTCTTTTCTTTGCTCATAGCCCATAACACTTAGGGCGCCCATTGTGTTTCCGTGATAGGCAAGATTTGCGTATAAAATTTCTGCTCTACCAGTTGCTCGGCGGGCTAGTTTTAAAGCACCTTCGATGGCTTCTGTACCACTATTTACTAAATAAGTAGTCTCTAGGGGTGAGGGCAAATGCTTGGCTAGTAATTTGGTGAGCGAAACCGCTGGCCTTTGGATATACTCTCCATACACCATTACATGCATGTATTTTTGAGCTTGCTCTGTAATAGCCTTTACAACCCTAGGGTGGCTATGTCCAAGACTACAGGCAGAAACACCTGCAACAAAATCAAGATGTGCAACTCCTTTGGTATCATAAATATAACTGCCTTTGGCATGAGATATTTCCATCGCCAATGGATGCGCAGTGGTTTGAGTTTGGTGTTTGTAGAAATCTTTTTTCAATGGGCTATAACTAGATTGTATAAATAGAGACTAACAATTGTAATGCAGGTATGTTTACCCGTAAAATAAATTAATGATGCTCGGGTTTTATCTTGTCTTTTTGATCTAAGGTGTCATTTTCCTCTATGGGAGTTTCCTGCATAGGATTGTCCTGGGGTCTATTTTTAAAAACGTCAGCATTTAATTTTGATGCCTCTGGAAGATTTAATTGTTCTTGACTTTTTTCATCAAAAAAGGCTTCTTGAAATTTTGGTAGCGCAATGCCTTTTATTTTTGGCAGTAGGGGGAGCGGTTTCCCATCAAATAATGCGTCTTTATTTTGTAATCGTTCTTCAGCTCGCCAACCAAAACCGGGTAATATTCTTGCCTCGGGAGGTATTTTTGAGAGTGGATATATTTTCCCAGTTCCTTTTTTAATAAAACGTATTCCTTCAATTTCTTGATTTTCCATATACATCTGTATGGAGCTAGATACAGTGTTGTTTATACCAATGAGCTCGTCATTATCGTTACGCGCAAAATAAATTACTTGTGCATTTTGGTCAATGTTTATGGTGTCCAGCTCATTGTTGGTAAATAGGCCAATAAGGCGTTTTCCTTTTACTTGATTATACCCCAAAGAATCTTTTTGAATCAAAAACGCATTGTTAAATACCTTTAAAGTGTCAAGTTGCTGGGTTCTGGTATTATTAATTAAATGAATTGTATCACCAGTCATCTGGTTCTCTCCAGTCCAAAGAACAGGAAGATGTATAAGTTTTGTGATTCCTTTTTTCTGGTTTACAAATATAGAATCACACTTGCCGCTGGTTGGGGCTTGTTTTGGGTTGCTTGATTCTTTAAAAAAGCGTGCTTTGTAAAACCCTTTAAGAATTCTATTGTCTGGTTTTCCTGTAATTTGTAATGTATCTGCATGTATGTATACAGAATCACGTTCTTGAAGGGTTATAGCCAGGGCTCGTTTGGTAATAAAAACAGAATCTTTTTGTCTGAAAACCTCTGCATAATGCCCACGTATAATACTTTGATTACTGGTATCTATTACTTTAATGTTGTTGGTAGCAGAAGCAAAACTCCTATTTCTGTCAAAGTAAATGCTATCTCCATAAAGTGTTCTGCTTTGGTAGTCTACTCTAGAGTTTTTTACAAAATAACCGGTATCTTCTCTAGTGTCATAAAAACCACGCTCACAATACACAGTACTGGAGTCACTTACTATGGTAGATGGGCCGTAGAGGTAACTTGCTCCCGTTTGCGAATAAAAATTAAGTTGCTGTGAGTTTATAGTGTATTTAGGATTTACAATCTTTACATCACTTTTAAATTGATAGTTTTTCTGCTCTGCGTAATACCTTCCAATTCTACTGGTTAGTGTACTGGCGGTATCTACTACAGTACCACCGCTTCTGTAGTACGCCTCTTGCTTTACTCTATCAAAGTAAAGAGTATCTGTTTTGAGTGTTGTTTGGGGCTCTTTGAAGATAACATCACCGCTTGCAAATGCAAATTGAGTATTGCCATTATACTCTGCATAATTACTATTCATGGAAATAGTATCACCTTGTTTTATTTTAACCTCACCATAGGCTTTTACAAAGTTGTCTTTTAGATACACATAGGCTTGATTACACCACATTTTAATTCCTTCATGGACAATATATACCTGTCCTTCTGTGTCTTGAGTGTATATGAAAGCATCTGGTAATTCTGGCTTTCGTTCTAGATACCCAGATTGAATGTCAACCTTGGTTTTATCTGTTTCTTGACTGGGTTGCGCTAGGGTAACTCCTGTAAAAAGGAGCAGTAGCAATAAACCTATATGTGGTATCTTTTTTTGCAATATATTTTTATACTGTTTTAGTATACTACTCCCAATTCAAATCAAAATATACTACAAAACAACTGCTTTTTTTTTAACGGTGTATTGTTTGGGTTCTATCTGGACCTACTGAAACTATATTTATTGGTATTTCTAATTCTTTTTCTAGAAAATCAATGTATTGGTTTAGTTCTTTAGGGAACTCAGAAGCCGCTCTCATTTTTGTTAAATCTTCTTTCCAACAAGGAAAACTTGTATAGATTGGCGTTACATTTTCTGGCTCGATGTTGTAGGGTAGGTGGGTGATGGTTTCTCCTTTGTATTTGTATGCCGTACATACCTTTAGGGTACTAAATCCAGAGAGTACATCTCCCTTCATCATGTTTAATTGAGTAACTCCATTTACCTCACAAGTGTATTTTAAAGCTACTAAATCCAACCATCCACAACGTCTTGGCCTTCCAGTTACCGCTCCAAATTCACGTCCTATTTTTGCCATTTCAACACCTACTTTATCAAAAAGTTCGGTAGGGAATGGGCCAGAGCCAACACGTGTGGTGTAAGCTTTAAAGATTCCGTATACTTCTTTTACTTTATTTGGCGCAATTCCTAAACCTGTGCAAGCGCCTGCTGCTGTTGTATTTGAAGATGTTACAAATGGGTAAGTTCCAAAATCAATATCAAGTAAAGATCCTTGAGCACCCTCTGCCAATATTGTTTTTCCAGCTTTTATTGCCTCATGAAAATACTGCTCACTGTCAATAAATGTTAATTCTTTTAGGCGGTCTATAGCCTCATAAAATTCAGCTTCCATTTCATCTAGATCATACTGTATGTCTACATCATAAAACGAAATCATTGACTCATGTTTGTTGGCCAGTTGGCGGTATTTTGTTTTCCAGTCTTTCATTTCTAGATCACCAATACGAATTCCGTTTCTACCGGTTTTATCCATATAGGTAGGCCCTATTCCTTTTAATGTAGAGCCAATCTTTGCTTTGCCTTTACTGGCCTCACTTGCTGCATCTAAGAGCCTGTGGGTAGGCAAAATAAGGTGAGCTTTTCTTGATATTATTAACTTGGCTTTGTAGTCTATATCGAATTGATCTAAACCTTCCAATTCTTTTACAAAAACAACAGGATCTATCACAACACCATTGCCAATGACATTCATGGCTGTTTTGTGAAAAATTCCTGATGGAATAGTCCTTAAAACGTGTTTAATACCATCAAACTCTAAGGTGTGTCCTGCATTAGGACCTCCTTGAAAGCGAGCAATGATATCATAATCTGCTGTTAGTACATCGACGATTTTTCCTTTTCCTTCGTCTCCCCATTGTAATCCAAGTAGTAAGTCTACTGCCATAATTGTAATGTATTTCCCTATTGCTTTGGGTTGGTTGTGTTTTTTGTTCCGTAAAAATATAGCGAGTGTTTAGATATGGTAATATCAAAAACATCTTCTATGGTTTTTTTAATATTCTGTATTCTTGGATCACAGAATTCTATGACTTCTCCGTTGTCTAGAATAACATGATCGTGTTGTTTATCAAAATATGATTTTTCGTAATGTGCTTGATTCTGCCCAAATTGATGCTTACGAACCAACATGCATTCTAGCAATAATTCTATAGTGTTGTATAGTGTTGCTCTACTTACACGATAGTTTTTGTTTTTCATTATGATATATAAAGACTCAATATCAAAATGTTCTTCCTGATCGTATATTTCTTGAAGTATAGCGAAGCGTTCAGGTGTTTTACGGTGCCCTTTTGTCTCTAAAAATGCAGTGAACACATTTTTTACAATATCTTGATTGTTTGCTTCAGTTTTTGAACTCATAGTATGGCAATGAATTGCTTAGCTATTAATGCAATTTAGATACCCTTTTGGCTACCATATAATTGCTACGGATACTTAAAATTTAATTCTAAATTATTTTATACCTTAATGGTCAAAAATAGCAAAATTACAAACGAGTTACTTTATCAATTCCGTTTATTTTTTTAATGTTTTGAACCAAGTTATTAAGAATGTTTTTGTTTTTAACTACAACTACAATTTTCCCTGTAAACAATCCGTCATTAGTGTCAAAATGAACCCGTTTCATATCTATATTTAAATTGTTTGACACTTCTTTTGTCACGTTATTAACTAAGCCCATAGCGTCAATTCCGCTGATGAGTAGCTCTGCCTTAAATTCTCGTTGAGAAGAATCTATCCACTTTGCTTTTTGAACCCTGTAATTATAACTTCCTTGGAGCTGTACGGCATTAGGACAATTTTTCTTATGTACTTTAATCCCTTCTGTCACGGTTAAAAAACCAAACACATCATCTCCAGCAATTGGATTGCAACAACTTGCTATTTTGTAATCTAGTTGTTGCTCATCTTTTCCAAAAACCAATTGATCAAATTTTTCTGTAATTTCTTCTTTATTTACATCACTTTGGTTGGGTTGTTTTCTAATTTTATTTTTAATAAAACTCACCAACACATTTGTTCTAGAGGCTGCAAAATCTTTTAATTGTTTGTTATCTATAATACCAGCGCCCACTCTATAAAATAAATCAAGACTTGTTTTTACCTTATAAAACTGAACCAATTGGTTGATGGTTTTTTCATCAAGATTAATCTTAAGTGATTTTAACTTACGGCGCAGTATTTCTTTACCGTCATTTGCGATATTCTTCCGCTCTTCTTTGAGAGAGGATTTGATTTTTGATTGTGCTCTACTTGTAGATGCGTAATCCAGCCAGTTGGCAGTTGGTTTTGCGTTATTGGAGGTTATTATCTCTACTTGGTCTCCACTTTGCAAGGGGTGGCTCAGAGGCACTAATTTACCGTTCACCTTGGTGCCTCTTGTGTGCATGCCTACTTCTGTATGTATATGAAATGCGAAATCTAAGGCAGAGGCGCCCTTGGGCAGTGAATATAAATCTCCCTTGGGTGTAAACACAAAAATCTCTTTTGCGTACAAACTAAGTTTAAATTCTTCTACAAAATCTAAGGCGCTAATATCCTGGTTTTCTAGGGTGTCTTGTAATTTATTAAGCCATAGATCAAGCCCGCCTTCATCACTATCCTCATTTTTGTATTTGTAGTGAGCAGCAAACCCTTTTTCTGCAATTTCATTCATACGCTCACTACGTATTTGCACTTCTACCCATTTGCCTTTTGGGCCCATTACAGTAATATGTAAGGCTTCATAACCTGTAGATTTTGGAGAAGAGATCCAATCTCTTAACCTCACTGGGTTGGGACGAAAATTGTCTGTAACAATGCTATAGATTTTCCAGGCCAAGAATTTTTCATTGGCAAGATCACTTTTATATATGATACGCACTGCAAACTTATCATAGACCTCATCAAAGCTTACGTTTTGAGCCACAATCTTTCTGCGTATGCTATAAATTGATTTTGGTCTTCCTTTTATTTCGTAGCTTAAATTTTCAGCAGTTAAAGAATCTTCAATTGTTTTTGAAAATGCTTTGATATAAGCATCTTGTTCTTCTTTACTATCTTTTATTTTACTTAGAATATCATTATATATTTCACGCTCTGTATATTTTAAGCTCAAATCTTCTAGCTCAGATTTTATTTTATACAAGCCAATACGATGTGCCATTGGAGCATAGATATACAAAGTCTCACTTGCAATTTTTTCTTGCTTGTAAACCGGCATAGCATCCATTGTTTGCATGTTATGCAATCGATCTGCAATTTTTATAATGATAACCCTAATATCTTCATTAAGGGTTAAAAGCATTTTTCTGAAATTCTCCGCCTGCAAAGACACATCACCCTCATAAGGCATTTTAGAAATCTTTGTTAACCCTTGTACAATACGGGCAACAGTCTCTCCAAATAGTTGTTCAATGTCTGTAAAGGTGTATTTGGTGTCTTCAATAACATCATGAAGTAGGGCAGCGGCAATAGATGTGGCATCTAGTCCAATCTCACTGGCCACAATTTTAGCCACAGCAATAGGATGAAAAATATAAGCCTCACCACTTTTTCTGCGCTGGTGTTTGTGTGCATCTACAGCAACATCAAAAGCAGAGCGTATGAGTTTTTTGTCTTCCTTAGATAAGATACGATAACTTATCTTGAGAAGCTCCTTATACTGTTTTGCTATAGCTTTGTTTTCCTGCTCTATATCAATTTCTGTCATAGATTAAAAATACAAATTCCAATTTTTAAAAAAAATTATAAGAGTTTAATTTTCAAATAAAAAAAAGACGCGTTTAAAAGAGACTAATTTCAACAAAATTAAAAGCCTCGTTGTCTTTTTGCTTCAAAAATTAAAATACCAGCGGCCACAGATACATTCATGCTGTCAATGGCTCCTTGCATAGGGATGTGAATGTTTTGAGTGCTTTGAGTGCGCCAAATTTCAGACAAACCTGTTGCTTCTGTACCTACAGCAATAGCAGTGGGTTTTGTGAAGTCTTGGCTATGATAGGGTTTAGATTCCTGTAAAATAGCGCTAAAGAGCTGTATGTTTTGCTGGGCTAGAAAATCAATAATTTCTTGGGTGCTTCCCGTTGCAATGTTGTTGGTAAATAAACATCCAACACTACTTCTAATAATATTTGGGTTATAGAGGTCTGTCTTTGGGTTTGCAATGATAAAACCATCAAGATTTGCTGCATCTGCACTGCGCAGTAAAGCGCCAATATTTCCCGGTTTTTCTGGAGCTTCTGCAATGAGTATTAAAGGGTTTTTATTTTTAAAACGTAACTTGTTTAAAGCAAGTTCCTTTGTTTTTACAATTGCCAAGATCCCTTCAGTGGTTTTGCGATAGGCCAGTTTTTGATATACCTCTAAAGAAATTTCAATAATTTGAGTGTTTTCAGTGGTATATTTAGTGCTATTTTCTGAGCAAATTGCCTCACAAAAAAGCAGCGTTTGCACCTCATAACCACCGCTAATGGCAAGCTGAATTTCTCGCTGCCCTTCTACCAAGAAAAGACCTTGTTTACGTCTTTCTCTTGATTTTTCTAGCAATACTAAACACTGTTTAATCAAGCTATTTTGAGTGCTGTCTATTTTTTTATTCATAGCTTTTTTAAAACCTTTAGTGGTGTTTTAAGGGCTGTTTATTTTTGGTTGTATTTACCCATATAACGTTTCCATAATTCTGTTTGATGGGTTTCTAAGGAAATATCACGGCCATCAATAAAAGCTCTACTTAAATTATTTCCCATCATATCAAGGGCATCTCCTTCGCTGATAAACAAAGTGGCACTCTTTCCAAGCTCAAGAGTTCCGTACTTATCAAGGCCTAAAATTTTTGCTGTATTACCAGAAATAAGCTGCAATGCTGTCTCTTTATCCATGCCTTGACCCACAAGTTGCCCTGCATAAAAGGGTAAGTTTCTTGTCTGGAAATTAGACATGCTACTATTTTGTAATCCAACGAGTAAACCTCCCTCTACAAGTAATTTAGGGAGTTTGTAAGGCAAATCATAATGATCATCTGCGCTTTTTGGAAGCGCATGTGTTTGCTGAACCAGAACGGGGATATCATGCTGCTTTAAAAAAGGAATTATTTTGTATCCCTGATAGGCCCCAATTAAAACAATTTGATCTATCCCAGCTTGCTTACTAAGTGTAATAGCATCTATAATTTCTTTCTCTCCATCTGCATAGACATATAGTTTTTTAGACCCATCAAATAGTCCTTGCATAGCCTTTAAAGATTCATTTGCTGCTTGGTCTTCTCCAGAGCCAAAGGCTTTAGAGCTTTTAAGGTAGGTGGTTATTTTTTGTGTTTGTTTGGTGTAGTTTTTATTTGGTTGGTACCCTCTTGGCTCCCCAGCCCACCATCTTCCTCTTCTAAAGGTACTTGGCCAATGCAGGTGTATGCCATCATCTGTTTTAATAGCGGCATCTTCCCAGTTCCAGGCATCAAACTGTACAATAGATGAGCTTCCAGAGATTGTACCACCTTGAGGTGTAATTTGCCCAATCAGTACGCCATTTGGGCGCATAGACTCTACCACTTTACTCTCAGCATTGTAGGCAATGATACTTCTAATGTGAGGTATCATATCACCAATTTCGTCTTGATCATTACTGGCCCTTACCGCATTCACTTCAATAAGTCCTAATGATTTTGCAGGTGCTATAAAGCCAGGGTATACATGTTTGCCTGTTGCGTTTATAATAGTCCCTTTAGCGCTTATACCAGAGGTTCCAACGGCTGTTAAAATTCCATTTTCAAAAATAATGGTTGCGTTTTCAATGGTATTTCCATTACCAATATGAGCTGTGGCTCCAGTAATGGTTATGGCTCCCTTTTGAGAAGGAGCAGGGGTCTGTTGTGCGGCTACAGATAATCCAGTTATAGCCGTTATTACAATTAATAAGTGTCTTAATGTGTTCATAATATATACGTGCTATGGTTATTAAAATTCAGTGTCACAGTGAAAATTCTTGTTTGTTTTTTTGACAGGGGGTTTTGTTTTACCTCCATTTTCCTTTTCATTAAGCATCATGGTCATTAGCATATTTCTCTCTGCTGATATAGCTGTTCTTTTTTGCTTATCTAAGTCCAAATCAAAATAGGTTTTTCCTTCTATAATGGTTTTTTCTGCCTTAGAATATACAGACATGGGGTGGCCATTCCACAACACTAAATCTGCATCTTTTCCTATTTTAATACTCCCAACTCTATGGTCTAAATGCAATAGCTTTGCAGGGTTTATGGTTACTGTTTTCCAAGCCTCTTGCTCGGTCATACCACCGTATTTGAAAGTTTTTGCAGCCTCTTGGTTTAAACGTCTAGACATTTCACCATCATCACTATTAATGGCTACGGTAACCCCTTGAGAGGCCATAATTGCGGCATTGTAAGGGATGGCATCATTCACTTCATACTTATAGGCCCACCAGTCACTAAAGGTAGAGGCGCCCACACCATGAGCAGCCATTTTATCTGCAACTTTATATCCTTCTAATATGTGTGTGAATGTGTTGATGCGAAAATTAAATTTCTCGGCAACTTTCATGAGCATGTTAATCTCGCTTTGCACATAACTGTGGCAACTTATAAAACGCTCACCGTTTAAAATTTCGGCCAATGTTTGCAGTTCATCATCAATGCGGTAGGGTTTGCCACTTTTTTTCAATTCATCGTAGGCTTTAGCTCTGTTAAAGTAGTTACATACAACTGCTCTACACCCATACGGGTTTGCGGAAAACGGCTGTAACTCTCCCAGTTAGATTGTTTTACATTTTCTCCTAGTGCAAACTTGATAAATTTAGGGCTGTTGTCATAAAGTAATCCATCTGCATCTTCTCCCCATTTTAGTTTTAAAATGGCAGAACGCCCACCAATGGGGTTCGCAGATCCATGAAGTATCTGTATGGAGGTAACCCCGCCGGCTAGGTTGCGGTAAATGTTTACATCTTCAGGGTCTACAACATCTTCTATGGTAACCTCTGCAGAGGAGTTTTGCCCTCCCTCATTGATAGAGAGTGCTGCAATATGGCTATGCTCATCTATAATACCTGCTGTAAGGTGTTTGCCTGTTGCATCAATTTCTATAGCACCTTTAGAAGATAGATTTTTTCCAATTTTAGATATTTTACCATCCTTAACAAGTACATCGGTATTTTTTAAAATTCCTTCTGCCTCACTAGTCCAAACTGTTGCGTTTTTAAACAGTAGTGTTTGCTCTCTTGGCTGAGTTGTGTTTCCTAGACCTACATTTGGATAGGTTATAGGCATAATCTCACGAAGGGCACCTTTAGTTGCAGTGTCTTTGTTTTTATCTGAAATGGCTTTGGCCTCGCCCATGTTTCTATTTGCATTAAAGGTAGTTTCTACACCACTAGGCAGTACTGCTTTGCCTGTAAAGCTCATCGTGTTTTTTTCAATAATTGCTGTAGTGCGGTACACATCATTAGATTCTTTGTCAGTAAAAGAAAGAGTTATCCAGTTGTCTTTATAGGTTAGTTTTGCAGAAAAATCTGTTTCGCCTAGAGTCACTTTAGCTTTTGGTTTTGCAGCTTCTCCAGAGATTTCTAGAGTATAACTAAGCCCTGCTAAGGCTAGGTTGTAAGATCCTCTAATATCTGTTTGATCCATGGTATTGATTACACTTCTTGTTCCTTGGACCCAGTTTTCGTGGAGTGTAGTGCCCTTTTCAAATAAAGGGCCAGAGGTAATCAAAAAATTGGCATATTTTCCATTATCTAGTGATCCTACTTTATCGCTAATTTGAAGCATACGAGCAGGCTCAGTGGTCAATGCCTCTAAAGCCTTTGTTTTATCTAGACCATACTTAATAGCAACTAAAAGATCTTTAGTAAAATCTTTTGGTTTTTTAGACTTAAAGGTGGTCAGGGCAAAAGGCACTGCGTTGTCTTGTAATGCTTTTGGATTTGTTGGTGCTTGGTTCCAGGCGCGCATATCTTCTAGAGATAGATAGCTAGCCATATAAGGGTTACTTACATCATAGGGGTCTGGAAAATTTAATGGGATAATATAACTAGCATTGGTTGCTTTTGTTTGTTGTATCATCTCATACTCATCACCGCCCCCAACAATGAGGTAGTTAATTCCAAACTGATTTCCAATTTTGGCCGCCCTTAAGTTGTTGCTTTTGTTTCCTGCCTCGAAGATGGATACTTTGTTTTTATTTTTAAGTAAAGCTTCTAATGACCTGTCTTTGGTAGGTATGTTTCCTTTTTCATACCAATGTGCATCGTGATATACTTGACGCAGCAGTGCCATGGCTCCCATGAGAGATCCTGGGTATGATTGTCTACTAGTAACACTTTTAGAAAATGAATAGTGCTGTGCTAACGCGTCATCAATAATGCGCATTGCCTGGTTGCCTTGATCGTTAAGTGCTACAAGTAGTCCTGTACCACGTGCAATTCCGTCCATGCTGTGGGTGTTTACAAGACCAAAACCTTCATTACGCATTGCTTTAGCCGCTTTTGAGTCATAGGTGAAATGATCTATGGCGTTTTTCTCTGGCATGATATGGTCATTCCAGTAAAATCCATCTCGTGATGCACCGTATTGGGGAGAACGGCGTCCTCCAGAGGTGCGCTCAGGATTTTTAACCCCAAAATTTGTGTACGAATCTATAAATGAAGGGTATATAAATTTTCCTTCCAGATCTACCACAACAGTATTGCTTGGAATAGCCACGTTTTTACCAGAAGCTATTACTTTTCCTTGTTTAATAAGTAGGGTTGCATTATTTATTTTGTTTGTTGGAGAGACAAATAATGTTGCATTAGTAAAAGCAGTGTATTGCGCATTGTTTTCTTTTACGCCATCGTTTTTAGGAAAGTATTCTTGTGAAATACCAATATGCGAAATACAAAGAACAAGCAACAGCAGTATGTTTTTTTTCATAGCATTGAAGATTTATTGTTTTTTTCTTAAAGATACCAATATATGGCATCCAAAAGGTTATGTGTGGTTGTTAAAAATATCATAATTGAAAATTTAAAAATATTTTAAGCAAACCTTATAATGGTCTATTGTCAAAATAATTCACCATCAGGGCCACCATATAACTGTATGTTTTAATTCCTTTGGGCTGGTTGTTTGCTTTTAAAAATAAATTGTACCAGGCCTTAGATAGTTCTTCCATTGGGTTGTCATAGCTGTCCCAGAAATCACGCATTTCTTTATAGCTTTTTAAAATTCCAGGATGTATGGTTTCTAATGTTTCCAGGTATAGATCTTTATCTCTGTAGGATAATTCATTTACACAATACCGAAGCGCGAAAATATATCCTGTGTATTTAATGTAGGTGTCATCATTATGTATTGCTGCAAGAGTGGCTATAAAGTTGGCCTCGTTTTCTTTTGCGTACCCCAACTGGTGTGCCTGTTCATGGCATGCCACTACCGGAAATTTATAAGACTTTATAAGTCCATTTACTTGCGCTTCTCCAGAGAATGGATTTAAATAACCACTATATCCCATGTAGGTAAGGCCCAGACTCCAGAGGCTTTTTTTAACACTTGTTGGCTCTAGAGATAGATTGGTAAAGGTTTTTTGAAGATTTGTATAACTGTTTTGTGTCAGATCAAGCATTTGCTTTTGAGAATAAGGCAATTCAATCTTTACCGAATCTGCATACCCTAACGTATTATGAAGTTCATTTGATTTTTTAATTACTCTGTTGGTAATATCTATGAGCTGCTCGGTGGTGTAGTCATTGCCTAGATTTAGTGATGTATGTAAGGGTTCTCGGTAATAATTAAAACCCCATAATAGATGAAACATAAAATACACCACAGATAGGTGGGCTGTAATTTCAAAAACCAACTTTACAGGCTCATGCCTAAAGCCTCTAAAGTTTTTATAGACCCAACGTACCGCTAGAGTAAAAATTAAAGTGTAAAAAACATCTCCCACAGAAAAAGGCACCCAGCCCCAGAGGCTTCTAGCTATTTTTCCAATCCAGGGATACAGCCCTAGACTATACCATTTTTCTATAAATGCGGGATAGTGTTTTAAAAACTGTATCAATACAATTTGCACGGGCAGTAGCAGCGCAATAATAAGTGTAGATTTCTTTTTAAACATGATAGCAAAATACTAAAACCATCTTAAAATAAAATCAATAGTTACAGGTATTTACTATTTGATTAATTCATTGGTTTTAACTCCATAAATCTCAGCTGCTACTGTAAAATCTTAGCTTAAAATCAACGTTTAAAAAAAATCAAATAGGTTACCTTTGTATTTCAATTTTAATGACAATACAATGAGTGATGCTATAAGAAACCTATCTCCAAAACCGCTTTGGAATAAATTTGCAGATTTAAATGCAGTACCACGCCCTTCAAAAAAAGAACAGCGTGTGATTAAGTTCATGAAAGATTTTGGCGCCTCTTTAGGGCTTCAAACTATAGAAGATGAAGTAGGAAATGTTATTATAAAAAAGCCTGCCACCCCTGGTATGGAGAACAGAAAAGCTATTGTGATGCAATCTCATTTGGATATGGTGCATCAAAAAAACAGTGATACGGTATTTGATTTTGACACACAAGGCATACAGATGCATGTAGATGGAGATTGGGTTCGTGCCAATGGAACAACCCTAGGGGCAGATAATGGGCTAGGAGTAGCAACTATCATGGCTGTTTTAGATAGTGACACCATAGCTCACCCAGCCATTGAAGCGCTTTTTACCATAGATGAAGAAACTGGGATGACAGGAGCCATTGGCCTAAAAGGCGGTTTGCTTGAAGGTGAAATTTTACTTAACCTAGATACAGAAGAAGATGATGAAATAGGAGTAGGTTGCGCCGGTGGTGTAGATGTTACAGCAAGTGGTAGTTACCATCAAATTCCAGCTCCAAATGGGCAAGGGTATCGTATCACTGTAAAGGGGCTACAAGGAGGACACAGTGGGATGGATATTTTTAAAGGTTTAGGAAATGCAAATAAAATGATGAATCGTTTATTGGCTGCAAATAAAGATATTGCTCATATTGCATCTCTTGCCGGCGGATCACTTAGAAATGCAATTCCTAGAGAGAGTACTGCCACTGTAGTAGTTAAAACTGAAGATATTTCTGAGTTTGTATTGCAGATGGAGAAAATTCAATTTAACCTGGTTGAGGAATACAGATTACTTGAGCCAGATTTAACCATAGAAACTCAGAAAATAGACGCTCCACAGATGGTTATGGCTCCAAAGGATCAAATTGCATTTATAAATGCAGTATACGCAACCCATAATGGTGTGTATAGAATGAGTCCAGCCATTGAGGGCCTAGTAGAGACTTCAAATAATATTGCAAAAATTACTGTTAAAGACGCAACCCTGAAAATTGAATGCCTTACCAGATCTTCTGTAGATTCTTCTAAGGATGATATGGCGGCAACATTAACATCCGTTTTTGAGTTGGCAGGGTATGATGTGGATTGCAGTGGTCATTATCCTGGATGGGCTCCAAATATGGACAGTGCTATTCTACAAGTTGTAGAGTCTTTATACATTTCTCTTCATGGAGAAAAGCCTAATGTAGCTGCCTGTCACGCAGGTTTGGAGTGCGGTATATTGGGACAAAACTATCCAAAGATGGACATGATAAGTTTTGGACCTACCATTAAAGGAGCACATTCTCCAGATGAGCGTGCGAGCATATCAAGCGCACAAAAATATTGGAAATTTGTTTTAGAGATATTAAAAAATATACCGCTTACATAATTATAGTATCAACTTGATGTAATAAAAAAAAGCCCGACGGTAAATCCGTCGGGCTTTTTTAGTTTGTGTTTTTTTAAATGATATTATTGTTTGGCTGTAATTTCTATTTCAAACACTAGGTCAGAGTTTGGAGGAATTACATTCCCAGCCCCACGTTCACCATATCCAAGATAAGATGGGACAAAAGCAGTAACTCTTATCACCAACAGACATCATAAGGAGCGCCTCAAGAAATCCTGGATTTAATTGCGCGTCTTTACTACATGTCATAGAAGTAGGAGTGTAGCCATTTTGAGCTTCACGTTGCGGGTTGATCATGTTGTAATCTCTTGCCAATATCACTCTATTGGTATCAAATAACATTCCGTTATCTTCCAAAAAACCTGCATAGTTTACCAGTACCTTAGTGCCCTCTGCTGGACGTTGGGTTTCTGTTTTTGTATCCCAGTGTACTTTAAGACCAGATGGTAGTGTTTGAGCATCTTGTTTCAGGGCATCAAATTTTGCTTTCATACCATCTGCATATTTTGCGATGGCTGCTTGCTTAGCTTTATTTTCATCTTCTACCTTCGTCATAGCATCTGTAAAAGAGGTGATTTTTTGTCCTCCTTTGTTAATGATGTTTACTGTTTTAATCATTATTTCTTCTAAGGGTTTGTTGCTTTGTGGCTGTACATCAACCAGACCAATAGCGTCAACTATCTCAATGCCTTCTACAACCTCACCAAAAACGGTGTGCTTGCCGTTTAACCAAGGAGTTTCTTTAAGTGTCACAAAGAACTGGCTACCATTGGTTGCTGGGCCACTATTTGCCATAGATAAGATTCCTTTTCTATCATGCACAAGTGATGGTACAATTTCATCAGGGAATTTATATCCAGGATTTCCAGAGCCTGTTCCAGTTGGATCTCCTCCTTGAATCATAAAATCTTTGATTACTCGATGAAATATAACACTGTCATAAAACTTTTTTCCTTTGTGTTTGTCATCAACCATTTGGTTGGTTCCCTCTGCTAGTGATACAAAGTTGGCAACTGTAAGGGGGGTAGCCTCGTTGTATAGTTTTGCAACAAAGGTTCCTTTGTTTGTAATGATTTCTGCATATACCCCGTTTGGAAGATCTGGATATTTGTTCTGGCATGACCCAATTGTCAATGCTAATAATAGTACTAATGAGATTCTTTTCATGATAATTGAACTAAATTTATTGATTTTGATTTATTGATACTAATGTAATATCACTGGTAATAGGTTCGTTGGTTCCTAATTTTTTTTCAATGCCATAGTATCCGTAGGCCTTGTATGATGGAAATATAAAAGTGGCTTTTTCTCCAGGGCTTAATAATTTTACGCCGTCTCTAATTCCAGAAATTAAATCTTGGTTTGATTGATCTACTTTATAGGTCTGAATTCCGTTCTCTATAGCTGAAACTATTACATTTCCCTCTAAGTCTTTCACGTTGTAGGTAAAAGTAATAAGATCACCAAGGGCAGGCTTTTGTGTTGATGTTGTACTACCTTTTTGTGTGACGGTATACCAAAAACCACTTTCTGTTGAAATATAATTACGCAGGCTGTCTGTCTTGATTAATGCCTGTATGATAGCCTTCTCCTGCTTGTATATAAGTTTATTGCGCGCTACAGAGGCTTCAATAAAACTTCCAGAAGTGGTTTTAATAGGAGCTCTACTTTGAGGGCTTTGACAGCTAGTTGCCATAAAAATAAGCAGGAAATAAACAAAAAGGGTACGCATCATACTATAATTGATCTTTGTAGTTGGGCAATATACTAATAAATTGAGTTACCGTATCTTTTAGAGACAACAGGCTTCTTCCTCCTGCAGCATTGGTGTGTCCTCCGCCATTGTAGTGAGTCCTAGAAAATTCATTGACAGAAAAATCACCTTTACTTCTAAGTGAAATCTTTACAATATTTTCTTGCTTATTTTCAATAAAAATAATAGCAAAAACGATACCCAATACAGATAGCGCATAATTTACAAAGCCTTCTGTATCTCCCTTTTTAAAATTATTGTCATCAAGCTCTTTTTGGGATATGGTAATATAGGCAGTATGATACTTTTCAAGTACTACTAGATTATCTAGGGCAACACCTAGCAGCTTTATTCTAGAACTAGAGTTGGTATCATATACGTTTTGATGAATTTCAGCATTTTTGGCTCCATGTTCCATCAAAGAAGCTATTACTCTATGAGTGACGGCTGTAGTAGATGGAAACCTAAATGAGCCAGTATCTGTCATAATACCTGTGTACAGCAGGGTAGCAATTTGTGGAGTAATATCTTGTTGGCCTTCTAGGGCGGTAATAAAATGAAATACCATCTCACAGGTAGATCCCATGTTTGTATCAGAGTATGTTATAAGGGCGTAATTGTCAGGTTGTTGATGGTGATCTATCATCACAAAGGCAGCCTCGCTTTTCTCTAAGGTGGCTTGCATCTCTCCCACACGGCTCAAAGAATTAAAATCTAGGGTAAAGATTACATCAGCATCTTCAATAGCTTGAAGGGCCTGTGTGTTTTGTTTTTCAAAATTAAAAATAGTATCGGTGCTTGGGAGCCATTTTAAAAAATCAGGGAAATCATTTGGCATTACAACTTGACTTTTTTGACCTATAGATTTTAAGTATAAATCTAAACCAAGGCAAGAGCCTATAGCATCGCCGTCTGGGTTTTTATGCCCAATAATTACACAATTTTTTGGTGTAGAAAGAAGTTCTTTTATTTGAGTAGTTAGAGCTGTGTTCATAGGCTACGAAGATACAATTAATAACAATATCTACTTCAGAAATTTTAAGAGTTCATTCGTTTTTAGTACATAAATGGTAGCGTTTTTCATTTTCCTTTATATATAAATGAAATGTGTTTTAATTTTATTTTGTTATTTAAAGCCTATTTATATCCTTTAGAAAGACCTTTTTGTGTTTCATTTCAGATAAAATAAATGAGTTAAGTATAACTCCTGTAATTTTAAATAATTGTTAATAATGTTACTTTTTTGCTATTGTGTTTAAAATTGCAACATAAAAGTTTATTTTTGCACAAAATTTAATAAAATTATGAGAACAGACAGAACCTTTACAATGTTAAAGCCTGACAGTGTTGAAAAAGGAAACATTGGAGCTATTGTAGACAAAATAAATGCAGCAGGTTTTAGAATCGTTGCTATGAAATTAACCCACATGACTTCGCAAGATGCGCAGGAATTCTACGCAGTACACAGCGAGCGTCCATTTTATGGAGAGTTGGTTGAGTACATGACACGTGGTCCTGTTGTAGCAGCTATTTTAGAGAAAGATAATGCAGTTGCAGACTTTAGAACCTTAATTGGAGCTACTAATCCAGCAGATGCTGCTGAGGGTACAATCCGTAAGTTATATGCTGCCTCTATGGGAGAAAATGCTGTACATGGAAGTGACAGTGATGAAAATGCTGCTATTGAAGGAGCCTTTCATTTCTCAGGTAGAGAGATGTTTTAGTACTAAAACATACCGTATTAAAAAAGCCGTTTATCTTTAGATAAACGGCTTTTTTTAATTTATAAACTATTAAATTTATCTAAGTACTACTTTGTCAATTAAGTTTTTGCCCAATTCCTCATTTAAAAGACGAATTATTTTTTCTCTTCCATAACTGAGTTCTTCTCTAAGCACTGAAGAGCTTAATTGCACATATAAAATATCTCTCTCCAAAATTACCTCTGTAGTATAATTAGCAACTCCTGGCCCCATAACTTTTAACCAAGCATTTTTAGCATCTACTTTATCTAAGCCTTTTGCAAGTTTTCCTTTACCAATAAAAGCTTTTAGCACATCACCAATGGTAGCTTCTTCTGTGTTTCTTTTTGCCATGATTTATAGTGGTATTTATTGATATTTATTAAAAATTAAATTTCTCAAAACGCTTGTAAATATATTCTTTGCCTTGTTTGTTTACAATACGCAATTTTTCTTTGGTAGCATCCTTCACTTTCTCAACCCACATACTCTCTGGGTTTTGATACCGCAAGACCAGCTCACCTGAGGATCCATCTATGGTAAAAGATTCTGTGGCACCATTGTTTTTAAAACTACCATCTAATTGCGGGCTTACCTTGGTGCGTTTGCCGAAATTTCCATCTACAGTAATATAATCTACAGTGGTACTAATTTTAAATTCTTTTGTTTCTCCCTCCAGTGTGGTTACTTTTTCAATTTCCCAATAGCCAGAAAGATTTTCTTTAAGCTCTTTGGTGTTTTGTTGACAGCCAAAAAAGCTGGTGGATACAATCACCAACAAAACAATAAGTACATGCTTTTTCATCTTCTATAATTTAAAAAGCATATAGCTTTTGTGAATTTCTTTTACAACAGCTTCTGTTCTTTGGGCATGTGTGTCACTAATAAAAATTTGTCCAAAGCTGTCATCATGAACTAATTTTATTATTTGAGCAACACGCTGTTGGTCTAGTTTGTCAAAAATATCATCCAGAAGTAGGATAGGGGTTACCCCGTTTAATTTCTTTATAAAGTCAAACTGGGCTAATTTTAATGCAATTAGAAATGATTTTTGTTGACCTTGAGAACCAAACTTTTTAATAGGATGGCCATCTATCTCAAAAACCAAATCATCTTTATGAATTCCAAAGCCAGTATACTGCATCATTTTATCTTTGGAGATATTGTTTTTCAACAAACTTAGTAGTGTGGCGTCTTCTAGTTGGCTTTTGTATATAAGAGAAACCTCTTCTGCACTATTGCTAATTACTTTATGGCGGGCCAAAAATATAGGTAGAAATTCTTCTAGAAATGCAGCTCTTTTTTCAAATATAGCAGTCCCATATTGTGTGAGTTGCTCATCATAAATATCTAGTGTGTCTTGATTGTGCGTCTGGTTTGCAGCAAAATATTTTAGCAAAGAATTACGCTGCAGGAGCACTTTGTTATAGTTAATTAAATGCTGCAGGTAGGATGAATCTGCCTGAGAAATCACACCGTCTATAAATTTTCTTCTCGTGTCACTACCTTCCACAATCAAATCTCGATCTGCGGGAGAAATCATTACAAGGGGCAGAAAACCAATATGCTCACTAAATTTTTCATAGACCTTAGCGTTGCGTTTTAATATTTTTTTACTGCCACGTTTGGCACTCACGTTGATTTTTTCAGGTCTATCATTTTTTATATAACTCCCTTCAACAACAAAGAAATCTGTACCATGGCGCATGTTTTGTCCCGTAATGGGATTAAAATAGCTCTTTCCGAAGGATAGGTGATAAATAGCGTCTAATACGTTGGTTTTTCCTACTCCATTTTGCCCAACAAAGCAATTTATCTTTGCATCGAAGGAGAAAGACTGCGATTCAAAGTTTTTATAGTTAAGTAAAGAAAGTTGCTCTAATTGCATTGTAATATGATGTTTACAGACTATTTAACAGTAAAATAGGTGTCTATTTTGGACTTGTTTTTCTTTCTGCAAATTATTGAAAAATAACAAATCTTTTAGCTTTTATATTCTGATAAAAATTTTATTTTTGCGGTACACAAAAAATCAATCTATGGCAACGTACAAAAAACGAGGCGGAAAAATAAAATCAAAGTCAGAAGCAGTAAATGATTCTGAGCTTTTAGAAGGAGAAAGTACAACAGCTGAGGTGTTTAATACCTTAGATGAAACCGCTAACAAAACTGAAGAGTGGGTTGAGAAAAACCAAAAAGTTATTTTGATTGCTGTAGGTGCAATTGCACTTACTGTATTGGCATATTTAGGTTTTGTAAATGTTATACAAGAGCCTAAAGAGAAAGAGGCTATGAGCGAGATGTACCAAGCACAAGAGTACTTTGACCAAGCACTAACAGCGCCTGTTGCAAGTGATTCTTTATACAACCTTGCCCTTAATGGAGGAAATAGTAAATACGGTTTCTTAGATATCATAGAAAACTATGGTGGCACAAAAGCAGCCAACGTATCAAACTATTATGCAGGAGTAGCTTACCTTAATATCAATGACTACAAAAACGCTATTACATATCTAGATGCTTTTAGTAGCGATGATGCAATGCTAGGACCTTTAGCTAAAGGCGCTATCGCAGATGCTTTTGTACAGTTAAACCAAATGGATAAAGCTCTTGAGTATTACCAAAGTGCTGCAAGTATGCAGGATAATGAGTTTACAACACCTCGCTTTTTGTTAAAAGCAGGTATTGTGGCTCTAGAAACTGGAAATACTGTAAAAGCAGTAGCTCATTTTACAAGCATCACAGAATTATATCCTAAAGCTACCGAGGCTGTAAAAGCCAAAACGTATTTAAGCAAAGCAAAAGCAATGCAATAAATTAATCTACCTTGGTGGATACACTATATGGCAACAAAAAATACAAATCTATCTTCATACGATAAAGCAACAATCCCAAACGCGAAAAATTTTCGGTTTGGGATTGTTGTTTCTCAATGGAATCCTGAGGTAACCGGTGGGATGTTTCAAGGTGCCTTTGACGCTATATTAGACTGTGGAGGTATAAAGGAGAACATTGTTCGGTGGGATGTGCCAGGAAGCTTTGAACTGATTTACGGATGTAAAAAAATGACACAAAGTTATGATATGCTAGATGCAGTAATAGCTATAGGGAGTGTTGTTGAAGGCCAAACAAAGCATTTTGATTTTGTTTGCCAAGGTGTTTCTCAGGGTATTAAAGATCTAAACATCCAAGGTGATATACCGGTTATATTTTGTGTTTTAACAGACCACACCATGCAACAAGCCATCGATAGAAGTGGTGGGGCGCACGGTAATAAAGGAGTAGAGGCTGCTATTGCTGCAATAAAAATGGCTCAGTTGCGTAAAGATGCTTCCTTTTAATGGGTGTTGTAAATAGGTTTTAAAACATTTTTTTAAAGACCTTTAGTACTATTTCTACTAGTTTTCACTACATTTTATATTGTTAAAAAATTGTCAGCTTTTGGGCTACAACAAAACTCTATTTTTAGGTATCTTTGATGTAATTGCACGCAAGTATGGGGCCTATAAAATTTACCATTATAAAAAAGTTAAAGTCAAACAACCGCTTTAACTATACCCCACGTTACTACAAAGGAAAACAAGGGGTTGAAGACACAAAGCAAACCACAAAGTTTGATGCCTACGCAGACACCTACAATGAAAATGACTATGCCGGGCAGTGGCAAAATGCAAGGGTTCACAACCGTAACCGTAATAATACAGCCTTTAATAAAACAGTATTAATAGTAATGGCTGTGTTGATATTTATATTCTTATATATTATTGATTTTGACCTATCAATTTTCTCTAGCTAATGCCAGATATTATACAATTATTACCAGACCACGTTGCAAATCAAATTGCTGCAGGAGAAGTTGTTCAAAGACCCGCCTCTGTAGTTAAAGAGCTGCTAGAGAATGCTATAGACGCAAAATCTACGGTTATAACGCTAGTTCTTAAAGATGCAGGGAAAACCCTAATACAGGTCACAGACAATGGTACAGGAATGAGTCCTGCAGATGCCTGATTGAGTTTTGAGCGTCATGCAACTTCAAAAATTAAAATCGCTGAAGATTTATTTAAACTAAACACCAAAGGGTTTAGGGGAGAAGCCCTGGCCTCTATTGCCGCCATTGCACATGTTTCTTTAAAAACAAAACAACATGATCAGCAAATTGGCACCAAGATTAATGTTGAGGGTAACAAAGTAGTGGGCCAAGAACAAGCTGTAGTTCCAGAGGGTACCACCATTGCTGTTAAGAATTTATTTTTTAATATACCAGCAAGGCGTAATTTTTTAAAATCAAACCCTGTAGAAACCCGTCATATCATAGATGAGTTTCATCGTGTAGCACTTGCCCACCCAAGTATTGCCTTTACCATGACCCACAATGACGACCTTGTTTTTAATTTACCACCAGTAATGTAAGACAACGAATTGTAAATATTTTTGGTTCTAAAACAAATGAAAAATTAGTTCCTGTTGCAGAAACTACAGATATATTAAAAATTGATGGCTTTGTTTTAAAACCAGATTTTGCCAAAAAGAGTAGAGGACAACAGTTCTTTTTTGTGAATGATCGCTTTATTAAAAGCCCCTATCTTAACCACGCTGTTAACGCTGCCTTTGAAGGGTTAATAAAACCAGCTCTACATCCAGGTTATTTTCTATTTCTTGAGGTAGCTCCAAAGTCTATAGATATTAATATTCACCCTACCAAAACCGAAATAAAATTTGATGATGAACATGCGCTTTATGCTATGGTTAGAGCAACGATAAAGCATAGTTTAGGACAATTTAGTATTGCTCCCGTGTTAGATTTTAACAGAGAGAGTAGCCTAGATACCCCTTATGATTATAGCAATAAGCCACCTGTGTCTCCAACCATTGATGTAGATAGAGACTTCAATCCTTTTAGCGCCACTCCAAAACAAAAAAATATTGATTTTCCTTACAAAAGAGATAAAGATACAGCTCATTGGGATTCTTTATACGTAGGGTTAAATGATACCCAAGCTACCGATGGTTCTTATTCACCAGAAACACACCTCACCTTTGAAAGTGAACAAGTAACAGGATCTCTTTTTGAGGAGCAAAGCCCTGTGAGTGCTCAGCTTACATTTCAACTACAAAACAAATATATTATTAGCCCTATAAAAAGTGGTATGATGGTTATACATCAACATCTGGCCCACCAACGTATATTGTATGAAGAGTTATTAAAAAACATTACAGTGCATCAGGGCGTGAGCCAGCAACTGTTATTTCCTTTAGAGCTACCTTTTTCTATTCCAGATATGCAGGTGCTTCAAAAAATTCAAGAACAACTAGAACACACTGGCTTTGTTTTTGGCGCTTTTGGAGAGGATACTTTGTCTATAACAGGTATTCCTGCAGCTTTGTTGGAGGGCCAAGCCAGTATGGTTTTAGAGCAATTAATCCAAGACATTATGGATGAGGTTCCTGATGCTGGATTTAGCCAAAATGATTTGTTGGTGCGCTCTATGGCAAAAAGTATGGCCATCAAAACCGGCGTAGCCTTAAACTCTAAAGAAAGAGAACATCTAGTAAACCAATTGTTTATGTGCAAGGAGCCAAGTATTTCTCCTTCAAACCAGGCGGTTATAATCACGCTAGATGCAAATGATTTGGACAAAAAATTTATATAAATAAGAACGATTTTATCCTTTTGAAAAGGCCACTATATGGGAAGAATAACAGATACTGTTAAAATACTAATTATTATCAATGTCATTGTATATGCAGGTTCTGTGTTTATAGGCGATGTTGCGTATCGATTGTTTTCTTTGTATTATTTTGAGCATCCTGATTTTCAAATCTGGCAACCCATTACCCATCTATTTATGCATGACAGAAATGGCCTTATGCATATTTTCTTTAATATGTTTGGTCTGTATATGTTTGGAGCTCCTTTGGAGGAGCGTTGGGGACAAAAAAAGTTTTTATTTTTTTACTTTTCGGCAGGTTTAGGTGCTGCTTTTATTCACTCTTTGGTAGGGTATTTCCAAGTACATAGTGCAATGGATGCTTTACTTAGTGCAGGAGTATCTCAAGAAGACATCAATGCAATTATGACTTCTGGGCAATACAATACCGCTATTCTAAATTCGGTCCCTCTGCAAACCATAGAGCGATTGTTTATAGAATTTAACACTCCAGCGGTAGGTGCCTCTGGGGCTTTGTACGGAATACTGGTTGCCTTTGGGCTTATGTTTCCAAACACTGGGCTGATGTTACTGTTTTTACCATTTCCTATTAAGGCGAAATATTTTATACCAGGATTATTACTAATGGATTTATTTTCTGGTCTAACAGGTTTTTCTTTGTTTGGAGAAAACATTGCAAATTGGGCGCACATTGGCGGGGCTTTATTTGGTTTTGTTATGGCCTATTACTGGAAGAAAAACGATTTAAATCATACCCGTTGGGATTAACCTATGCAAGGACAAAACGTACTATATAAATTTAAAACACTAAACATTGCAAACAAATTGATTGTGATTAACATCGCGGTTTTCTTGTTGTTTTTTATTGCGTCATTTTTATTTAACACTTCAAGTGAGGTGTTAATGCAGTGGTTTGTATTGCCAGAAGAGCCTATTGAGGTATTAAAGCAACCTTGGTCTTTACTTACCTATAGCTTCTTACATGGCGGTTTTATGCATATTTTGTTTAACATGATATGGTTAAACTTCTTTTCTAAATTTATATTAAATCTCTTTAGCGAGAAACGCTTTCTAACGGTATATCTATTGGGAGCGCTATATGGCGGGCTTTTGTTTGTGACGGCTTATAATGTGTTTCCAGTGTTTCAAAGCAAGGCAGGATATCTCTTAGGAGCTTCTGCATCTGTATCTGCGCTGATGGTTTTTGCTGCTACCTACTCTCCTAATATTTCATTTCGGTTTTTTATGGTGACCATTAAACTATGGCAACTTGCTGTAGGACTATTTTTATTAGATTTATTTAGGTTAGGCTCTGGTACCAATCCAGGAGGTATGCTCTCTCATATAGGTGGAGCCGTTTTTGGTTATCTATACGCAGTACAATTAGCAAAAGGGAATGACATTGGGCTTTGGTTTGAAAAAATAGTAGCTAGCCTAGCCAATTTGTTTAAGACAAGAAAAAACACTCCTTTTAGAAAAGTGCATAAAACACCAAAAAACACTTCCAAGAAAAAAACAACTTCACTTAAAGATGAGCGTCAAATAAAGATAGATGGCATCTTAGATAAAATAGGTAAAAGTGGGTATGAAAGTTTAACCAAACAAGAGAAGGATTTTTTATTTAAAGCTGGAGATAAATAACATACACAATTTTGAAAAAGCTATCATTTTTCGGGAAGATATTATTTTGGTGCAATAGTATTGTAGCCGTATTGCTTTTGGTGTCTTTTATCTTGCCCTACCTTCCTCCAAAACAATTCTCGAGTTTATCGTTGCTAAGTCTTGGCGTATCACCACTTATAGTTCTTACTTTTTTGTTTGGTGTGTACTGGTTAGTTAAGTTAAAAAAACAATTTATAGTATCTGCAGTGATGCTGGTAGCAGCGTATTTATTTTTTAATCCATTTTATAAGTTCCCTTCTAATGAGCAGCGCGCCTCTAGTGAGAACACCATCTCTGTACTAAGTTATAACGTGCGTTTGTTTAATGCCTATCAAAAAGACATCGATAGGGCTAAAATTTCAGAAGTAATAAGCAGTACCCTTAAAATTGCCAAACCCGATGTTATTTTTATCCAAGAATATTATAGAAAAGCCACACAAAAATTTCCAGGATATCCATACCGTTATATTCATTTTAAAAACAAAAATATTGGCCTAGGCTATGCTATTTTCTCAAAATACCCTTTACTAAACACCGGGGCTTTTGATTTTGAAAAAACCAATAACAATAGCCTTTATGCAGATTTAGTAAAAGGCACAGATACCCTGAGGCTTTACAATGTGCATTTAAAATCTATAGGTATAACCGCTTCTGTAAATTCTCTGCAAGAACAAGACAAAGAAAAATTATTTAAAAGATTAGCTACTACCTTTGAAAGGCAACAAGAACATACGGAGGTTATTTTGAAACATATGAATACCACAAAACATCCTATTATCCTTGCAGGAGATTTTAACAATACGGCATTTTCTTATGTGTATAGAAAATTTCAACAAAACATGAATGATGCCTTTATAGAAAAGGGTAAGGGTCTAGGTACTACTTTTATGTTTGATTATTATCCAATGCGTATCGATTATATATTTGGATCAAAACAGCTAGAGGTGTTAGAGTTTACTTCTTTAGAGCAAACCTTCTCAGATCATTTTCCTGTTGCCGCTGTCTTTGGCATACCTAAGTAGGCTAACTCTCCAGAGTCTGGTTTTGCAGGTAATTCAATGTGTTAGGACCTTCATTAAATAACAAATCTAAAATAGATAAATTCTCGATATGACCATGGTTACCCTCAAATACCTGATGGTAGGTATCGAAGTTATAACTTGGTTCTTTTTTACAATTTACTAAGTGGCGCATATCTTGTAACTGGGTGTTTTTTTGGAACACACTTGATGTTGTAATTGGAGTCTCTAGAGCAATAAGTTCTGCAATAGTATTTAGTATTTGAATATTAAAATCTTGCAGTTTTAAAACAGGGTTTTTAAAAAGGGGCGTCAAATCATCCTCATAAAATTCAAAATAGGGAGAGGTTCTATAGGCTACTTGTATCGATTTCCAGTGTTCTGACAGCCACGAAAAGTTGTTTTCTGGAGCAACATCTTTGGTTTTTTGGTGCCGTATATTTTTTGAATGCCGTATGGGTATGTTTAATAATAGTTTCCCATTGCTGTGCGCTATATAAGCTCTGTTTCTATAGGTTTGTTTTTGATAATTGTCTTGTGTCTCCAGGGTTATTTTATCTGCCTTTGCCATTGCAACCATTGTTGCAATAGAGGGGAAGTAGCTAGGATAAATTAGGATATGTTGTTCCACTTTTTATTTATGCTTTCTTTCTTCTTTTTTGAAACCTGCGAAAACCAAACCATCCTGCCAGTAGTATTAAAAAAGGAATAAAATAAGAAGTTGTTTCTCCCTTACCACTCACGGTTGTGAAGAAACGATCCCAGCGTATTTTATTAAATAAGCCTTTCGCTTTACTATTAAAACTCATCCACACAAAAACGGGTTTCCCTACCACATGATTCATAGGTACATATCCCCAAGAACGGGCATCTTGAGAGTTATTCCTGTTATCTCCCATCATCCAATAATAATCCATAGTAAAGGTGTACTGCGAGATGGGTTTTTCGTTTAAAAGTACAGTAGTGCCGTTTTGTGTTATGGTATTGTCTATGCCCATTTCACTTCCTTCATAAACCTCTATAATACGTTTGTAGAAAGCAATACTCTCTGGAGTAATAGCAACTGTTTTTCCTGCCTGTGGGATGTAAATGGGCCCAAAATGATCATTGTTCCATGAATTTGCAGCAGTCTGAGGAAATATCCCCTGATCTTTCATGCCTTTTTCTGCCATCTTTCTTTCTGCGCTTATTACATCTGGGTAGTTTTTAATGCCTTGGTAGGCTTTGTCTGTTAAATGAGCTGTATATGTATACACTCCCGTAGCTCTATCTAGGGCTGTAGCATACATATCGCTAACTCCATATCTATTAGAGAAATAGTTGTTTGGCTCTGGCAAAAGCCTTCTTTGATCATCAACTTTTACTAGAACACTTTTTGATGTAATCGTATAGGCAAATTGTAATTTTGCACGATCTGGTAAATCGTTTTTTGTGCCATTTATATAAACATATCCATCACGTACCTCTAGAGAATCTCCAGGGAGGCCAACACAACGTTTTACATAATTTGATTTTTTATCAATGGGTTTGTACATTTCTCCAGAGGGAGGTGGCCCTATATCTATAAAATTGTCAATAGGCCAATTAAATACCACAATATCATTGTGCTCAATATCTTCAAAACCAGGTATTCTTATACTTGGTAGCTGGGGTTTTGGAACGTAAGACTTTGCCCTGGTACCCATAAATACATCATGCATCATTGGCATTGCAATAGGGGTCATTGGCGTGCGTGCGCCAAAATGAAACTTACTCACAAATAGAAAATCACCCACCAAAAGTGTTTTCTCTAGTGATGAAGTGGGTATCACAAAAGGTTGCATAGCATAGGTATGTACTATAGTGGCTGCTACTATAGCAAATGCTAAAGAGCCAATCCATTCTACCAGCCCGTTTGGTTTTTTTAAATCTTCATCTTCTAAATAAGTAAGTTCTTGTGTATAATTAACATAAAACAAATACAATCCTCCAGAAAAAATAACTAAAAGGGTGTCTTGGATACTTGTTTTTCCATATCTGTTTAGTAGTTCTACCCACAAAACAGGAAACATGATAAGGTTTACAATAGGGATAAATAAAAGAAGTGTCCACCACCAAGGTTTTTTTATAATGCGCATCAATACAATAGCATTGTATAGGGGCACAGCTGCTTGCCAAGGTTTTTTACCTGCTGCAACATAAAATTTCCACGTACCTAAAAAATGGATTACCTGGATTACCAGCACCACCATCAACCATTCTATTAAACTCATAGTATATATTTTTCTTTTAAAACTTTTTTAATCATTCGGTTGTGAAACCCTATTTCTTTGCTATATGTCCCTATATATCATAAAAGTTACAGCCCTAGAACATCTTTCATGGTAAAAATTCCTTTTTTATCTATAAGAAATTCTGCAGCTATAACGGCGCCAATAGCAAAACCTTCCCTGCTGTGCGCCTCGTGTTTAATGGTTATGGTGTCTATTTTTGATGCAAAAGAAACACTGTGTGTGCCTTTTACATCTGCTTCTCTTCTAGATTTTATACCAACAGCATCTGGTGTGGTATTATCTAAACTCCATGTGTTCTTATCTGTATAGGGTAATAGGTCTTCTACTAGTGTTATTGCAGTACCGCTAGGAGCGTCTTTTTTTTCTGTATGATGAATTTCTTCTACAGATACCTTGTAATCACTCCAGGGCTTCATTAATTTGGCTATATGTTCATTTAGATTAAAAAACAAATTCACGCCAATACTAAAGTTTGAAGCATAAATAAAACTACCAGTACTGTTTTTGCAGGCCTCTTCTATGACTTTTTTTTGATCTAACCATCCTGTAGTGCCAGATACTACTGGAATTTTCGCTTCAAAACACTTTGTGATATTCTCTACAGCTGCTCGTGGAGTAGAGAATTCTATGGCAATTTGTGCCTCTTTGAAATTTCCACTTTGGGTAGATGCGCTAGATTTATAAACAATTTCATGGCCTCTTTGTACAGCCATTTGTGCTATAATCTTACCCATTTTCCCATATCCTAAGAGCGCTATTTTCATTTTAGTGTATATCTAAAGCTAAGCCCATAACTTGGCGGGGCTATATTATTGGTGTTTAGTTTTGGAGTTATAGACAGATCATCACTTATATCATATTGCTTTAAATGCGCATCTACGTTTGCGTCTATAATGTTCAATAAATAAAACCCAAGTGATACAATAATACTAACATTTTTATTTCTTTGGGTACTTTTTTGAGCATCAATTAGTCTATTGTTTGAAATAAGAGGTGTGCTACCTGTGCCAAAAAATTCATCATCTGTAAACCCGGCAAGCCTTCGTTTGTAGGCATCTCTAAAACGATTGTAATCTGCATCATTTCTCATGTAAAAATACACCCCTGTTCCAATTCCTGCATAGATTATAGGTATTTTCCAGTATCGTCCATTGTTTGCTTGGCCAAGCCCTGGTAGTACAGACGAGTAAAAAGCAGCTCTAGCAGGCGCTAGAGGGTCATAGGCTTGTTTTTTAGTGATAGTATCTTCAACAACAAGATTGATTTGTTGTGAGACAGCGTTTATCTCCCCTTGAGCAAACAATGGTATGCTTGCTAAAAGTAAAATAATATAGAGGAGTTTACACTTCACGAGAGAGTAGCTTGAGTAGGCGGTCAAAATCTTCTTTGTTTTTAAAAGGTACTATAAACTGCCCCTTACCTGCGTCGTTTACTTTAACATCAATATTAGCCTTTAATGCATTGATTAGCTGCTTTTTTGCTTTGAGTGCATATTTAGGTGCTATTTTGACAGTTTTCTTTGATGAAGATGTAGGTCCTTTTGTACCTCTTACTAAAGTTTCTGTTTCACGTACAGATAATTTATCTGCAAGAATTTTCGCGTAAATGTCAAGCTGCGAGTCTAGATTTTCTACATTGATAAGCGCTCTACCATGACCCATAGTAATAAAACCGTCTCTCATTCCGGTTTGTATGATAGGATCTAATTTCAGTAATCGTAAATAGTTGGCTATTGTTGATCTGTTTTTACCAACACGGTCACTCATTTGACTCTGTGTTAAATCAATTTCTTCTATAAGACGCCTGTAGGAGAGTGCAATTTCAATAGGATCAAGATCTTCACGCTGTATGTTCTCTACTAGTGCCATTTCCAAGGATTCTTGGTCATTGGCAATACGAATGTAGGCTGGTATGGTTGTGAGCCCTATAAGAGAAGATGCTCTAAAACGACGCTCACCACTAACGAGTTGGTATTGGTTAAAACCAAGTTTACGCACTGTGATAGGCTGTATAACACCCAACTCTTTAATAGAGGAGGCTAGTTCTAGAAGCAAATCTTCGTTGAAACTGGTTCTGGGCTGAAATGGGTTTACTTCAATGGCAGTTAATTCAAGCTCCACAATACTTCCTACAACCTTGTCTGCATTTTTATCATTAGCAGATTGAATATCGTTGGAAGGGTCTTTCAAAAGGGCAGAAAGGCCACGTCCTAGTGCTTGTTTTTTTGTTGCTTTAGCCATATTGTATTTACTTGGCGCTAAACCTTATTTATTTTTCTGTATTAATTCTTCTGCCAAACTCAGGTAATTATTGGCACCTCTACTACTTGCATCATAACTAATGATGCTTTCTCCGTAACTAGGGGCTTCACTTAAACGCACATTGCGCTGAATGATTGTATTAAATACCATTGCATCAAAATGTTTTTTCACCTCTTCAACCACTTGATTTGATAATCTTAATCTAGAATCATACATGGTAAGGAGTAAGCCTTCAATGTCTAACTCTGGATTGTGTATCTTTTGTACGCTTTTTATGGTGTTTAAAAGCTTACCGAGTCCCTCTAGTGCAAAATACTCACATTGTATAGGTATGATAACAGCATCTGCAGCAGTTAAGGCATTTAGGGTCAATAATCCAAGAGAGGGAGCGCAATCTATTATGATATAGTCATAGTCTTTTTTTAGATCTGTGACCATTTGTTTGAGCATGTACTCTCTATTTTTTTTATCTACTAGTTCTATTTCAATAGCAACAAGATCAATGTGAGCCGGTATTAAATCAAGATTAGGAGAAGTTGTTTTTACAATGACATCTTTGGCCGTTGTAGAATGCTCTAGTAATTGATAGGTACCATTGGTAACAGCCTCTACATCTATGCCTAAACCAGAAGTAGCGTTTGCCTGTGGATCTGCATCAATTAGAAGTACTTTTTTTTCTAAAACACCCAAAGATGCTGCTAGGTTAATAGAAGTGGTAGTTTTTCCTACGCCTCCTTTTTGGTTAGCAATTGCAATAATTTTACCCATTAATATGTCTTGATTTAATAGTAAAAATACTATTTAATAACCGAATCTAAAATCATTTTTGTTAACAGATAGTGAACATCTTTTTAGGTGTAAAAAGACAGCGTATTTTTAGGATATACAGCAATAAAAAACACCTTGTTTATTCAATTTACATTCAATTTTAAGCCCTGGTATAGTATTTGGTTTTGGAGAATATTACCTTAAGCTAAAAAGGCATTACTCTGCCACAGAATCTATTAAGATGTTAAGCATTTCTATGGCCGCATCACTAATTCTTGTTCCTGGTCCATAGACTGCAAGCGCACCGGCATCAAACAAAAATTGATAATCTTGAGCAGGAATAACACCACCTACTATTACCATGATGTCTTCTCGGCCAAACTCTTTCATTTGAGCAATAACCTGCGGTACTAGTGTTTTGTGACCAGCCGCCAATGAAGAGATACCTAGAATATGCACGTCATTTTCTATGGCCTGTTGCGCTGCTTCTTTTGGAGTTTGAAACAATGGGCCAATATCTACATCAAAGCCAACATCTGCATAGCCAGTAGCTACAACTTTTGCACCTCGGTCATGACCATCTTGCCCCATTTTAGCAATCATGATTCTTGGTCTACGACCTTCTAACTCGGCAAATTTATTTGCGAGTTCTCTTGCCTTTGCAAAGGATGGATCTTTCTTTATTTCTTTACTATACACGCCGCTAAATGATTTAATTTGAGCTTTATACCTGCCAAAAGACAACTCTAGTGCATCACTAATTTCTCCCAGAGTAGCTCTTTGTTTGGCTGCTATTACTGCCAAATCTAGTAAATTTTCTGTTCCCGATTTAGCAGCATGTGTTAAAGCTTTTAAACTGGCAGCTACTTTTTGATTGTCTCTACCGGCTTTTATACTTGCTAAGCGCTCTAGCTGCGAGGATCTAACCATTTGGTTATCTACATCTAGAATTTGCAGGGGGTCTTCTTTTTCTAGTCTATATTTATTGACACCAACAATAATGTCTTGACCGCTGTCTATACGGGCTTGTTTTCTTGCAGCAGCTTCTTCTATACGTAATTTTGGTATGCCGGCTTCAATGGCTTTTGTCATGCCGCCCAATTCTTCAACTTCCTCAATAAGTGCCCATGCTTTATTGGCAATATCATTGGTTAGGTTTTCTACATAATAGCTACCAGCCCAAGGATCAACTGTTTTTGTGATATGGGTTTCTTCTTGCAGATAAATTTGTGTGTTTCTTGCAATACGAGCACTAAAGTCTGTGGGTAGGGCAATGGCCTCGTCAAGGGCATTGGTGTGTAAAGACTGCGTTCCTCCAAAAGCTGCTGCAGAAGCTTCAATGCATGTGCGTGCAACATTATTAAAAGGATCTTGCTCCGTTAGGCTCCAGCCACTTGTTTGGCAATGCGTTCTTAGGGCTAAAGATTTTGGATTTTTTGGGTTAAATTGTTTCACTAGTTTTGCCCATAACATTCTGGCAGCTCTCATTTTAGCGATTTCCATAAAATGATTCATACCTATGGCCCAAAAGAATGATAGACGCGGGGCAAAGGTGTCAATATCCATCCCTGCATCTAAGCCTTTACGAATGTATTCTAGCCCATCTGCTAGTGTGTATGCCAATTCTATATCACAGGTAGCACCAGCTTCTTGCATATGATATCCAGAAATAGAAATGCTGTTAAACTTAGGCATGTTCTTTGACGTGTATTGAAAAATATCACTTATAATTTTCATGGATGGTGTAGGAGGGTAGATGTAGGTGTTACGTACCATAAACTCCTTTAAAATATCGTTCTGAATGGTGCCTGCAAGATCTTTTAATGCAACACCTTGTTCTTGAGCAGCTACAATGTAAAATGCCATAATAGGAAGCACTGCTCCATTCATGGTCATTGATACGCTCATTTTGTCTAAAGGAATTTGATCAAACAAAATTTTCATGTCCTCAACGCTATCTATGGCAACTCCAGCCTTACCAACATCTCCAACAACACGCTCATGATCACTATCATAGCCTCTGTGTGTGGCCAAATCAAAGGCAACAGAAAGCCCTTTTTGACCAGCGGCTAGATTACGTCTATAAAACGCATTGCTATCCTCGGCGGTAGAGAACCCTGCATATTGCCTAATGGTCCAGGGTCTTTTTACATACATAGTGGCATAAGGCCCTCTTAAATGGGGAGCTATACCGGCAGCAAAATCTAAGTGTTTTAAAGTAGTTACATCTTGTTTGCTGTAACGATTTTTAATAGCAATACCCTCTGCCGTTTTAAAGGTGGTTTTGTTGTGACTCCCCTTCAGGGCTTGCTTGTCATTGTAAAGGGATATGTTTGATATATCTTTTCTACTCATGAGCTAGTCGTTGTTGTTCTATAGCTTCTGCCAAACGTTTTGCTATAATGGGTTGAATCAATGTTTTTCTAGGATTACTCTTCAAGAAAGGAAACAGTTCTAAGTTTTCTTTCATAAGGTCCATTGGGTTTGGATGTTTGTTTGTACCAAGTAAGGTAATACTACCATTGTCAAAAAGGGCTTGCTGTTTGCTAGCACTTTCTTTAATTTTTTTCTGGATGTCTCCCTGTAGTAGTTGTTTTATAAAACCGCCACCATCTTCAATTTGTTTAAAAAGTTCCAATGCTTTTGAGGCCAATTCTTGGGTCACACTCTCTATGTAGTAAGCTCCATCTGCAGGATTGCTTACCACATCAAAATAGCTTTCTGCCTTTAATATCAATAATTGATTTCGAGAAATACGTTCTCCAAATTCATTGCTTTTATGGTACAATACATCATAAGGCATGTTGCATACAGCATCTGCACCTCCAAGTATACTAGACATAGCCTCTGTGGTGCTTCGCAGCATATTTATATTGTAATCATACACTGTTTTGTTTCGTCTTGAGGGCTGAGCTATCACATGGCATGTTTGTGAGCAGTTGTACTCTTTGGCTAAACTAGCGTATAGAATTCTTAGCGCGCGTATTTTTGCTATTTCAAAAAAGTAGTGCGTGCCAGTTGCTATTTTAAAAGTAATACTATTTGTAGTTTGATGATTTAGATACTCATTGGCATGGGCAAGGGCATAAGCCAATTGCTGCACCATGTTGGCCCCTGCATTTTGATAGTTTGTTGTATCTACAGAAATAGTATTTGCAGTCTGTGAGAGGCTTTGAAGTGCGTTAAAATCTTCTTTTTGGCTTTTAAACCAATTTCCTTCTTTTGAAAGTTTCCCAACGGGATCTAGGTTGAGATAAAATTCAGCCTTGTGCTTAGTGAGATATAAAGAAAGTTCTTTAACAAATTCGATATCCAAAAACGAGAAATCGAAATATATAGTTGCCTTGGAAAAAGGGAAATCTTTAAAAACACTCGGGATATTAAAGGGTTTTTCTGCCGTAAAAACAATCGCTTCTGCTCCTTTTTCTAGTGCGTCTATAGCTATGTTATTTGCAATTTTAACATCATCAATAAAAACTCCTTGTGTGATGTTCCAGCCAGATGGAGTTCCTGGAATCTCCTTGGTAGCAATACCATCATCATTGTGGTAAAAAGGTTTGATGTGTATCCCTTCTAATGTTTTGCTTATTAGGGTTTCATTATACTCCGCACCTTTAAGGTCTACCTGTATTTTTTGCTTCCATGCTTTTGCGGAAACCGGATCAAAATCTGTCAACAAATGTTTCTTCATTGGTGCGTATTGTCATAAAACCAAACCCTTACTCGATGGAGTCTTGATGTTCTATGATGTAAATATCTTCGTTTTCTTTTTTGAGGTAGTATTTCTCTCTAGCAAAGCGCTCCATCTCTGAGCTATCTTTCATTTTATCAATAAAAGCTCTATCTTTTTTTATTTCTTTTTTGTAAAACTCTTTACTTTCTTCTAAGGCCTTGATATCATCACTTAATTCTTTGTGAAAAAAATAATTATTAGCATCAAAAAAAAACATCCAAGTTAAAAACAGCAATATGAAAATTACATATTTATTGCCCAGCCATTGGTACCACTTTGTTTTTTTTATTTCTGAAACTTTGACCATATGCTATAATCTTTCTGAAATAATAGTTCTAATCAAATCAACAGCAACCGTATTGTACTTGTTGGTTGGTATAATGATGTCTGCAAATTCTTTGGTAGGTTCTATAAACTGTTGATGCATTGGCTTAAGAGTGGTTTGGTATCTGGTAAGGACCTCGTCTATATTTCTTCCACGCTCAGAAATATCTCTTTTTAACCTGCGTATTAGGCGCTCATCGCTGTCTGCGTGTACAAAAACATTTACATCAAACATGGCTCTTATCTCTGGTTGTGTAAGTATTAAAATACCCTCTACAATCACTACTTTTTTTGGATGTGTTGTAATTGTCTCACCCGTGCGGTTGTGCTCTACAAAAGAATATACTGGTTGCTCAAAAGAGGCTCCATCACGCAATGCTTTTAAATGCTGTAAAAGCAAATCAAAATCAATAGAGTTGGGATGATCAAAATTTATTTTAACGCGCTCTTGATAACTTAAATCACTGGTGTCTTTGTAATAAGAATCCTGTGATATTACACATACTTCGTCTACTGGAAGTTGTGCAATAATTTGTTCTACTACTGTAGTTTTTCCGCAGCCTGTACCGCCTGCAATACCAATTATAAGCATAGGGTATGTTTTTTACAAAAATAAGGATTTTGTAGTGCTAGCTGTTAAACCTTGTCATTACTTTTTAACAGAAGCAACTTCTTTTGGCGTAACTATTTCTTTTTGCTTGTTTCCCCATGAGTTCATGGTGTAATTCATCACGTCTGCAACTTGGGTATTGTTTAAGCCCATTGCGCTCATAACCCCATTATATGGTTTTTGGTTTACAATAATGTTTCCCTTTAGGCCGTATTTAACTGCCTTGATGCTTTCTAGTCTTTTTTGGGTTAACCAATTAGAACCTGCCAAGGGTGGGTAATTATTTGCAATACCTTTGCCACTAGGTCTGTGACATTGTGAGCATACTTTTTTATATACTACAGCTCCTCTATCAATACTCTGTTGTAAAGGACTTTGTACTTTGTTTATTGTAGTTTCTATATTAGAAACCCCTTGTTTTTTAGGAGTGTTATTACACCCAAGTATTAAAATTACCAATAGTGCACTATAGCATATCTTTCCCATGGGAGTTTGTTTTTTAGCAGTTAATCTCTATAGATTTAATAGCAGAGTAAATATAACAATCTGTGTTTTGTTTGCTTGCCTTAACAATAGCAAAGCTATGTTTTTTTACATAAAAAAAGCCGTCTGATACATCAGACGGCTTTTGGTCGGGGTGGCAGGATTCGAACCTGCGGCCTCCACGTCCCAAACGTGGCGCGATAACCGGGCTACGCTACACCCCGAATTGAATACTTAAATTCGGATTGCAAAATTAATGATTTATATAGATACCACACGCTTTTTTTAATTTATTTTCCCCCTTGTTGGTTATAGATTTTATTATTTTTACAACCTTAAAATAGCATATGTTAGAGTAAGGTTATTTTTTAGCACGGGATGTGGCGCAGTCCGGTAGCGTACTTGGCTGGGGGTCAAGTGGTCGCAGGTTCAAATCCTGTCATCCCGACAGTTATAAAAAAGGCATAATGAATTTTCATTATGCCTTTTTTCTTGATTAAAATTTTCATTTTCGGTTGCTTACATATATAGAGAGATAAATTTGCAAAGAGTGATTAGTTTCTTGCTTTGGTAACGATGTTTTTATTGGTGTTTTTTTTATGGTAAGACTGTAAGATTTTTGTAGTGTAATAGGAGCTTTTGTAGCGCGTGATGTACTGTGAAAAATCCTCAAAGTAGGCAATAGATTCTTGGGCATCAATAAACCCAAAGCCCTTATACTCTCCTTGTTCAATTAAAATTATAGAGACCTCAGAGGGGGTTCTTCCTTTACCTTTTATGATATAGCTGTCTTGCTGTTGTTGAAAACTGTAGACAGCCTCTTGTACTCTTTTGTTGTAGACCTGAACATCCTCAAGGTCTTGACAAATCCCGTTACATTTTTTTATTTTATAATGTGAACAGGCACTACCTTGACTTTGTAGTGAGCAATACCTTGGACATAGTTCGTACTCTTGGCATAGCTGTTCTAAATGCTCAATTGCCAATGCATTGCTGTATAGCGTTGCAATTGAGTTTGTTGTTGTTTTGGTCTTACCTATGGCGAGTTGTAGTATCCCAAGCCTATTGGTGTAATTAATAATTTGAAATGTTGTAGTAGGTCTTTTTTGTACCTTATTATATTTTGGGTAGTGCTTTATAATATTATGAGATTCAAGTAACAATGCTGTTAGTTCATTTCCAGTTGGCTCAAAATCTATATGGTGTGTTTCCTGCGCCAGGGCAATTTCTTTAGAACCTTTGCATACAAATGAGACAAAACCCTCTTTTTTATATTTTTAGCTTTACCCACATAGATGATTTTATCAGCCTTATTTTTAAAAAAATATACTCCTGGGGTTTCTGGCAACGCCGTAATATCTTCTGCGGGCAAATGGGGAGGAAGTGTTGCTTCTTTTGATGTCACATCCAATGCTTTTAACATAGTTTCATATCCAGAGATAGCGTCTATTTCAAGTAATTTATTAAAAAGTTTTACCGTAGCTTGGGTATCTGCTTGTGCTCGGTGAGCTCCTGTTAATTCTATGCCTATAGATCTAGTTAACCTACCAAGGCTATAGGAGGGAAGCCCTGGTATTAGTTTTCTGGATAGGCGCACTGTACACAGTTTTTTTCTTAAATAGGTAATACCAACACCTGCAAACTCCTTTTTAAAAAAGCCAAAATCAAAATTTACATTATGTGCTACAAATACGGTGTCTTTTGTGAAATTCATATATTTCCTGGGCTACTTCACTAAAAATAGGAGCCGTGGCAACCATTTGATTATCTATACCAGTTAAGGCTGTAATTGTTGTTGGAATTAAACATCCAGGATCAATAAGAGTAGTGTAAGAGTCTTGTATTTCTTTATTTTTTACAAGAATGATACATACCTCTGTCATTCTTCCCTTAGAGACTCCTCCAGTTGTTTCTACATCAATAATCGCAAAGGTCGTATTGTCAATATTTTTTTTCATTCGTGCAAAAATACAATAAATTTGAGTTATTTGGATTATTTCCTTTTTAGTGGATTAATTCCAACATACAGTTTGTTGTTATGGCTTTACAGTATTGTCTTTTGAGTGGTTATCATAAAGGGTACACCATCTTTATATTGCTGCGCTTGTAGGGATTGTTTATTGGTATGCTGGCTTCTATAAACCCATACTTTAGGTAGATATGGATTGCGTTTTCTAGCTTTGTGTTTGAATAAAGATAGAGCTGTTTAAAGTTGTTTTCTTTGGCAAAACCAATGCAGTATTGCAGGAGTTGTTGGCCAAGGTTTTTTCCTTGTTGCGATGGCGCTACAGCCATTTTTGTGAGCTCAAAAATACCATCGCCTCTCTTTATTAGAGCTACAGTGCCAATGGCGGTATTGTTTTGGGTACTAAAGAAAATTTCTCCACCAGGATGTATAATATGCTCCAAGGGTTTACTTAAAACCTCTCTGTCATAAGGCTCCACATAAAAATAGGTTTCTAGCCACTGCAAGTTAAGGTCATAAAAAGCTTGAGCATACTTGCTGTTAAAGGATTGTATTTCCAAAGAGTGATTAATTAAAGCAAAGGTTCTCCTACCTCCGTGAAGTATTCATTAATCATTTTTTTTGCTGTGTCGAGCTGTTCATTTCTTATAAACAGACGCACTTGGTTAGGAACCCCTGTAGAAAACCCACCTGTGATACCGCTATGATGATCATCTTTTACGATGGGAGAAATTCCTTCTTCGTTTAGTCTTGCAATAAGGCCGTTTGCTATCATGGTTGGCCCTGTGTATATTCGTATTGTTTTTTGATCTTTATTCATGTGTTTTCCTATTTATTTTAAAAGTACTATCTAATATTTAAATTACAAGGCAAATCACTTTTTTAATCTATTGTTTTTAATATTCTTGTTTTTTAAGCGTTATGTAACAAAGTTTGTATTACGTATCTTTAAAAAAAAATAGTACCATGAATTTCAAACACATTCTTTGCATTGCATTTATAGGCCTATCTACAATTGCTAGCGCTCAAAAATATAAAAGCATAAGTACCAGTACCATCACAAAAGACTGGCAAGGAACTACTTTCACTTCAGATAAAACCCTACAAGAAAATTTAGCACAAAGCACATCATTCTCTTTTATGGCTACTATTTTAGAAGACGAATTTTTGAGCAGCCAGCTATCTAGTCAAGAAATGGTCACTGTTTTTGTTGCTAATGATGCCTCTTTCATGGCACTAAAAGAAGATACTCGCAAGGCACTATTGGCAGATGACCAAAAGCTAACACAATTAGTAAAGTTTCATACCATTCCAGGTAGAGTAGATAAAAATGCTATAGAAATGGCAATTTCTACCTCTGGCGGTAGGGCCTATTTTATAACACTTGAGGGTGAGAAACTAGCTGTAACTAAAAAAGCAGGAGCGTTAACCATATTAGATAGTAAAGGAAATACCGCGATAATAAAAGAAACAGATTTTTATCACAAAAATGGTTTTTTTCATATGGTAGAAGGTTTTGCTTTTGATACAAAGGCCTCCCAATAATATGATGGCTTAGCAGTTTTAACTCTTTTTTAAAACAATGCTATTTTGAGTTTGCTATTTCTAGTAAGGTCTTGTACACTAGTCTTGTGGGAAGCCCCATAACATTAAAAAAGCATCCTTCTATTTTTTCTATTCCAACATATCCAAGCCAGTCTTGTATGCCGTAACTACCAGCTTTGTCATAGGGTTTACATGTTTCTAGGTAATACTCAATCTCATTAATTGTGAGTTCTTTAAACTGCACCTTTGTGCAATCATAAACGGTTTGTTGGCTATCTTTAGTGGTAAAACATACAGAGGTAAACACACTGTGGGTTTCACCGCTTAAACCTTGCAGCATGTTTATTGCATCTTGCTTGTCTTTAGGTTTACCGATGGCGCGATTGTCTTTCCATACAATAGTGTCACTGGTAATTACTATTTGATTCTCTTTAATCTCTTTAAAGGCGGTCGCTTTTAATTGTGCTAAGTAGTTTGTGATTTCTTGCGCTTTTAGATGCGGCGGAAATATCTCTTTGATTTCTCGAACATCTATTTTAAAATCTATGTCTAATTCTTTGAAAAAATGCTGTCTTCTCGGGGAACCAGAGGCTAAGACAATATCAAAATTAAGCAGGTGTTTTTTTAGCATTTCGAGGTGTTTTATATTTTCATCAAATATAGCTAATGTACTATGTTTATTGAAAAAATATCATTTATTAAATTCGTTCTAAGCAGTTAATTTGGTGTTGTGTTGCTTAGCATATAATTTGTTTGTTGCTTTAGTATAGATTTTACTGATACCATCGTTACGTTATTATATAATAAACACATGCGTAACCGCTACATTATTATTAAATTTGAAATCAACACGAATTATACAAAAATACACACCAATGGATAATCATAAAGATGGCGATATTAGCCAATGCCCATTTATGGGAGGCACTCAAAAACAAACAGCAGGTAAGGGAACTTCTGTGCGAGATTTTTGGCCCAATGAACTAAAATTAAATATTCTGCGTCAAAACGCAGTAGCATCAAGCCCTATGGCTAAAGATTTTGACTACGCAACTGCTTTTAATAGCATTGATTATGCAGAATTAAAAAAAGATGTTCTCTATTTCATGACAGATTCTCAAGATTGGTGGCCTGCAGATTATGGAAACTATGGTCCATTTATGGTTCGTATGGCATGGCATAGTGCTGGTACCTATAGAGTTGGAGACGGGCGTGGTGGAGCACGTTCTGGATCGCAACGTTTTGCGCCAATAAATAGTTGGCCAGACAATGGTAATTTAGACAAAGCACGTTTATTACTTTGGCCTATTAAAAAGAAGTATGGAAACAAATTATCTTGGGCAGATTTAATGATTCTTGCAGGGAACTGCGCAATGGAATCTATGGGATTTGAAACCTTTGGTTTTGCTGGTGGACGTGAGGATGTTTGGGAACCAGAACAAGACATATATTGGGGTTCTGAAACCGTTATGGGAGAAAATAAAGAACGATACGCCGAAGGTGAATTAGAAGATCCTTTAGGTGCTGTAATGATGGGTTGGATTTATGTAAATCCGGAAGGACCCAATGGAGATCCAGATCCAATGGGCTCTGCAAAAGACATTAGAGAAACCTTTGGTAGAATGGCAATGAATGATGAAGAAACGGTAGCCCTTGTTGCGGGTGGACATACTTTTGGTAAAGCGCATGGTGCCGCAGATCCAGACAAATATGTTGGACCATCACCACATGGAGCTCCTATAGAAGAAATGAGCACTGGTTGGAAAAACTCTTACAAATCGGGTGTTTTAGATGATACCATTACAAGTGGTATAGAAGGCGCTTGGACACCAAATCCAACAGTTTGGGATCATGATTATTTTGATATGTTATTAAACTATGACTGGGAACTTACAAAAAGTCCTGCAGGTGCACATCAATGGAAACCAACAGCAGCGTCAAATGCGAAAAAAGCACCCAAAGCGGGTGATGCAAACAATACGCAAGATTTAATGATGACTACTGCGGATATTGCTTTAAAGCTAGATCCAGCGTATTTAGAAATTTCTAAACGTTTTCACAAAGACCACAAAGCTTTTGAAGATGCTTTTGCAAGAGCATGGTACAAATTAACACACAGAGATATGGGACCAATCTCTAGATATTTAGGTCCAGAAATACCAAAAGAAGAATTGCTTTGGCAAGACCCAATTCCAGCAGGGCAGTCATTATCTGAAACAGATGTAACAACCTTAAAGAGCCTAATTTTAGCCTCAGACCTTACTATATCTCAGTTGGTTTCTACGGCTTGGGCTTCTGCATCAACCTTTAGAGGGTCAGACATGAGAGGTGGCGCAAATGGAGGAAGAATCCGATTAGAACCTCAAAAAAATTGGGAGGTAAATTCTCCTAAGCAGTTAGCAACGGTTCTCGCTAGTTATGAAACTATTAAATCTAATTTTAATGGAAGTGTTTCTATTGCAGATTTAATTGTTCTGGGAGGTTGTGTGGCTATAGAAGAGGCTGCTTCAAAAGCAGGACATGCTATCTCTGTCCCTTTTACAAGTGGTAGAGCAGATGCTTCTCAAGAACAAACGGATGTTGCTTCTTTTGGTTATTTAGAACCGAAAGCAGACGGATTTAGAAATTTTATTAAAAAAGATTTAAACCTAGCAGCAGAAGAATTATTGATTGATAGAGCGCAATTATTAACACTTAGTATTCCAGAAATGACTGTTTTAGTTGCTGGTATGAGAGTTTTAGGAGCCAATTATAACGCCTCGAAATACGGTGTATTTACAGATACTGTTGGCACACTTACCAATGATTTCTTGGTAAATATCTTAGATTTTAGCAACACTTGGAAAGCAACTTCTAAGGATGACACCTTATTTGAAGGATCAGACAGAAAAACAGGCGTTATCAAATATAGAGGAACAAGAGCCGATTTAATTTTTGGATCAAACACAGAACTTAGAGCAATTGCTGAGGTGTACGCTGCAGATGATGGTAAAGATAAATTTGTTACAGATTTTGTAGCTGCTTGGACCAAGGTCATGAATCTTGATAGGTTTGATTTATTGTAATCGTATTTAAATACTATATTTAATAAAAAAAGGTGATGCATTACGCATCACCTTTTTTTATTAATGACTTTTTTAAGGGGTTTATATATATGCTAGACTATATGATTTAACAAGAATTTATGAGCCATAAAACGCTGTAAATACTACATTTATAAAAAAACCAGAAACAATGAAAAAAACAACCTTTAGCGCATCAGTGCTAGCGTTATTCGCGGCATTTATTTTAACAACATCTTGTAAAGATGGTGCTATGTCAAATGATAGTACAAAGCTATCTGTTGCCTATGAAAAATACGAATTAGAAAATGGTTTAGATGTTATTCTGCACCAAGATAAAAGTGACCCAATAGTTTCTCTAGCGGTTCAGTACGGTGTGGGCTCCAACAGGGAGAAGACAGGTCGTACCGGTTTTGCTCACTTATTTGAGCATATGTTATTTCAGGAATCAGAAAATGTACCACAAGATCAATTCTTTAAGAAAATACAAGATGCAGGTGGAACCTTAAATGGAGGTACTTGGAAAGATGGTACTATATACTATGAAACGGTTCCAAACAATGCCATGGAGATGATGATGTGGCTTGAGAGTGATCGTATGGGGTGGTTTATAAATACAGTTACCGAGTCTGCTTTTGAAAACCAACAAGAAGTGGTCCAAAATGAAAAGCGTCAACGTGTTGATAACAATCCTTACGGACATACCGGGTGGGTTATAGACAAAGCAATATACCCACAGGGGCATCCATACAACTGGCAAGTTATTGGCGAGTTGGTAGACCTGCAGAGTGCTACTGTTGCAGATGTTCGTGAGTTTTATGAAAAATTCTACGGTCCTAATAACGCTACTTTGGTATTGGTTGGTGATTTTGAGACAGACCAGGCTAAAGCCATGATTGAAAAGTATTTTGGTGAAGTTAAAAGAGGTCAAGAGGTGCCAAAATTAAGCCCAATGCGTACAACTTTGGAGCAATCTAAAAGATTGTACCATGAAGATAATTTTGCCACTACGGCGCAATTAAATATGGTTTGGCCAACACTAGAGCAGTATACAGATGATGCATATGCACTTAATGTACTTGCAGAGTTAATATCTCGAGGAAAAAACGCACCCCTTTACAAGGTGTTAGAAAAAGAGGAAGGGCTTTCGTCAAGTTATTATTCTTTTAATCGTTCAGCAGAGTTGGCAGGAGTCTTTAGGATTTCTGTTACGGCAAATGATGGTAAGAGTTTAAAAGATGTTGAGCCTGGAGTTAATGAGGCTTTTGCTTTGTTTGAAAAGGATGGTGTTACAGATAGAGATATTGCACGAGTAAAAGCGGGTCTAGAAACTGGTTTTTATAACGGTATTAGTAGTGTGCAGGGAAAAGCTTTTCAGCTAGCTAGCTACAATGTATTTGCAGGAAGCCCTAGCTTTATTGAAACAGATATCGAAAACATCCAAAAAGTCACAAAAGAAGACGTGATGCGTGTTTACAACACTTATATTAAGGATATGCCTTTTGTAATGACAAGTTTTGTGCCTAAAGGAAAGTTAGATTTAATTGCAGATAACTCTACTAAAGCAGAGGTTGTAGAGGAAAAAATAGTTGAAAATATTCAAAAACAAACCACAGAGCAAACTACAGATCAGGTTGTAAAGACGCCTTCTGTTTTTGACCGTTCTTTAGAGCCTGTGCAAGGAGATTCTCCAGCGCTTAATGTTCCAGAGAGTTGGAAACAAGAGCTTTCAAATGGTATGATGGTATATGGTATCGAGCAAAATGAGATTCCTACTGTGAATTTTAGTTTGGTAATGGATGGTGGACACCTTCTAGATGCTATAGAAAAAAATGGTGTTGCTAGTTTAATTACAGACATCATGATGGAAGGTACTGCAACTAAAACTCCTCAAGAGTTACAAGAAGAAATTGAGATGCTAGGTGCCAATATTAATATGTACACCACGCGTGAGTCTATAGTGATTCAGGTAAACACTTTGGTGCGTAACTATGAGGCTACATTGGCCTTGGTTGAAGAGATACTAACTCAGCCACGTTGGGATTTGGAAGAGTTTGGACGTATCAAAACAGCAGCTATAAATAGGGTGAAGAGATCTTCTGCAAACCCAAATGCAGTGGCAGGACGCGTTTTTAATAAGTTGCTGTATGGCGAGGATCATATTTTCGCCTACCCAAACACTGGGACGGTTACCTCTATTGCGGCAATTGCCATGGAAGATGTAAAAGCGTTTTACGACAAGAATTTCTCTCCATCTGTATCTAAATTTCATATTGTAGGGCAGATAGACAAAACAAAAGCCATGGCTGGACTTGTTAATCTAGAGAAAAACTGGGCGAGCAAACAGGTTACCATACCTAGTTATCCAATTGCTAACTCTAGAGATAAGTCTTCTGTGTATTTTGTAGATATTCCAGGTGCAAAACAATCAGTAATTCAGATTGGTAATATATCTTTAGCTAGAAGCGATACAGATTTCTATTCGGCAGAGGTAATGAATTATGCTCTTGGTGGCGCTTTTAACGGTGTTGTCAATAGAATACTAAGAGAAGAAAAAGGATACACCTACGGAGCTCGTACAGGTTTTAGGGGCAGTAAGATACCAGGAACCTTTAGAGCCTCTTCTAGTGTAAGAACAAACACTACCGGAGAATCTGTAACTATTTTTAGAGATGAAATTAATAAATACAAGCAAGGAATCTCTCAAGAAGATCTAGATTTTACCAAGAATGCTTTAATTAAATCAAACGCACGTCGTTTTGAGACTCAATTTGCGCTGCTAGGGATGTTGCAAGAGATGAGTATTTACGGCCTTGACCAAGATTATATTGCCGCAGAAGAGGCAACGGTTAGAAACATGACCTTAGATGCCCACAAAGCCCTTGCTAATAAATATCTGGATACTTCGAAAATGGCTTACTTAGTTGTGGGTGATGCGCAAAGCCAGTACACACAATTTAGAGATATGGGATTTGATGAGGTATTGCTTTTAGATAAAGAGGGAGAGGAAGTGAAGCTAGAAAATGTTAAGCAATAGTTTTTAATAAAAACAATTATAATAAAAAAGGGGAGCTTTACGGCTTCCCTTTTTTTATTAATACGACCTTATTTCTATTCTCTGACACACTATAAAAACAGCTGCTATATTATATGTTTTTATAGGTGATAATACCGTATAAATACATTTTAGTCTTGTCTAAAAATAAATCATAATATATTGTTTTTCAATATTATAAGATATTTAATATAAAGTTATTATTTACTCGTGTCTGAAATGCAATTTTCCCACAAAACATCTTCTGGTACAGGTGCTGTAATTGTCATTTCTTCCTTTTTTACAGGGTGCATAAAAGAGAGTTTTCTAGCATGCAGATGAATGCTGCCATCTTTGTTGGATCTGTCAAAACCATATTTTAAGTCTCCTTTTATTGGACAATTAATGCTCGCTAGTTGTGCTCTAATTTGATGGTGTCTTCCAGTTTCTAAAAGAATTTCTAAAGCTACATAGCGTTGCATTTTCTTTAGTATATGATAATGAAGTATGGCTTTTTTGCTTTCTGGAACTTCTTTGGTGTTTGCGTAGCTTTTATTTTGCTTTGGATTTCTTTTAAGATAATGGGTAAGGGTGTCACTATCTTTTGGTGGCGAATTTTTCACTACTGCCCAATAGGTTTTCTTTGTTTCGCGCTCAGCAAAAGATTTGTTTAGTCTAGGTAGTGCCTTTGATGTCCTGGCAAAGACAACCACACCACTTGTGGGTCTATCAAGCCTATGCACAACCCCAAGATACACGGCTCCGGGTTTATTGTATTTCTTGGCAAGATAGGCTTTGGTGATTTCAGAAAGGGGCGTATCTCCAGTCTTATCTCCCTGTACAATGTCTCCAGGGCGCTTGTTTACAACAATGATATGATTGTCTTCAAACAACACCTGAAGGTTCTCTGGGGTGCTGTGTGTCGTTTTTTTATTTGTTTTGGTATGAGTATGTTGTTTTTCCGAAATACAATTGGTATTAGTACTGTTCTGTATCGTTCGGAAAATCTCCGCTTTTCACATCTGTACTGTAGTTTTTAAAAGCCGTAGTCATCTCCTTATACATATCCAGGTATCTTCTTAGAAAGCGAGGATTAAACTCATGTGTCATGCCAAGCATGTCATGTGTTACTAGTACTTGGCCGTCTATTGCGTTACCTGCTCCAATACCAATTACAGGTATGGTAAGGCTTTGTGCAACTTCCTGTGCAAGTTTGGCAGGAACCTTCTCTAGTACAATGGCAAAACATCCTGCTTTTTCTAGAAGTAAAGCGTCTTGTTTAAGCGCCTCTGCTTCTGCATCTTCTTTGGCCCTAACGGTGTAGGTTCCAAATTTATAGATAGATTGTGGTGTAAGTCCTAAATGCCCCATAACTGGAATACCCGCATTTAAAATTCTTTTTACAGATTCTTTAATTTCTTTACCGCCTTCTACCTTTACGGCATGACCTCCACTTTCTTTCATGATACGAATGGCAGAGCGTAAGGCTTCTTTTGGATCACTTTGGTAGCTCCCAAAAGGAATATCTACCACCACTAAACTACGCTCTACTGCGCGAATCACAGAAGTTGCATGATAAATCATCTGATCTAGTGTGATGGGGAGTGTAGTTTCATGACCCGCCATAACATTAGAGGCAGAGTCACCAACAAGTATCACGTCTATGCCAGCTCCATCAACAATTTTTGCCATGGTATAGTCATAGGCTGTGAGCATAGAGATCTTCTCTCCACGATTTTTCATATCTACCAAGGTTTTGGTAGTGATTCTTTTGTATTGTTTCTTTGCTGTAGACATAAGGTGTTGTATAAAGTGTAAATGTACTAATTTGTATATAATTTTTACTTTGGCTTATCTTATTAATTAGTCATATTTTGCACTTATGGTTGTGCTGTAATTCCATTTTTCTTGCACTTTTAGCACTTGCTCAATTACATCACGAACGCAGCCTTTACCTCCTTTTAGGTGAGAAACATACTTGCTTAGCGCTTTTATTTCTGGGACCGCATCTTGGGGGCAGCAAGGCATAACAACTTGTTGCATTACCTTGTAATCTGGCAGGTCATCACCCATATACAGTACTTGCTGGGGTGTGATATTGTTTTCTTGAAGGTATTTTTCAAGTGTTTTTGTTTTATGATGTGTGCCTAGATGTATATCATTAATCCCTAGCCCAGCAAGACGTTTACGAACTCCTTCATCAGTACCGCCAGAAATGATACATACATTAAAGCCCTCAAGCAGTGCTTCTTTTAAGGCAAAGCCATCTTTGGTATGCATGGTTCTGTGCATTTCTCCATCTGTGGTTATTGTAATTGTTCCGTCTGTTAGCACGCCATCTACGTCAAAAACGAAGGTGGTGATTTGATGCAAATATTCTTTATAGCTTTTACTCATCTTGTGATATATTTCTTTTTTGAATACTACTTGTAAGTAGTTGATATACTTCTTGTTGTTGTGTTGTAAGAAGCCCTTGATGTGTCTGAATTGTTTTTTTATCTCCTCTTTTGGCTGGTCCAGTTTGGGCCTGGGCAGGAGTAAGGTATTCTATTTTATTGGCCGTTTCTTTAATTAAAGGAGCCAAGAGGCTAAAATCTATTTGTTGTTTTTTTAAAATATCTTCTGAAATATGATATAACTCATTCACAAAATTATTTACAAATACGGCGGCTACATGCAGCTTTGTCCTTTCAGAAGAACTAATATTATACACTTTTTGTGAAATTAGAGTGCCTAAATTTGATAATAAAGATAGATCCTCCTTGTTTTGAGCCTCCACACAAATAGGGATGTTTTTAAAGTCAATCTCTTTGTTTTTTGAAAATGTTTGTAAAGGGTAAAACACTCCTTTTTTATTGTTGTTACTAATAGCTTCTAAAGCAGCTCCTCCACAGGTGTGAGCTACCAACTTATTTGTAAAAGGAAGTTGTGATGTGATGCTGTGTATAGTATCGTCAGGGACTGCGGCGATATAGACATCTGCCTTGGGTGTAATCTCTAGTATGTTTGTTACAACTCTCTTGTCGTGAGTGTTTTCTTTGGGGTATACTGCGTGTATAGACTTGCAGTACCTTAATACCAGGGCTAGTCTCAAATACCTTAAATAGATGAGATCCAACATTACCAAAACCCAAAATAACAACTGTAATCATAGTGTAAAAATACAAGAATTTTTTATGGCAATAGTATGCCTTTTATGGAATGAATACTAAAGAGTGTTAATGCTATCACATTTCAGATACATAAGGAGTACAAAAAGACCATTTTGTAGTATTTTTGCAAAAAATAATACTAGATGCAAAAGAAACTAGCTTCCATTATATTTTCTACCCGTTTAACGGCTACTTTATTTATTGTATTTGCAATAGCAATGGCTGTTGGTACACTGGTTGATGCCTCTTCAGAGACTTCGCCCACACCGTATTCTCGAGCACTAATATACAATGCATGGTGGTTTGAGGCTATTATGGGGTTGTTTGTGGTTAATTTTCTAGGAAATATTGTTCGCTTTAAAATGTTTAGTAAAGAAAAAGCGACAACCCTAGTGATACACTTATCTTTTATACTTATTCTGGTAGGCGCATTTGTAACAAGATATATTGGTTATGAGGGTGTTATGCAAATAAATGAGGGAGACACCTCCAACGAAATACTATCTGAGTTTGCCTATTTAAATGTTTTTATAGATGGTGATTATGTCATTGATGGCCAACAACAGCGCCTTAAATTAGCGCCAAAGAAAATGGATCTCTCCCAGCGATTGAGCAATCATTTTTCTATGAGTAAAACGTACAACCAGACTCCTGTAACAATCACCTATAAAGATTTCATTAAAGGTGCTACCAAAGGAATGGTTGAAGACCCCGTTGGAGAAGGATATCTTAAAATTGTTGAAGCTGGTGACGGAACACGCCATGATCATTATGTAAAAGTGGGAGAGGTCTCCAATATTCATAACATATTATTTGCTGTTAATAAGCCAACCAAGGGGGCGATAAATATATTCTATGATGAGCAGTCACAAGAGTATCAAATACAATCAGCTTTTGCTGGAGAGTATATGCGCATGGCAGATCAACAAAAAGGAATTGTTATTAAAGACAGCCTCCAAAATTTACAGTTGCGCTCGCTCTATCAAATGGCAGCCATGGCATTTGTAATTCCAGACCCTGTAGTTAATGGGCGTATGGGCATTATAAAAGCCACTAAAGACGCTCCGGCTGTAACCAATGCTTTGATACTAAATGTTAGCTCTGGTGGCCAAACAAAGACCTTAGAGCTTCTAGGAGGTAGAGGCTCTACACCAAGCCCCGTGAAGGTAGCTATAAATGGTCTTGAGGTATATGCTACCTACGGAAGTAAAACTATAGAATTGCCTTTTAGTATCACCCTCAATGATTTTATTGCCGAGAAATACCCTGGCACAGAAAAAAGTTACAAATCTTTTAAAAGTAAAGTAACTGTTAATAGTGCCGATGGAACATTTCAAGAAGAAGAAATCTTCATGAATAATGTTTTAGATAAAGAAGGATTCCGCTTTTTTCAGTCTGGATTTCAGCCTGATGAAAAAGGGACTATTTTAGCGGTAAACCACGATATGTGGGGAACTTGGATTACCTACATAGGGTATTTCCTATTGTATTTTGGACTTATGGCAATTTTGTTTGATAGAAATTCCAGATTTGGAAACCTTAAAAAGTATCTAGAAAAAATAAAGAAAAAGAAGAAACTGCTAGCGTGTCTTGCGATGCTTTTTATGAGTACCGTTGCTATAAGCCAGACAGATAACCACCAGCACGTTACTACTATTAACACACAAATAGATTCTTTGATTAATGCCAATGCGGTTTCTAAAGAGCACGCTGCAGCTTTTGCCCGTTTGGTAATTCAGGACAATGGCCGCATGAAGCCAATAAGTACTTTTGCCAGTGAGTTGATACGTAAGGTGAGTGGAAGTGACTCCTACAACGGTCTAGATGCAAATCAAGTGTTTATGTCTGTAACACAATTTCCAAGATTGTGGTCTCAGGTACCCATAATTAAGTTAAAGCGTGGTAATGATAGCATACGTGATATAGTAGGTGTTCCTAAAGGTACTAAAACAATAGCCTTAATTGATTTGTTTGATAAGGATGTTACCTTTAAGCTAGATCCATACTTAGAGGCTGCTACCTCTACAAATACTCCTAATCAATTCCAAAAAGATTTTATTAAGGCCTATGAGAGCTATTATATATTCAATCAAGCGCTGGGGGGTAGTATTTTAAAGATATTTCCTGTACCCGCAGATCCTGGTAACAAATGGGTGTCTTACCCAGAACTCAACCAAAGCGGTATAAAAGGGCAAGATTCTATGTTTACAAAAACGGCTTTGCCCTTGTACTTTAATAGCCTTAGTGCTGCAAAGGCTAGTAACGATTATACAAAGCCTGCTGAAATATTGAGCCTTATTAGAGCTTACCAGAAAAAACATGGTAGTGAGGTGCTTCCAAGTGATTCAAAAATTAGCGCAGAGATAGCCTACAACAAAATTAATATTTTCAATAGGCTGTTTCGTTATTTTACCCTCTTTGGTGTATTGATGTTTATTGGTATAATCATACAAATATTTAAAGAAGGGCCTCTAGTAAATGGCTTTGTTAAAGTTTGTAAAATAGTGATTTGGTCTTTCTTTGTAGCCATGACCCTGGGGCTTATTGCACGCTGGTATATCTCTGGACATGCTCCCTGGACAGATGCCTATGAATCTATTATATATGTTGCTTGGGCCACCGTATTTTTTGGTTTGGCATTTGGAAGGAAAAGTGATCTTACAGTTGCCTCTACTGCATTTGTAGCAGCTATTATATTATGGGTAGCTAATCAAAATTGGCTTGACCCTGCTATTTCGACATTAGTACCGGTACTTGATAGCTATTGGCTGATGATACACGTGGCGGTTATTGTGGCTAGTTATGGACCCTTTACTTTAGGTATGATATTGGGTGTTACGGTTCTTATTTTAATGATTCTTACCAATGGCGCCAATAAAGCAAAAATGGATTTAAATATTAAAGAATTAACTACCATTAACGAACTTGCTTTAACTGTTGGTCTTGTGATGCTTACCATAGGTAACTTTTTGGGCGGTCAATGGGCAAATGAGAGTTGGGGACGTTACTGGGGCTGGGATCCTAAAGAGACTTGGGCGCTTATTAGTATTATGATATATGCCTTTGTTATACACATGCGTTTGGTACCTGGTCTTCGAGGAAAATGGATCTATAACGTGGCCTCTATTGCTGCTTACGGTTCTATAATGATGACTTATTTTGGAGTTAACTTCTACTTAACTGGTTTGCACTCTTATGCAAGTGGAGATGTACCCGTGACTCCCTCTTTTGTATATTATCTAGTAGCATTTTTAGTTGTATTGGCTATTATATCATATGTTTTCTATAGAAAACATTATATAAAAAAAGGATAGACCTAGGGTCTATCCTTTTAAAACAATAACAAACGTTACTTAGTTATATAAAAAATCTGGTTGTAGATTAAGAAGATTAACATCTTCTTGAACAGCCTCTTCAATCTGTATTTTTTTGTAAATGCTTCTTGTCATTTCTTCAATCTCTATCTCTGAGGTATTTAGCTTTTTGGCTATCTTTTTGTTTTCTTTACCCTCACTAATGTATTGCAATAGTTTTATTTCTAACCCGTCAAGATCGTACTGCATGATTAGATTTTCTAGATATATATCTTCTGTTAATTTTATAATATTGTCTCGCTCCATCATTTTTTCTTTATTTAAAAATATTTCCATTTCTGTTTTACGTGCTGCTGTTTCTTCTTTTATGTTTTTCATTCTAAATAGTATCGCATATGTCATTAACAGCACATTAATGAAAAATGCTGCCTTTACTAAGGCCAATGAGACGTTTAAAAAATTAATCCCAATTACTTGTAAAACGAAGTAATCAAGAACCAGCAATAATGGTATTGCCATACCTAGTACATAAAACTTTGAGTAATTGTTTTTAAAGAATAACATAATACCGCCTCCAAAGTAGCACAACAATAGCGTGAAAGATATAATGTTAACCGCTACAGGAAGCATTGCATTGTCAACAAACCAATGCGTTACAGATAGTCCTGCAGCAACTAAAAATAGAGGTACAGTAAATGTTTTCAATTTTGGAAAGTATTCTTTTATTGTTAAATACTGTGATGAATACAGTGCTACTAGACCTGCGGTAGCGCAAAGTATTGTTGTTGTTATACCAGTGCCTTTAATTAATGTGTCTTGAAATAATAGGCCAGAGAGATTGTCTTCTCCAAACAATAGTAGTAGTGTGCCTGTTACCGCTAATCCAAAATATCCAAAGACTTTTTCTTCGAATAAAAAGAAGCTTATCATGTTTAAAAGTAAAATGATACTAATTGCACCATAGAAAACACCTTTTAAAAATAAACTACCACTTGTAATGGTTTCGCTTTTTTGTGAAACTTCACTTGCTTTGGGTGCTGCTTTTATTGGCAAGGCCATTGCAGTGATACTAGTAAAGTTACTTACACTAGATAATAATGAACTTTGTGTAATACGGTCTTTACTTTTGTTTTCTGCTTTTGCTGTTACAGCACTATAACTAAATAGGCTCAAAAGTAAAAACAAACAAAACTTGGGGAGCATTCATTTGATGTTTCATGTTAGTAGGTTTAATTTATTTGGGACCGGCAAGATACAAAACATTTACACTTTAACTAATAAATATGCATTTAATCGATTAAATGCACAAAAAAAAAGAGTTTCACGTATATGTGAAACTCTTTTTACATTCTATTTAATTGGTTTTTAGTGCCCTACCATGTCTTCTGGTTTTACCCAAGCGTCAAACTCATCTTCACTTAAATATCCTAGATTTACAGCCTCTTGCTTTAGCGTAGTTCCATTTTTATGAGCTGTATTTGCTATTTCTGCTGCTTTATAATAGCCAATTTTGGTGTTTAAAGCGGTAACAAGCATTAGAGAGTTGTTTAATTGTTGGTCTATTACAGCTTCATTGGCCTTAATACCACTTGCGCAATGCGTTTCAAAAGATAGGCAAGCATCACCCAGTAGCTGTGCAGATTCCAACATGTTTGAGGCCATCACAGGTTTAAAGACGTTTAATTCATAGTGTCCTTGCATACCACCAACGGCAATTGCCATGTCATTACCTATTACTTGCGCGCATACCATGGTAAGCGCCTCACACTGTGTAGGGTTCACTTTACCGGGCATAATAGATGATCCAGGTTCATTAGCAGGAATGCTAATTTCTCCAATACCACTTCTAGGTCCACTAGCCAGCATACGAATATCATTGGCTATTTTGTTTAATGATACTGCCAATTGTTTTAAAGCCCCATGAGATTCAACAATAGCATCATGAGCAGCTAATGCTTCAAATTTGTTTTTTGCAGTAATTAAAGACAGGCCAGTAAAGTTTGCAATATGAGCTGCAACATTCTCTGAGTAGCCTTTAGGGGTGTTAATACCGGTGCCTACTGCAGTTCCTCCTAGTGCCAATTGAGATAAGTGTGGCAAGGTGTTTTTTAATGCCATAAGCCCATGCTCTAATTGAGATGCATAGCCGCTAAACTCTTGTCCAAGGGTTAGGGGAGTAGCATCCATTAAATGAGTTCGTCCTATTTTAACGACTTTATCAAACTCTTTAGACTTTGCAAGCAATGTGTTGTATAATTTGGTAACACCAGGAATGGTTAGATCTATTAATTTTTTGTAGGATGCAATATGCATTGCAGTAGGGAAAGTATCGTTTGATGATTGAGATTTATTAACATCATCATTAGGTTGTAGTGTTTTTTCTCCCTGGCCAATAGTTTTTCCTGCCAATTGATGGGCACGATTTGCTATTACCTCATTAACGTTCATGTTACTTTGGGTACCACTACCGGTTTGCCAAATAACAAGCGGGAATTGAGCATCGTGTTTACCTTCTAATATTTCATCACATACTGCGGCTATTAAATCTCTTTTAACCTCAGGAAGGCCTCCCAATTCACAGTTAGAAAATGCGGCTGCTTTTTTTAGATATGCAAAACCATATATAATCTCTAATGGCATAGATCCTGGTCTGCCAATTTTAAAGTTATTTCTAGAGCGCTGTGTTTGAGCTCCCCACAATACATTAGAGGGTACTTTTACATCACCCATCGTATCTTTTTCTATTCTAAAATCTTCCATAAGTAAAATACTTGATATATTACAAAAATACTAGTTTATAGGAGTTTAGTTGTATATATAGGAAGTATTATTTACACCTATTATGGTATTGTTGTTTTTTTTTATTTTTGAGTACTTTAATCTTTCAGAAATTAAAAAATCAGTTTATCTTTGTAATTATAAACACGATATTATGTTCGATTTTGACCAGTACCTAGGATTTCTTGCTTTTTTAACTATTTTAACCATTGGTTTTTGGCTTATGATATTCTTGGTTTCCATAATTCCTTATTGGATTGGTGGTGCACTCATTGAAAACATGAAGCTCAAACGCGAAGCAAAAAACAAAACAGACAAGTAATCACTTGTATCAAATAAAAAAAAGGGCCAATGAGTATATCATTGGCCCTTTTTTTATGGTAGTAGTATTCTATCTTTTAACAACCTTTATGGTTTGAGAATTATTTTTAGCATTACTTAATTGCAGAAAATAAATTCCAGATGGTATATCATCCATAGGTACTCTTGTTGTTTGTGTAGTTATTTTTCTTTTTTTAACGCCTCTACCTGTTTTATCGTAAACAGTCATATTTAAATCCTCAGAAGATTTAAGCTCAAGATACGTATCAATCAAAGTTGCTGTAATTTCAAAATCCATTAACTGGTTATCTGTTGTACCTAATGTAGTACCCGTGTTTCCATATAGAAATGCCCATCTATAGGTAAAAACACCTGGTATAACCTCTGTCAACAAAGCATGCAACTCCAGCAACCTCATTAATGAGTAATGCAGAAATATTCATAGTATCTGTAGTAGGGATATCGTGGTAAAAATCGAAGCGGTCCTCATCAATTAGGGTTTCTTGAGCAATAATAGCACCCTGGTTATCTGTAACGGTCCAAGTAATCACATTTTCTTCTCTAGGATTTGTTAAGTAGTGTCCTGAGTGGTATATGTCAATATGATCTTCATAGACCACATTAACTACCCACGTTTTTTGCTCGCATGGTATTTCTGTTTGCCCTTGTGTTGTTTGTGTTAGTCCTGCAACAATAAAAAGTGTAAGTAAAAATTTTTTCATGGTATAAGTAGTTTGTTGTTTATAGTGTAAAAGTGCAATAATTTTGTGTTAACTACTTCACGGCAACACGTGAAATATTTAAATTCACAGCTATTTGTGAAAATCATTTCTCATTTTTTAAGCATCCTTTGAAATTTCAATAGCTTTTTTAATGAGTAATACTTTTTTGTATTTGGTCTCTTTGATTGCAAAAAACACATACATTCTTCTTAGTGAAGAGCCAATACCGTCAATGCTTAAGAATACTTTTTCAGATATTTCTTTGTTGCTTACTTCTGGATTATCTAAAAGAACGTTTAATACACCCCAATCTGTTTTATTGAGTTTCCTGCCGATACTTTCCTGAATTCTCTCTTGGTTTAATTCAAAATTACTAGAATCTACCAATAGGTTTAATTTTTCTTTTCTTTTTAGCGTGTTAATTTCTAATAACAAGGAGTCCAGCTCTTTTCTAGTTTTAAGGTTTTTCATCCTTAGCAGGTATACAAATAGAATGACAAGCACTATGGTTAGTGATACTACAAAGTAAATTCTATAGGTATAGGTGAGTTTAACAATTGCACTCTCTTTTTCATTAATGGCCTTGCTTTCTTGTAATTTATTTTCATACTCACTCTTAATTGTTTCTTTTACAATTAGAATTTTATTTTTTTCTAATTGAAAACTGTCTTTATAAACAGTGTGCTTTTCAATCATAGATAATGCCTTACCTGGTTGATTATTGCCTTTGTAGCACAGATATAATAGTTTGTATAAATCAGCCTTTATTTCATTGCTTGTCTGTGAATTGATTAGTTTTAGAGTCTCTTCGGCCTGATTTTTTGCCACTATAGGTTTTGAGTCTAGTAATAAATACGATTTTAATAGTAGCGCCTCAATGATTTTTGAATTATTATCTATTTCATAATTAATAGCCAAGGAGGTGTTTGTAAACTCTAATGCTTGCTCTTTTTTCAGCAATTTATTGTTTGCTTTGGCAAGCACCATATAACACTTAGATAAATCAAACTTATTATTTGTGTTTTTAAATTCGTTGACTGCTTTGTTAGAATACTCAATGGCTTGATTGTATTGCTTTTTCTTGTAATATATTTCTGCTTTTTTTAAAAATATCGTTCCAATTTGATTGTCTTTACTGATTTTTTTGGCCACACAAATGGTAAGTGACTCGTCTAAATACTCCATGGCTAAATCCAACTCGTCCAAACGGCTGTATATTTCTGCAATTTCAACTAGTATTCTAGCCTCAGACGTTTTTAATTTTAGCTCTCTTACTATTTTTAAAGAGGCATTAAAAGAATTAAATGCCTTTAAGTATTTTTTTTGCTCACTATAAATACTTCCAATATTTGATTGTATAGCTGCAAGGTTTTTAGGCTCGTTAATTTTTTTAGACAAACTAATTGATTGTTGTAGCACCTCTATAGATGTATTTAGGTCTCCTTTGATATAGTACGCATAGGATCTTTCATTAAGGGCAGTGGCCATCTGCTTGACAGAACCTTTTTCTTTGGCCAACTGATAATGATATTCAGTAAGAGAGATAACCTCTTCTGGCTTGTTATAGGTGTTTTTGTAGTAATAGTCTTTAATAGCATTAAATCTTAGACTGTCTGAATTTTTTTGATTGACCCAGATATCTTTTAAAGCGTCTTTTTGTGTTTGTGAGGCCACAGGGGCCACACACAGTAGTGAGATAAAAATTAGTAATACAATTTTTGATTTTATTAGTAAAAGTCTAATGCTCATTTGAAGTAAAATTTTGTCTAGTCAAAGCTAATTTAATTTTTATCATATCAAAACAATACTATTCACGCCTAGGGGTGTTTTATTAAAGGTGTTGATTGTTTTAAAACCCTATACGCCTAGGGGTGTTTTTTTAAGGTATCACAAGTACCTTTAACTCTATGTTTGCTTTTTCACAAGCACTTTCAATACACGCTATATAGGGTAGCAGATTTGGGTCTGTCTCCACAGGCTTGGTGAAAAACACTATTTTCACTAATACACTTGGCAGCTATTTGAGATGCTATTACATTAGCGTGCGCTTCTACTTCTGTTTGGTTAAGTAGGTGATCATAATAGTTTATTTGCTGATGCGCCTCTACAAGGCCATACTTTCCTGAGAGAATTACAAACTTGGCGTTTTGGCTATTTGCTAATTCAAATACTTTAGAAATTCTCTCACTGTCATACAATTGTATAGCCGGCAGGGCTTTTTTTGAGTAGTTTTTTAGTGCAGAGCAATAGGTAGCGTACGCAAGCATTTTTTTTATTTTTTCCAGGTCCCACCATATCTGTAGGTGGGATTATCCTTTTTTATGACTATCAAACATTCTTTACATACAAACACCCAATCTTTTTGGCCATTGTATTGTGCTCTATACATAGTAGAAAAGTCTTTGTTGCACTGGTAACAGTATTTAATTCTCTCTTTCATGTGGCTACTTTATCTAGCCAAAAGTTTAGCAGACACTTTATAGCTTGCTGTATAGCTCATACCAGGTGTAGCCGTTTTAAAGGTTAAAAACGCTTTTTTATACCATTTAGCGTCTGTGGTTTTTCTTTTAAATTCTTCATGAGTGCAAACTCCATGGGCCTTGCCATCAAGCCATGACGTTATCGTGAAAATTCCAATCCCAAAATGTTCAACGCGTTGTAAAATGGTTTGAAAATCTGTTTCAGAAAAAAAATGAATATCCTCTTGGGTATCTTCATGCGCTATCTTTTTCAAATCTGTAAAAACGTGTTCTTCTAAAAATGCTGCTTTCTCCATAGTTATGCTATTGTGTTTGTGTATTAGTTTATGTCCAACATATACTAGTTTATGAGTATTGTGGATAGATTTGATATTTGTTTATAATACTTTTAATACCTCTTGGGGAGGTCTTCCTATTACTGCTTTGCCGTTTTTTATAGCGATAGGACGCTCAATGAGTTTTGGGTTGTTAACCATAGCAGTGATAAGCTCATCTTCTGTGAGTGTTTTGCTCTTGTAGTTTTCTTTCCAGATAGTCTCATTTTTTCTAACAAGATCTATGGCAGAAACTCCTAATTGTTGGAGTATTTTTTTTAAAGCATCTTCACTAAGGGGATCTTTTAAGTACAATACAATCTCAACAGGCTCATTTGCCTGCTGTAATACTTGTAATGCTTGTCTTGATTTGCTGCAACGTGGGTTATGATATAACGTAGTCATGGTTTTGTATTATTTTAAACGTTGCATATCTTCTCTGTAGTCATACTGCAAATCTTCATGCAAGGCTTCAATTTTCTTATCGATAAGCTGTATTTGCCTATCATATAAGTTGTGTAGTGTTATGTTTCTTGTAATTGATGGCTTAAAAGTAATAAGGCGCTCACAAAAATGAAGTAAAATAGCAACCTCTGTTTCTTTATCATTTGAATACCGAATGTATTTTTTTACATTTTTCAATATTTTACGCACACTTTTTTTAAGGTAGTAAAAGTTGGTATTTGTAATGCTGTTAAACTCATCATCAATAGTTTCTTTGATATGTGTGATGTACCCTTGCTCATCATCTGCCTCAAACAATAAATAGGTGAGTAGCTCTTTGTTTTCTTTTTTAAAACGTCCCAAACGCAAACACAGCTCTTCTATATCTTGAGAAGAACGAAGTTTTAATTCTTTTTTTATTTGTGCTAAGCTAGCGGCTTTCAATAGATGGTGTTTTAAACAAATATATAACAAGCCAAGGAGTTATACAGAAATACTATTTTAAAAAAAGAAATTATTTTTTTGTTTTTCTAACCATGCATGGTTTGCTGCTTGCCATAGTTTTTTATAATCTCTCCTTCAAAATCTATGAGGTCTTGCCATCTTTTCTCCACATCAATTCCTTGGCCATATTTTCTAGCAAACCCCAAAAAAGTGGTGTAATGACCAGCCTCGCTTATCATGAGTTCTCTATAAAATGCAGAGAGCTTTTCGTCCTTGATGCGCTCGCTTAGAAGTTTAAACCGCTCACAGCTGCGAGCCTCAATCATTGCAGAGAATAGAAGCCTATCTACCATGGCCTGTTGCCTGCTGCCTCCATTACACGTAAATTGAAACAATTGATTTACATAATGGTCTTTACGCTCACGTCCTAGTTTGTACCCTCTTTCTTTGATGATGTTGTGTACCATCTCAAAATGTTCTAATTCTTCTTGGGCTAGTTTTAATAAATCTGTAACTAAATCTTCAAGATGACTGTTTAATGTGATAATGGTTATGGCGTTGGTAGCTGCTTTTTGCTCACACCAAGCATGATCTGTTAGTATTTCTTCAAGATTGCTCTCTGCGATAGTTACCCATCTTGGATCTGTAGCGAGTTTAAGATTAAGCATAGTATATATTATTATTTTAAATTTCGTAATCCTTCATACACCACAATGCTTACGGCATTTGCCAAATTCAAGCTTCTTATATGCTCGCTGTATAAAGGTATTTTATAGAGTTGTGTTGGGTGGTTTTTTAAAATTTCTGAAGAAAGTCCAACAGATTCTTTTCCGAAGATTAAAAACAAATCATCCTCAAAGGGGATTTCTAAATAATTTTTGGTGGCATTACTAGATAAAAAGGCCATTTTTTTTGTGCTGTGCTGCTTAAAAAAATCTTCTACGCTCTCATATATAGTACACTCTATGTGTTTCCAGTAGTCTAGCCCTGCACGTTTTAACCTGCTGTCACTAAGCTCAAAACCAAAGGGTTTCACTAGATGTAGATGAGATGCAGTACCTAGGCTAATTCTGCCAATGTTTCCTGTATTGTTTGGTATTTCTGGTTCTATAAGAACAATGTTATAAGGCATATAGCTGTATACTTATTTTGCTTTTTTTACTTTCTTGAGTACCAAAAAGTTTTGCGGGTTAATACCTAGTCCTGTAATTTTCTTTGACACAAACCGAACTGCAATGTCATAGTATAAGGGCACGATGGGCGCTTGAGAAATAATAATACTATCCATTTGTGTGTATAAGAGCTTGCGTTTGTTGATTTGTGAAATTTTCTGGGCCTCCACATACAGGCTATCAAAAACTACATTTTTAAAATGTGTGTAATTAGGGCCGTTGGGAGTAAAGTTAGGGCTGTAAAATAGCGATAAATAATTTTCGGCATCTGGATAATCTGCTACCCAACTGGCTCTAAATATATCAAGCTCACCACTGCTTTTAAGTTGCCTTAATGTAGCGGGTGGCATTACATCTATTTTAATTGAGATTCCTAGCTTTTCTAACTCTCGTTGTATGTATTCACAAAGATCAAGGTATTGGCTGTTGGTGCCAATAGTAACCTCTATGGAAGTGGCTCCTGTTGCTTGTTTATACCTATTTATAAGCGCTCTTGCTTTTTCTGGATTATAGCTATATCCCTGGATTGAATCAAACCCAGCTAGTCCTTTAGGTATAAAACCATGCGTGGCGGCAATACCCATACCGTTGCGTAAATAGGTTACCATTTTTTCTCTATCAAAACCATAATTAATGGCCTGCCGAATAAGGGGAGAGGCTATCTCCTTTGTTGTAGAGCCCATAAAAAAACCAAGATACTCTGTGTTTAAATACGGTGTGGTGATGAGCTGTACTCGGTCTTTGTATTTTGGTTGTAAGGTTCCTTTGGTGGTAATAATCTCATCTTTATAGGAGTTGTCCAGCCCAGTCATAAAATCAATGTTTCCTTGGGCAAACTGTAAAAATTCACTCTGTTTGTCTGGAAGAAATGTAATGGCCACTGCCTCAAGATATGGAAGCCTGTTGCCCTGAGTATCTGTCTCAAAATAAATAGGATTTTTCCGTAACACAAGTTTTACGTTTTCTTCCCAGAATTTAAACCTAAAAGGGCCAGTACCCACAGGGTTGCTTCTAAAATCATTTCCATAATAGGCAATCGCTTCTTTTGGTACAACAGAGCAATACCGCATAGATAAAAGCCCTAGAAAGGCAGGAAAGGGTTTGTTGAGTTGTATAACCAAGGTAGAGTCATTGGCTGCGTGATATCTTTGTACAGCGTTAAACACCCAGCTCCCGGGAGAGGCTAACTCTGGTGATAATAGCCTATCAAAACTGTACACAAAATCTTGTGCAACAACACTCCTTGTACTATCTTTTTTAAAGACCTTGTTTTTATGAAAATACACATCATCTCGCAGGGTAAAAGTATAGGTGGATGTACTATCGTTGATATGCCAAGACTTTGCTATATCTGGCTGAATGTTTAATTGATCGTCTAGTTGTACCAGGCCATTAAACAATTGGTTGCTTGGCCAAATGGTTTGAGGGTTTCTAGCAAAGGCAGGATCTAGGGTGGCTATATTACTGTGCTCATTGTACTTAAAGACCAAGTGCTCTTTGTCTTGTTTTTGTGAAGAATTACACCCTTGAAGTATAAAAAGCACAAATACTCCCAAATTAACTTTTAAAAAGAGGGCCCATTTTTGAGAATTCATAGCACGTGTCATTTTAGTATCTTATTACAAAGGTATTATATTCTGTGAATGCTGTTGCTATTATGTTAGTATCTTATTTAGGAATAAATCCTTTTATTTGGAATATTTCCATATTTTTGTATCATGGAATATTTGCAAGCAGGAAAAATAAAAAAACAAGCACCAAATCATAAGGCTAGCGTTTCTACCCAAACTGGATTTCCGAGTCCTGCGACCCATTATTTGGAGCCTTCTATAGACCTAAATAAAGAGCTTATACGCCATAAAGATGCCACTTTTTATGTGCGCGTATCTGGTGATGGTTGGGCTGATTTTTCAATGCTACACAAGGATGTCTTAATTATAGACAAAGCGCTCACCCCTAAGGCAGGAAATCTAGTATTAATAGTACAACAAGGAGCCTTTAAAGTAATACGTTTTCCTGCAACTAGAAGTAGTGCTTCTTTTACTGTCTGGGGCACTATTACATACATAATACACTACACTTTATGATAGCGATGGTAGATTGCAATAGCTTTTACGCTTCTTGTGAGCAAGTATTTCGTCCAGATTTGTGGGGAAAACCTGTGGTGGTTCTCAGTAATAATGACGGTTGTATTATTGCTGCAAACAAACAGGCAAAAGCAATGACTCATATTGCTATGTTTGAGCCTATGTTTAAAATTAAAGCCCAGCTTATTAAAAATAAGGTCACTTTTTTTTCTTCTAACTATACTCTTTATGGAGAAATGTCTCAGCGGGTCATGAATATTTTAGAAACTTTTTCTCCCAAGTGTAGAGGTGTATAGCATTGATGAGGCTTTTATAGATGTAACAGCAATAGCACATATTTCTTTAAAGCAGTATGCAACCCTTATAAAAGACACGATAGTTACCCATACAGGGGTGCCTGTGGGTGTAGGCATAGCACCAACTAAAGTATTGGCCAAATTGGCAAATAAGATTTCAAAAAAGGTAGAAAAGTTTGATTACGTATGTGTTATTGACACAGATGAAAAACGAATTAAAGCACTTAAATGGGCCCAAACTAAAGATGTTTGGGGTTTGGGTAAAAAACACCAGGCGCGTCTTAAAAACATAGGAGTATTTACAGCCTATGAGTTTACGCAACTTCCTTTGGCTTGGGTGAGAAAAGAAATGACTGTGGTTGGAGAGCGCCTATGGAGAGAGCTAAGAGGGGAGTCTTGTATTGAGTTTCAGACCATGCCAAAGAGTAAAAAGGCAATTGGGACTTCCAAATCTTTCGGAAAAAAACTAGAAGATTTACCGCGTATAGAAGAGGCCTGTGCGTATTATATAAGTGAAGTGGCTGAGGTGTTACGAGCTCAAAAATCTTGTGCAACCTATATTCAAGTATATGTAACTACAAATAGATATAGTAATGCTGATAAACAGTACAGTAACAGTTGCACCATTACCATACCTGTACCTACAAACAACACCTTTATCTTAACACAACACGCACGCAAAGCATTACAGCGTATATACACCCCAGGCTACCGTTATAAAAAGGTTGGGGTTAACCTTACAGGATTGATACCTCAGCAGTATGTACAAGGTAACTTGTTTCAAAGCCCTGCCTTATATGATAAACGTTTAATGAATGTGATAGATGCACTAAACCATAAGTTTGGTAAGGCCACAGTAGGATCTGCACTGGTGGGTACTAGAGTAGCGCAGTGGGAGCTTGTCAAAAAAGACCGTAGCAACCGCTACACCACGCAATGGGGAGAGTTGTTGGAATTAAAAAACAAATAAATAAGTTTGTATCTGCCACCATGTCAGTCTGTTTTCGGTGGCACAATCATTGACTTATGGATAGTGTCTTTAGGAATATTTTCCTTTAGATAATTAAACTGAATTTTAAAATACATATTTATAAGTTATGAGTAAAATAATTGGAATAGACTTAGGGACAACCAACTCTTGCGTATCTGTAATGGAAGGTAGCGAACCAACGGTAATCCCAAACGCTGAAGGAAAAAGAACAACACCATCTGTAATTGCTTTTGTAGAAGGTGGTGAAATTAAAGTAGGAGATCCTGCCAAAAGACAGGCAGTAACAAACCCTACTAAAACCATATCTTCTATAAAACGTTTTATGGGAAATAAGTACAGTGAATCTTCTGTTGAAGCTAAGACGTGCTGCATTTACTGTAAAAAAAGGAGATAACGATACACCGCGTGTTGATATTGATGGTCGTTTGTACACACCGCAAGAATTAAGTGCAATGATATTGCAGAAAATGAAAAAAACAGCCGAAGATTACTTAGGCCAAGACGTAACACGTGCTGTAATTACGGTACCTGCTTACTTTAATGATAGCCAACGTCAAGCCACTAAAGAAGCTGGTGAGATTGCTGGATTAAAAGTAGAACGTATTATTAATGAGCCAACAGCGGCTGCATTAGCATATGGTCTTGATAAGAAAAGCACAGACCAAAAAATTGTAGTATTTGATTTTGGTGGTGGTACTCATGATGTATCTATCCTTGAATTAGGAGATGGTGTATTTGAGGTATTAGCAACAGATGGTGACACGCACCTTGGTGGTGATGATGTTGATCAAAAAATCATTAGCTGGCTAGCAGATGAATTTCAATCAGAAAATGACATGGATCTTCGTACAGACCCAATGGCATTACAACGTTTAAAGGAAGCTGCAGAGAAAGCGAAGATTGAATTATCTTCTTCTGCACAAACAGAAATAAACCTGCCTTACGTAACAGCAACAGCTAGTGGACCAAAGCACTTGGTTAAAACACTAACACTTGCTAAGTTTGAGCAGTTAATTGATGATTTAGTAAAAAGAACTATTGAGCCTTGCCAAACAGCTATGAAAGCAGCTGGACTAAGCAACAGTGATATTGATGAGGTAATTTTAGTAGGAGGATCAACACGTATTCCTGCAGTACAACAAGCAGTAGAGAAGTTCTTTGGTAAAGCGCCAAACAAAGGAGTAAATCCAGATGAGGTAGTAGCCGTAGGTGCCGCTATTCAAGGTGGAGTGTTAACAGGAGATGTAAAAGATGTTTTACTTTTAGATGTAACACCACTTTCTCTAGGTATTGAAACCATGGGAAGTGTAATGACAAAGCTTATTGAGGCAAACACTACGATTCCTACAAAGAAGAGTCAAGTATTCTCAACAGCGGCAGACAATCAGCCATCAGTAGAGATTCATGTGCTTCAAGGAGAGCGCCCAATGGCAAATGACAACAAGACAATTGGTCGTTTTCATTTAAGTGATATTCCACCAGCACAGCGTGGAGTTCCTCAAATTGAAGTAACCTTTGATATTGATGCCAATGGTATTATCAAGGTAAGTGCTGAAGATAAAGCTACCAACAAAAAGCAAGATATTAGAATCGAAGCTTCTTCAGGACTTACAGAAGAGGAAATCCAAAAGATGAAGCAAGAGGCTGAAGCCAATGCAGATGCAGATAAGATTGCTAAAGAAACGGCAGACAAAATCAATGAAGCAGATGGTATGATCTTCCAGACAGAAAAGCAATTAACAGAATTTGGAGAAAAATTATCTGATGATAAGAAAAAGCCAATTCAAGATGCTTTAGAAGACCTTAAGAAAGCTTACGAGACAAGAGACCTTGAAACAATCCAGCCAGCGCTAGATAAAATCAATGAAGCTTGGAAAGTAGCTAGCGAAGAAATGTACAAAGCACAAGCAGATGGGCAAGCAGGCGCAGAGCCAGCTGCAGATCCAGCAGCAGATGACCAAAGTGCAGATGTTGAAGATGTAGACTTTGAGGAAGTAAAATAATACAACTCTAGTATATATAAATCCCGCAACGATACTTCGTTGCGGGATTTTTTGTAGTTATATACCTATAGTATTGAAGTTAAAAACTTGAATACTTAATTACTAGCAATATCTAGTATAGATGGTCCATGAACTTCATGGATTCCATCAAAAACCAAGGAGGTAAGGTTAGGACCAAAAAGGGCTGTTGCTTTACGTGTTTCTTCTGTTTTTCTGGTCTGGGTGATATATTGATCTTTATCTCCATATAGATAGGTTGTTTGCGTGGTGCTATCTAGATGACTAAAATCTTTCGGGGTTAATTCTTTAGGGATTCCGCCACTGTGCAGAATAAGTTTTTTACAAGATATTTTTCTAGAGGCCAACCAACGGGTTGCTATAGAGACTCCTTGTGAGTAGCCTAAAACAATTAGGTTTGTTTTGGGGTGTATGTTTTCTGCAGCAAATACTTCATCAATATACCTTAATACATTGCTAGTCTCTAATACAGTATCTTCTTTTGTAAGCCAGCAGGCGCCCACGTGTTTAAAGTCCTCTCCTAAATAAAACTTTGAAGGCGCTTGTGGGCAAATGATATAATTTTCTGTAGGATCTAGTATTTCAAAATGACGCAAAAAGTAACGACTCAAAAAGCCCAGGCCATGAAATACAATCCATACATTTTTGGTTGTATTGTTATAAGAGTTAAGAGTTTGGTATGTGTTGGTTGTTTTGTAAGAAACTTGTTTTTCTAATCCCATTATGTAAAGTCTGTTTTGTAACTTTACAAATGTAAGACAAGCATATGAAACTATCTAAAGACGAAATTTTAGCAAGCTGTGCACAGATGTGTAAAAACACATTAATGGAAACCTTGAATATTGAGTTTGTAGATGTTACTCAAGATACCATCACAGCAAGAATGCCAGTGAATTCTAGAGTACATCAACCAGATGGAGTATTGCATGGAGGCGCCTCTGTTGCCCTAGCAGAGAGTGTTGGTAGTGCAGGCGCTTATATTTTTCTGCAAAATAAAAATGTAAGTATTCGTGGTATTGAAATTTCAGCCAATCATGTTAAAAGTATTCGAGATGGTTTTGTATATGCCCATGCAAGTATAGTCCACAAAGGTAGAACTACTCAACTTTGGCAAATTAGGATTGAAAACCAGGACAAAGAATTAATCTCATTAGTGAAATTAACGACCTTAACCCTGGTTAAGTAATTAATGGATTTTACGGCCCTACTTCAAAAAATAAATTCACACTGGGAGCAACAGCTTCCATTTGTAATCTACGCTGCCCCTGAGCATACCAAAGTAAATGTGCTGTTACAGCAAGATGCTACCTATTATAGTGCTAAAGGTTTTAACAATACCGGCTTTGTTTTTGCTCCTTTTGATGATAAAAAGGCTTCCTTTTGTATCCCTGAGGCATTTTCAGAAAAAATAACCCTAGAGGTATCTATGCCTACTGTTTTAAATACAGATACTCCCTTTTGTCAAGAACTTACCTCAGACAAAGAAAAACACCTTGCATATGTGTCTGAAATCTTAGACAACATAAAAAACAAAACAGTTGAAAAAGTAGTAGCCACTAGAAAAAAAGAAATTCCTCTAACTGGTTTTGATTTAAGTGAATTAATAAGGCGTATTATCTCAATGGATACTGCGGCCTTTAGATATGTTTGGTATCACCCAAAGACAGGTATTTGGTGCGGCGTCTCTCCAGAGGTATTACTGATGAGTGAAGGCGCTAATTTTTCAACAATGGCTTTGGCTGGAACACAAAAAGTAACTGGTGATACCACCCCTGATTGGGGCTCAAAAGAGACCTTTGAACAACAATTAGTAACCAAGGCTATCACTACAAATCTTAAAAAAATCACTACCACATTAGAGGTGTCTTCTCCAAAGACTCATAAAGCAGGATCTTTATACCATATAAAAACTCAGATCAAGGGAGCCTTTGATAAAAAAGAAACATCTCTAGCTCAAATAGCCAATGTGTTACACCCAACACCTGCTGTTTGTGGATCGCCCAGGGATGCTGCATTTGCTATTATACAAGAACTTGAAGGTTATAATCGTGAGTTTTACACAGGTTTTTTAGGCCCCTTAGACCTTCAAAATAATACAGCCCAATTGTATGTTAACCTGCGATGTATGAAGATAAGCCCCACAATGGCAACGCTATATGTAGGTGGAGGTATTACCCTAGATTCTATGCCACAGGATGAGTGGCAGGAAACTAAAAATAAAATGGCCACAATGCTATCAGTACTTGGCTCAATGTTGCCATAATTATATTGGTATCACTATCTTTGCTTAGATGCAATTTTCTAGTAAAATACTCTCTCAAACCGTAACAAAACTCTGCTTAGACAAAGGTATTGATCATATCGTTATTTCTCCTGGATCCAGAAATGCAGCCCTTACCATAGGATTTACAGGTAACGAGTCTTTCACAAATTTTTCGATTGTAGACGAGCGGTGTGCAGCATTTTTTGCATTAGGGCTAGCACAGCAATTACAGCGTCCTGTAGCATTGGTGTGTACCTCTGGCTCTGCATTACTTAATTATTATCCAGCCATTGCAGAGGCGTATTACAGTGATGTGCCTTTAGTAATTCTTTCTGCAGATCGTCCTGCTCATTTACTTGAAATTGGAGATGGCCAGACCATTAAACAAGAAAATGTCTTTGCCAATCATATATTATTTAACGGCGCTTGTAAAGAGGGAGATACACATCAAAGTTATAATGAAGACCAAATACATACAGCGCTTTCTATTGCCATTAATCAAAGAGGCCCTGTACATATTAATTTGCCTTTTTCTGAGCCTTTATACGATACTGTAAAAACACCTAGCGTTTTTCCTGAGTGCCAAGAAATTGTTGAGATTCAAGACACTGCTAGTCCCGCACTTATTTCTGAAATTGCAAGCCATTGGAATGCATCTTCAAAAAAAATGATTTTAACTGGTGTGTTGGCTCCAAATAGCCTGGAAGTTGAGGTAATCAGTCAATTAGCAGAAAACTCTAGCGTAGTTGTGTTAACAGAGACCACCTCTAATGTGCATCACCCTAACTTTTTCCCCGCTATAGATCAATTAATAGCTCCTTTGGATGATAGTGACTTTAAAGCGCTACAGCCCGAGGTTTTAATCACTTTTGGTGGTATGGTGGTATCAAAAAAGATAAAGAAGCTTTTAAGGGATTACCCGCCAATGGTTCATTATCATATAGATTCAAAAAAAGCATTTGACACTTATTTTTGTTTGACAAAGCATGTGCCTTGTTCTCCAAATCACTTTTTTAAAGAATTTTTATCCCTTACCCAAAAAACCATTAGTACCTACCAACAGGATTGGTTAAGAGTTAAAAACCAAAGATTACAAAAACACGATCTGTATCTTAATGAGATTCCATTTTCAGACTTTTTGGTTTTCTCTCAACTCTTTAAAACGCTACCTAATAATATACAATTACAATTAAGTAATAGTTCAACCATACGCTACGGGCAATTATTTGAAATGAACCCCTCACATACTATCTTTTGTAATAGAGGAACCAGCGGTATAGATGGCAGCACATCTACTGCTATTGGTGCGGCGCACGTGTGTAAAACACCAACGGTTTTTATAACCGGGGATTTGAGTTTCTTTTATGATAGCAATGCACTTTGGAACCAATATATTGCTAGTGATTTTAAAATTATTATCATAAACAATAGTGGTGGAGGTATCTTCAGGATTCTGCCAGACGCTAAAGAGGTTCCCTCTTTCAGTACGTTTTTTGAAACCAAGCATCAACTAACTGCCAAGCAGCTAAGTGAAATGCATGGTTTTGGGTACCAAAGCGCCAATGACATGCCTTCTTTAATGGCGCAACTTGCAACCTTTTTTGAAACTCTGACACCCCACAAATTTTAGAGATTTTCACTCCCTCAGATATTAATGACACTGTACTGTTGTCTTATTTTGACTATATAAAATAGCTTTTTGTTTGCTTTTTTGTAACCAATGGGCACCTAGTTTATTAGACTAGTTATTATTTTTTTGATGGATGAAAAGTGTACCTTTGCCGCTATGATACGATTAGGAGAATACAATACATTAGAGATTTTAAGGGAGACAGATCCCGGCTTGTATTTAGGTGATACAGAAGAAAATGTAGTTTTACTACCACATAGATACAAACCAGAGAATTTCAACATTGGCGATATGCTAAAGGTGTTTGTATACCTTGATTATGAAGAGCGCCCAGTTGCAACTACCTTAACCCCTCATGTACATCTTAATGATTTTGGGTACCTGCATTGTAGTGATGTAAATGAGTTTGGAGCCTTTATGGATTGGGGTGTACAGAAACAATTATTTGTCCCTTTTAAAGAACAAGCAAGGCCTATGAAGGTAGGTAACTGGTATATTGTTTATTTGTCTATGGATGAGCAAACTAGCAGGTTGGTGGGTTCTAGTAAAACAAATAAATATTTAAACAACGATGACTGTAACGCTAGAAAAATTTGATGAGATTGCCATTATGGTAACTCATATTACAGACCTTGGCGCCAACGTTATTGTTAATGGTAAACACAAGGGCCTTATCTTTATTAATGATATTTTCGAAGACATTCGTACTGGAGATACCATGAAAGCTTTTGTGAAAAGCGTACGAGAAGACAATAAAATAGATGTAGTATTACAATCTCCAGGATATAGAAGTATAGAGCCTAACGCCAATTTTATATTAGATGAACTTAAGGCAGCTGGAGGTTTTATGCCACTTCATGATAAGTCTGACCCACAGGCCATTAAAAATGAGTTAGGGATGAGTAAAAAGAGCTTTAAAAAAGCCATTGGCACACTCTACAAAGACAAGCAAATAGCAATCAATCCAGACGGCATAGAGCTGATAGATCAAATGGTGTAAGAACCATTAATTTCCATAATAAACACCTCTATTTACCCTAAAAGGATTCGTTCTATAATAAGGCCTTTGGTATCTATTTTGTAAAAATGGCATTCCTTGCTCTTTATACACATCATTGCGCACCCTGGTTTGGCCATCGCTAAATTCAAAACTTGTATTTCCGCCGTTACCTTGGATAGAAAATCCAAATTGTTTCTCTTTTAGTCTTGAGGTATCAAACTGTGAGTTATTATATGCAATGGTATTACTAGCCATTGCCATAGCAATATCTACAGGCTTGCCAGTAATTACTTGTGCTTATTGCATTTGTATTTAAAGTGTTTTGATAACTTGGAGCTTCTCCAAGGGTAAAGGAGCTATTAATTTTATCAGGCATTTCATCCATAACAGACCCAATACTGGGTGGCACTACCAAGGTAGTTAGGGCCGATTAATGGTATAATACCTTGTTTCAAAATCATTTTGTGAAAAGGACATGCTAACACTAAAAAGTATCGCGATGATTGTAAATAGGTTTTTCATAATTTGAAATTAAAGCATATTGGTTCACATTGCTAATTGTTATATTTGAGCTAAAATACAAATCACTTATGATACCCAACTGGAAAACCGTAAAAGAATACTCAGATATTACTTATAAAAAGTCTAATAACGTGGCCCGTATTGCATTTAATAGGCCAGAGGTCAGAAATGCTTTTAGACCAAAAACCACTTCTGAATTACTTGACGCGCTACATGATGCCCAAGAAGATACTAGCATTGGGGTGGTTTTGTTATCTGGGGAGGGTCCCTCTAGTAAAGATGGGGTTTGGAGCTTTTGTAGTGGTGGAGACCAAAAGGCTAGGGGTGAAAAGGGCTATGTTGGAGATGATGGGTACCATAGATTAAATATTTTAGATGCTCAGCGTATGATACGTTTCATGCCAAAAGCGGTTATTTGTGTTGTCCCGGGTTGGGCTGTTGGTGGAGGTCACTCCCTGCACGTTGTGTGTGACATGACCTTGGCAAGTAAAGAGCATGCTATTTTTAAACAAACAGATGCAGATGTAACAAGCTTTGATGGGGGCTATGGTAGCGCTTATCTAGCCAAAATGGTGGGTCAAAAAAGAGCAAGAGAAATTTTCTTTTTAGGAAGAAACTATACTGCGCAAGAAGCCTTTGAAATGGGCATGGTTAACGCTGTGGTACCTCATGATTTATTAGAACAAACAGCCTTTGATTGGGCTCAAGAAGTTTTAGGTAAGTCTCCAACGTCTATAAAAATGTTGAAATTTGCGATGAATTTAACAGATGATGGTATGGTGGGTCAGCAAGTATTTGCTGGAGAAGCAACGCGTCTGGCTTACATGACAGATGAGGCTAAAGAAGGAAGAGATGCCTTTTTAGAAAAACGAGCGCCAAATTTTGAGAAGAAATGGCTGCCCTAGTTAATTGTTTACTATTTCTTGTAAAAAAACAATTAATTAAAATCCAATAAATTATACATGGAGTTTATAAGACAACATATTGAAGAAATCTCTGTTATTTCAGATTCAGATTGGGAGTATTTCTCTTCTAAACTTGTACTTAGAGTTTTTAAAAAACGCACTATTTTTTTAAAATACGGAGCCGTTGAAAATCATATTTCTTTTATAGATAAAGGTCTGGTTAGACTCTATATACCTAAAGAGTTAAAAGAAAAAGAAGTGACTTTTGGCTTTAGTTTCAAAAACCAATTTATAAGCGCCTACGACTCTTTTTTAACTCGAAGGGCTTCATTGTATGAGCTGGAAACCCTCTACGGATACTCACATGTATAGTATTTCTTATACATGATCTGCAAGCGGTATACCAGCACACGCAGTTTGGTAATTTAATAGGTAGGTTAACTGCTGAGCGTTTGTTTTTAATAAAATCTAAAAGAGAGCAATCTTTACTGAATTTAACGGCAGAGCAGCACTATGTTTCTTTATTTGAAGAGCGTCCAGAACTTTTAAGTGTTATACCTCTAAAATATATAAGTTCTTATATTGGTGTAACTCCTCAGGCGCTAAGCCGAATAAGAAAACGTATTTATTGATTTAGGTTCATTGTTTACTGCTGCTACTACCTTTATTTTTGTAGTATAATTATTCTTATGATCATACTATTGTTTATTATCGTGCTTTGGTACGGCGGTCTTTTTTTTCAAACGTTTTTTCTTCACAGATATGCTGCACATCAAACCTACACCATGTCTAAAACTGTTGAGCGTATCACCTTTATTTTAACATGGGTTTTTCAAGGCTCAAATTACTTGAGCGCTTATGGATATGGGGTAATGCACAGGATGCATCATGCATATGCAGACACAGAAAAAGATCCACACTCACCAAAATATGATTTAAATATATTTTCTATGATGTGGAAAACTAAAAATATTTACTATCAAATTAACAAACAGCAAATAGAAGTAGCTCCAAAATTTACCAAAAACGTTCCGCAGTGGAAACGTTTTGATGATTTTGCAAGCTCTTGGGTTTCTCGTTTGGCTTGGAGTATTGCCTACTTCTCATTCTTTTTTGTGTACACCACTTCTTTTTGGCAATGGTTGTTATTTCCAGTTGTTTTATTGATGGCTCCAATACATGGTGTTATCATTAACTGGTATGCCCATATTTTTGGATATGTAAATTTCAAATCAAAAGATACTTCTAAAAACCTATTTAAATTTGATTTTTTAATGATGGGTGAGGGGTATCACAACAATCATCACAAACATAGCAGTAGTCCTAATTTTGGAGGTGTGCGCTGGCATGAGATTGATGTTACCTATAAAATCATGCAGTTTTTAAACCTTGTTGGTATCATACATTTAAAACCGAGCCCTTTGGTACTAAAAAGAGAGGTGTAGTTTTAATTATATTTTTTGATGCTTTTTTGCATCAATTCATGTTACTTAGGTATGGTGAAGAAAAATGTAGTACCTACTGCTTTTTCAGACTCTATCCATATCTTACCTCCACCAGAGGTAATTATTTTTTTAATAATAAATAGTCCAATACCACTGGAGTCTGTTCGGTTGTTTAGTTTTTTAAAGGCTTCAAAAACCAAATCATAGTGCTCTTGGTCAATCCCTATTCCATTGTCTTGGATAGAAAACTGGTAGAACCCGTTGTCTTCCTTCCAGTCTATATTAACAAATCCTTTTTTGGTTTGATCTCGGTATTTATATGCGTTTTCAATGAGGTTTTGAAATACCTGTCTTGCCTTTACTTCTGTTAAATTAATAACGGGTAATGGTTTTACCACATTGAAATTAAAATCACTTTTTTCGTTTTTAGTTAAAAAACTAATAATAGAATCAACCACAGTTTGAAGTGGTAGTTGTTCTGTTGCTACTTTTCTGGAAGTTCTTATCTCTGTGTATTGTAATGTGCTCGAGATAAGCTTGTCCATATCCTTAATAGCCTCTTCAACGGTATCTATATATCCTTGACTCTCTTTGTCTAAAGTCTCTGTATTGTCCTCTAAAAGCCAATTAATACAAGTTGAGATTGTTCTTAGAGGAGTTTTTAAATCATGTGATACTATATGGGCATAGTGAGAAAGCTCTTCATTTCTTACTGTTAAATCATTAATCAATGAATCTGCCTTTATATTTAACATTTTTAATTCTGTAATATCTAGATGTATCCCAATAGATCCAATTATCTCTCCATTAATATTGGTGTTGGGTCCACCACTAATAAGCCAGTATTTTGTTTCTCCGGTTTTGGTTTGTATTTCCATCTCATACAAGTCGTTTTGTCCTTCTTGTCTTGATTTTACTTTTTGTTGCATGTACTCCTGTTTTTTCCCGTCCAAGAGGATTTCTCTGGCTTTAAATCCAATAAGTTCTTCAGGGCTATACCCACACATTTTTACAAAGGCATTATTTACATTTAATATAATTTCATTATTATCAACCTCCATAAGGCCCAAATTCATGTTTTCTATAATGCTTTTGTACTTTTTGCTTTGAAACTCTAAGCTTTTGTCATAGTTTACAGTTAAAGTAACATCTTTATAGGTCCAAAGATGTGCTATAGGTTTGCCATCTTTAAAAATTGGATTATAGTCACGAGATAAAATTCTGCCATCTTTTAACTCTAACATTTCATCTATAACGGTTTTTCCACCTTTTGTAATTTCTTGTATTCTTTTAGAAAAAATATTTTCCTCCACAAACATGGTTTTTAGCATGTTACGTGCAGAATCACAATCTGTTCCTATAATATTAGAAATGTTTTCTACGGGTATTTTAAACATCTCTAAAAAAGCATTACTTACTTGTTCTATATAACCCTCTATTGATTCTATAGCCTTTGCATCTGAGGAGCTTTCAAAAATAAGTTGTAATCTATTTCTAGTTATATCCAGCTCTATTTCTTTATTAGATTTTTCAAGTTCGACGATGTTTTTTTTGAGGGTAACACTAATAAGAGAGGAGATTTGGGATAAGAAGTCTAGCTGTGTTTTTTTGAAAAAGTTTTTGTCTGGATGTTCTGCGTCTATAATGGCAATTAACTCATTGTCCAACAAAATAGGAACTGTTATTTCTGAAAGTCTATTTTGATCATCAACAATATAATCTATGTTTTTACTAGTATTGTTGACTATAATTCCTTTTTTGTTTTGAGCCACTTTACCTACAACACCCTCTCCAAAATTTATTTGTAATGCATTTTCTATATTGTTTTGATTGTCTAGCTTTTGATTTGTTGCAGCTATTTGAATTAACTTTTTTTCTATAACAGCATAGAAAACACAATCATCGGTGCCCAAATAATCTGAGATAATATTTACAATATTGTTGCCATTTTCAAAAATATTTGGATTTTCTAAAAGTTTTTTTAAGATTAAACTTTCGGTGACTATTATTTCTTGTTGTTCTTTTAATTTTTGTTCTACAAAGATGTTGTTTAGTGATATCTCTAATGATAGTTTGATAGGCATAGGCCTGATTATCAGAATTTCTAAGAACACTAGCCTTAATGTTCACAAATTTTCTTTCTCTTTTTCTATTAATAAAGTCAAATAAAAATTCTTTCGTTTTATTCTCAGGAGAATATGAATTAAACGTAAAAAGCTTTTTTAATTTTTTTAGATAGCTACCTTTAAAATCATTTATACTACTTGGCGCGTCTTTTTTGTCAATCCCTATTAATTTTAATGCCTCTTTGTTTATTTTTAATATGTTCATATCAAAATCAAACACAATCAATGCATCCACTAAATTATCAATAAGGTTTTTTTGAAATTCTTCTTTTTGTATAATGTCTTGTGTAAGACTTTGGTTGCTATCGTAGAGTTCCCTGAGCCTATTTTCAATAATACCCTCAGCAATTTCTTTAGCTTTTCTCTCTCTTTGAAGCGCTCTTGTTAGAATTTCAATTTTTTTACTTAACACAATACAGGTGGGTTATAAGAATGTAAAATTAATAAATGAGGCAAATTAGCAAAACATAAAGCTACAGGAAATTATTATATAATAGCTTTTGGATTAACTCAATATTTCTATATGAAATTTAATACTACCATCGTTATTATAATTTTCCTCCATAGTCACTTTACCTTTTACCTTGAAAAAATCTAAAGTTTCTCTTCATAAGGCCAATAGCAAAATAGGTAAGGCCTCTAGAGGAAGTATATATTAACGTTAATGTGTTCTTTGTTTGTTCTACAACAGAAAATGTAGGCAACTCAGCATCTTCATATAGTTTTTTAACTTCGATATGAATATGACTTTCAATACCAGCTAATAAATCTAAGGGTTTTGAATATTTTTCGATTATGTAAGAATGTTTTCCTATGAGGTATGGAAATACAAACCTACCAAAGGCTTCTAATAAAACTTGAGGTGCAATGCCTGTCTTTTTTGAAACGTATGTTAAAAGCGTTACAAGTTCATCAAACTCATAACTATTAAAGGCAGAATAAACACCTTCTGAGGCTAAGTCACACTCTTCTATCATTTCATCCACCATTTCAAGGCTATTAGATGTTTCCACAAAATCTAGAAAATTAGTAAAAATAAATCCTTTCATGATTTGTTTCGATAAGAGTTGTTCCAATAATCTGCAATTGTAATTAGATTGCTTTTATATATTGAGAAATCAATATGTTTTACATAGTAACCACTTATCCCTATTGATTTTAATGTTTTGTAATCTTCAATATTTGAACTTGTAGTGTGCACAACAACTGGTATTTGTTTTAATGTATCATCTTTCTTTATAATTTCAAGAAATTCTATGCCATTCATTATTGGCATGTTTATATCAAGTATTATAAAACATGGTAGGTGTTCAGGCCCCTCTATTTTTGACAACAGCTCTATTGCCTCCAATCCATTTTCTGCACTACTTATAATAGCATCAGGGATATGTTTGCTGTAGATCTTTCTTTATCCCTCACAACAATTTTATTGTCCTCAACTAAGGTAATCCTGCATAATAATATTTACAACGAACCTCATACTGTTTTCTTTTCATTTATTATTCTTTAATAAACCTTAAAGTAGTCTCAACACTTGTAGCTGTATTGTTTACTACAATAAAATATATTCCAACAGTATATTGTGAAACAGAGATTACTTCTTTATTTGCCTGAAGGGTCCCTTCTTGTAATAATTGTCCAAAAGTATTATAAACGCGGTATGAAGAAATATCATTTGTATTTCCAATGCTCAGTGTAATTTCGTTGTTTGCAGGATTTGGATATAAGGAAATAGTACTTAAGAAAGCATCACTAGTAGACAGTTCTTCACCAATACTTATCTCTGTTATCTCACTACCTTCAAATTCACCTCCATCAATTACAATATCTCCATTGTCTGCAGTTAAGCTATAAAATCCATCTCCGAATTCACAGCAAATACCGTCTCCGTAAGAATCAAAAATTTCAAACTCATAACAATTGTCTGGCACAACCCCAAAGGCTTCTATAAATGTTGTGTTATCATCTGATTGGTTGTAACTATCAGAATATAAAACAGCACCTCCAATTTCTCTAAACTCCCAAGAAGTTTCTTCTGCCCAATTATCAGTCAATAATTCTAAAGTGACTTGCTGTGTTATATATTCATTACCATTACCACCAATATCAAAAGATGTTGTCGCGTTATTGTTTTGAGTATTTTGATCAATAACACCATTGACAGAAACAAGTACTGCGTTGAAAACGTATGATCCCTCTGTCAAATCAATTGGGTCTAGTGTAAAGGTTTGAGTTTCATTTTGAGTTAAGGTGCCATTAAAGTTGATTGTTTGTATATCACCATCATTAATTTGCCATGTCATTTGGGCAACTGTAATATTATTTAATCCAAAATTAGTAAGACTCACAGATGGAGTTATTATCGTATCACCACAGTTGGTTTCTGGAACATTTACAGAGATAGCTGCGTCTAGATCTAATACAACTATATTATTGTCAATATAATTTTGAAAGAAGAGCCAAGCCTGTTCTCCAGCCTCAATGTCCATATTACCGCCGCTACCAGGCCAGTCATGACCTCCACCTACAACTTTATAGTACCAAACTTCATTTTGATTGACACCATATATATATTTTTCACTTACTATAAAGCTACCATCAGAGGTATCGGTATCAGGCACAGAACCTTCTACTAGTGTAGTGCAGCCGTTCTTTTCTACAAAATAATCAATGGTATCTGCAATACTAGGGTAGGAGCCCCATCCATCATTATTATCTGGATCTCCTGCAAGGGGAGTTACCCCATCTTGTGATCCATGAATTTCAAACATTGGTATTCCAGGAGCAGCATCACACTGGTCTAAAATATCTTGTAATATCATACCAGCTACTGGTGCAACAGCTTTAAAAGTATCATACGCTTGGCAGGCAAGCATATAGCACATCTCTCCGCCGTTAGACATACCCGTTGCAAAAGTATAATCTGGGTTTAACCCGTTGGTTTGCTGCAGGTATTGTGTCAGTTGAGTTAGATACCCAACATCATCTACAGTTTCATTTTGATGAAATGCATAGCCTACATTCCAAAATCTATTTCCTCCATCGTCTACCGTACCCCTTGGGTAACAAACTGCAAAACCGTATTGGTCTGCAAATTGATTCATTTCAGAATAATTTCTAATACTATTTGCATCACCACCATATCCATGCATTACAATAACTAATGGCATTTGCTGATTTAAGTTTTCAGGCTCATAATAAATATACTGTCTTGTATCACCATCGTGCTCAAAATCTGTATACTGGGCTTGGATTTCTAGGCTAAATAATATGCTAAAAACCAATAACATAAGGAAGGTATATTTTTGTTTCATTTTTTATAATTAAGATATGATTTTACAATGTACTAATTAAATCTTTTTAACTGTTTTAAAGTGGTGTTTGTTTTTAAAGTACATCAAAGCCAAGAATTATTACCATCAACGGTAATCCATTTGATTTTAGCAGCAATTATCTTCTTAATCACAAGTGTACTTTTATATGCCCTTAAGACGCCTTTTGTTTGTTTAAAGAATTCGGTAAGGGGTTTTTCTCGTAATTATTGTGTATGGCTATTATTGCCAATCCAAATAATACTGCAACAACTATTAAGATAGTACTTATTAAGCCACTTACTCCAAAAGACATTCTAATTAATATGGTAGAGATAACAAAACCAGAATTTCTAATAATTTTATGGAATTGATCTGTATAGAAGAAAGAGATTAAAAGCAGTACAACATCCACTAGTATAAGTACCGTAAAAAATTGATCAAAAAATAAATTATTGATGCTTTCAAAAGAAGGTATTGTACTGCTTGAAATAGATAGCCCTGCAGACCAATCAATAAGGGTGTACAATGCCATGGTAAAAAATAAAGGCACTAGAATTATTGCGATTAATTTTTTTCTTTTTACAAACCGTTGAATCACATTGTTTTCTCCAATGGCTTTAATTGTTTTTAATCTCCCTTGTTTTTGAAATAAAAAGATTAAGTAAAATAACAGTAATGATGCCAATAAATCATAGGTAAACTGAAGATCCCCTTTTATTTCAAACCAATTTGCAGAAAGCTCAAGAGTAGATAGGTCTTTAAATAATTTACGAATAATTATAAGGGTAATAATCTCGTATTGTTTCGTTATATAGGTTGTGAAAGACTTTGGCAAGTAATATATAAGTAGATATACCTCATATATCAAAATGAAAGAAAAAGGAGTATAAACGGCAGATATGGGGTTTGTTAGTAGTTCTGAGTTTAAGGGTTGCGCTAAAAAATCAAACTTTATCAAGTAGATAATTACTACCAGATGAATAAAAAAACTAAACAGCGCCAGTTTAAGTATTATTTTTTCAGCCTTAGCTCTTGTTTCCTCAGAAAGAAACATATCAAAAATGTAGGGCATTATGTTTCTTTTGGTATTCATCTTGAGTTATTTTAAAGCTAAATATGAAAATAAGTTACTTCTATGAACCCCTAAATTAGGCAATAAAAACCTAATCAAAAAAATTAGGATACTCTATATAACAATTTGCATGTTAGATTGTTAATTACTTACAGTGCTGTAGTGATGTTTTTTAGCGGTTATAATATCATTAATGGCATCCCAAAGATGTATTCTTTTTTCTAGAGATTGCTTCGCTATTAGTGAGTGTTTCATCCCATTTTTGTTGATCATCTTTGCATAATTCTGAAATCATCTTCAGAGATAGGGGCCCATGCTGATCACCGTCTAACTCAATGTGGCGCTCCAAATAATATTTTAATTTATTGTACGATTTATTTTCTGAATCAGCACTTTTTAAAATTTCCATAAACATATCTGGAATTACATCTTCTCTACCAAAGGTAAAGGCAGCGGCAACCATGTGTGTTTTTTTAGTTTCAATAACTGAAAATGTAAACCTAACAAAATCTATGACTCTTTGGTCTAGCTTAATCTCTTTGAATGAATCTTCCAGAGTGAATTTCCTATCGGTGATAAGATTAATAAAGGTGTCAATTTTAGTAGTAGATGCACCAGTTTGAAGCATTGCTTCTAGATACATTTCAAAATGACTATTAGCAACTCCCATCTCGTTTACATCACTTTCCTCTCCATGAACTATCTCATTGATAAACCTTGATAAGTGTTGGGTTTTTTGGTGGTGTCCAGGGTGTGGTTACAGTTGTAATGTTTATTTGAAGATTCTTTAAAAGCGACATAAAATCCCAAACCGCGAACACATGATTCTCCATAAACAACTTGATATCCTCTATGGTTTTTAAATTCTCATACAATTTATGTGTTTTTAGTTGTGCTCGTAGCCCAGATATTTCTTGTTCTATATGTTGTATTCTATTCATTTGTAAAATTTAGCCGTGTTTAAAAAACCATACCTAGCAAAGATAAAAAAGATACATATGCAATACATATCCTTAACATTTGTTTGTGTGTTTTTTTTGGCAATATAATTAAGCATTAATGGTCTTAGAGAAGTTTTCTATAGATAATGTGTTTGATTTGTTTTCTCAAAATACTTTTTTCATGTAAGTAGTGAAATTATTGCTTCATTTTCCTGTGTCTTTAAACTGCTGTACATATGCATTTGCATTTTCAATGACTTGCAGTGCTTTGTCTTGATTTTTGATATAGTAGTTTAGCCGCTGTTCAAGGTCTGAATAATCATCTTTAATTACAATATAATGGACATCTGCCAAAAGTAAACCCTCCATAAACCATGTTTCATATTTTGGCTTAGGCATTACCGCAATTGACTGGAGGACATTACCCATTTTAAATTACTTGCCACATCATTTCCCTCAAGGCATAGAATAAATTTATAGTCAAGTTGCTGGTCTATAGTTAGCCTAGGTACTTTCCAAAGAGGATTTAAATCATTTGTATTTACCCTTCCAATATTACACATTGGATGCTTAAAATATTTTTCTATAAATTTAATTCTATGTGCTTGTGTTTTATGAACCTTACCCCGGCTAACTAGCATGTTCTTTTTCTCTAGAAAGGTTTTTTGTTCCTTTTTTATAAACATAAAGTGCCTCAATTTATTCCATTTAAGTAGTACCGCATTTGCATTGTTATGAAGTATAGGCCTGCTTTTTACAAAGGTTGGCTGGCTAGGGACTTCTACAATATCCCCAAAGAGAAATAATCCTTTTAGTTTTTGATTAAAATACCTGCTGTATTGATACAGATCAAAGAAATATACTTTTGATCCCGGGACTGTTTTGATATCAGACAATTGCGCAGGGCTTTTTAAGCTTTTGGTATTTGATAACTTGTTGTAGTACTCGACCCTTTTTTGGATACCACTAAGTTGTTCTTTGCTATTTAATTTCTGCGCTAGCTTTTTTTGATAATATGAACTAGGTATTATTTGCCTAATGTAATTAATTAGATAATACGCAGCCTTATTGTTTTTGTGTTTGTAGCTTACTCTTTTAAGTTCCATTACTCTATTTTTTTAACGGGCTAGTTTTACAAAACAATCTACAGGTTGATGCTTTACAAAGTCTGTCAATACTTGTAAATCCTTGTAATGGTTAAAAAAAGCAGGGTCTGGCTTTATAAAATTAAAATGAGAGTGTCTCCAAAAAGTCATAGCAGATCCTGCATACACAGTAAAGGCTTGCAGGGCATTAATTTCTATATCTAGTAGTGTAACCTCTTTTTGGTAGCCTTTTAAAAGAGACCTTACTTTTTTAAAATTAATAGTATTGCCTTCTCCACAAATTCCTATAATAGTCATGCCAATATCATACACGCTATAGTATTTTACGGCCTCTTCAAAATCCATAATAACGACAGTGTCCTGCAATTCATTCACAATAACATTGTTACTAAACACATCTGCATGAATAAGTCTTTGTGGCAATTTTGAGCTAATAAAGGGTTGTATGTACTCAAGATTATCCATTAACCATGTATCAAACAATGAGTTTGCTGCATACTTTTTTATGTTGCTAAATTCTTGTTTTCCAAAATTAGCATGATTTTGTAGATAATTTGGCGCTTCTATTTTATGAAGTTTCCCAAGCTCAGACCCTATTAATGTTATTAAGTGATTTGGCAAGTGATCTATTATCGTTCCTTCAACAAAACTTTTTACCATAACAGGTTTCCCTTGCCAAAGGGTAAGCAGTTCATTGTCTTGTGTTCTTTTAAGGGTAGAGGTTTCAAAATTGTTATAGGCCAGATGCTCTAGTAATTGTGCAAGTTCTGTAGCATTTTTCTCTGTCTTTAATTCACAGATTGTGACCACAAGTTTTTCACTATCTGTCTGTACTTGATAGTTTGTGTTTTCTGATCCACCACTTAAAATTTTAAACGATGTTATTTGCTCAACGCCATAGGGTGTTAAAATAGTTTCAACATCTTTTTTTGTTAAAGTAGTGTACTGTGCCAATAGTCTATTTATTTAAATGTGTTTCTATATTTAGAAACTAATTGTTTTTGTGTTACTCTTGTTCTAATACCTGCGTAAGAACTTCATAATAGCGTTGGGCTATAAACATAGCTCCTTTTGTATTGTAATGCACATCGTCGGCAAGCATAGCATCTGTAAAACCCGAGTACATGTCTACAGCTATAACCTGAGAGGTAGCGGTAGATTTATTTTCTACGATAGTTAATATTTCATCTTGTAATTGGTTGAAATAATACAAAAGCTCCTCTGTCATGATATTGGAGCGTCCTGGAGCCATTTGTTCTATAATTAGTGTAACATTAGGGTTAACTTCTTGAAGTACATCTATAATCTGGTTTATATTGCTAATAGCCTCATCATAGGGGAGATTTTGTAAGCCATCATTTCCTCCAGGAGAACTAAACAGTACAATGTCTGGACCACCGGTTTGATCAAGGTCATTCTCCAATTGGTCTAAAATATCTCCAGAGGTCCAACCGCCTCTTGCTTGATGATCTGGATCAAAATTAAGATTTTCAACTACAGGGTAGGAGCCAGGATCATTCTGGGTGCCAATAAAATCAAAAGTCCAATTATTTTCAATTAAATTCTTCCAAGTTTCATACCTAAAACTCTCATGCTGTGGTCTGTTACCTTCAACCCTGGAGGCCCCTAGCGCCATTATTTTATTTATTGTGGTATTGGTATTGGTATTTGTGTTGGTTTGTTCAATAGCCTCATCACCACACGAGATGAGACCCATCATTACAATCCCTATAATTGCCCATATTTTAATTATTCTCATAGTGTATTATTGTTTAGATATTTGGCAAGCAAGCCATGAAAATGATGTACTCCTTTTTCTCGTGTAGGAGAAAAACGGCCTGAGGTGTAAAATTTAGACTGTAAGCCTTTATGGACTCCTTCTACAACAAACTCATCTTCACGCTCTACCTTATCAAGTAAAGCGCCGGCCCCCGTGTTTATTTTACTTTCATCATAAACATAGGTTATGAAAGACACTTTTGTTTTATTTAAATGAATTGGTTTTACAATATTTATTGAAAGCCCCCAAGGATAAAAGTTAAACATCATGTTAGGAAATACCCAATAGTAATAAGCAGCCACGTTTTTACCATAATCTGGATGGCCTTCGGGCAAGTCAAAAACCTCTTCACCTCCCTGAGAATAACCTATTTGCAAATTAAAATGCTCATATATTTCTGTCTTATAAGATCCGTAATCTAAAGCTTTGTTTAAGTCTTCGTGTACAAAAGGGATATGGAATCCTTCTAAGTAATTGTCACAATACAGCGCCCAATGGCAATTAATGATATAATCTTTATTAGCACTTGTGTCAAGTTTAAACTCACCTAAGGGTAAAAAACCAACACGCTGGTTCATTATATCTATAACCTGAGAAAAATCAAAGGTAGGGTCCAGACCAACAAATAAGTGACTACACCAGTTATGAAGCTTAAATTGATGTAAGCCATCACATGGTCTAGGGAAATCTTTTGCCTTTTCAAACTCAGGCATACTTTTAAAACTGCCATCAAGCTCAAAACGTCTTCCGTGATACATGCAGGTTAATTGCTTCATTTTTCCTGGATGGTGCGCCACTATATTACCTCTGTGAGTACATACATTGCTGATGCAAGAAATAGTATTTTCTTTATCTCTAACTAGCATCATAGGCTCAGCTATAAAATTCTCTAAAAGAGTGATCGGATATACAGACTCCACAAGTGGTATGGTGTTATTTGCATCGCCAACCCATTGCCATGTTTTTTCAAAAACACGCTCTTTAAGGGCGTCAAATACTTCTTGACTTCGGTAAAAAGTTGCGGGAAGTGTCTGGGCGCAAGTAATGTCTGGATTGATATAGAATTTTTCCATAATAACGTATTAGGTTGTTTTTTTAATTTTAATATAGAAAGGTACACCTATTGCCAGTAATACAACACCCCAACTAATAGTTTCTATACCGCACCCTATAATTACCCAAACGCAAAATAAAATAGTAGTGTAAGACAGCAGTTTTTTACTCAGGGAAATAGCACCTTCTTTCTTTCGCTCTAAAATAAGAAAACTAATGGTAGATAACAAATAGGGGGTTAGTACAGAAAGAGTTGAGAGCTTCATCATAAAGGTAAAAGCTTCAATAAGTCCTTTTGTATAATTGAGTCCCATTAAAATAGAGGCTAAAATGCTGGATAGTATGATTCCTGAAATTGGAGCACCATGCGTGTTTGTTTTTCCAAATATTTTTGGAAATAATGTATCTTGAGCTGCAGCCATTGGTATTTGTCCTTGGATAAGTATCCATCCATTAAGTGCTCCAAGAGTTGCAATTACTGCACCTGCTGCAACAATGTACTTTGCCGAATCTCCCCAAAACAAACCAGCAGCATCTGCAAATGGTGCGTTAGATTGGGATAGTACATCTGGAGGTATGATACCCATAATAGCAATAGAGCTCATGATATACACCACAATGGTTATTAGCGTGCCTGCCATGGTAGCCTTTTTTATGGTTGAACCTGCATTTTTTGTATGTTTGCTTGCTATGGTAGCACTTTCCATTCCTAAAAAGGCAAACAAAGTTAAGGTGGTGGTAATTGTAATGGCAGAAAAGCTAGAGCTACCACTTATATTAATTGGAAAAAAATGATCTGTATTGATGTAAAGAATGCCAATAAAACCCAACAAGGGTTATGGGTACAATCTTTAATATGGTTGTTAGTACTTGAACCAGCGCTATTGTTTTTAAAGCTTTAGAATTAATCCAAGTAAAAAACCATATAACACCTAAACCTGTAGTAATTGCTGCAAATTTGTTCTCGCCAAGAACAGGGAAAAACACCTCTAAATAACCAACAAGAGCAACGGCAATAGCCGCATTGGTACACCAAATAGAGATCCAATATCCCCAAGCAACTAAAAATCCAGGGAGTTCTCCAAGACCAAGTCTAGTGTAGGCGTAAGGGCCACCTATGGTATTGGGTGCTATACGTCCCAGATTTCCAAATACTTTTGCAAGAAGTAGCGCCCCAAGAGAAGAAAACAGCCAACCCAAGAGGCTAATAGAACCGTATGCTGCCAATGATGCAGGTAGCAGGAAAACTCCTGACCCTATCATATTACCAGCTACTAGGGAAGTGCTTGACCAAAATCCAATTTTTGTCATCGCTCATAGCTACTTAATGCACGTTTTGGGCATTTATACAATTTCATCAGAAAAAAATAAAACAAGATTTTAGAGTAATTTTGAACTATCAAGAATGTCTTTTTTATATCAAACGATATAGAGTACTTCTCTTAAAAGCAATAGCCTATTTTAATACCATATCTAAATGCAGGTAAAGTAATATTAAAACCCTTGTTTTTATCAATATTAATGTCATTTATATCTAAAGATTCTAGAATACTATATTTAGAAAGCTCTTGTCCTAGAGTACTGTAAAAGCCATCTGCAACTTCCAAGTTTTCTGTAAACTTTACTTTATTAAAACTCACGCCAGGTCCAGCAATTAAAAAATCTAAATAAAAAGCTTTTTTCTTAAATAACATAATTTTATACCCAGCTTCAAAACCTATTGCATGACTATTAATTGCTACATCAAGATCGATTAAGTTTGTTGAAGTTTCGTTGTTTACATAGGTTCCGCTAATGTTTGTGCCATACGAGAAAAACCTATAATAGCTTCCAATATAAAAACCGTTAATACCTTGCTCATTATTTAGATACCACCGAAATTCTGGCATTATTTTTACACCAGTAAAGTCAATGTTTTCAGTGTTTAATGTAGGGCTCTGTATGCCTTGTACTTTAAAAATTCCTGAAGAAAACTTATAGCCTAAAGACCCTCCAACACTCATGTTTTTGCCAATTTGATACTCATATTGAAATTGTAAGGTTCCAAAAGTCAGTAAAAAAGGATCTATACTAACATGGTTTTTTGTTATTTCAAGTTGTTCCTTTTCTTGACCAAATGCAATACTGGTACAAATAAATAGAATTACTATTGTTATGTATTTTGTCATCTTGATAGTTGTTATTTTGTTGCGTGAACACTATTGAACAACCTAAATATATTGTTTTTTAGCTACTAAAAGGTGAAATAAATAATAAAAGTCACGTTACAAACACCATAAAATTAATAATCGTGACTATCATTAGTCTTAGATTGCCACTAGTTAAGTGTATTGTGATTAGTACTGTCTGAATTTTTTTATTAATTCGGTAATTTTACAAATTGAGAATTGCTACCCATTATATAATATCTTTTCACCCTAGTTTCATTTTTAAAAGCCTCATACCCTCTTTGAAATCCTTCAGATAAAAACGTGTTATCAAACGAATAAAGATTTGATAAGAAGTCTGCATCTTCTCGAGACATATAATGAATGTTAAGCACAGTTCCCTCCTCTAGCTGTGACATAAGTTGCCCTATAATAATATTATCTCTAAAGGTTGAACTAATAACTATTTTTGAGGTCCTTCCAACAATATCATGTAGCTTGTCTGAGTATTCCCATTTTGCAGGTTCCTCAGCAAATAACGCAATTATATCTATATGTTTTGAGCCCTCAATAATTGCCTCATCTATTGGCACGTTGTCTATCAGGCCACCATCTGCCCATATTTGACCATCTTTTTCAACAGGAGCCATTAAAACTGGAACAGAGGCTGAGGCCCAAATCCAATCTAATAAATCTGTATATGTAGTGTTTTTGTTTGTTTTAATAGAAACCTCAGAATTGTTCAAATTTGTAACAACGCAAAATATTTCTTTCTGTAATTCTATAAGTTCTTGATAGTCCTTTTTTGTAAAGATATTTTCTATAAGTTTTCGCAGGTTTTTTGATTCTCCTATAGAAGAGTATCCAAAGATTGTTCTCCAAATAGATTTAAGAGTTTTAATTTTACCATTAGATTTTATTGGGTTAACATTGTAAACATCATCGTTTGTGATTGTGTTAAATAAAGTTTCAAGCTCTTCAAATTGATTAAGTGCTACAGAAGACATAATCAAAGCTCCAGCGCTGGTTCCTCCAATAATTTCATATTCCTTTCCTGACTCCGCAAGACCTTTAGCAAAACCTGCCCCCCAAGAAGCCCTTGTGCCACCTCCCGAAATAATTAAAGCGTTTTTACCACTTACTTGTTTTTGAGTTTGACTAAAACAAGAATGACTAATTGTAAATAATAATAAAATATATAACAATTTACCCATACGTATTGATTTTGATTAGCGTCTTTACTTTATGTTTTATAGAGCAATATTTAACAAATTTAAAAAAAAATCTTATTTAAAGGTATACGTTTATTTTCTGTAATTCAAATACTTTGCCAACCACACCCCAGAGCTTGCACATGCTTGTAATAGGTAGCCGCCCGTTGGGGCGTCCCAGTCTAGCATTTCGCCAATACAAAATTGATTTGCTATTTTTTTTAGCTCAAAATCTTGAGAAATTGCGCTTAAATCTATACCCCCAACGGTAGATATTGACTCGTCAATAGATGCTGTGTTTACTATCTCTAAAGGAAAGTTCTTGATTTTTTGCGCTAATGTTTCTTTGTTTAAATACTCCTCTTTGGAGACATAGGTTTTTAATAAATCTATTTGTGCTGCGCTTAGTTTTAGTTCTTTCTTTAAGATTTGGGTTGTATTTTTATAACTAGATAATTGCATCTTAGTATATAGATTTTCTATAGAAAGCGAGGGTTTAAAATCAATATATATTGCCGCTTTTAAATTTGCAGCCAGTTGGGATCTAATTTGAGGACTCAGGCCATAAACGGCATTTCCCTCTAGCCCAAATTTGGTAATAACAGCTTCTCCTTTTTGCAATCTAGCATCACAAGAAATAGCGATATTTTTAAGAGGTGTTCCTTCATGGTTTTTTATAAAACTGCTGTCCCAATTAATTTTATAACCACAATTTGACCCTTGAAATATCTTTGTTTGAATTCCTTTTTCTGAAAATGTATCTAGCCATTTCCCGTCTGAACCGGTCACCTTCCAACTAGCTCCACCCAAACAAAATATAGTGTAATCTGCCTTAATTGCTTTGTCATTAATTATTGGGTCATTACTTTTATCCCAGCCAGAGAAGGTATGCTCATATTTTACAACAACGCCTTTCTCCTTAAGCTTTTTAGTAATAGCATTTAAAACTTCAATGGGTTTTATTCCTTGTTTTGGATAGACTCGTTTACTGCTTCCAATGTATGTAGGTATTGCTATTGTTTCTAGCCAATTTCTAAAATCGTTATTTGTGAAGTTTTGTAATACCTTGTCTAGAAACCCATTAGGGGTGTACCTCTTTACAAGTTCTTGAGTAGATTCTGAGTGTGTTAGATTAAATCCACCCTTACCAGCAACTAAAAATTTACGCCCAAAGGTTTTATTTTTCTCATAGATAGTCACCGAGAATTTTTCGGAATCTAGAAAACAAGCCAACAAAAAAGCTGAGGGTCCACCACCTATAATTGAAATCTTTTTTTTCATGTGGCTAGGGGTTCTATTTTGTAAACTCTATTGGTTTTTAAATGCCCAACGAAGATAAATTAATTTAGTTAATTAACTTCTCTTGAAAATAGCAACAAATGTAATTTAGTACAGTATATTTTTATACCTGAGCTTCTTTTTTACAATAACAAGAATGCTCTCAAATCACTATAACTTGAAATTGTAGTTGCTACCTTTTTGTTTTCTATGATAGCTTGTATTTGTTTTGGTAAGGCCTGTTTTGTTTTAACAACTTCTTCAACAACATCTAGAAACTTGGTAGGATGTGCTGTTTCTAAAAACACACAGTGCGCTGTTGTATTTTTCTTTAAATATGCCTTACAACCTAAATAGCCAACCGCTCCATGTGGATCTGCCACATAGCCGTGCTTGGTATAGATCTCTAACATAGCTTTTCTTGTTTGTGTATTGTTAAAACTAAAAGAAGATAGATTTTTTTGTAAACTGTCAAATTTATTTTTATAGATTTCTTGAATTCTAATAAAGTTGCTAGGATTTCCAACATCCATAGCATTACTTATGGTTTGCACAGATTTTACTGGAGTATATAGTTGTGTTTTTAGATATTTTGTCACCACATTATTATCGTTATTAGCCGCAATGAAATGCTTAATAGGAAGCCCTAATTGTTGCGCCATCATACCAGCACATACATTACCGAAATTTCCACTTGGCACAGAAAAGACAATATCTTTATGTGTTTTGTACAGCTTTTTATAGGCAAAGAAAAAGTAAAACATTTGAGGCAACCAACGCGCCACATTGATTGAGTTTGCTGAGGTTAATTGTATTTTTTTGGTAATATCTTTATCTAAAAAAGCATTTTTAACCATGGCTTGACAATCATCAAAGGTACCCTGCACTTCCAGCGCGCTTATGTTTTGCCCAAGGCTTGTTATTTGCTTTTCTTGGATATCACTTACTTTTTTGCTAGGATATAGTATCACTACATTAACATCTTTAACTCCTAGAAAACCATTGGCTACCGCTGCGCCTGTATCTCCAGAGGTTGCTACCAATACGGTTACTTTGTTTGTGTTGCCCTTATTAAAATACTCTAAACAACGTGCCATAAAACGCGCTCCAACATCTTTAAATGCCATGGTAGGACCATGAAATAGCTCTAGGGTTGATATGTTTTTACTCAGCGATACAATAGGAAAATCAAAGGACAGGGTTTCTTCTATAATCTTTTTTAGAATACCCTCGGGGATTTCTGGTGTTACAAACTGCTTTATAGCCTCAAAAGCAATCTCAACATCAGACAGGGTATCTATGTTCTCAAAAAATGATTTTGATAAAGGTGTTGTTTTTTCAGGGAAATACAGTCCTTTATCTTCTGCCAATCCTTTAATAACAGCATCTTTAAAAGATACTTCTTCGGCTTTTCTATTTAAACTGTAGTATTTCATTTTTTGTTTTTATTAAATATCCCTTTTTCTTACTTGTTAAAAATCACTATATAACTTTAACCCCCTGGGTATTAATTTTTGAGACGTGAACATCAAATTCAATACCTGTGTTTGAATATATGTTTGTCATTACACCTCTTACTTTGTTAGCGTTTTCAATTCCTTTGCATAAAGAAAAGATAGAAGGTCCAGAACCTGAAATATTTGTTCCCAAAGCCCCAGCATTTAATGTTTGCTGTTTAATCTCATTGTAATGCGGTATTAGTTTACTTCTATGGGGTTCTATAATAACATCATGTAAAGACCTTTGCATTAAGGGGTAATCACTCGTGTGTAAGCTATGAATAAAACTACCAACATTTGCCCACTGATTAATGGCAGCCTCAAGGGGCACATTTTTTGGAAGTATGGCCCTAGAAATAGCTGTTTTTATTTCTATTTGTGGATGGATAATAGTAACATATAAATTATCTGGAGATGGAATTTGTAATATTTCCAGAGGGTTTACACTTTTAACTAAAGTAAAACCTCCAAAGAGTGCAGGTGCAATATTATCTGCATGTTCAGACCCACTAGCC